>JBGTGP010000018.1:0-158839 GCA_041746735.1 Saprospiraceae bacterium
TCAATATCCAGTACTACCTTCTTACGTACCTCCGGAGAAAAGACTCGACGGGGCTTTAAGAACATTTTTGCTTGCTTTTGATTTGCCATTTTTGACCAAATTTGTTTTCGTTTTTTGGTCAACCTATTTCAGTCACGGACAAGTGAGTAGTGAGTGGTGAGTAGTGAGTGTGTCGGAATCTTCGCTGCGCTTCGACTGGCATCTAAAAAAACATCTCCTACTCTGGAATCTGTACCATCCGGCAGAATCTAATCTGGCTTCTGGCTTCTGGCATCTTTTGCTTTCCGCCTAGCGGTCGGAGTCTCCGCTGCGCTTCGACTGGCATCGAAAATCCCCTCCACCCCCTACCCCTGCGTCACCCCCTCTCGCTGGGCTATGCTCGTGAACGCCGGGGCATCCTCAACGCAACCTGACCCGCACCAACGCGCAATCCTAAAAAAATCTGCTCAGGTAGTAAAGACTTTGTCGCTCTCAACTGTCCGAACACCGAGGAAGTCCTGTTTCAAGGCACAACGAGACTCGTTAAGAAAAATCTACATCAAGAAACAGCACATGAAATACTACCAAGCGTGCAAGCAAACCAGAAAGCCAAACAAATGCAACACCGTAAAATTGAGTTTTGAGAGCGACGAGCTTGGTTGCTGAGCTGTAGCACATGGATGCGGGATAGAAAGTCGAAGCATGGTTCTTTTTTGCGGGAAAAAAGAACAAAAATCCCCTGACGAAGTCAGATCAAATTCCTTCCAGCGGAAGCTCACGAGCTTGGTTGATAAGCCGAAGGCACATTGAAAATTATTCCAGAAAGGAGTGACGTCAGTCACTACTTCTGTTCACCCACCACGCTGCCATGACCGCAGCGGCTGACGCAACATTGAGGCTTTCTGCACCCAGGCTTCTGTCTCCGGGTATAGCCAGCAAAGCCCCCACCTGATGCATCAGAGCCCCTGAGACGCCTAATGACTCATTACCCAACACGATGACGCCCGAGGCTGGAGGCGGCATGGAATTTATACTCGTACCGCCTGTATCGCATACAAACAGTTGTAGCCCGTCCAGCGTCAGGAGGTCATGTATCTCCAGTGTACAGGTCCTGACACGAAAAGCACTCCCCATGGAGGCCTGTAGTACCTTATGGTTGTAGATATCCACGCAATCCGGTGAAAGGAGTACATAGTCCAAACCAAACCAGTCGGCTATCCGGAGGATCGTCCCGAGGTTACCCGGGTCTCGGATAGCATCCAGATAAAATGCATGCAGATGCTGCATGGATGTTGGCACCAGGCTTGGTTCAGGCACAGTACACACGGCCAGAACACCGGGAGGTGTGGTCATCTGAGATAGCTGATGCATTTCACGGGGGGATATGCTACTGATAGATGATTCGTCCACCACTTCCGCCAACAACTCCCGGTAATCCGGGTTCGACAGATAGACCGTCTCCACCTTAACCGTCTTCTCTATCAGGATTTCCCGCGTGATTTTCAGGCCTTCTACTATGAATTTGTCATACTTTAGCCTGAACTTTTTATGTTGAAGGGATTGTATGTACTTAATCCTCGCTTTGGATAATGTCTCCATATTAAAATATTGTCGGTCGGGACATCAACTGCGCTTTACATGGAAAGCATGGTTCCTGGTCGGTATTGTCCTGTTAACCTCCTGCAATAGTAAAAAATATCTGAAAGAGGATCAGTCCTTTTTAATTGACAACAAGATCAGCTTCAAATCTGAACATCGTATCCCCAACAAATCTGATCTCCAGGAAAACCTGCTGACCCTCTACCGGCAGCGCCAAACCCGGACAGTGGCCGGTATTCCCCGGCATGTGTTTTACTACCAATACCAGCGCAGCCTGGCCCGAAATCCCGACCGTAAGAAATGGGACGAAGAACGACTCATCAAAAACAGACCCGTCATTCACGATTCACTCAAAGCCGTCCAAACCACTGAAGATTTTGAACGCTATCTGGCCTTACGAGGTTACAGATCCTCCAACGTAACCTTCAGATCCAAAACATCCAACCGGGAGACGACGGTGTTTTATCAGGTCAACCCCGGTCCACGATTAGAGATAGACTCCTTTTTTATGGTCGCCGAGGACACTGCTCTAGTGGAGTTTGTACGGGAAAATCCGGAAAAACCATTTATGCGCAGAGGCCATCCACTGGATATTCAACTTTACAATCAGGAGCGTCAACGCATCGTCAATATCCTTCAAAATGAAGGCTATGCCACCTTTGATGAAAATTATGTCTCTCCACTTGAGGTGGATACCGTCGGCGGACAGGTCAAAGCTACTATGCGGCTCCTCAACCCTTCTGACAGCACCCTCCATCTGCAATACTACGCCGGTGATGTGATCGTCTATCCGGATTACAATATTGTAGAAACTATTTCTTATGTCGATACGACAATCAATTATATCACATACATGCTTCCGGACACACCTGTGTTCACCCTCAAACCAGAAGTGATCTATCGTAATCTCTTTGTTCGACCCGGCGAACTCACGCGCAAAGACGAGCTTAACCGAACCATAAAAAATCTTAGCCGAATGGACCTGATCCGCTTTGTCAATCCACAGGCGGAAATCGATACCACAGCCATTTATACACCCACAATTGACTATACTTTTTTTCTAACCCGCAACAAGAAGATCCCGTTCGTGGCCAATGCAGAGCTCACCTATTCTACCATTGCGGCCAGAGAACGACGCTCCCTGGCCGGGATGAATTTCAATGTCAATTACCGCGACCGCAATACGTTTAAAGGCGCTGAAGTGCTCAATCTTAATGTGGATATGGGGTTCGAAGTCAATTTCCGGAAACCCACAGAAGGAACTGACCGCCAACTCATCAATACCTTCAATATGGGATTAGGGTCAGCCGTGACCTTCCCCCGCTTTATGGATCCGCTCCGCATGTACCATATTATTGGTCACAGCAAAAGGTTGGATCAGCGCGCTTTGTTTGGAAGAAAGCTGAGAAAAGTCCTGCTCGAAGATGCAGCGACACGAGTGAGTGCGGGATACAACTATGTCGACATCCGGGACCTGTATCAGTATCATGCCTTTAATGCGAATCTAAGTTATGACGCTCAGCCCGATCCGCATCGCAAACTCACAATCGACCGATTCGGTTTTGATCTCTTCGTACCTACCGCCAAACCGGCTTTTGACACCATCCTGCAGAATAATCCATTTCAACGCGCAAGCTTTGGTAAACAGCTCTTCACCGGTTTTATTTTCAGAAACTACCTCTATGAAATCAATTCCAAAACAAAACCCAAAACCGGATATTTTAAACTCCTCCATAGCGTCGAGCTTTCAGGCCTTGAAATGTTTATCATCAATTCGCTGATATCCCCTTCAAGACAAATCTCGTTAGGCCCCCGAAACGATCCGGACAAAGTGGTCAATTTTTCACATTTTATCAAAGGCGAGGTCGATATGCGCTATTACCGGGATATCAAGCGACAGACCCAGTTTGCCTTCAGATTTAATACCGGCGTAGCTTCACCGTTTGGCCCCTTTACGCAACAGGTTCCGTTTCTGAAACAATTCTTTGTCGGCGGAGCGCTCAGCAATCGGGCCTGGCAGATCCGCGAACTCGGCCCGGGCAGCTTCCAGGACACCGCCGCTGTCAATCCCAATCTGCCATTCTATCAAACCGGTGATTTCAAAATCGACATGTCGGCCGAGATCCGCTTCAAACTCTTCTGGTATTTCAAAGGCGCGCTGTTTATGGATGCCTCCAATGTCTGGACGTTGAAAGACGCCTCCCGTCCGGAAGCCAATTTGTCAACGCGTTTTTATAAGGAATTCGGTATCGGGTATGGCTATGGAATTCGCCTCGATGTGGAATTTTTTATACTGCGTTTTGATATGGGATACAAACTCCACAACCCCTATCCGGTCCTGAATTCAGCCGGAAAAACATCACGGTGGTTACTCGATGAACTCAAAAAATGGCCCGGTGGTTTTGAACCTCAGATTGCCGTGGGACTCCCCTTCTAAGTTCTTTCAGAGATGCACCCCATAAAGCTGGCAGATAGGGCATAGATCCCGTTTATGCCCCCGCGCAGGACAGTACTCCCGTCCAAAAAAGATGATCTGGAGATGAAGTTTGTTCCATGTCTCACGCGGGAATAATTTCTTTAAATCTGCCTCCGTTTGTTCGACATTCTTCCCGCTGCTCAATCCCCATCGCCAGGCCAGGCGATGGATATGGGTATCCACCGGAAAAGCAGGCACACCAAACGCCTGCGCCATGACCACAGATGCGGTCTTATGTCCAACGCCTGGCAATGCTTCAAGCGCTTCAAAGGTAGATGGTACCTGGCTTTTATATTGCTCCACCAATATCCGGGACATCGCGTGGATATTTTTGGATTTGGCCGGTGATAGTCCGCAGGGTTTGATGATCTCCTTGATCTCCTCCACATCCAGCTGCATCATGGCTTGCGGCGTATGCGCCCGGGCAAACAGATACGGCGTGATTTGATTGACTTTAAGATCAGTACATCGGGCCGAGAGAATGACAGCAACCAGCAAGGTGTATGGATCCACATGCTCGAGTGGAACTGGAACTTCGGGGTATAATCGGTCCAGAATCCGGGCGATCGCGGCAGCTTTATCTTTCTTTGTCAGACGTGCTTGGGTCATGTTACAGCGATGTCAAAAAGGTCATGGTGTCTGCTCCATCCGCATACTGCTCCAAGCGCGGCCGCTGACCATCACCAAAATGGATATGCTCCCAACCCGGGACAGAATCGGCACTGATCACACACTGGATCTCTGACCTATTTGCTTCAAGAGACGCAGTCACATCTTGTACATGCTGATATCGGGAATAATGTACACAACCGATACGCGATGTCAGGCTGTCATCCTCTTTCAATATCAGATGACCCAACTGAAGATGCGGCACCTGGTTGATGATGTAGATCGCGTGATTATAATCGAGGTTATTCCTGTATTTCGAGTGATCTGCCAGATACTTCCACTCCTGAATCGCTTCATGCCAGAGATCGAAGTTATACGCTTTCGGAACATAGATGCGGGACACATTACGACAACCCAGGCCGAAGTACATAAAGATATCCCGGGCCAACAATCGCAGGTCCTCGATGGATTCATTCCCCCTTAAAATGGCCACACTATTCCGATGACCGCGCAACAGGTGTGGATAGGACCTGAAGTAATACTCAAAGTAGCGGGCGCTGTTATTACTTCCTGTCGCGATGGCTGCGTCAAACTGGTCAGCTTTCTGAATATACGTGATCCGATTGTCTAATTCCGGCCAAATGGAAATCCACTGTGCCGTAAGCCAGGGCATCAGGACCGAATCCTTCTCACTTAATTTGATTAAAGCATGGTGCCCGGAAGCAAGGACACAGAAGAGATCATGAAATCCAACAAGCGGAATATTACCCGCCATCACGATGACGACCTTTCTGGGATCCTGAGGCGATGATGGATAAGTAGCCAACCAGTCGCGTACCCCGTCCGGGTTCAAAAACTGATCTGCAATAGCCCGGACCGATCCGCGAGTAAACTCCGGAATAAACCAAGGATTAGCCGAACAGGCTTGCTGAATGATATGCTCCAGACTTTCATTCTCCGAAAGTAGTTTGAGCCGAAGGGCCGCTATACTTTCGAGAAACGATTCAGCACCTATCATGTATTCAATTTATCTTTTCGGTGTGACACATAATCTCTCCATTTGTCCAGCAGATTTTGCATATCGGTTGGCAACTCTGCTTCAAAAAGAAGGCGCTCACCTGTTGTGGGATGCTCAAATCCCAGCGTCCTGGCATGAAGGGCCTGGCGCGGGCATATCGTAAAACAATTGTCCACAAACTGCTTGTATTTGGTAAAAACCGTACCCTTCATGATCCGGTCACCACCATACCGGTCGTCATTGAATACGGGATGGCCCAGATGCTTCATGTGGACGCGGATCTGATGCGTACGACCTGTCTGCAGTATACATTTGACCAGACTGATGTAGTACAGATCTTCCATTACATCATAGTGGGTGATTGCCTCTTTTCCTGATTCCCCTTCTTCAAATACGGTCATGAGCTGACGAAAGCGTGGATCACGACCGAGATGGCCTTCGATCGTGCCGGAGGAAGGTTCCGGAACGCCCCATACTATGGCATTATACGCTCTGGTGATGGTATGATCAAAAAACTGTTTTGCCAAATGTGTCATGGTGTAGTCATTCTTGGCGATGAGCATCAGGCCCGAAGTATCCTTGTCTATACGGTGCACCAGGCCGGGTCTGTCAGGCGTATTGCCAGGTAGCACCGGCATATCAGGCTTTCGCAGATGCCAGGCCAGCGCATTGACCAGTGTGCCACGCTCATGACCAATGCCGGGATGCACCACGAGTCCCGGTGGTTTGGAGATGACCATAAGGTCATCATCCTCATAGCGGATGTCCAGTGGAATTTCTTCCGGAATGATCCGCTCTCCGATATCCACAGGCTTGGGGAGGAGGATCGTAATGGTCTGTCCGGGCTTGAGTTTATGATTCGACTTGATGGCTTCTCCATCCACACGCACAGCCCCTGCACGGATACCATGCTGAATTTTATTACGAGAAATACCCTCCAGCTTGATCTGGATATACTTGTCTACTCTGACCGGCGTGAGGCCTGCCGGAGCCAGAAAACGATGATGCTCATATAAGCCCTCTTCTCCGTCATACTCTTGTTCCCTCAGGTCTTCCATACCACAAAAATACTCAACTCAGACCCAACCAGACATTTAAAACAAATAACTCACCCCTGCTGATATTTTGAGCCACGTGCCGGCAGACGTATGGCGTTCAAAATAATCGATAGGAAAGCCTGTAGTGCCTTTATTCGCCTCGTCCAGTGACATAAAATCAACACTCGGATTGGCCACCAACCCGACACGAAGGTCACCCCGGATATACCAGATATTGGGCACAATATGCAGGCCGACATCAAGCCCATACGACGGCACAAAACGAGTCAGTTCTGAAATGCGCTCAAGGGTCTCCTGTGTATCCCGATCCACCAGAATGGATGAGCTTTGAAACAGCGCCATACCAAATCGGCCTTGGACATAGGGTTGGATCAGCCAGTTGATCTCGGGATAAAATCCGGCTGTCACACCCGCTTCCATCCTACGGGTATTGGCTTTCTCCCGGATATTCACATCACCATCGACATCCGAAAAGGTATACTTGAGAACATACTTGCTCAACCCCACCTCACTGAAATAACCACCTGCCAGAAAAGGTTTGTTGTACTGAATCCTGTACTGCGCTTCCACATGGTAGCCCCATTCATCATGCAGCAACTGTTTTACCGGTGATTGAGGTACCATGTGCTGAAGATGAATACTGACCAACCACCGCGGCAGTGCGTTGATCACATACTGAGATATTCCGGGCCCAGCAGATAAGAAACAAACCTGAAAAAGTATCACCCGATACCATGCCGATTGGTTCCCGCTCCACAGCACTCCTGAATTCATCTTACAGCAATTGCGAAATACTTTTTTGAAGTTGTTCTATTTTGACCAATCCATCCGCCTTTTTCTGCCGCTCTTTTTCCACCACATCCGGATGCGCATTGGACACAAATTTCTCATTACTGAGTTTTTTATCCACACTATTGACGAAGCCCTCAAAATAAGCCAGCTCTTCACGCATTCGTTTAATTTCCATCTCTTTATCGATTTCGATTTGAAGTACTGCATGATACTGATACTTACCGGCTAAAAAGGAAACCCCTTCGCCCAAACCCTGCGTGCAGGTTGCATTCGCCAGCTTATGAAGCACAGCTTCAGCACCGGGTTGATGCCATATCCGGATCAACTCAGGATCGGATGGATATACGAGCGTCATGGTTTCTCTGGGAGAAAGCTGATGCTGATTACGCAGCTCCAATACGGAGGATTTTACCTTTAAGATATGACCGAACAACTCCAATGTTTCTTTGTCCACAAGGCCGACCTCTTGGTCTATCCTGGAGCGTATGCAATCATCTCCAGTCTTACGCTCGCGAAGTTGATGCCATATCTCTTCTGTCAGAAACGGCATAAAAGGATGCAGGAGGATACAAATTTGCTCAAATAGGCGCACAGTCGCTCCATAGCTTTCTGCATCCAGTCCCTCACCATACCCTGGCTTGATAGCTTCGAGATATATACTGCAAAAATCATCCCAGACAAAGGTGTACAAGGCGGTCACGCCTTCCGAAAGTCTGTACTGGCTGTATTTCTGCCGGAGATCTGTGTCCATTTCCATTCGCCTCGCATTCATCCAGCGGATGGCAAGTTCTCTGCCATCATCATGGTCCCGCGACGGTTGTATCTCCCACGATTTAATCAGCCGAAGGGCATTCCAGATTTTATTGCAAAAATTACGACCTAACTCACAAAGCTTCTCATCGAAGAGAATATCTCCCCCTGCAGGTGCAGACGCCAATATGCCATAACGCACACCATCTGCTCCATACTGATCGATCAGGCCCAGCGCGTCCGGACTGTTGCCCAGTTGTTTGCTCATCTTGCGACGTTGCTTGTCGCGCACCATCCCTGTAAAATAGACAGTATGAAAGGGCTTCTGACCCCGCCATTCATAGCCCGCCATGATCATGCGCGCGACCCACAGAAAGATGATATCCCATCCGGTCACCAGGACACTGGTTGGGTAATAATAATCTACTTCATCCTGGCGCCGCCACCCATCAAACACACTGATCGGCCACAACCAGGACGAAAACCAGGTATCCAGCACATCTTCATCCTGCCGTAGATCATGCACCTCTAGATCATCACGACCTGTAATACGCCGCGCTTCTGCCAGTGCTTCTGCCTCATCTTTTCCAACAAACACATGCTCACTGTCACCATCCCGGAGATACCAAGCCGGGATCTGATGGCCCCACCAAAGCTGACGCGATATACACCAGTCCCTGATATTCTCCATCCAGTGCCTGTAGGTGTTTCGAAGGTTGTCCGGATAAAAACGCACTTCCTCTTCTTCTACAGCCTTCAATGCAGGTGCAGCAATGGCTTTCATATCCACGAACCACTGTAGGGAAAGTCTGGGCTCCACAACAACACGGGTGCGCTCAGACCGCCCCACATTATGGATGAGTTCTTCAGACCCTGCTATGTATCCATCCGTTTCAAGTGCTTCAAACATCGCTTTCCGGGCTTTGTCCCGGTCCATACCCACAAAAAGTTGTGCCGCCGGGCTCATACTCCCATCCGGATTGAGTACATCAATCACATCCAGCTTGTGCCGCAGGCCAATCTCATAATCATTGACATCGTGTGCCGGTGTCACCTTCAATGCCCCTGTGCCAAACGACGTATCAACATACGCATCAGCAATGACGGGTATCTCCCGGTTGATCAGCGGTACGACTGCTTTTCGGCCTTGCAGATGGGTGTAGCGTTCATCTTCCGGATGAACGGCTATAGCTGTGTCACCGAGTATGGTCTCTGGTCTGGTCGTAGCGATGGTGATCCATTCATCCTCTGTGCCTGCAATTCGATAGCGGACTTTGTATAGCGTCGTTTTTTCTTCTTCATAGATCACCTCCTCATTGGACAAGACGGTTTGTGCAGCAGGATCCCAGTTGACCATACGCTTGCCCCGATAGAGCTTGCCCTTACGGAATAGATCTACAAAAACCTGGATGACAGCTTCTGACCTGATTTCGTCCAGGGTAAAAGCCGTCCGGTCCCAATCGCAGGAAGCCCCGAGCTTGCGCAACTGATGAAGGATGATACCACCATATTTGTCGGTCCATTCCCAGGCATATTTCAAAAACTCCTCTCTGGTCAGATCGGCTTTCCGTATACCCCGCTCCTTGAGCATACTGACGACTTTGGCTTCGGTAGCAATAGAGGCATGGTCGGTACCCGGCACCCAACACGCATTTTTTCCTTCCTGACGGGCACGCCGGATCAGAATATCCTGAATGGTATTGTTGAGGATATGCCCCATGTGCAACTGACCCGTCACATTGGGAGGTGGGATGACTATACTAAAGGACTCCCGGTCGTCCGGAACACTCCGAAAATGTCCCGCATCCATCCAATGCTGATACCATTTGTCCTCAATATCACCGGGGACATACCGCTTCGACAATTCTTCCATAAAATCCTGTCACTTGCTGTTCAGCCGCAAAGATAGACGGCTGCTACTATTGAGCCTACTATAGTCCCTGGTGGAAAATGAACTGTCACCCGACAGGGGCAAGAAAAGGGTGGCGAGGTTCCCAGGCCAGATCCGGCTTGAATAATGCGTATAGATAGGGCAATGACCAGTTCAAACCCTTCCGTGGAAATCGCATATACGCCCACATGGGTATTCCTTCAGCCCCGACCGAACTTTTGATTTCAGTGGCTGTGCGGGATAGTTGAAGTTCGCGAAATTGATGCCGTGCTGCATAGTCAATCATAGCGAGCAACATGTTGAGATACAGCTTGTGACGTTGATTGACTTGCGGGTCATACCCCAAAAAATGGGCATCCAGTGTATCACCGTCTTCAAAGACCGTAAAAAAGGAAATGAGCTCTCCCTGGTCCTTATAAATCCAGAGTCTGAAACGGTCACCCAGCGATGCCTTCAACGCGGTGAAATAACCTTTGGACAGGACAAACAAATTGAACCCTACATCATCCACAACCTTGAGATACAATTGATGCAGTTGATCCTCCACTGCCCTAATGCCTGCTGTATCGAGTTCAATACGCTCCAGATGACTTGCCAGTTCCAGTGCTTTTCTGGCTCGTACTCTATACTTGGACTTTAATGAGGCAAGGTAATCCTCCTGGTTACTCCATGCAGGTGAAAGCTGCATGATCATATTGGGTTGAGTCTCTATAGCATGGTACTTTTTACAATATGGAGACCCTGAAATTGAGTGGAAAATATCTGTATAGAAGTCCTTGACAAATACGAGCCCGATCTTTCGGAAGGCCTTAAGGCCCAACATCCATTCAATCGCCTCCATCATCAGGCTGGTCCGCAGTCCGTCTTCCACATGGGGCTGAAAACAAAAGCCATAATCACCAGTGACAAGCGTGTTGCCAAGACAAAGGACCTTCAACTGGATACGGGAGGCCAGACCATACCGTATACGATTGACTGGATTTCCGTTGACCTGATTTCGCAGACTGTCCCCTGGATTGAAGTCCTTGACCTGAAACGACAGCATACCGGTGAAGGTGTCTTCCTGATCTATACGGACATACCAGAAGGCCATGTTCTCCGGAGGTGATGACTCCAGTGCTGCATGGTATCCTCGCGATTGGAGGATGCTGGGACATCCGGTGTCTGTAAAAAGAGGATCCAGACAGGTGGAAAATAGTTGAAGTTTATACTGCAATCCTTCGATCGTCAGGCGGGTCGCATGACGTAGCGTAGATGATTCAGTCTGGGTCTGCATACTTTAGCTCTGTAACAAAGGTAGACTCCTTTTGTTAAGGATAAAAACGCCGAATGCTGAATCCATACTTATTGGTCTTCAAGTATCATCCCGTGAAAATACCTCCACCGGTGTGAGCCACTGAACAACGAAAAATATCCAATCTTTACACCATATGCCGGATACTTCCGGTCACCTTTTTAAAAATTACTGCAATGAGCGGGAAGACCTATTTTCAACCGGAGGACCTGAAGAAGTTTGGCAACATCACCGAATTTCAAAAAGAAATGGGTGAAAAATTTTTTGACTACTACAATGAGGTGTTTAAAGAAGGAGCGCTGACCGAAAGGGAAAAAGCGCTGATCGCCCTTGCGGTGGCCCATACGGTGCAATGCCCGTATTGTATTGACGCGTATACCTCAACCTGTCTTTCCAAAGGAGCAGATGAAGAACAAATGATGGAAGCTGTGCATGTAGCCGCGGCGATTCGAGCCGGCGCCAGTCTGGTCAATTCCGTGATGATGATGAATCAGGTCAAACAAGTGACCCTATAAGGTATGGGCATCCGACAAGCCAGTAAGTCACTCACCTCCAGGCACAATCCGCTGTCCGATTCGCGCTTCCAGTTGGAGGTACTCAATCAACATCCCGCACCATCATTGGAGTGGCCTGCCTTTTCATCTGCATTAGCCAAGGCCGGTATTCCAGCACTTACCCCGGTAACGCCTGAAATCCTTCAGGTCAATGTGGGAAAGCTTTGCAATCAATCCTGCGCGCATTGTCATGTCGATGCAGGACCGGATCGAACAGAGGTGATGTCCAAAGAAGTGCTTGACGATTGCCTGCAGGCTATCCAAACTTGTAATATCCCCAAGGTGGATATCACCGGAGGAGCCCCGGAGTTAAATCCAAACTTCAGGTGGTTTGTACAAGCATGTCGTGCTGCCGGGGCCCATGTGATCCACCGATGCAACCTGACCATTCTGGTGTCACATACGCGGTATCAGGATTTGCCTGCCTTCTTTGCCGCGCACAACGTGCAGGTGGTTTCGTCCCTGCCCCATTTCAGTAAGTTGCGTACGGATCACCAACGTGGTGATGGAGTCTTTGATGATAGTATTCGGGCTTTGCAGTTTCTTAATGCAGTGGGGTATGGGATGGAAGATACTGGCCTGATTTTGGATCTGGTGCATAATCCATCGGGTGCCTTTCTGCCTTCTGATCAGAAGGTACTCGAAATGGAATTTAAACGGCAATTAAAGCGGAAATACGATATTGATTTCAATCATCTGTATACCATCACCAACCTGCCTGTCAGCCGATTTCTGGACTTCCTCCTCGAAAGCGGTAATTACGCTTCTTATATGCAGAGTCTCATAGAAGCATTCAATCCGGCTACCCTTCCCAACCTCATGTGCAGGAATACGATCAGCGTCGGCTGGGACGGATATCTGTATGATTGTGATTTCAATCAGATGCTGGATCTGCACCTGTCAACCGGCCCGATCCACATCCGCGATTTTAATCCTGAAACACTTGCACAACGACATATAGTGGTCAACCAGCATTGCTATGGCTGTACTGCAGGATCAGGCAGCAGCTGCGGCGGCGAATTAGTCTAATCTCTAAACTCACAACCTCCTAAACCTGTCAACCATTCATCCTCTCACCTCTCTGAAGCAGGGGTACCTCGATGCTCGGACAGTTTGGAGCAACATGACCAATTTCTCAACTCCTCAACTTCTCAACTTCTCAACTTCTCAACTCCTCAACTTCTCAACTTCTCAACTCCTCAACTCCTCAACTTCTCAACTCCTCAACTCCTCAACTCCTCAACTCCTTTCACATCTGGCTTGATATCCGGATCATCGTATCCTCCACATGATGCACCAATTCGGTAAAATGGGCATCCCGCTTCGTGGAATGGTCACGTCGCAATGGCAAATCGATATCGATATGCTCGATAATATTGGAAGGTGAAGCTTTCATGATGAAGATATCGTCTGCGAGATATACGGCCTCATTGATATCATGCGTTACAAAAATGATCGTCGAGTGAAACCGATGCCAGAGATTGATCAGCATATCCTGCATCTGGATACGGGTTTTGACATCGAGGGCTCCAAAGGGTTCATCCATAAGCACGATCTCCGGATTAGCGATGATGCTCCGTGCGATCGCAACCCGCTGTAATTGTCCCCCTGACAATGCGGGATATTGTGCATATTTTTTTTCATGACCGGCCAGGCCTACTAGCTCAATCAACTCCATGGCCTGCACATAGCGCTCCTTCTTCTCTACCCCTTTGTACTTGAGTGCCAGGGCTACATTGTCCAATACAGTCATCCAGGGAAAGGATGAGTATTGCTGAAAGACCATGCTCACCCGTTGCTTGTGACTGATCGGTGCACCTTTGATCAGGACCTGTCCTTCTGTCGGTTCTTGCAGACCGGCGATGTAGCGGAGTAAGGTCGATTTACCGCTGCCGGACATCCCCAGAAGCACGATAAACTGACCCTGGTCCGGTTTGTCCTCAATCAGCATATTCAGTCCTTTGATGATCCAGGTTTTTCCGCCATCATAGGACTGGCCGACGTCCTTTAGCTCGATGATATTGGCTCTCGCCGGTGTATCATGAAAGGTCACATTCATACGTCATGCGTTTTGACACCTGCCTGCTGAAGGGCTATCTGATCTGTCCGGTGTCTATACCAATTGGACAAACTGATATAGAGTATTCCCATGTACAAGACATGCATCACCCAGGTGGTATTGCCAAAGAAATAACTCAAAGGTCTGAAACCACCTGTCAATGGAATAAACTCCACCAACATCAAAAGAAAGTATATCGCCGCCACACTCCAACCCAGTGCAGATACAGCATACTTGAAAATCACCTGCACCAGACTTTCCTTACGGATACGGGATGCTTGGAACGATTCAATCGCCTGATACTTATGCGGAAACAGGGACTTATCCAATCGAACAAATAACCGGTCCTGGATTACACCGATGAGAATGATAATAATCAGCAATGCAAACATCTTATCCAGTCGCCCTTGTCGCTGTCCTACGTTGTAGATCAATGCACCCAATCCGCCCTGATTGCTGTTGATCCCCTCGACCACGATGATATAGGTCCACGAAATCGCCGTCAACACCCGCAGATCGTCCGAGAGCCGGGATAGCACATTAGGAATATATATTGTTTTGATGGTCTGCCAGTCCGTTGCGCCCAAGGTGTGTGCTGTCTTGAGATAGACATCATCCACTTCGTCAATCCGCTGTACCATCACCGGTAGCAAATAGATCAGAATCCCAAATGCAAGAAAATGCACCTTCATATCCGTATCGATACCAAACCACACAATGAACAATCCGGTCACCGCTGTCAAGGGGATATACCGAATAGCATCCACCTGTATTTTAAAGGCAAAGCGGGGGAACTTCATGAGGCCGATAATAAAACCCACAGGAATGGTGATCAGGATCGCTTCCAGATAGCCTGAAAGATTAAGCCCGATACTGAGTCCCATGTTTCGTAGTAAGGCATTTTGCTGGAAGAGTTCTCCAAATGCCCAAAACACCCTGATCGGTGAAGGTAAAATCCCGGAAGTCACTATGGGTTCGGCGCCGTATGTGAGCAACGTCCAGAGCAAGATGACGAGCACAATACCCGCTATCCCATAGAGCCATTTCATCGTCGTACCGGCTTGTTCCAGCTTGGCAAGCAGTTTCATCAGGCGTGCTTTATCCTTTTGTCAACTAGTCCGCGATCAACTGAAAATCTGTTCTTCTGTTTTTGGATTTACAGTCTTCATTCTGATTCTGCTCGCATCCGGGTACAGGTTTATCTGGACCGTTGCCGAGAATCACAAATCGATTCCGGTCAATCTTATACTGTGTCGCAAGATAATCCGCTACCGCTTGTGCCCGGCGGCGGGAAAGATCCATATTCATTTGCTTGGCCCCGACGTTATCTGTATTGCCCTCAATCCGGACACGGGCATTGGCAAATGATTTAGCTACATCTGCAAACTGAAGATCAATAATGGTTTTGGCGTTTTCATCCAATTGGTACTTTCCGGAGGCAAACGTAATACTGACCGGCTTACTGGCGATGGCTGGTGCAGTACGTGCTTCGGCTGTGGGCGACGTAAAGGTCTTGGCGGCTTCAGCCCCATAGGCTGTTCCAGTCAGCTTATCCATCGAGGATTGTACTGCTCCGGTAAAGATGGCACTCCGCCACACCGGTGCTTCTTTCTCTGCATCTCCGGTGACCACAAAATTGCGGCTCATCTTGGTATAGAGATCCTCACCACGTTGTCCGCGATATTCCGGATTGAGTCCAAAGAAATTCACATTGTCGCCATGATTGGTCCAGTACACGACCTCCATCATCCCCATAGCATCATCAGGTGAAAGGCTGTTGAGCTCGCCCAGATACTTGGCGGCTTTGGCTTTGTTGGAGGGATTGGCATTCAATTCCGCCAGCCCTTTCATCCACCCTTCATAAAATCCATCGATCATCTTGCGGTTCTGATTCAAAAATGACTCCTTGGCAAAGAAGATATCAGCGATCACATGGGACTGTTCTTTGGTCGTCAATAGGATTTTGGATCCGGGTACATCATTTGTTGCGAGGATATCATCCGGACTCCAGACCACAGCCGCATCGATATCCTGACTGCGGAAGAGTTGAGCGGCTTTGATATTGTCAGAGGTCTTTATGACTTCCACATCCGAGTACTTCAGATTGGCCGCATCCAGTGCCGTCATGAGCAGAGTCTGAGCAGGTGATGGAACCGCTACGGCGATCTTTTTCCCTTTCAGGTCATTGATACTATTGATTCCGCGCTTGACAATGATAGCATCACCACCCCGCGACCAGTCCACCTGCATAAATGCTTTCGGCCTGTACTGATTGATGTCGGCAGGACCTGTATAGAGGGGAAACGCATCTGCCGTCTGCACGGCGACCTGATACTCATCCGCTATCCAGGCATTCATGGCATTGATCAGATCATTTTCTACGACAAACCGCACCTTGAAGCCATACTCTTTGAAAAACCGGGAACGCTCATTGGGTTCTGCCCCTTCGTTGAAATACAGACCGGGTGCATAACCGCCCCATGTCACTAACTGGACGACCAGGGTATTAGCGTCATCCTTAAAACTGGATTTAGGCCGGGTGGCGGTGCCATTCACATTGCCGGATTCACCAGCTTTCTGCTTGAGGTCGGAGCCAAGAGATGTTTTATTGAGCAGGTACCATCCGCCAGCGGCCAGTATGCCCAGGATCAGGAGGGTGATTAAAAATTTTGAAAATGCTGTTAGTCGGGTTGCCATGATTGTTTTGTTTTATTGGTGGTGTATTCTGGTTTATATCATTCCGGGTTATTCAAAAAAGGTGTCATATTGATTACGCCTCATCTCTACTTTTTCGGGTCGTCTGAGCGGTGCATTGATGTCCAGTACATTGCTTTCATCCTCGGCCGCCTTGAGCAGACTTTCCTTCTGGCCACCTAAAATGCTGGACACACCTTCTTTCTCCCATTTCTCCAGCATGCGCAAGCCCTCTTCTTCGAAGATACCGTTTTGGAGGTCGACGGATCGCATAAAGTTTTCAGACAAGTCCATAAATCGCTCCATCTCCCCCACTTTATTGGCCACATCATCCGCGATGGCTTCCAGTGCCATATCAAACATCATCCGCTTGTCTTTATCTCCGGAGATGATATTCATCGCCGATCGCATAGCACTGTGGCTGGCATGCATGGCTTTACGCTCTTGTTCTTTCAGCTCCACCTGATCCTGGATATCCTCCAGCATCACCTCACTGTTCTCATACATTTTACCTAATACCCTGTACAGGATCTCCATCTTTTTATAGAGATCTTCCAGCTTCATATTCGACTCCTTCAAACGCCCGGCCTTACGACTCTTGAGAATCATGATGGCCTGCTTGTCTGTATCACGTGCCTGGCTGGCCAGGTGAAGGTTGCTTTGGATTTCCTTTCGATTGTTGAGGATCAGTTCCTGCAATTTATGCATCTGGCCACGTAGCATACTGATCTGCCGGTTCATCTTGCGAAGATTCTCTTTAAGATCACTGACATAAGCCTTGAGAATGCCGATCGGATCCATCTTGACGAAGATGCCGGTGATCCCTCGCATCACGCTTTTATACATATACCAGATGAGATTGCGGGCTTTCGGGTCCAGTGCCATAAAAATGATCGACCCCAGTACCACCAGGGTGGCGACCAGCCCTACAGTGGAGGTGAGCGCCGTGACGATGAGCGCAGCAGATTTGACGGTCAGAAACCCGACTGCGGCAATTATCGCGACCAGGAAAATCGCTCCGGTGACGCCTTCAGGACGTTCCCAGAATGTTTTCGGTTTATATCCTTCCATGTTGATATATACAATACTAAAGGTGTGATTCAATTTTTTCAATATCCTCCCGGATCTGACTCAGCAAGGCATGATACGTAGCTCCGAAATCCTCCGCGGTCTGAGTAAGTTTCTCACTTGCGGAGTTGATCTCCTCCTCCAGCGCCCCAATCTCTTTTCGATGCTTTTCAATATCTGCTTTTAGTCTTTCGATCTCCGATTCCTTGGACTTGATCGTCTCTTCCAGATTTTTGATTTCAAGCTGCTTTCCGGTCAGATTACGCTCCTTCTGACCTGTAAGTGCCTCGTCAAACTTCCGCTGTTCCTGGTTCAGGACCGATATATAATGGTTGGCACTTGAAATGATCTTTTCCCGCGTAGCCCCCATCGTTTGCGCTGTGGCAAAGGCAGATTTATACCGGGTGGCATCATCCATCGGCACATTCGCCAGGGAACGAAGGAAGTCTTTAAACTCCATGTAGTCAAACCCCTCCTGATTGTTTGACTCAAGCGCACTGAATAATGCATCCA
This sequence comes from Saprospiraceae bacterium, assembly GCA_041746735.1. GTDB lineage: Bacteria > Bacteroidota > Bacteroidia > Chitinophagales > Saprospiraceae > Opimibacter. The sequence continues at coordinate 18,355 of JBGTGP010000018.1, forward strand.
GAAACCGGTCTTGTATCTGTCCTTTTCCGCTGCTTCCGGGAGCCATGGATACTGTCCTTGGAACAGACGGGGAACTTGAACGGTCGGGACCTGAACTGTCAGTGCTATCGGTTGTTTTACGGGCAGCACCCTCCTCAATGACAAAAAGTGACTTGAATTTTCTTAACATAATCCGGGCCGGATAAAGTGGTGGTTGACATCCATTAACGTGTAAAAATACAGATTCGGATCAAGTTAGGCCGGGGGATTGCAGGAAAAATGATTTAGCCGTGATTTCAAAGGTGCCTTGAGCACTTAACCTTACCTTTGCCGGCATGCTTGACTCTGTATATGTGCCTTCAGAAATCGGAGCGCTACGGCGTGTGCTGGTCCACCGGCCTGATGAGGGTATTGCACGTATATCACCCCGTCAGGCGGGGGAATTGCTTTTTGATGATATAGTCCACCTGCCCCGCATGCAGGAAGAACATGATATATTTACAAATATCCTCTCCCGTTTTATTGGCCGCGAAAATGTATTGGAAATGGAGGACCTCGTCCTCGAAGCCCTTCGAGCCAACCCCAATGCGCGGGAGCATTTTATGGGTTATATCGCCAGTTTTGAAGAATTACCAGCCCTATATGTGGACGAACTCAATGCCATGGAGGATGAACTCCTCACGCGGGTCCTGATCACCGGGCAGGATCCGGTATCGAAGCACATTTACTTTGACCCCGTCCCCAACCTGATCTTCACCCGGGATATCGCGGTGGTCGTCAACGATCATATCGTCATCACCAAAGCCGCCAAAGAAGCCCGCTTCCGGGAAAATTTGCTCTCCAGATTTATCTTCTGGTATCACCCGCAGTTTCAGCATCTCAAAGAACAAAAACGGCTGATCAATCTTAATGATGTGGATCTGTTTCCCCCGTCCCGTGCGGGAGAACGCATCTCCATAGAAGGTGGTGATATGATGGTTCTCAATAACCGCTACCTGCTGATCGGCTGCAGCGAACGTTCCACGCCACATGCATTTCATTCTCTGAGCCGCGTGCTTTTCGAGCGCAATGTCATCGATCATGTCGCCATGGTCGTGATTCCGAGAGAACGATCCTATATGCACATTGACACGATATTTACGCAAATCGATAACGACCATATCGTGGCGTATAAGCCGATCGTGGTAGACGGTCTTAGTAGCTACGTAGAAGTGTTTGATAAGGATGGTTGCCAGCGGTTTTATTCCTCCATCAGCGAGTTTATACGCCAGGAAATCAACGGGAGAATGAATTTTATCCACAGTGGAAATGGTATTTCCCCTTATCAGGAACGGGAGCAGTGGACCGATGGGTGCAATCTGGTGACAATCCGTCCTGGAGTGGCCTTGACCTATGACCGCAATCCGTTCACCGAAGTCGCGCTCAAGGATGCCGGATTTGAAATCCTTCCTGCAGAAGAATTCCTGCTTCGTGCTGATGCAGATCCTGGCGTACCTGAGAGAATCGAAAAAACCATCATTACCTTGCCCAGTAATGAAATGTCCCGTGCCCGTGGTGGCTCCCATTGTATGACCTGCCCTATCCAACGGTTATGAGTTATCAGCATAGCACCAATCTCAGGGTCCGGTATGGCGAAACCGATCAGATGGGCTTCGTATACTATGGTATATATGCGCAGTACTACGAAGTGGGTCGGGTCGAAGCACTTCGGGCGCTGGGGATACGCTATGCAGACATTGAAAAGCAGTACGCGATCTGGATGCCCGTCATGCATATGCAGGTACGCTATCTTCGGCCGGCCGGTTATGATGATCTCCTGACCATGGTGACCACCATTCCGGCATTGCCAGATCAGGATATCCGGTTCAGATATGAGATCCGTGACGAAGATGGTATACTGCTCAACGGAGCACTTGTCCAGCTATGTTTTCTTGCAGCCACCACTCGTAAACGCATCGAGGCTCCTCCTTTTATATTGGATGCTTTACGACCCTATTTTTAGATCCTATGACCTATTGGCGGAAAAAATACAGGATGATCCGAAGTCTGCTTTACCGGCAGAGCCTGCCGGGATTTAATGGTATACCCACCGCCATTATCCTGAAGTATTTATGGAAAGAAATTATGCGGGATGATATTGTGACGCGTTCCAACGCGATGGCCTTCAGCTTTTTTATCTCCATCTTTCCGAGTTTGCTGGTGTTATTGGCTCTCCTGCCTTATTTCCCCATGGACAATATGATCCAGACTTTTGAGAAAAGCTATGTTGAATTACTGCCTGAAGAAATGAGCAACTATATCAGTGCGATCATTTTGGAAATGACCAGTAAAACCCGAAGCGGTCTGCTCAGCCTGAGTTTACTACTAGCGTTTTTTTTCGCCTCCAACGGTGTGAGTACGATGATCAAAGGGTTTCACAAAAGCTATGAGATGACATTTAAGAAACAGAATATTTTCCAACGGCAGTGGCGGGCCTTTCAGCTTACGGGCGTGCTGGGCGTCCTCCTGCTGGGGTCCCTGGTCGCAACAGTGCTCGGTCGTCCGTTCATGATGAAAGTGATCAGCTATACCGGCTTTGGAACAGGTGAATATATTATATTTAATTACATCCGCTGGATACTCATTTTTGTGTTTTATTATTTGGGGATCAGTATCATCTATCGTCTTGGTCCATTCTTCAAACACCGTTTAAAACTCTTTACCCCGGGTGCCACACTGGCCACAATCCTCTCTGTCATCAGTTCGGTCGGATTCTCATTATATGTCGAAAACTTCGCCCGATATAATGAGATCTATGGATCCATTGGAGCCCTGATCCTCATCATGCTCTGGCTTCAGATCAATTCTTTTATCATTCTTATTGGGTATGAACTCAACGCCTCCATTGCCATCAATCGTGATCTGTTGGCAAAAGATGATATTTAGCAAAAAAAAAATCAGAAAAGACTTGCATTATTTAATAAAACGTCTTACATTTATTGCAGAGATTAAAAGAAATACATCTCGTCAAAATTATAGACTGTTACAAGCCCTCCGCTGTTTTGGCTCAACATGATAAACATTGGAGATTGTTTTAGTCGCATGAGTAGGGCGGGCCTCAATTCCACACCACTTCGTGGTTATGGATTCCTAAGCGGGACAGGGGATTACTGAAAATGTGTATGGCGCTTCATCCATTACTTTGGGGCCCAAAACAAATCGTCGGCTTGTACAGTCTTTTTTTTGTTTGAGTTCGAACCGTGAAGTCCTCCTCTCCTATTATTTATTTCCTTCGCAAGGTGTTTCCGCCTCTCTTTTGGGTGCTTCTTACCGTTTGGGGCTTGACCAATATCCTTCAGGCCATGCTGACTGAGATTACGCAAGATGAGGCGTATTACTGGATGTATTCACGATATTCCGCATGGGGATATTTTGACCACCCACCTATGATTGCCTTATGGATCAAAGCCGGAAACGTGCTGTTTGAGAAAGAACTTGGAACCCGTATCATGATCATTCTCGCCCAGATCATCACCCTTTCCCTGATATGGTTGATGATAGGCGAAAAGGAAACAGGCACTCGTAAGATCCTGCTGTACTTTGGGATATGTGCCTCCATCGTCATGTTTCAGGCTTATGGATTTATTGCAACCCCTGATGCGCCCCTACTGTTTTTTACCGCTTTGTTTTTAGTCGGATACCAACGATTTCTGGAATCGGAAAACCGGATCAACAGCCTATGGCTCGCGGTCAGTATGGCCGGCCTGGTCTACAGCAAATACCATGGCATCCTGATCATCCTTTTCGTTATGGTCTCCAATCTCCGGCTGCTCCGAAATCTGTATTTCTGGCAAGCCGGGCTGCTAGCGATTCTGCTCTTTGCGCCTCATATACTTTGGCAGATCCAAAATGACTTTCCATCGCTTCGATATCATCTCGTTTCAAGGTCAAGACCCTTTAATATAAAACATATCCTGAACTATTTCCCCAACCAACTCTTCAGTTTTAATCCTTTCTTTTTGGTATTGACCTTGTGGGTCATGATCCGCTCCGGTCCCCGGGATCTTTTCGAGCGGGCCCTGTACTTCATCTCCTGGGGGTTTTTAGCATTTTTCTTGATCACAACAGTACGCGGGCATGTCGAGCCACATTGGACCATTGCGGCAGCAGTGAGCATGATCATACTGGTGTACCGTCGTGTGGCAACATCATCCAACTTGTGGACCTATACGAAATGGATTCTTTTTCCATCCATCCTGTTCCTCCTGGTGATCCGGGTTGAACTGATATGGGATATACTTCCTGTCAGGCTCAAGTTTCACGGTGATAGAGACTGGTCAAAACATATAGCGGCTCTCGCCGGTGACACACCTGTCATTTTTCGTAACTCTTACCAACGACCTTCCATCTACACATTTCATACGGGCAAACCCGCCACGACGCTCAACAGCATCTATTACCGAAAAAATCAATACGATTACTGGCCGTTTGAAGAATCCTTTTTCGGGAAAGAAGCCATTTTAATGACCAATGTCAATGACCCGTTGGCCGAACGTATACTTCTGCCAAATGGACGGACCGAATACCTTCACAAAACCTCTGCCTTTTTCGCTGTACAAAAACTGAAGATCCAATACGACCTTTTCCCCATGTCCGTTCTGAAAGTTGGTGATACGATTACCTTAAATATAGTTTTGTTTAACCCTTATCCATACCGTATTCCCCTTCAGGATCCAGTTTTCCCGGTGATCTACAATACTACATTTATTAAAAGCGGTAATGATATGACAATCACCCCTGGCAAAGTGACCCCTGCTCTTGCAGAGATAAAGCCAGGTGAGTCGATTCGTATGAAATTCACCTTTGAAGTCCCAGATATATGTCCGCGAATCTACACGTTTGGTATTGTCCTTCAGGCAGGGATAATCCAGGAAGCATATAATAGTGCTTTTATCCCTGTGCGAGTAGAATGATGCTGCTCAACCATAAACCGGAATGATCATTCATTCCTCCTGTGCTTTCCGATGATCGGCGAGAAACTTTTCGAGGCCGATGTCAGTCAGTGGATGATTGAGTAATCCGAGGATAGCCGCCAGTGGACACGTGACGACATCAGCTCCGGAACGTGCAGCATCAACGATCTGCCGGCTGTTCCGGATCGAGGCAGCCAAAATCGCTGTATCATACCCCTGCATGGTGTAAATCTCCGCAATCTCCCGGATCAATCCCATACCATCCCAGTTGATATCATCCACCCGGCCGATAAAAGGAGAGAGATAAGTAGCACCTGCTTTAGCCGCCAGAATAGCCTGCCCGGCTGAAAACACAAGGGTGCAGTTCGTCCGGATGCCATGATCGGAAAACCATTTCAGAGCCTTTACACCATCCTTGATCATAGGTACTTTGACCACGATGTTGGGTGCCAGATCTGCCAGTAACCGGCCCTCTTCAATGATGCCTTTGAAATCAGTGGCAATGACTTCAGCACTCACATCCCCATCCACAATGTCACAGATGATCTTATAGTGCTCGTGGATCTTATTAGTGCCGGTTATACCTTCCTTGGCCATCAACGATGGATTGGTAGTCACCCCGTCCAGGATTCCCAGTTCGGAGGCTTCTTTGATCTGATCAATATTGGCGGTATCAACGAAAAATTTCATGCCCGGGAGGTTAAGTTGTAAAGAAAATGAGTGAGAAATCACATCGCACCGCTCAACTTTCTACCCTTGCTGCATTTCTGCCCTGGAGGAGTTCGAAAGGAGCTGGTCGTATGACTCTCACTCCCCGCAAAGGTATATCAATAATTTCTATTCCTGCTGCTCGAGGTCATAGATGTCCTGCCGGTATCGATCCCATAATGGCAGATCTGGCAGATCTGCCGTCAGTACCAGAGGTACCTGTTGGATAGGATGGACAAATTTCATCCGACGGCAATGCAACATCAACGCGTTGGGATTATTCATAGAGGCACCCCCATATTTGACATCACCATATATAGGGCTGCCGATAAATCGCATATGAATGCGCAACTGATGGGATTTTCCGGTTATGGGATGCAGACGAACCAAAAATAACTTTCCCACCTGCCCCAATGTCTTGTATTTGGTCCGTGCTCTTACCGCACCTGGTTTTTCCCCCTTTACGATTTCGACAATGTTCTTGTTCCGGTCCTTGAGCATCCAGTTTTCGAGATCGGCTTCATATGGATCAGGACACTGCGTCACCAATGCCAGATAGGTTTTATCTATCTGGTGGGCTGTGAACAATTGGCGCATTCGATCCTTTCCTTTTGTGGTCTTGGCAAAAATCAGAGCACCGCTGACAGGACGGTCCAACCGGTGGCAGGATTGCAGAAAAACATTGCCAGGCTTCTGATACTTCTCTTTAAGGTATTCCTTAAGAATCTGCTCCAGACTTGTATCCCCGGACTGATCCGCATGAACGAGAAGACCATTCGGCTTGTTAATGGCAATCAGGTGATTATCTTCATAGATGATTTCCAAATCATTCATAGCCGTGTTGCAAAGTTACCCTTTTCCATAATGCCTGAAATGTATACCCTGGGTTTTTCACCCTGTCCCAATGACACCTACATGTTTGCTGCTCTGATCCATGGCTGGATCGACACCGGAGACCTGCGGTTTGAGGTCTTCATGGAGGATGTGGAAACATTGAACGAATGGGCCTCTGTTGGTAAACTTGATATCAGCAAGCTAAGTTTTCATCGAGCCCTGGGGCTTAAGCGTCACTATACACTTCTCCAGGCAGGTGCTGCCCTGGGCAATAATTGTGGTCCTTTGCTTGTCGCGCGGGAAGGATTTGACGTGCAGCATATCCACCAGGCCAGAGTGGCTGTCCCGGGACAATGGACCACCGCACATCTCCTCTTTACGCTCTTCTACCCGGAAGCCATGGGAAAACTATTCATGCATTTTAGCTCTATCGAAGATGCTGTTCTGGATGGAATTGCAGATGCGGGTGTGATCATCCATGAAAACCGATTTACGTACCAGGATAAAGGGTTGGTCAAAATCCGGGATCTGGGTGAAGCATGGGAAAGTCAAACAGGTCTACCGATTCCGCTGGGTGGAATCTTTGCCGCCCATCGTATTCCAGGCCCCACCTTACCTGTACTCAGTCATCTTATACACGAGAGTATCCTATACGCCCGTGAACATCCGGCACAGGTCATGCCCTATGTTCGCCAGTTTGCCCAGGCCATGGATGATGCTGTGATGCAACGTCATATCGATCTGTATGTCAATGATTTTTCCCTGGATTTGGGTAAAAAGGGGCACGAAGCGATTTCGGCATTGGAAAAAGTGCTGCGATAGGCTTTCTCCAGGTTCATTTATCCTGGTCATTTTCAGTTAAAAACATATTACGATTTTTTATTTTATCTTTTTTATTGAAAAAAAGTCAATTACATATAACAACTAATCGTAATATGTTTTATATTTGTGCCATAAGTTTTGGTTTTTAATGGATAATCGCAGTGGCTCGTGAAACGTCACGAGCCCTTTTCTCCGAATCTCACCGGCGATTCTGTATTCGAATCGCTTCCAGGATAAGATGTGTGATCTTAGTTTTAGTTAACCTTTAGCCCGTTCGAAGGAACGGGCTTTTTTTATGTCGAATGATTACCTTTGCCGCTCAAATTAAAATTCGGTTCTCCCATCATGATCATCGGTGTTCCTAAAGAAATAAAAACGAATGAAAACCGTGTCGCGCTTACCCCGGCCGGTGCTCTCGAACTGACCAAACGTGGGCATACCGTTTATGTCCAGCATACCGCCGGGTTCAACAGTGGATATGACGATGCTGCTTATGAGCAGCGGGGGGCCACCATCCTGCCGAATATAGAGGATGTGTATTCCAGGTCAGAAATGATCATCAAAGTCAAAGAGCCTATCGAATCGGAGTATTCCCTGATTCGCAAAGACCAATTGCTCTTCACCTATTTCCATTTTGCCTCTTATGAGCCACTGACAATGGCGATGATTCAAAGTGAAGCGGTGTGCCTGGCATATGAAACGGTTGAATTGCAGGATCGCTCCCTGCCTTTGTTAGTGCCGATGTCCGAAGTTGCCGGACGTATGTCAGTACAGGAAGGCGCCAAGTTTCTGGAAAAACCGGAAGGAGGTCGTGGTGTGTTATTAGGTGGTGTACCCGGTGTCGCGCCTGCGAATGTGCTTGTGCTCGGTGGTGGTATTGTAGGAACGCAAGCCGCAAAGATGGCGGCTGGACTTGGGGCTCATGTGACGATCATGGATGTTAACCTCCACCGGCTGAGATACCTCTCTGATGTCATGCCGCCTAACGTGACCACCATGTATTCCAATGAAGTTAATATCCGCGAACTTATAGGTACTCATGATCTGATCATTGGTGCTGTCCTCATCCCGGGTGCAAAAGCACCCCGGTTGATCACAAGGGACATGCTGAAAGAAATGCGTCCGGGCACCGTCCTTGTGGACGTAGCTGTCGATCAGGGTGGTTGTATAGAAACCTGCCGGCCGACCACGCATGAAGATCCCATCTACGTGATCGATGGTGTGGTTCATTATTGTGTCGCCAATATGCCGGGTGCTGTTCCTTACACATCGACTATCGCGTTGACCAATGCCACGCTTCCCTACGCCCTCAGACTGGCCGACAAAGGCTGGCAGCATGCCTGCCGTCAGGATGCTGCTCTCAAACTGGGGCTTAATGTCGTCATGGGCAAAGTCGTTTATAAAGGGGTAGCAGATGCTTTCCACCTCCCGCTGGTGGATGTGGAAGCAGTACTCTAACAACGATTTTTTTTACCCGTCTTACGGACGTCACACAGGTCTGCCGGCAAATCCCCCAACAGAGTGCTGCCAACCCTGAATCCTATCCTGCTCACGCAAGGGCGATTATGGCATTCCCCGCCGCGAAAACAGATCGCCACTGTGCAATATTTGGCATAGGCAGGTGGCAGAAAACACGCTGGAAGTAAAAACTTTTCCCATATTCGAGTCAATTTTTTACAAAAAAATTACCCAAAACCGCAGATTAACCCCTAACTTTCAAACCGAGAATGAATTCTTAATCTCTAACCCACAATTGTTCAAAATATGAATATCACTTTTGAAGAACTGAGAAGGATCAAACATGCCCTGCCAACGGGAAGTGTAAAAAGGATTGCTGATGAACTCCATATTGAGGAGCAAACCGTTAGAAACTATTTCGGGGCCAAGAAATATGAAAACGGTCAAATCGTCTCCCAGCATATACAGCCCGGCCCTGATGGTGGGATTGTAAGTCTGGAGGACGATACCATCCTGAAAGTGGCCAAAAGAATCATCGAGGAAGCTGCTCAGGGCGCACTGACACACAATTAAAAAAAGGTGACTTCACACAAGTAGTCACCTTTTTTTATTCCTGGATCAGATTGCTATATGACGCCTCATCTTGTATAAGGGGATAACCCTTGGATACGGATGTCTGGATTCCTGTCATTTTCAAATACGCGGTGGTGTATTCATTTTTGGCATTCCGGATTTCCAATCGCTCCAGCCTTGGTGAGCTCAATCGATCTGAAAAATGGATCAGCGATCGCACCGGAGTGTGATCGCTACTTCGAGAATACACATCCATCCGGCAGTTGCAAAACCACTGATTGCTATTAGCCGTTATGATCCATTGAGCTGCCCGTTCAAATGGGATAATGATGCATATATGCCCCCCGGGACATACTAACGGGATCAGACTTGCCAACCAATCTGGAGCAGAGGCGCTGATATGCATAGTCCGGTTTCTGAATTCAGACGATGGTTTAATATCCTCAAGGTAAAATGGAGGGTTGGAAACGATCAGATCGAACGAGCCTTTTAATTCGTTTCGAACGTCATGAATATCAGCTAAAATGGCATGCATCCGATCTTGCTTCCTATTAGCTGCAAAGTTCCGCTGAGCCAATGCTACAGAAGTTGCATCAACATCACAAGCTGTAATCAACGCTTGTGGAAAATGGGTTGAAGCCATTAAGGCGAGAATACCGTTTCCTGTACCTGCGTCCAGCACGCTGGTTGCGGATGGGACGACACTGGGAATCCATCCTCCCAGAAGTAGGGCATCAGTACTAATCCGGTGTACACCGAAATTCTGCTGAATAGCCACGTCCCGCCATCGAAATATTTCCGGATCCGAATGGTGAAAGGTTGTCTCCACTCTATTGGTCCTCTTCACCGGCAAACACAATCCGGATGGCCTCGCTGGTTTCCATATTGGATTCCAGACTGACCCGCTGTGTGGTCAACCCGTCAAACACACTGACGGCTGCGGTATTGGGAGGAATCATACCTACATTATGCGCGTATAAGATGAGCTCTTGACTGAAGCCCAACAGCACCACATCGATGGTCTTCTTTTCTGCTTTTAACTCATAATTGGTTAGGATCCAGTCCTCGCCCAGTTTGAGTGATACGATATCCCCATCAATGGTATTGTGGTCCCAAACGCTGATGGTCAACTTTCGTCTTTTGACCGGCATGGCGCCTTTCTCCAAAACCTTTACCGCCTCAATAGCAATGTCTTCAGGTTCAGGCGCCATTTCTTTGACAGACCAGGAAATCAGATCCTGATAGGAATGTTGATCGGATGTAGACGCAGTAAAACCAAGCCATGCGGTGTGATCCGGACTATTGATCTTCGAAGCTACATCCAGTTTGACCGATAGTACCGGAAATAAATAGGAGTCAAGGAAAACCTGCAAGCGGCCATCCCGGTATAGAATCCTGGTAAAATGCGGCTTCCCATCTGTAATCTCCGGGATCTCATGCACAGTAGCGTAACGTCTGTAGGTTTTGGTATCAGGATTGTAAAAGGATAGATTTATATGATTCCTGCTTCCTTCATTATCATCTTTCGTATCAAACTCAAGCGCAACGGCGTACGGTATCTGCTTGTATCCAATATCATCGCCACTACCACCCGTGATGGAAGATGACTGGGCCTGGATCACGAATGCAAATCCATCACCTGGAATCATACCTGATTTTTCGGTGGTGATCTGGAAGGTGAACTCCGTTTCAAATCCTTCTGAAAAGTCGATCTTCTTGTCCTTGTACCAGCATGCGCCTACCTGCTCCGGTTTGTCAGTAGTAAGCCTGAGCTTGCCTTCAGAGGTGGCACAGCTCCCGTGGAGACTGAGATGCTGATTGGCAGCTTTAAACTCATTGATCTGAAACATGTAGTTTTGTCCCAAGACTCCCGGGAGAAAGACCGCAACCCCAAACAGAATACCAAACGATAGTCGAACGAGCCTGAGGTGAGAAGATGTGAGTATTCGAAGAATCATGGACAATAGGGTAACAGGTATCAGGTTTTTTCAATCCGTAACGGATTGAACGACAAGACAAATGTAGGTAAAGGCATTTTATAATCTGTACCCCGGGGACATATTCACAAATTGTTGGACTTTGAAACCTCAGCTACGGGTTATCTGAGTTGATTTTTCAGGGCAATCAGGCCCAAAGTGTCAATTAAGCTTTGTGACATTCCAAACGCATTCCACAGGTGTAAGGGAGGAACTAAATTAATGGGTGAATGGTACCGGCAAACTTGAGACGGTGCGAAAAAAAAACTCACATCTCCAGGATGGTGATGTGAGTTGAAAATGCAGCCCCTAGGGGAGTCGAACCCCTCTTTACAGAATGAAAATCTGTCGTCCTAACCGATAGACGAAGGGGCCGTCTGATCGGATGCTTTTTACAAAAGCAGGGCAAAATTAGAATTTTTTGAAAACCAACCCTAAAAAAAATACGCCTACTCGTTAAAATGCAATGAAAACAGTGGATATCCTGCTATAAATCCATGATAACGAGATCTAAAGCTAAACCCCACCTTCTTCAATTTGTTTCACAAAAAGAAGCCGGGTCCTTTCAGTCTGGGGTCAAGCTATTATTTTTGCAGCTATTTTAACCGTTATACCCATCTCATGTCTAAACGCATTGCAATCAACGGCTTTGGCCGAATAGGGCGTCTCACCTTTAGAAATCTATATCAGATGCCGGAGGTCGAAATCGTTGGGATCAATGATCTCACGGATAGTGCAACATTAGCCCATTTACTCCGCCATGATTCTTCCCAGGGACCCTTTGAAAAGGATATCCGGATGGAAGGGGAGTACTTACTTGTGGATGATGAACGGATTCGGATATCCGCTATACGATCACCGGCTGAGTTGTGGAAAGGTCTTGAAGTGGACACTGTTCTCGAGTGCACCGGGCTTTTTACGGAGCGTGAGAAAGCATCCCAGCATATCCGGCCTGACGGAGCTAAACGCGTTGTCATCAGTGCCCCGGCGAAAGGGGATGTACCTACCATCGTGATGGGCATCAACGAAGATCGTATTGATTTGAATGAGACGGTATTCTCCAATGCTTCTTGTACGACGAACTGTCTTGCGCCAATGGTAAAGGTTTTGTTGGATCAGTTTGGAATCCGGATGGGTAGTATGATTACGATCCATGCTTATACGGCTGACCAGAACCTGCAGGATGCTCCACACCGTGATCTCCGTCGGGCACGGGCAGCAGCCGTCAATATTGTCCCTACCAGCACCGGAGCTGCGACTGCGCTCAAACAGGTTATTCCTGAGATTGGTAATAAGCTATCTGCCATGTCCTATCGGGTTCCGGTCATCACAGGTTCCCTGGTAGAGCTCAATGTGCTATTGGAACAATCGACTTCAGTAGATGCCATCAATGCTGCTTTTCTGGATGCTTCTATGCACCGCATGAAGGGCATCCTGCAGTACAGTACCGATCCATTGGTCTCCAGTGATATTGTACGCAGTCCGTACTCCTGTATTTTTGATTCACTATTGACCAGTATCAACGGAGAGTTCGTCAAAGTGGTAGGCTGGTATGACAACGAATCGGGTTATTCTGCCCGCCTTGCTGAACTGGCTTTTCAAGTGACTCCTTAATCTTAATACCGTTTTTACAACATGAAAGGTGAACTTACCGGCATTGATGTAGCCCAAAAACGAGTATTGCTTCGAGTGGATTTCAATGTTCCGCTCAATAAAGCCTTTGAAGTAACAGATGATACGCGTATTCGGGGTGCTATACCTACGATTCAGTACCTGTTGGATCAGGGTGCTAAAGTCGTATTACTGTCTCATCTTGGACGGCCGCAGGCCAAGCGATTACCGGACGGGTCTGTGGATAAGGATCGATTTACCTTAAAGCATATTCTACCGGCTTTAACAGGTGTAGTGGGTAAGCCGGTGATGTTTTTCCCTGATATTACGGGTGAGGCAGTTCAGCAAAAAGTCTTATCCATGCAATCCGGTGATGTTTTGCTGTTGGAAAATACCCGCTTTCATCCGGGTGAAGAAAAAGGCGATCCCGAACTGGCATCCCAACTGGCCAAGCTCGGAGAGGTGTATGTTAATGATGCGTTTGGAGCCGCGCATCGTGCTCATGCTTCAACGACGCTTGTGGCCTCACATTTCGATTCAGACCATAAAGCGTTTGGATTTCTGATGCAACGGGAACTGGAAAGTGCAAAAAAAATTCAAGATCATCCGGCAAAGCCTTTCATTGCGATCCTGGGTGGGGCAAAAGTGTCGGACAAGATCCTTTTGATAGAGGCCTTATTGGAGAAAGCGGACAAGATCATGATAGGAGGTGGAATGGCGTATACATTTATCAAAGCGCAGGGCGGACAGATCGGAAAATCGCTTGTAGAAGAAGACCGGATGGAACTGGCCCTAGCATTATTTGAAAAAGCAAAGCAAATGGGCAAGATCATTCTACTTCCATCAGACAGTATTGCGGCTGATCGATTTGCCCCGGATGCCCATTATAAAAACGTTACTTCACATGAGATCCCCGATGATTGGATGGGACTTGATATTGGATTGACGGCCCGGTTTGAATATGCAGATCACCTGCGCGGTGCCGGTACGATCCTATGGAACGGGCCGATGGGGGTATTTGAAATGGAAGCCTTTGCGCATGGCACAAATGCCATTGCACGTGCAGTAGCCGATGTCACGGCTACAGGTGCATTCTCATTGATTGGAGGTGGGGATTCTGTTGCCGCCATTGAGCAGGCAGGACTTACTGATGCCGTGAGCTTTATCAGTACGGGTGGAGGCGCTATGCTAGAATTGCTTGAAGGTAAGGAGCTGCCGGGTGTAGCCGCTATCCTGGAATAGCCACGTGGATTGAACCATAAAATAAAAAGACCATGCTGGATAGCATGGTCTTTTTATTTCTATCGGAGTAGACGACTTTACCGGACTATGGTAATATCTCCGGTTACCGTTTCCGAACGCCCGTCTTCATATTGTAGTTCTGCTACGTAGACATATACACCGGGCTGCATCACTTCCTCTCTAAATCGGCCATCCCATCCTTGTTGCTCTACACCTGGTGTAAGATTGGTTCTTTCCCATAACTGGTTGCCCCAGCGATCATAAATACGCATGAAACTAATATTGGTCAGATTGAATCGTCCTGAGATATAGAAGTAGTCATTGATGTTATCCCCGTTTGGCGAGAAAACATTCGGGATGTAGTAGATGCGTGGAACGACTACAGTAAGACGCATGGAATCTGTGGCTACACATCCTGCAGTGTCACTGATCATGGCAGAAATGGTGGCACTTGTCGTGGCTATGATCTCAAACACAGGACAACCGGGACAGAAGACTCCGTTGTATCCACCCCAAGTGATATTCCCAAGATTACCACTGTTCAGATTGGTCGAGATGCTCATTCGCACTGAATCCAAATGAGATACAGTCCGGTTGGGGCCAATATCCAGTGTCACCAGATCAGGTTGAGCCAGATTGTACACCTGTACAATAGAGCAGCCATTTTGATCAGACACCGTAAGGCTATACTGCCCTGGTGCCAGCGATGTAAGCATCGTAGATCCGGAGGGGCTTACTGACCATTCGTAGGTGTAAGGTGGTGTTCCGCCATCGACACTATTGATGATCAGTGCACCATTGTTTTCGCCATGACAGCGGATATTCATCAGGCTTACATCTACGGCGTCAATGATCTCATCGCTTTCATCGATGACAACAGACTCAGCACGTGTACATCCATTGGCCATATTGCGGATGGTCAGGTTGTAGGTTCCGCCTTGGGACACATTGATATTGGGGCCTGTAGCGCTACCTTCAATAGTACCGTCAGCTGTGGTCCAGATATAGGTATAACTTCCTGGTGGGGCCAGACTGGATTCGGCGGTCGATATCGGTGTATCACAGTCAATGATGTCACCAGGTGTGATGGTGATGGCGGCGACTACCGTATCGATATTGATGGTCATCACATCCGAAATTTCACAACCATTACTGATGTCCCGAACGGTCAGGGTATAATCTCCCGTTGCATTGGCTGTTGCCCGAATCTGGTCAGTCGGTCCGACCAGGTTACCGTTAGAGGTAGTCCATTGGTATGTGATGGTAGCCCCTGTGGAGGATGCTCCTCCGATGACGAAACTTAAACTATCACATGTCAGCATCTTGTCCGGACCGGCATTGGCAGTAGGTATCGATGCATCCTGGGTCACCATTATTGTGGCGCTGTCACGGCATCCTTCCGGAGTACTGACCAACAATTGGTAGGTTCCGGCCGTGTTTACTGTAGCCATGGCGGTGGAGGCACCACTCATGATATTCCCGTTGGCCGTACTCCATTGATAGGATAAAAATCCACCTGAAGAGCCGGAACCATTGAGAACAACTGAACCTGCGGTACAAGTAATAGTAGGGTTTGTATTGCTTATAAAAGCTGTTGGCGGATCACTGATATTGACTGTCGTACTCGCCAGAAACTCACATCCGTCTTCCATATAGGTATACGTCACCACATGGGCTCCGGCCCCTGCAAGAGATGGTGAAAATGCACCCGTAACCACATCGGTTACGCCGGGTCCGGCCCACTGGCCTGTTCCGCCATTACCATTGGTGATCGTGACCTGGAGTCCTACGGGTGGTGTACCCGCATACAGACATATCCCCGGAACAGCAGCAATGCTCAACAACACCGGTGGGCATTCTTTTGCCGTACAAGAGAACGTATCTCTTCTTTCCGGACAAGGTCCGGCTGACGTTGTAATAATTTCTATGATGACTTCATCACCCTGCATTAATCCTGTAAACTCCATGGAGTTGCCGGTCTGAACACCGGTGTGGCCGGAAAGAGAGTTGACAGAAGTTGTGCCTACTGGATCAGGTGTCCAAGAGAATACAACATCACTGGTATCCGGCGCACAATTGACGACCGGCGCATTAAGCGTTGCCACGACTGTAGTTGATTCTGAAACGATATCCGAGTTACATCCATTTTCACTCACCTGCAATCGCACGGTTTTGGGTCCGGGTGATGCCCAGCGAATCGTGTAAGGCCCTTCACCGGATCCGGTGACAACCATTCCTGGTGTAAAGGTATAATTGAAGATAGCTGCGGCAGAGGCATTTCCTGTATAGGTTACCGTCGCAACATCTGTAATACAAATCACTGGATCGATGGTAAAGTCTGCAGTGAGCGAATCAAACACGGTAATCTGATAAGGTGCACTAAAAGGACAACCATTGAATAAGGTCGTGAACGTGACTTGATGGAGTCCTGCAGTGGCAACCACGGGATCGAAATGGCCCAGATTGACATCCACGATACCAGGACCTGCCCATGTACCGGTACCAGGACTGCCATTAACAAGTGCTTCCAGATCAATGATAGACGGGCTGTTAAGACAGGCGGTGTTGGCGCCTGATAGCTCTATGGTAGGTGCAGGGCAATCTTCTGCTGAACAAGAATGCATCACTATAATATCCCCGCAGGCATTTCCACTGACGGCCGTAAGTGTGAGCTGCACGGCCTCACTGGGATCCAAACCTCCGACAAAAAAAGTAGTACTGTCAATCAGGATACCCGGAGCACCATTGATGGACACGAGATATCCGGTCGCCCCTGTCACAGCATTCCAGCTAAACTCAACCGAACTGATGGTGGAGGAACAATTTACAACCGGTGGTGAAAAGGTGGTGACATTGATCACCTCAAAGGTATACGCATCAGAACAACCTGGTTCCTCAATATTCAGACTGACAATTCTACTGCCGGGTGTGTCCCAACTTACAGTATAAGGACCGAGGCCAGTACCTACAAGGGTTGTCGGATTACTGAAATTCCAGGTCACAATCGCTGTTGGACTTGCACTACCGGTAAATGTAATCACGGTAGTGGAATCCGCACAGACCTGCAATTCATAATCAAACGAAGCTACCGGAGTGGGTTGAATTTCAACATCAAAACAGAAAACAGGTCCATCGCCACATGTATTGGTCGCATAGACACAAATTTCTGAAGGTCCTGCAAAAGTGAAATCAAACACCGCCTCATTGGAACCGTCCTGGATAATGAAAACATTTGGAGGCCCGCTCCAGGTATAGGAAAAAGGACCACCTGTGGGGGGTACAATGACCTCGAAAACAACCCCTGCCTGAGCGCAAATTGTGGTATCTGTAAAGCCCAGATTTGGGGCCAACGGCTGGAGTGCGTTTGCGGCAAAACAAAACTGGGGAATAGGAAAGGTACATGAACCTGCGTTGGTATGAACTGTTGCTGTAAGATCGTAGCAGCCATCTTCTGTGGTGATAAGAACAAGATTATCATGCACCAACTGACCCCCAAAATACCATTCCCAATCTATCGGGGCATTGAAGGGGACAAGATCCTGGATGAGTGGTGTAAGGTGGAACTCCCCACCTACGCAGGTCAACTCAATAAAGGCGTCAATATGGGCGAGGGTCAATTCGAGCTCAGCAGTAGAGTCACAACCATTGAGTCCTTGACCAGGGTATTGCAGCAAAAAGGTCCCGGCGTCATAATAGGTGGTGCCTTCATAGATGTAGGATTCCCCGCAATGAAGGATATCTAATTGACCTACGGGAACGCTGGGATATAGATTCACCATCCAGGTACTGTCATACGTACAACCATTGGGATCTGTAAATGTCCTGTGATAACTACCCGGACCCGAAATGGTCAACGGACCCCAATTGATGGGAAAATCCTCAGGGCAAAGGGTAATCGGGTTTTTAATTTCCGGTGGAATCGCGTACACTTCAAAAGGAAAACATACCTGGTGATCCATCGTATCACAGCCGCTAAAGGCCTGAACACAAGCCTGATATATCCCGGGAGGCCACCCGGCCGGAACACTTACTGTAGTTGTAGGCAACGTTGAGGTAATAGGCATATTGGGTGGAGTCCAGGGAAGAAACCACATATAACCATGTGCATTTCCTACCTGTGGAGAGGCATTTAATGTCATATTGGCAAAGCCTTGACATACATAGTCCGGTACAGCTTCTCCCTGGGTGACGTCTTCATATAGCCCTGGCAACTCAATACCAGCAACAAAATTGATAGTGTACTCACAAGTAGCCCCGGAACTGCCATCGATTAATAACCATATTGGATTGCCGGGAATAAGACCGCAAGTTGTCAGCATCATAGTCTGCCCTACGCCGGCACCCGGATTACAAGACAATACATCAGAATTGACCCAAGGGCATGCCCCGATAATGGCTGCCTGAAGAGCATTTCCGGAATTGCAGGAATTCACGTAAATATGTATCGTGACACATGGCTCAGTTGGAACAACCAGAAAATACTGAGGGTTATGTACGGCGGTGTTAGATCCGCACCAGCCATTACAACAAAAATACTGGTTGTTCAACGTTTCATAACAAGCATTATTCAAACACACAAAGGGTGCAGATTCACAGTCGATCGTGGGTAATTGATCGGGGGGATTGCATTGGGTGCTGACCTTGAGTGGGAGAGTCAGTAGTACTAAAAATACACATATGACCCTAAAAAGAGGGAAAATCTTGGGTGAAATCATGCTTTTACTTGTTTTACAGTTCATTATCTCTTGCTCGGATAAAATTATAAATAATTCTCCTTTCAGAGGCAATATTATCCAATTTAGGTTTGGCAAGGGGCTGAAACACAAAAATATATGGTTGAACCGTTACCGTATCAAGGTAATATCTCCCCTGAAGATGCCTTTACGTCCATTTATCATTTCAAGCTCCAGCAGGTAAGGAAAGACGCCAGGGTTGGTAAACTCACCCGTTGTGGCCCGCCCATCCCAGAATACAGAAGGATCATCAGGCTCAAAATTCGTCTTTCCATATACCGCATTACCCCACCTGTCAAATATGATCCATCTAAGTACCTTTTCGATGCCTGAGCTATGAAAAATTCTAACCTCATCATTGATCCCATCTCCATTGGGAGTAAAAACATTGGGGATAAAGTACCGGGGTTTCTCCACCACAAATACAGTCACCTGATCCGAACGTACACATCCCGTCACGGAAATGACGGTATAGGTATAGGCAGAGGTCTCCCATGGAGCGACATCAACGGACATACATGGATCGCATAAAACGATACCCAGGGAGTCCCACTGATCCCTCAACATACCTGATACGGGAAGATCTGTCATTCCGGTTAACAGTATTGATTCGCCGAGAAATATCTCAAGGTCCGGACCCGCATCTACTGTAAACGGCAGTGTAGGTTCGATCAAGATTGTTGTGTCATACTCGCATCCTTCTGCATCCGTTATTTGCAACAGATATATCCCCGGACTGAGCCCTCCAAACACAGGTGCCGCCTGAACTGGACCATTGTTCAGCCTGAACAGAAAGGGACCTACTCCACCCATAAAACCCGTAACCTCAATACCAGCATTATGATCCCCACTACAAGCCGCTGGACGTATGTCAGCTTCGATCGACCGCAAAGCATCAGGTGACTCCGTCACATGATACGACGCTGTGTCCTTGCATCCGTTATCCATCCGTTCCACAACCAGAAAGTAGATGCCTGTATCATACGCATTGATCATCGGCAGTACCGGATCACTCAGGATGCTTCCACCAATAGAAGACCATGCATAACTCAGTCCCGATGGAAATGAACTGGTACCATCTAACCGTATATCCCGCAGCTGACATCGCACTTCTCCTACCAACTGTATGCTCGCCACAGGAGAGATCGTATCAAATGGGACTGTGATCGTATCTCTGGATTCGCAACCAAACGAATTGAGGATAGAGACAATGAATGGACCGGGGCTGGATACTGTCAATATCGAGTTTGTCCCAATCGTATCACCTGCCTGATCAATCCAGTATATCTCAAAATTCGATGTACTCGTCGTAGCGGAAATTTCAGCAGAATTCGTCCGGCATGTGATTACATCTGATATGGCTTCCACTGCCGAATAAACGAGCGGACCAAACATGATGGAATCAAAAGCCGAACATTGATTCGGTCCTCTCACCTCCACCACATAAATGCCAGGCAAAACCACTTCCAATGTCGAATCAGTGGATAAGATCTGATTGAATTCATCCGTCCATATATACGTCAATCCTCCATCTGCAGATACCACACTGACTGTTGCGGGTCGGTCACATCTCAGGGAGTCTGTTACAATCGAAAAAACAGGCTGGACATAATTACTATCGACCAACAGTTCAGTAATAGCGGCACAGCCATTCGCCCCGGTTACCGTCAGTTGATAATACCCAGCTTCCGTAACCGAGACCTCCCTGACGCCAAGAGCTATTATTCCAGGTCCGCTCCAGTCATAGGAGACAACAGGATCAAGGCTTTCAAAACGAATCTGTACGGTATCCTGGCAAATGAGTGTATCCGTTTCGGTGATAACGTAGGGTCGTAACGTGTCAAACGGAATCTGAATTCTCCAAATACCAATACAACCATTCTCCCCCACTCCAACTAACCGATGCTCCCCGGGCAAATCTGACATAAGCGTTGGACCAGGTACAGTCGTCATATCCGGAAGTTCCCAGTATACATTGGAATAGGAAAATCCTGCGAGAGGAATAAATTGGAGTTCTGCCACCGGATTCAGGCATGAGATAGTATCGGACCTGTAATCAAATGATGGAACAGCAAAATCCTGTGCTACCCGGATATCCACAAGTATCTCGCAACCAGAATGAGTATCGGTGACCATCACGGTATACACTCCGGCTACCCCTACCCGAATGGATGCTAAGCCTGTGTCGGGCCCGGTATAATTAAGCCACTCAAACAAATCCGCTTCCGGTGAAAGAATACCAATTTGCACCGTATCGGTGGCACAATTGATCGTATCGGTGAAGGTGGTATAGTCAAAGATGTCATCGCCCAAAACGATTTCAACCACCTGTGAATTTCTGCACCCGTTGGGGGCGTTGACTGTAGCTCTGTAAAACCCAGGTTCGATCACCTGAATAGACGGCTGTGATCCATAATAGCCCAGTGGTCCATTCCACGCAAATAAAGCGCCAGACGTCATAGACGAAACACTGAGGGTGATGATTTCATTGCAGTTGAGCGTATCTCCCGGCGACATCATCATGTCCGGTAAAGCAAAATCACCATCAAACAAATAGGTGAAATTTCGCTGACAACCATTGGCATAGGTAGCCGTGAGCATATAAAGGCCTGCATCTGATATGAATGGCCTTGCAGCGGTAGAAATAAATCCATTCGGCCCAGTCCACAACCAACTTCTAACCACAGCCTGCAATGAAACTCCCAACTCCAATGTCATGTTTTGACAATTTTTGCCAAGAGGGATGATACTCATATCCACAGTGGCTGTATCTATACCTATATCAAGGATTCGTGTTGTCGTACATCCATTGAGGTTCGTTACAGCTATAGTGTATTGGCCTGGTAGTGTTACATTAATGTCAGCCGTGGACGCTGAGAATCCGGATGGTCCGGTCCAACTCACCGAAGCATTGGAGGGGACAAAAACAGGATGTATATCCAGTGTCGGGTTAGTGCAGCTAAGAGTTCCGCCAGTCACAAGTACCTGTGGATATCCCTGATCGGCCAGTACGATCACACTCCCATTTCCGCTACAGAGTCCATCGGTGATTTGTACAAAATACTGCCCGGGCTGATTGACCATGATCACCGGGGTAGTTGAAGGTGATGTGATATTCCCTGTCGTTGTGGTCCATTGATAAGTAAAGGGACCTGCTGCACCTGTTCCTGTGGATGAAAGTGGAATGGATCCTTGCCCGCAGGAGATCATCCCCGGAGGATCGATCGTCACCGATAAGGGTCTGGGGTTAATACTAATTTCATACACGGTATCACATAAGCCCGGGCCATCAATGACCAGGAAAAAAAGTCCCGTCGTCGAATAGGTCTGTCCCCTGAAAACAAATTGCTCCCCCTGACACAAAGTGGTCCCAATCTGTGTGGTATCAGGTCGAGCCAGGACTGTAAGTGCCAGACAGTTGGTCGTCAACTGACCGCATACAATACCGGCATCAAGGGCTTGCTCCAACAGATCCAGATCTCCGGCTGACAGAAGGTTGTTCAGAGAGGCCTGGTCAACAGTAGCATAGCTTATTCCGCAAATAGAATAATTACCTGCGGGAGGTGTTGCAGAAAATGCACTTCCACTTTGCAGTATCGAATTGCCGGATACCAGAATGTATTCATAGCTGTAAAGTGCAGCGGGAGGAATATTTCCACCGAAGTCTATGGAAATGGATGATGACTGGACGGATTCACCACTACATACAGTCAATGTTGATGGAGAAAGTGTCCCGCCATTCGGAGCACATTCTGTACAATCCAGACCCAGTGGATCACAAAATATTAAGGCAGCACTGGCGACCATTCCGGTTTGAAACTCATCATGATCCTGTAGCACCAATTGCCAAAGTCCATTGGCTGAACCGGAATTAAAATTTTCTAAACATCCGATATGCGGATGGTAGGTTCCGGAATATGGTGTTATGGATTGCCATGCCTGAAGGTTGGACCATAGAGGTGTAAAGCCGGCATCCGGAGCGGCCGGGGTCCCGCATGGAACGAAATCGATATTCCACCTGGTTAAGTTTGTTATGCCTGTGGTAATCGTGGAAGGACCAATGAGGGTCACTATAGTGCCGGAAGGTGAAATAAGTGTGATGGTCAAATCACCCAGGTATTCATGCATAAAATCAATTTCAACGCCACATATTCCTTGCGTAGGACTGGACAAGTTGGGATTAGCGAGGCCGGATACATGGAAAAAGATCGTCGCAGTCCCATTGTCAGGTATGATAAGGGGTTCACTGAAAGTACATTGACCCGTCAACTGATTCAGAGAAAGAAAGAAACTTAATATACAATACACGATCACACAGAGGGTCGGGGAATTCCCGAAACGTTTCATGTGGATTGTGTTCTCAGTTTGTACCGCCATACCATCTTTTTGGGTAAAAAAGGTGCTTTTTGATGTCCTCAGGGGAGAGGCTTGGAGCTGGTAATGTCGTTGAATTTTGAAAAAGAGCCCTCCAATTTGTGAGGAGGGCTCAAAAAACAAGAGAAATGGGCAAGTAATGATATTAAAGACGGGCATCATAAAGATGCCCGTCTCGCTATTTCGTATTATCGTATGATCGTGACATCACCGGCGATATTATCCACCAGACCGTCACCATACACTATTTCAAATCGATATACATACACCCCGGGATTGAGACGCTCTCCATTGAAGGTTCCATCCCACCCTTCCTGCGGTACGTTCGGATCAAAATTCGACTTCCTGAACACCAGTTCACCCCAACGGGTATAAATCTCCAGCAAGGAAATCTCCTTTACATCCGAATCGGTATACAAGGTAAAATAATCATTGAGATTATCCCCATTTGGACTGAATACATTTGGAATATAGACATCGCGCTTCCGGATCACGAGATACGAAATTGATTTCGTGATTTTACAGCCGCGGATATCATATGCTTCCACCGTAATTACTCCTGCGAGATACGCTTCGAAGATGATCTCTGTGCAATTGATACAGATAATACTGTCCTTACTCTTCCAAACGATGGAATCCGGCGTGGATGATGAACCACTGAACAAATAACTAAACCGGACAATATCACCCAGATCGAAAATCAGATCTCCATTGACATAATCTACAATCGTCAGATCGACGACGACAAGCGGCAGTATCGTAAAAGACTCTTCAATCTTACAGCCTGAGGCATCGGTGACTTCAATCGTATAATCGCCCGGAGGAATATTATTGAACACGGGCGAACTTACTGGTGGAGCTCCATTCAGAGAATAGGTGTAAGGGGCTGTACCGCCTACCACCGCTGACACTTGCATGGAGCCCGGCGGATCGCCTACGCAGTCAGGCGACCTGACGAGCAGGATGAGATCGGTCGGAAACTCGCCTACCTGATCTATTGTCACCTGGTCGGTGGCCGTGCACCCGGTAAGTTCATTGGTGACCAGTAATATATATGTACCCGCTGCGGTAGCCGTAGCGATTCTCTGATCCTCATTCATCACGATACCGTCAACGGTGGTCCACAGGTAGGAGAAGTTAGCTCCAACACTGGTGCCATTCCCTCCAAGTGTTGCAGATGGAGTAACACAATTCAGGGTGGCCGTATTTCCGGCATCCGCGACGGGATTAGCTTCAATGACGATTTCGACCGTGGTGACATCATCCGGACATGGCCCGGGCCCCATAATAATGTAATCAAACGTATAAATACCCGGGGGCAGATTTACAATCGTAAACCTTCCCAATGGCTGATTGAATGCGCCTCCGGTACTCGGAAACTGTGAAGTTTCGATCCACATACCTCCATTATCTGCTCCGATAAGAAGTGAAACGAGGTTGACGACTTCATTTTCACCTGCGCAGAATTGCAGAGGCGCGGCAGCCATACCGGCTGTTGGATTTCGCAAAACATTAACTGTAACCGTAGCAGCATCATTGCAGTATGCCGGCAAGCCGGACACCTGATACTGCAATGTATACACTCCTGGATTGGCGTTTGCTGCCTGGAAACGATCCACCGGAACAATGGTGCCTGGATTAGCACCCGGAGGGGTGGAGATAATGCTCCATGTACCACCGGTTGGTGTTTGTGGCAGTAGCAGGGTATTGAGATTGATAGCGCCCAGGTCATTGCACAAATCGGGTGCATCAAAAAGACTGACCACCGGACATGCACATGGCACTACGGTCACGGTGAGCGTGTAGGTCTGTTCGACACAGGGAGGTGTTGCCGAATTGGTGGTATACCTGAAGGTATAGGTCCCCTGGTTAAGTCCGTTAAAATTAACGCTGGATGGATTGCCCAGACCTACCGGAGACGGGCCTGATGTTTGGGCCCATGCACCTCCCATATCACCTGCGGTAACGAATGTGGTAAAATTCAAAATCGTAGAGGGTCCTCCCGGCTCTTGTATATCACAAACCGTGGCAGATGGAGTGACGACTGCGAAAGGCGATGTATAGCCAACGACAGTAAAGTCATCCTCTCCAAAACAACCAGAGTTACTGCTGACTGTAACACTATACGTTCCCGGCATATTGACCGTGACCATTTGAGTTGTACCCAAGCCGTGACTCCATATATAATTGTCGAAGCCCGGACCTGCATTGAGTATTGCAGTACCGTTGTCACATATAGCTCCATTGCCTGTGATATTGGGACTCAGAATACTGTTTTCATCTGTCATGACAGTATCGAACGCGATACACCCATCCGCATCAATGACAATGACGGAGACTTCACCTTCTGTGTTGACGGTAATCTGGTCTGCCGTTTCACCAGTAGACCAAAGAACTGATGCATATCCTCCAGGTACAGCAAGTGTAGCCTGATCACCCGGGCAGAAGACAAAAGAACCTGTGATCGTCACCGTCTCCTGGTATGGTGAATTGACGGTCATCGATGCGGTATTTGTACATCCATTGCTGTCTGTGATGGTCACCGTGTAAGGTCCCTGCGCATTGACCGTAATACCCGATGTTGTTTCTGTTGTGCTCCATTCGTAGGCAACATATCCTGAAGTTGCATTCAGTTGTGTAGTACCTCCCACACAGAAATTGGGATTACCCGTGACAGCTATGAAAGGTACCGGGTGATTGGAAACGGTGAATGCCGCATTGGCTATACAGCCGGATTGATCTACCACCGTAACGGTGTACGTACCTGGTAAGGAGGTCGAAATCGTCTGCGTTGTGGCACTTCCTGCGTTGGCTGACCACAAATAGCTCATATAAGGTCCGCCCGCATCGAGCGTAGTAGATTCCGAGGTGGTACAGATCAGATCATTCCCGGTAATCTGTGGAACAAAAGGTGCTTCTATGATATCAATAGTGGCGATAGCCTGACAACCGAAGCTATTGGTTACCGTCACGGAGTAGGATCCTTCCTCCACCATTATAATTCTGGTCGTCTCATTTGTACTCCAGAGGTAAGTAATATATCCGGCTCCGGCATCCAAAGTGGCCTGAACATTAGCACAGATTTGGGTTGGTCCGGTAATGGTCGCCACAAAATCACCTGAAGAAATTTCAATACTATCAACACCGCTACATCCTATATCATCGATGACCGTCACATAATACGTACCGGGCGATGTGACACTTGACGAATTGGTTGTGCTACCACTTGGATTGGGTGACCAGATATAGGTTACATAGCCGGCGTCAACCGTCAGGGTGATAATTTCACCCGTACATATCACATTATCGCCCTGCAATCCAGGATCAATGGTATTGGTCTCCACAATAGCAAACTGATGAAATACTGCACAACCATTGAAATCATATACCGCTACATTATATGTACCCGGCGTACTGGTTGTAAACGTATTGAAACATCCACCGCATTGAGCCCAGATCGCATAATCCCACGGACCATTATAATCGTCAACATCAATGGTAATGGTTTGCCCCGGACAGATTTCGAATATAGCCGGCATTGGAAAATTAGGTTCAGGGAAAAGATTGACCTGCACATCTGTAAATCCCGTACAGCCAAATTCGTTCGTCACAGTGACGGTATAGGTACCCGCATCATACACGAAGATGGTTTGCTGGCCATTATCCTGAGGTCCGGTGGACCAAACATAATTTACAAAAGAAGGCTCAACGGTAAGTTCAATCGTACCTCCGTCATCACAGACGATCTGGTTCGGTCCCAGATCCGGATATGGCTCCGGTTGGGCGTCAATATAAATATCAGATGTGTTGGTGCATCCATTGGCATCTTCTACCGTAATCGTATAGATGCCCGGGGTGAAGGCGATAATATTTTTACCGAATTCTGGCCCATCGGGCGTATTCCAGTAATAATAATAGGGTGTCTGTCCCATGGACGCAACCCCCGCAAGTTCTGTCGACTGATTTTCGCAGATGGCCAGTATACCTTGTACGGCTGTAATGGTCACTTCGGGAGTTCCAAAAAATGTGAGGTTTACTGAATCACGTCCAATACAGCCTTCCGTATCTGTTACCGTCACCACATGGTTTCCGGTTTGTGTAGAAGATATGGAACTACTGGAAGAACCTGATTGATCCGGAAGTGTCCAGCTAAATGAATAAGGGCTCATACCACCAGTGGCTGAAGCGTTCAAATCTATGGGGCCTTCCTGAATGCACTGTTCTAATGGATTTGCCATAATATCCACGGGGAAAGTCGTATACACGGAAATCGTAACACCCTCAACCCGCATACATCCCACGGCATCAGTAACTGTGACTCTGTAGGTCGTGCCATTGACCGGATTGGGTATCGTAATACTTGGGGTACTTTCACCTCCTGGTGCCCATAGATACTCATAAACGCCGTTGCCTCCTGTCACGGTAGGTGTAAGGACATAGGGGGTTGTAGGTGTAGCACACATAACGGGTGGGTTTAACACCACCATGATGGCAGGGTATACATCGATAGACACCTCTTTAGAGAAAACCGGACATGCCCCACCGGCAAATCCAAGGAACGTATATGTGACTGTCCCCACACTGCCGGTTTGATTGATCAGGGTATTAATGATTACAGTTCCTGGACCTCCCTGGCCTGAAGTCCCTCCAGTGATTCCTCCACCACTGACGGTCCATTGCCAGAATTCTACATCGGGTTCGTCAATGGAGTAAACAAATTGCTGCATACTGCAAATCGGGTCCAGTACTTCCGTTGCTTCATCCAATTGATTACAACACATTGGAAGTGTAACAAAGGCCGGTTGATCCAAAGCACAAATACTAGGCCCTCCGACCCAGGTCCCGATCTCTCCGTCGGCAAAGGTGAAGAAACCCAACATGAGATTCATCGTACTGGAACTCTGCAAACATTGCGGATAGGGTCGGACCATCAGATCAAAACAGAACGCCCAGGGTCCCATACCAGGACCACAGGAATTACCATCGCCCCAATCATAGCCTATTGGAGGTCCAGGAAGATTACAGGTTCCATTAATCCCATAGGCAAACCAACCTCCGGGTAAAATGGAACCTTGCGGTGAGCCCCAACAAGGTGGACAACAACCACCAGTCAATCCTCCGAGGTTCGGACAATCCGGATCATAAAGAATGTTACACATATCGAGCGTACCATTGCCATCAAAATCACCCAGTTGATAAAAGAAGTTGGTGTGGTGATAATCCACATCTGTAAACCAATCCCATGTAGAAGGCCCGTACAATCCATTTCCGGATTGTCCCATTGGATTGCCATTGACGGTAGCATTAAAAGGCTGGCCATTCCCATCAAATGATGCGGGATCCCAGCCATCACCAAATACCGGTACCAATCCTTGAAACCACTGGCAATTATTGCCTGCAGCTGTATATGAGTTTACATTCATGCATAAACTTACCGTTTCACCCGGAATGAAAGGTCCTGTCAAAGGACCTCCATTGGAGCGGGAGACAATCGTAATATCACGGCTGGTGACACAAGCCGAAGCCTGGGAAATCGTGTTGACGCAAATCTGAAAATTACCCCCAACACTATTTAAAGAACTTACAACGATGTAATAGGTTTCTGAAGCCCCTATCGCCGTACCAAATGCTTCAGCTTCGCCATTGGATCCCACAACACAATTCAGTAAGCTGCTGGTCAGTCCAATTGGAATAAGATTATTACATCCTCCGGCAGACTGGAACAAACTGATCGTGGGTGCACCGATTGTGTTGCTAGTCACCTGGATATTCATCAGGGATGCCTGGTTATCCGAATTTACCTGAAACCAAACGGCCGGAAAGTTGCCAACCTCACATTGATTATTGAAGTCTTCCGGATCCGCAAATAAATTACATCCCGGTACACATACAAATGCCTGGTCAGATTGAACATTATTTATGATGGTGGCTTGGGGACATTCATCATTGGTAAAACAAGGAGGTACCTCACTAACACAAATATCAAATGAAGTCTGTAAAGGTTCAGAGGTGGAAATGGAGAGGTAATAAATGGTATTTTCGTCAATAGGCCCCCATTCCAGATTGCCTGATGGAGGCGCACCACAATGAAAAAAGGCAATTGCCCCAGGGGAAGAACAATCGGTAAGTTCCCACAATACCACAGATACCTGCATACCAGGAGGTGTATTATCGAGATTCAGGTCTATTATAAACCCCACATTGTTCTGATTGGCCAAAGAAATATTGTACCATACGGTATTCGCCCAGGATGGGTTGCAGGGGTTGGGAACACTCCAACCCTCCGGGTTGGCATATACAGTGGTTCCATCTACACAATTACCGTTGGTAGGTAATGTGATGGCATTGCAAGGCATATCATTGGGTGGTGGTACAGGGTTGAAGACATTCATACAAAAATTACCCACGCCGTTATTCGTAAAACCCACTGCTATATAATAGGTCTGGCCAGCCACCAACTGGTCATTAAAATCCAGAATGGTATTATTCGCACACGCTAAAAGCACCGCTCCCGCCACCTGGCAAGGCGCCCCGGTAAATTCTACCAGAGCTAACTGTTCATTCCCGCTGAAACTGGGATTGACAGTCACCTGAACATCCGGACCTTGTGCGACAAACTGATACCAGATATTATAGCTTGCATTGCTGTTCCAACAGGGAAAGGTCCCCACATCCGTTGAAGGCCAGTCATTTGTCAGCGGATTCCCAGCAATTGTAGTAAAACAGGTCGTTGGATCATTCAGTACACTGTTCGGTATGACAATAGCAGAATTACAATCATCATTGATGACCGGTACAGGATTGTCTATACACAAATCAAAGTTGCCTATTCCATTTCCATTAAAGTTAGTATTCTGAAATCCCACTACGATATAATACTGCTGGCCAATCGTAAGCACATTGTCGAGTACGATGTTATTGGTTCCAGTAGCACATCCTAACTGAACTGAGCCCGCAAATGTACAAGGGGTAGCAAACTGAATGACCGCGAGCTGCCCCACTCCAGGACCACCTGCAGGTATATTGACATCCAGACTTACACCTACCGCCGTAAAGGAGTACCAGACGTTATAGGTCGAACCTGTAAAGCAGCTAGGTATCAGGATATCCGTAGACGGAAAGTTATTGTTGCTGGTAAAACAATTGCTGTTGAGGTTCGTAATATTCGTAGCCGTAAAACAATTATCGTTTGGAGCCGGTATAGGGTTGTTAATACAGATCTCATATGGTCCATAACCGTTGTTGGAAAACGCCACCATGACATAATAGGTCGTGCCGGGAATGAGTACACCATCCGCAGTCAGCGGAGAGCCTGTACTGCATGCTATCTCCTGAGCTTCCGCTCCAACACAAGGCGCATTGGGAAACTGAATTATCGTTATTTCCGGAGTGCCGGGCCCGTTGTTGACTGCAATCTGGGCACTATACCCCTGAGCAGTAAAATAAAACCAAACGTTTTGATTCGCACCTACGGTACAAGAGCTGGCGCCTATGTCCGGGGTAGCCCCTGTATTATCATTCCCACTAACACAAGTACCATTGAGGGTGGTGATCTGTATCGCATTAGCACAGTTGTTGTTCGGTTGCGCTGTCGTATACAGATAAGACACTATGCAGCAGCATAGCCAAAAGAGTCTTGTTCGCATTTTTAGATGGTATAATTACTTGCCCAATAGATAGATGTTATGCCCAATCGGTTTCTCAAAGTTTGCCCGAATATACAAATTAAATATGGTGGGATACACAATAAGCAGCATTAACATTTGTATTTCTGGCTCATATGCAATCATTATCTCAATGTTAAATTGCTGTTAATGAGCTATTTACAAATAAAACGTAGATCTCCATGGTGAGGACGCCATTTAAGTGTATCCAGGCTTTATTCTTGATGTAGTACCGGACATCTATAGTGATACTTCAAGCCAGATTACGCTGCCTGACCTTCGATCAGGGCCTGACCACCTTCAGCATGCGTGGTAATCCTTGCATATCGTGCCGGATCTCTACATGCTGCCATCCTGTTGCAATAGCGAGAGCCATGATATCCTCCGCACGAAATTCATTGAGCTCAACATAACAGGAGCCGCCGGAGACAAGATGACCCATCGCTTCAAGTAGAATTTTTCTATAAAACACATCCGGATCCCCGTCAGGAGGGTAAAGGGCGAATTCCGGTTCATACCGGAGTGCCTGCAGAATGTCCTTATCTGCAAGATCCTGGGATATATAAGGCGGATTACTAACGATCACATCAAACGTTCCTAACCCATCAAATCCCTTTTCCAAAAAATTGTGAAACAACCATTTTACGTCTGTTTCCAGTCGTCTGCTGTTTTCCTTTGCCACCTCCAATGCTGGCAATGAAATATCGATACCTGTCACGGCTGCCTTGCCTTGCAATAATTTGTAGAGCGTGATAGCAATACAGCCGCTCCCACATCCAATGTCTAATATTCTGAGCCCTTCAGGTCCAGGTTTTCTATGGTCATGCCCTATCCACTCCACCAATTCTTCCGTTTCCGGTCGCGGTATCAGGACATGCCGGTTCACTATAAATTTAAAACCATAAAACCAGGCATGGCCCGCAATATATTGGATGGGTTCTCCTGCTGTCAGACGCTCAAAAACATGAAATAGTGTCGCCTCTTCTGACACACTGAACTCCCGCTCCCGGGCAGGATGACAAAGTAAAATGTCTTCCCATATCCACCGCGCCAATTGCATGGCTTCCCGGTCGATTGCGATCGACTGCTCTTCCAACCTGTCGACGATTCTGCTTAGACTCCAGACATCCATGTCACCAGACAAAATACAAGAATTACGCCTAAAGCATATCCCATCCAGATGCCCGAATGTGTTAACTGGCCTGCTTCTATTCCATACCTGCGCCGGACTACAATTAACAAAATGACTTTCTCAAATACGAAAGCAATGAAGGTTCCCATGGCTATACCTGCGAGTCCGAACCACGGCAGCAAGAGGAGACTGGCTATGACATTCACCGCCAGCTCACCCAGGGAGCTATACCATAATAATTTGGTATCGCCTCTGGAGGTGAGTACAGATTGCGGGAAGACCAATTGTGTAAGTGTCAGGAGGAGGTAAACATTAAAGATCAGAGCACTCTCCTTGTAGTCTGGCCCGAAAAGATAGACAAACAGATACGGGCTCAGCACCATGAGTATACCGACGAGTGGAAAACATATATGCATCAACCGGACAGAACGTGCTCTCAACTCGGGCAGTGCCTCATTGGATCTAAGCCGGGGTATCATGATCGTGCTTACACCCGCGGCAAGCGCCATGACCAGCGGAAATTCACGGGCACCATAGCGGAAGATGGCGAATGCGGACGCATCAAAATGCCGTGCCACCAGCCAGGCATCAAATGCTCTGGCAAGCCCAATGGAAAGAGCATACAAAATCAAAGGCCACGTAGCCGGCCAGATCTGTTTAAGGATATTCCAACCCCCTATATACCTCAGCACAATAGGACTTTGTATCACCACCAGAAAAAATCCGACCATGGCATATCCTATGAGTCCAAAAAGGATACCGATGAGATCCGGCCTTACGACCCATCCTATGTAGCAAGCTACAGCAGGTCCCATCAGCACATAGGTGGCCAACATCAGTGGATGCCACCGGCGAAGGACACCGATAAACGGCGCGATCCAAACCGGCAGGATCAGCATCTGATAGATCACAAACAAATGAAGGCCGGGAAGGGCAGTACGATCAACCAGGAGCGGCAACAGAATCGATTGTCCGAGCCATAATGCCAGCATGGATAACCCTGCGACCATCAGACATAACCCCATAAAGGATGTTGCGGTTTGCAGTTCTCCTTCACCATGCTTCACAGCCAGATAGCCTTTGAGTAAAGCATCTGACCATAGAAACGTCATGAGGTACCCACATAAAAAAAGCATCTCCATCACCCCTACATCATTCAGTGGCAGCGTCCTCGCGATCACAATCGATGAAAGCAACACACCCGTCTGTCGGCACAACATAAAGAGTTGCACCTGACGAACAGGATCACGGATTAACAACTGAAGGTTTTGGTTCAGCAACATTTGGAATCCGAAAGATGATCAAAAGCATTGAATCGTTCCTTTTGAAATAGAAATGGAGTATACGCTTACGCCCTATTGGAATATGCCTTATCTTCATCTGCTATGCACCAACAGGATATTCATTTTACCTACCTGATCTATGATGACTTGAGGGGCCTGACCCTTCCGGATCAGGATCTGATACGACAAGCGGGAGATGCCACAGGAATGGCGTACGCACCCTATTCAAAGTTTAATGTCGGGGTCGCTATCCGAAATACAGATCATACCATTACTATAGGGTCAAACCAGGAGAACGGATCGTTTCCAATCGGACAATGTGCAGAGCGGGTAGCCTTATACACCATGGTACACGTACATGGCCGGAAGCCCATAGATGCGATAGCTATAGTCGTGGACAGTCCCCAGGTACAAAACCCGGTCAGCCCTTGCGGATCATGCCGTCAAATGATCAATGAATACAGACGTTTTCAGGAAACACCTATCCGGTTATTGCTCACACTGGCTACAGGGGGGAAGGTGTACGAGATCCGTGATATCCACGATCTGCTCCCGTTGGCTTTCGATGGTTCATTCCTTGGTTTTTGACACAGGGTGCTATAGGCTTCACAGATACTGAATACGAATCAGCTATCACTGGCTGCGATCAGGGCCGAGATCTCCCGAAGATCGTCTTCTGTATCAATTCCTCTGGATTCCAATGATGTCTCCAGACAATGGATGGACATACCATGAGCGAGCCAGGTAAGTTGTTCAAGCTTCTCCATAGCCTCATACGGATGCACGGCCAGCTTTTCTATAGCCAGTAAAGCCTGGGCGGTATAGGCATACATACCAATATGTTTAAAATAGGGCCCCTGACTTAACCAATTATCTTCAGGAAAATCTCGCACAAACGGAATCGGCTGACGACTGAAATACATGGCATCTCCAGAGTGGTTGATCACGACTTTCACCACATTCGGGTTGGTGAGCTCTGCCATTTTCCGGACTTTGTACACCAGTGTTGCGATTTTTGGACCGGACTGTTCTATGATATACTGCGCCAGTTGATCGATTGTAGAAGGATCGATGAGGGGTTCATCGCCCTGCACATTGATGACATGAGTGACCATGGGAAACTGACTGAGCACTTCTGCGCATCTATAGGTGCCGGAGGGCTGGTCATATCGGGTCATGACAACATCATACCCGAGCTTTTTCACATGGTTATAGATTAGGATATCGTCCGTTGCCACGCAGAAATGATCGATAAGCCGGGCCTGACGTACCTGTTCGCACACCCGCTGGATGAGGCTCTTGCCGTGGAGCATGAGAAGGGGCTTGCCTGGCAACCGCATCGACCCGTACCGGGCAGGAATAATGGCCATGGTACAATATGCGTTCATGTAGTTTGGATTGTGTTTTGGCAAAAGTCTGATTTTTTTAATTAAATATTAAAAAAATATTTAATATGTAATATATTTGCTACCTAATCACTATTGACCATGCGCACCCTGCTATTCCTTTTATGCCTTACCGGAGGTACTTTTTGTGTCAACGCCCAGACGACTTCCGCTGAGGAACATTTCCAAAAATTTATTTACTACGCAGAGCCTACAGGCCTTGTCTTTATTGAACCGTTGCAACCGGGCATGACCCTGTACAGCCTCTCCCGCAAGTACAATGTGAGCCTGGATTCTATCCTGGCTGCCAACCCGGATCTGGATGCCAATGCCATTCCACTGGGCTACCCGGTTCATATCCCGGTATTTCCAGGTGCTATCGCCTTCACACCTCCCGGGGAGGAAAAAACGGCTATTCCGCTCAGCTACAGGGTTCAACCTAAAGAAACGTTATACCGTATTTCAAAGGTATACCTGGGTGTATCGCCCGATACCATCATGGCACTAAACCCCCGTTCCGAAGAAGGTCTTGCGATGGGTCAGGTCGTCCGGATTGGCTGGTATATGCCCGTCGATAATGATTATAGCCCTGTTCCCGAAACTCCGGAAAAAGTCATGGAAATTTCGATGAACCCGGCCCGGGATTTTTCTGCATCGTATACCCGGGAGGGTTCGATCATGCGGGAACAAAAAGGGTTGGCCGTTTGGAAACCGGGTAAACCTCAGGCTCTGTATTATGTCCTGCATGCGTCAGCCCGGGTGGGATCTTATATGGAAATCACCAACCCCATGTTGAAGCGGACATTGGTGGCAAAAGTCACTGGCCATATTCCTCCCGGACTTTATCCGGCCAATGTCGGGCTGGTTGTTTCGCCTTCCGTTGCCAGGGCCCTCGGGGTCTTGGATCAGCAGTTTTTTGCCCAATGGCGCTTCGTGGAGTAAGGCCTAATTTTTTGCATCTTTGCAGGCAATGAACGTGTTTGACAATGTCCTGGAGACCATAGGGGGGACACCTATGATTCGACTTCATAAAGTGGTCCGGGATGTAAAAGCTGATGTCCTGGCCAAGGTAGAAACCTTCAATCCTGGTCATTCCATCAAAGACCGCATGGCCGTCCAGATGATTGATGATGCAGAAGCAAACGGGTTGCTTCAGCCGGGCGGTACCATCATCGAGTGTACGTCCGGCAATACAGGCATGGGCATTGCGCTGGTAGCCGCTGTCAGGGGGTATAAATGCATCTTTACGACCAGTGACAAGCAAAGCAAGGAAAAGCTTGACATGCTGAAAGCACTGGGTGCAGAAGTTATAGTCTGTCCCACCAATGTTGAACCCACCGATCCCCGCTCCTACTATTCCGTGGCTGAGCGATTGAGCAAACAGCTACCGAACTCCTACTGGTGCAATCAGTATGATAATCTCTCCAACACCAAGGCCCATTACCTCTCTACCGGGCCTGAGATTTGGGACCAAACGGATGGGCGGATTACGCACCTCGTCGTGGGCGTAGGTACCGGAGGTACAGTGTCAGGTACAGCCAGATTTTTAAAAGAGAAAAACCCGGCGATTCAGGTGTGGGGCATCGACACCTTTGGTAGTGTATTCAAAAAATACCATGAGACGGGCGTATTTGATGAAAAAGAGATATATCCCTATATCACGGAAGGGATTGGTGAGGATATACTCCCCGCCAATGTAGATTTTTCCCTGATCGATCATTTTGAAAAAGTGTCTGATGCGGATGGGGCTCTGGCGGCTCGTCGGCTGGCTCGTGAAGAAGGATTGTTGCTCGGCTACTCTGCCGGCAGTGCCCTCGCAGGTCTCCTTCAACTCAGAGATCGGTTGCAAGGCACCGATGTGGTTGTGATTATTTTCCATGATCATGGAAGCCGCTATGTCGGTAAGATTTATAATGATGACTGGATGCGGGAACGGGGATTTCTGGAAAAAGAACTGACCGTTCGTGATTTGATCAGGACCCGGACAGGCCAACCTTTGATTACCATCGCAGGTACGGATACCGTCCGTCATGCGCTTCAATTGATGAAGCAATACGATATTTCCCAAATGCCCGTTATGAAAGAAAACGAAATCGTGGGATCCCTGTCTGAGAATACGACCCTGACCTATATTCTTGAACATCCTGTCCTGCACGGAGATCATCCTGTGGCGGACATTATGGATGATGCTTTTCCGATGGTAGATGAAGATTTACCTATTCGTCAGCTCAATAAATACATCACCAAGAAAATTCCGGCCGTCATGACCAGAGATAAAGCGGGCCATGTTTATATCCTTACCAAATATGACATCCTGCAAATGATCTAAGGCATGAAACGATATTACTGTTTATTACCTTCCTTTTTTATCCTCCTTTTCAACGGTCATACAGGCTTTGCTCAGGATAAATTATTTACACAGGCCTTTGCCCATCCGGTCGATATCAATCCTGCATTTTCTGGACAGATCGACGGCCGCTACCGTGTAACCGTAGCCTACCGGGACCAATGGCGGAGCATCATCGAAAGTCCTTTTACAACCATGGGCGTCTATGGGGATATCCGGATTCTGCCGGAACGACGCACTGATAATTTTTTCGGCGCCGGCTTCTCCTTGATCGCCGATCGGACCGCCATCTTTAATGTCAATCAGAATCTGATCTCGCTCTATGGCAGTTTTCACAAATCCCTGAACCCGGCAAAGCGGGAATATATTTCTGCCGGATTGAATTTTGGAATTGCCCAGCGGAACATCAATTATGAAGCCATCTATTTCAATGACCAGTTTAATGGTCTGGACGAGTTTTCATTGGGTACCGCTGAGATCCTTCCGTCCAACAATTTTGCCTTTATGGATCTGGGACTGGGTGTAAGCTATACCTCGAAGCTTTCCAAATATTCAAATCTGGCACTGGGTATCTCGGTCGACCACTTGCCGGGAAGTTCCGTTTCCTTTTTCAAGCGTTCGCTTGATCCGGATGAAGATATTCCGGACGTACGGATATACCGAAAGCTCACCGGGTTTGTGTCAATGACACTCGCATCAAGTGAGTATATCTCCTTTTTACCCCGTGCTTATTGGCAAGTGGAGGGTCCGCATCAAATGTTGGCGGCTGCGGGGGTGGTCAAATTTGATATCACGAATTATGACAATCAGGCCTTGCATGCCGGTGGTGGTGTGCGTATAAATCAGGGTGCAGATGCAGGTTTCAAGCCGTCAGCATTTTACCTCATGACCGCATACGAGATAAATGGACTATTGATCGGACTCAGTCATGATATTGCTCTGGCGCGTCTCGGTGCTGCAGCCCCTGGTCGGGGCGCCTTTGAATTGTCTATCAGTTTTACAGGCTTCTACGACAACCAAGAATCTATGTGCCCGACCTTTTAAAAACGAGAGCCTTACATCAGATCGAACAAATTGGTTTGGGGTTTTCTAGCTTTTTCAAAAGCAGTCAGGTCGTATTCAAACTCAACAGGTTCGGGCATAAATCGTTTGCGAGCCACCTGGAATTGCGCTGCAATCATATCGGAATAGGTGCCTTCCCCTTTCATTCGCAAACCTATCCGACTATCACTCAGTTGCCCACCATGCGTCTCTCGAATCCGATTCAGAATACGGTCCGCACGATCTTTGTATTTCTTCTTTACCCAATCCGTAAAAATAGGTCCGACATCACCATTGAGTCTAACGGTTATATAGCCTGCATTTGAGGCTCCCGCTTCGGTAACGGCTCGCATCAGATTCATGATTTCATGATCATTCAGACCCGGAATCACCGGAGCCAGCATGGCATGGACATGAATACCATGGCTGGATAATTGTCGAATTGTGTCTAGGCGTCGGGCAATGGTCGCCGTCCGGGGCTCCAGTTGACGCCGCACTTCCTCATCAAGCGTGTTGATCGAAATCGCCACACTAACCAAACGTCTTTCCGCCATAGATTTTAGCACGTCCAGATCGCGCAGGATAAGCGCACTCTTCGTAATGATACCGACCGGATGATGGAATCGATCCAGGACTTCCAGAATCTGGCGTGTGATGCCAAGTTGAGCTTCTGCCGGTTGATAACAATCCGTGTTGCCTGACAACATGATAGGAGCTGCGATCCAGTTGGGCGATAACAATTTCTTTACGAGCAACTGAGGTGCATTCCGCTTAATTAAAATTTTACTTTCAAAATCGATACCGGCACTATAGCCCCAATACGGATGGGTATTGCGCGCATAGCAATATACACATCCATGCTCGCATCCCTGATAGGGATTGAGGGAGTACTCCAAACCAATATCCGGACTCTCCACTTTGTTGACAATTGTTTTCGGATGGGTTTCCAGATATTCTGTTTTGACTTCCTGTTCCGGTGGTGAAAAAACCAGATCAGGATGCTTGGCTGACTGGTAGGCTGCAAACGGATTGTCAGGATTGAATAGAGCTCCTCTGCCTTTCATCATGCATTGTTTTGTTGACGTAAATATAGTCATAATATGATATATTTTTCGTCGTTTATATGAGTTAATTTAAATACTAATTTATAAATGACTATTTTTCAAACAAATACACTATAATTTTTGGCTTTCTTTGACCAGCCGGAGATTCGGTCTTCACGACTGAATACGATTGATGACTGGATCAGGGCCATTGGCGGGAGGCAACAGTATATCGGCTCTTCTGTTTTAATCTGAGACTCTGATGAAACAGGAGTAAATTTGGGCATCAGGGCAGCGAAGTACCCTGACTGGTATCATTCACATTATAAGGTAAAGCCGTTGCAGGAGCAGGAACTTATCAGCAGGTGTCAGGCCAATGACCGGGCAGCCCAGCGGCTGCTATATGATCGGTTTGCCCCTGTTCTGATGTCGGTTTGTCGCAGATATGTCGGCACCTTGCAGGCTGAGGATGTGATGCAGGATAGTTTTGTGCGGGTCTTTACGTATTTGGGGCAATACAGGAATGAAGGAGCTTTTGAGGGCTGGGTCAGGCGAGTATGTGTCAATACCTGCATCCGGCATCTGGAAAAAGCTAAGCGGCTCAAAATGGAATATCCAGGTGACCACATTCCAGATCCGGGAGTGGCACCAGATATTATCAGCCGTCTGAATGCCGATCAATTATTAGAGTTGATCGACCGGTTGCCCGATGGATACAGAACGGTATTCAATCTGAATGTTATTGAAGGATATCATCATAAGGAAATTGCCCTTTTGCTGGGTATTGAAGAAAGTAGTTCCAGATCCCAGTTAACAAAAGCACGAAAGTTTATCCAACGTTCACTGGAGTCGATTCAAAAAGTAGCATTATGACAGAGGAAAACCATTTCAGGCAAAAGTTGTACCGCCACACTATGCCGGTCCGTGAGGGTGTTTGGGATGCGATTGCCACCCGGCTACCGACCGAAAAACAATCCCGTCGCTTTCCCTTTTTCTGGCTGATGGTTTTTGCCAGTGCTGCATTCGGAGCTTCCCTCATGCTTGGCTGGTTGCCCGGGCGTCAAATCGCTCCTGGTACCTCAGTCCCTGAATCTGTCACTTCTGACGATCATCATCCTCGTCAGCATACCAACACCGAAAACACGCTTCCTTATTCAACAAGCACAACAAACGAGGTCACACACGAATCTGCATCTCGTACATCCATCATACCCCAACAAGCGACACCTCAAATTCCTAGCCAAGCCCACCCCGGTTCTTCTTCTTCTGCCACAGGGCAATTCCATCCTTCAAAAAACCAGCAAGCTTTTGCGCCTGCCTCTCTGATGAGTTCGGACGATTTACTCCATTCCCCTGCCACTCCGGATGCTCAACAGCACCTCATTGCCGCTTCATCACCACAGGAGATGACTGTAACCTCTGTCTTACCCCTTGTAGATATACATCTGGCTGAAGAGGCACTAACGGAGATCGGACTGTTTAAACCGGATCCGAACTGCTACAAATTTGGAAAAAATGGTCTGGGATTTGCCATTTCAGCTGATGTGTTTGCAGGGCCGGGATTTAGTCCCAGATCGTTTGAGGATAGTGCCGGTGAAAGTAGTATGTATGCTCAGGCCCGAACCTCAACGGAGAGGCACCAGTATGCCTGGGGCTTTGGAGGGCGTATCAATCTGCATCTCAGCAATGGTATTGGTGCACGATTGGGGATTCTATATCAACAAGCAGGGGATCTTTTTGATTACCGGGATAGTCTGGCGATGCAATCCACAACCCGCGTTGACTCATTTTGGGCCGCAGACGGGACTTTCCTGTTTGCCGACACCGTCAGGGTTTTAATTCCCGGCACTTTGGTAAAAAAGATCCACAATACATACCGACAGGTGGATATTCCTTTGCTGCTGAGTTATGAGTTGGTGATGGGGCGTGCCGTCCTGATGCTCAATGCAGGTCCGGTGCTCAACCTGACCAGCAGTCATCGGGGACAAATATTAGACCCTATGCTTCATCCACGCGTTTTGGCCCCTGGAGGTTCAGCCTCCAATCAGGTCAATGTGTATAAAAATCAATTGGGATGGAGTCTGTATCTGGGTGCCGGCGCTATTATACCTATGGCGAACGGGCTTTCCGTCCTGATCGAACCTCGTGTGCTGTATCGCATCAAGCCTGTCACGCTCCCCAGTTATCCCTTAAATGAAAAACGGCATTTTGCCGGATTGAATCTGGGATTACGCTATCATTTCAAATAAATATTCTCCTTAAAAGCAGCATAATGAAGTTCACCTGTATCTATCGTACAATTAACAGAGTAATGGGTAAGTATCTTTTTTTTCTTGGAATTCTGATCTTATTGATGTCGTGCGGCAAGGACATTGATATGTTTATTCCAAGGGCCGGCCATGCCCCTGCCGGGGATATTTCCCGGCTGACGGAGCGGTTGGCATCGGACCTGGCAGGAGATATCCATAGCGTTATCTCCTGTCCATGTTCCGGAGACAGGGCCTTCAAGGTGGACAAGGATCTGGTATTGGTCATTCCTCCCGATTTTGTTGATCTCACCATATATCCGTGTACAGAAGGAACATTTGACCTGCATGTTACCGTATGTGACACAAAGGGGGATATCCTGATCTCAGGACTACCGACCATTTCGGAAGGTAAACTGCTCGAATCACGGATTGAAATTAACCTCGAGATCCGGGATGGTGTAAAACCTATCCGTCTTCGGCACGGCAAACAAATCCGTATTCTGGTGAATGATCCGGATCCCCGTGAACGCATGGAGCTATTCTATGGAGACCCGGTTCAGCGCGACTGGATACAGGCTGACCAAAATCCTTATACCTGGGACAACGTATTCAATAGTGAATGGTGGATACAACAGGACAGCGGGCAGAGTATTATCTCCGGCTTTGGATATGAAAGTTTCAGTGACAGTCTGGATTGGATCAATGTGGATGTTTTCTTTCAGATTCCGGAGGACCAGCTCACGACTGTATGTCTAAATCTGCCTGAAGAATTTACCAATACCAATACCGCAGTTTTCATGGTTTTTGACAACTACAGGAGTGTTCTTGAACTAAAGGGAGATGGAACAACCCAGCAATTCTGTGAACCGTATGGCGCAGCTCCGACAGGATACAGAGTGACCTTCGTTGTTATAGCGGAAATGGGCGAAGACCAATACTATTTTACTACCCTGAAGACAACGCTCACATCCAATCATACAGAATCTCTGGAACCCAGAAAAACACCCTACACTGAAATTCAACACTACCTCCGGTCCTTATAGAAGGATATAAGGCTGTACATAAAATGTTTTAATCCTTTTTCGCCAACAACAAGAGCCTTGCGTTTGCGCAAGGCTTTTTTATTGAAGGTATGATATGGCAATGGAGTACGAGGGGTCTTTTAGCGATCCATCAAATCACCTCAACATTCATTTGTGACAATCGTTGCGCTTTCTTGCGTTCCTCTTCATCCAGGATCGTTTTACGCATCCGGATATTATTGGGCGTGACTTCTATGCATTCGTCCTGCTGAATATATTCCATGCATTCCTCGAGCGTCATTTGTCGTTTAGGGGCAATGTTGGTGGCGGCATCGCTTCCGCTCGCCCGCATATTGGTGAGTTTCTTGCCTTCCGTACAATTGACGACGAGATCACCCGGACGATTATTCTCGCCGATGATCATGCCTTTATAGACTTCTTCGCCGGGATCTACAAAAAAGGAACCTCGATCCTGAAGTTTATCCAACGAGTATCCTGTCGTCATCCCCGGATCTTTGGCGAGCAATACGCCGTTGCTCCTTCCTGGTATAGTACCCTTCCAGGGTTTGTACGCCGTAAACCTGTGGTTCATGACCGCTTCGCCTGCTGTTTGAGTAAGCATGGTGGAGCGGAGACCGATCAGGCCCCGGGATGGAATGTCAAACTCCAGATGCTGGTAGTCGCCTTTGGCTTCCATCACATGTAGCTCACCTTTGCGACGGGTCACCAGGTCAATGGCACGCGAAGCGAACCCCTCCGGTACATCGATGACCAGATTTTCATAAGGTTCACATTTGACGCCATCGACCATCCTGACAATAACCTGGGGCTGGCCGACGGTAAGTTCATATCCTTCGCGGCGCATGGTTTCGATCAGGATGCCCAGATGAAGAATACCACGTCCAAAAACAAGAAAACTATCAGCACTTTCCGTATCCTCCACTTTCATGGCGAGGTTCTTCTCCGTTTCCTTCCAGAGGCGGTCCCGAAGATGACGGGAGGTAACAAATTTGCCATCTTTTCCAAAGAAAGGGGAATTATTGATGCCGAAGGACATACTCATGGTGGGCTCATCAACCGCGATGCTCGGCAAACCCTCTGGATTCTCAAAATCAGCGATCGTATCACCAATTTTAAAATCCTCCAGCCCGACGACAGCACAAAGATCTCCGGCACTCACCTCCTGGACCTTTTTCTTGCCCATGCCTTCAAAAATATACAACTCCTTTACTCTCGATTTTTTGAATGTGCCGTCACCCTGTACCACTGTCACAGGCTGATTCTCCCGGATATTGCCCCGGTTAACCTTGCCGACTGCAATCCGGCCCTGATAGGAAGAATAATCCAATGACGTAATCTGCATCTGCAGGGTGCCCTGATGGGCAATAGGAGCAGGAACTAGCTTTAAAATTCCATCGAGGAGTGGTGTGATATCCTCACTCTGTTCGAGACTGTCATTAAACCAGTTATTCTTACCAGACCCATAAAAGGTGGTAAAATCCAGTTGCTCTTCTGTGGCATCCAGACTGAAAAACAATTCAAAAACTTGATTCTGAATCTCCACAGGCCGACAATTCGGTTTATCCACCTTATTGATCACCACGATGGGTTTCAGATGAAGTTGCAAGGCCTTTTGCAAGACGAAACGGGTCTGCGGCATGGGCCCTTCAAAAGCATCGACCAGGAGCAATACCCCGTCTGCCATACGTAATACCCGCTCGACCTCACCACCGAAATCGGAGTGACCCGGGGTATCGATGACATTGATCTTTACACCTTTATAGACAACGGCTGCATTCTTGGAAAAGATCGTGATCCCACGTTCACGCTCAAGATCATTGGAGTCCATGATGAGTTCACCGGTCTCCTGGTGATCCTGAAAAACCTTGGTCGCCTGAAGGATTTTGTCCACCAGGG
This sequence comes from Saprospiraceae bacterium, assembly GCA_041746735.1. Lineage (GTDB taxonomy): Bacteria > Bacteroidota > Bacteroidia > Chitinophagales > Saprospiraceae > Opimibacter. Next base: position 62,700 of record JBGTGP010000018.1, read on the forward strand.
TGGTTTTTCCATGATCGACGTGGGCGATGATGGCGATGTTTCTTATATTTTCATTGATCTGAGCCATGGTGGGTCCGGTGTTCAAAAGCGGGTGCAAAGGTAAGGATATAATCTCATTCCGGCAGGTCCGGGACTGGATAATGGTAACGATGTCTGGAATGCAATTGTTTTTGCCGTTATCTTTGCCCCTTCGGCCCTGTAGTACAACGGATAGTGCGTAGGTCTTCGGAACCTAAAGTCCAGGTTCGATTCCTGGCAGGGCCACTTTCCTTTATTCTCCATAAAAAAAGGTACAAAGCGTTTCGCCTTGTACCCCCGAATAGCTTAACGCGGAAAAATCCGCGCCTCCGTGTTATTTGAAAAGGATCAGTTTCCAGCGGTCACCACAGGCTGTTTTCGCAAAGCGGCCAAACGCATAATTGAGTTCCATCTGCAGTTGAGCGGCTGTCCCCAGGGTTTTCTTGGAAGGATCCTTGAGCGGCTTAATGATCAGCGGATAGTTCTGTTCCTTCCCTGCATCCGACACCATTTCATTAAATCCCCAATGCAGTCGAATCCCCATATTCAGCGTGAGCACGTCACTTCCGGCCAGGTAAGAACCAAACCCAAAAATACCAGACGTATAGCTGTCTACAAACCGGTCAGAGACATCTGAAACGCCTGTATTGACATTGTCTACTTCGACTTTTGCAATATTGCTCAGTTTTCCACCGAGTTCGACATACGCGCCATTTCCGGAATAGCGGAAAACGGCAACGATGTCGTTGTGCTTCCACTTAAATGTATTGTAGGGATCCGAATTGAGTACAAAATCCTGCCTGGATGTAGCATTGGAATACTCCAGAGCCACCCCTACATGATACCCATAATTGGCTCCAAGTCGGGCACCAAAAGCATGACCCGTAGTCAGTTTGTGCTTGTAGGAGGTTGCGCCTTCATCGAATACATTGTCATCATACATCAGCGTCGGACCAAAAGCACCTTTCACCCCTGCATCAAACCACCATTGGCTTTGAGCTGTATAGGACATGGCAACCAAAAAAGAAAGTGTAATGAAATACTTCATGTTTCCGTTTTTTTTAATTCGGGTTCGAAGATAGAGATTATTTTAAACCACGGCGTTTCAATTCCGAGGTAATGAGTTGCAGTTCGCGGCTCATTTCACCGGTGACGGCCGTATTTTCTCTGGCACGACGGATAAGATAAGGCAAGACTTCTTGTACAGGTCCGTATGGTACGTATTTCGCTACATTAAACCCGGCTTCTGCCAGATTGTACGTGATATAATCACTCATCCCATATAATTGGCAGAAATTGAGATGGGGATGATCCCGGGGGAGTCCCTTTGCCACAATCAATTCTGCCTGTAGCAGGTTACTGTAGAGATTATGTGAAGCATTACAGGAGGCAATGGTCGTATAGTGATCCACACTATACCGAACGGCTTCATTGTAGTCCCGGTCAGTATCCTCACGGGAATCCTGAATAGGAGATGGATAGCCTCTTTCTTCCGCACGTTTTCGTTCTTTTTCCATATAGGCCCCGCGCACCAGTTTGGCGCCCAGAATATACCCCTTTGCCAATGCCTCCTGATGATCCTGCTTCAAACTGGCAAGTTTGTCTTTTCTGTAAATCTGGTACGTATGGTACACAACTGCTTTTTCTTTATTGTAGCGCTCCATCATGGACCTGACCAGATGATCAATAGTATCCTGCATCCAGGTTTCCTCCGCGTCAATGAAAACGGCTACACCTTCATTTTTACCCGCGGCACAAAGACGGTCAATCCTTTCCCATACTTTGTCATAATTCATCTGTTCTTCTGGTGTAAGAGGCATCGAAGACTGCACTTTCTCAAGCAACTCATTGGAAGCTAATGCGGTGATTTTGGAAGAAATCACAGGTACACCCGGATTGCTTGCTGCATACCGGATAGCCCGAAGATTCTCTTTCAGCGTCCTATCAAAATCTTCCTCTCTCGTATTGCCTTCAGCCCCATAATCCAGGACGGTCAATACATTTTTTTTCCGGAGATGACCAATGGATTCCGTAGAGTCGTCCAGACTGGCACCACCACAAAACTGTTTAAAGATCGTGGCCCGAATCAATGGATCAAACAATGAAATCCCGCTTTTATTGATCCACATGCCGATTGTAGATCCCGCACTGACCAGCCAGGATTTGTTCATAAGTCGGAAGAGCCAGGACGTTTGTTTGAGGTCCCGGTCTGACTTGTGCGCGAATGCAATTTCTGTATTACCGAAGTCTACCACTCGTGGAGGAGTGGTTGTCATGGAGGATGGAGGATCAGAACTTACCATATGATTTCCAGATAGTCCAGGCATGCTCGGCCTGTATATGCAGCATACGCAAGCCATTTTGAATCCTGGCGCCGTGCTCTGTGCCACGGGTCAAAAATAAGGTATTGGCCGGATTGTAAACCAAATCAAATAAATAATGCCGGGGTGTTAGGTACATATACGGGATATCAGGACATTGAGCTGTATCAGGCGTCATGCCCAGAGGTGTGGTATTGATGATTAGCAGATGTTGCTCCATGATTTCCCGAGTTAGATCCTGATATCCAATATCTCCGTTTCCACTGGAAGAGACCAACGTGTATCCGACACCCATCTCATACAGGGCTGCTGATATCGCTCTGGAAGCACCACCGGTACCCAGTACCAGGGCATACGTAGGCAAGATCTCATCATGCAACCATTGCATCAGAGCCTCTCTGAAGCCTGAAATATCTGTATTGAATCCTTTCCATGAATTTGGACCCGTGCGGACCAAGGTATTGACCGCTCCTATCTTCCACGCTTGTGAGTCAATTTCATTCAGATAATTGATGATAGTTGTTTTATACGGCAAGGTTACATTCAAACCGAAAACATCACGGTGGAGTACATCATAGACTTCTTCTACTTCCTGCAGGGGGAAGAGTTCATAGGAAAAGCTTGTCAACCCCAGCGCTTCAAACTTATTTGTAAACCAGTCTTTGGAAAATGAGTGCCCCAATGGATAACCGATCAGACCAAACTTCATGTCGCGCAAGGAACGAATTTATTGCCGGTGAAACAAAGAACCTTCTCAAAAGGAATGCCTGCCTTCATCTCCTTAAGGTAACCTCAAAAAAATTCCGGCTCTGGCATTGAAGCCAAATGTCGGATAGGTAAACCAACGCTCCCTTTTGTTCCCCAGGATATTATTGATTTCGGCAAATGCACCGATCGAAGGCGTTATAAAATAGTCCCCATGGAGGCTTAAGTCAATTAACGGATCCAGTCTGTCCTCTGTACCCCCTACGGTCCGATATGGCAGTCCGTTTTCCATATGCATCAGAAGGGACACGTGATATTGGTCACTTCCGCCATGGTACGTCAGTTGACCGTCAATGCCCAGAGAAGGTACATGCCAGGGTTTATTCTCCCGTTGTAATTTAAAAAAGCGCTGCGAAAAACCAGCATGAAGAATCATGTGTCTGAGTATCTCATATTTTACTGTACCGGTCAGTCCGACATACGATCCATCATCGTAGACCGGGGTGAATTGTACGGATTCAAAAGGGTCCTGGAGGAAAAAAGCCATACCGGTAAACCGGGTATACTCGCCGCTAATATCGAAGGTGAGTCCACCTGAGGTGCCGGATACCCCTGCATGCCATCGCCTGGACACTTGGTTGTTAATGCTATCCAGCCGGGTGAAGATGTAGGGATTATACGCCGACAATTGATGGAAATTATTTTTATGCACGAGTCCATCCCACCCTGCTCTCAAGGTCAGCATCGGGTTAGACAGATCATATCTCACTTCGATGCCAGGTAATATTTGATTTTGAGTTTGATGGAGTAATGCTCGGCCGGCCAGATATACGGATAAGTCCCCCAGATCATACTGTACATAAGGCTCTGCAATAAAATTATTTACTGCACTTGTGCTTGTATGCTTCAGGGTCGACAGGTCTGCTAATACTTTTATCCCAACAGGATATTCATTCTGTCCGAGTGAACTTCCCAGTTCACCACCTATCCGAAGCCCTTGCTCCCGGGAACTGAAATTGTCCTTGTCAAAAAGGTATTGGAGGAATCCATTATATCGGAAACGAGAGCCTGTCGTGTTGATTCCGGAGACCTTCAAATATAGATCATAGCGGTTATAAAGTCGTTTAAGCGATTCCGGATTGGCCGGAATGGGATCCGCACCATAGAAATAATGTTTCTCAAAATGAGCATCGAAATAGCCTTCCAGCAACATATGATCCCCTACAATATAACCCGTATTGATCCTGCCGCGGGTATCTGCAAATTTCTGAAGCGGTATCTTCTTATTATTGGCACTCAGGTGAGTGAGATCGATACCCCAGTACAGCGATTCGTTCTGTACATGATCGTATGAAAATAAACCGGTCAACGCGTTAGGATTACCATACCCTGCTTTAAAAAATAAGGGGAAAGCCTCGGGCTTTTTCTCCGGTGTAATCGCAAGTGGTTTTATGTCAGGTGTCAGATACTGTATTGACGGACTGGGAGCCGCCAACCGGTATTCGAATCTCCTGACGGAGGAGTCAACCGGTACAGGTTGCGGTACCATTCTGATTTTCTTTGTTTCCGTCAACCGGACTTCAAAGTCCTTGATAACTTCTATCTGTCCTCCTGGTAATTCTGTTTGCCCTATCAACAGGCCGGTACAGAAACAAGAGAGAAGTAAAATGATGGGTCTCATGTCTTTTCTTTAGTCTTTTTTAGGCAGAGGTTGTAGCTCCAATTGGTCGCCTTGTGGTGTTTTAATCCGGCTCACATTTTCTTCTTCCCGTTTAACGCGTTCGAGTTTTTCGCTCGCTTCACTCATTAGCGTTTCATCACCCTGAAAGTGCTCCAGAATAGCTTCAAGAATCGCCCTGGCATTGAGCAAATCTCCCTGCTCAAATGAAATATCGGACAGCAGGATCAGTGACTTGGCCACCCAAACCGGGTACCCCACATTAGCTCTTGCTGCTTCTTCCGCGAGTTTTGAAGCTATTTCAGGCTCGCTTCGCCGCTGATAGATAAGTGCTATATGATATCTTGATTCAGCTGCCAGGTCTGCGCTATTGAATCGAATGACAGCATTGTAGGCTGTCAATGCCTTGTCTAAATCCTGTGCCACAAAAGCCATTGTTGCCGTGTAAAAGTGGGCCAATGCAATCAGATCATCTGTCACCCTGACATGTTGAAGCACCTTGGCGGACATGGCGTAAACCTGGTCAGCGTTCTTTAGACGGTAGGCAGAACGCAAAGCCCCCATTGTAGCCTCAAAAGACTGATCATCCGATGTTGCAAGCGGGATATAGGTGCTATAGTATTGATACGCCCGTGTCATATCCTGGACCTGATGATAGGCAATCAATGCGGCTTTATAAAGCGAGGTAGCATAATAGGCGCTTTGTCCCTGCGCGATGACGGACTCATAGGCTGCTAGTGCATCTGTGTATCTCTTGAGCAGAGACAGTGATTCGGCTCGGAGATACCTGGCTTTCAAGGTGTACAAACCGCTTGGGTTGGAGGCAATATATCGTTCGAAAGCTTCGGCGGCTTTTTCATACTGGGCCTGAGCATAATGATTTTCAGCAGCGGAATATAATATGGAATCCTTCTCTGTTCCAGTGACGGAATATCCGGGAATGCTGCCGGCAAACTGAAAGTATGCGTCTGGCTTTTCCAGTTCCGTAACGTAAATCTCCTGAATGGCAGACATGGCTTCACGGGCGGTTTCGGGATCCGGATTATATTGAAATACAGATTTGTAATGGACCAGGGCCTTCTCAAACTGCCCTGAGTTGTAATGCAGCAATCCAAGCCGCAATAAAGCCGGCAAAAGTAATGGGCTTTTATCTTTGTATCGACTTACCAGTAGTTCATAAGATTGTATAGCCTTGGCAATCTGATTTTCATCCTGATAGGTTATCCCCGCCTGGTAAAGCGCATCGTCGGCCCACACAGATTCTGGCAGATCCCGGGCAAGCTTTTCCATGAGCCTGATCTTTTCCCCGGGCTGGCGCTGTAATCCTTTGATAATGGCCTTCTGGTATTCCGCGTAATCATTTCCTGGCAGACGGCGCCCTATGGATTTATCATACCATTGATTGGCTTTATCGTATTGATTGCGCTTGAAAGCACAGTCACCGGCCCTCAGCAAAGCATCTGGGTATACCTGATATTGGAGCAGGGATGATTGGCCTGGAATAGCAGGCAATTGATCAATACCGGCAATCGATTCTTCAAAAAGTTTTTGTGCTTCGACATACTGTGTCAACCGAAGATAATTATAGGCCTGATTGTATAGACCAGCAGGCAGGCTTTGATTCAACGGCAAATCTGCGTTACTGCCGGCAGCACGAAAATACTGGTCATACCATCTGATACTTTGCTGATATTCGGATGCGTGGTGGGCAATCTCCCCTTTCCAAAAATAGGTTCGCGCTTCAATCGATTTATCGATGGGGTACTTCAATGCTTTATCCAATAAATCGATTGCAGCCGTCAACTTACCTTCCTGAATGAGTTGCTCGGCTCGGTAAAGACAAACTTTCTGGTAAGCGCCTTTCAGGGTCGGGCTTAGAGAACTCATGGCTTCCATTTCCCTGATGGCCAAACCATAATCCTGGGTCTGGATCAGTATATTGGCCAGCGCTTGTTGTGCCTCGCCATATTGTACACTTGTGGAAGGGATCGACTGCAAGACACGGATGGCTTCAACATCATCACCCGCTTCAGCTGCAAGTCGTCCATAATGGAAAGTTGCTTCGATAGCTAGCGCCGGAACGTCATCCATTTTGGAGGCGTTCATCAAACTATTGCGGGCTGATTTTTTGTCCCCGGTTTTGAGGTAGCACTGGCCCAGGTAATAATTAGCATAATGTGATTTGACACCTTTCTCATTTCGGATTTGCGCCAGCATGGGTATGGCGGCTGCATACTGGCCAGTATGATAATAGGCCATTCCCAACTGATAGAAATCATCTGTTCTCCATTTTGCAGATTGCTTCTCCACATATTCGAGATGCGGAATGGCCGAGGCGAAGTCACCGGTTTCAAAATATGCCTGCCCAACCAGTTGACGAATGTCAGTTTTATTGAGGACCGAAGGGGACTGAAGGGATTGGTTACCATATCCAATTACTTTTGGATACTCTTTCTGGCTGAAATGGATCTGGGTAATGTAGTACGGTACGTAGTCCTTATACGTCGTGGAGGGAATAACCCGTTCAAAACTGCGGATAGCCTCAGTATAGTCACCCTGAAAGTACCTGGACATGCCGTAGTAATAATTGGAAGGATAATAATATTTGTCCCGCACATCCTTGGTTTCGCCAAACAGGGAAGCTGCCTGGTCAAACTCCTTACGGACGAATAGGGAGTAACCGAGTTTGAAATATAAAGCTGACCGTTCTTCGCCGGTGAGCACCCTGCTGTCCACCATGGAGAGATAGCGAATCGCCTCATCATATTCTTTCCGGTCATATGCGTCTTCACCTAACAGCATAAGTGCCTGTTGGGCTACTGCGGAAGGTTGATGCTGCTCGACGAAGACAAAAATTCGTGCTTGTATACCGGGTTGTTGAAGCCTTAGGGCAGCCCTCATCTGAAGGAGTTCGGCTTCCAATACAAACTGTCGAAAGACGGGGTCACTGTATCGGGTCAGAAACTTTTCTGCCGACCGAATACAGCGCCCATAAAGGCCCTGGTCGTATTCCTTGACCAGTTGTCGGAAATCTATTTCCGCATCCTGGTGTAGCACCGTTTGCTGCGCTTCCAAAGAGACCTGTAACAGAACAACTGAGAAAAGAAGACTCAGAATGATCCGACAACCCACTTCCTTTAAGTTGTTTCGCAATTTATATAGCATTTTCCATTGATCATTAAGCACTTACCCTCGAGATGGTGTCGCTGGTTGAAATCGATCTGACCTCCCTCACCAATCGGAGTTAAACTCAAATTTATGAATAAGTTATAAATTATGTAAAAAAATAATGTGATCACTTCCTGCCAATGATGATAACGAAGATCCTGACTGGAGTATTGGCTGATAAAAGAAATGACTTCTATCCGGCAAATGTGGATTTCTGGACTCTAGTTCCAGGAGACATCCTCTAAATTTGAGAGGAGATTCTGGTGGTTTTCTTTCTTTCTTTATACAGATGCCCCGGGTCCTGGCAGTGATTATATTGAAATGTAGCACTGCCCGGATCCGGGGCTTTTTACACGGCATACGCTGCAGCACGTTCGTTATCCCAATATCTTCTCCCTTGGAGATGCGTCAAGCCTCCCTACCTCCAAGACGGGTGCGGCCATTCGCAAACAAGTCCCTGTGTTGGTCGGCAATCTGTTAGCTCATATGGATCATCAGCCATTTCCCCGTACGTATGATGGATATACCTCCTGCCCTATCATCACCGGATATGGCAAACTCATGCTGGCGGAATTCGACTATAACAACCAGCCGGCGGAGACATTTCCGTTTGACCAGAGTAAAGAGCGCTGGAGTATGTATTTTCTGAAGAAGGAAATTCTTCCCCGCATGTATTGGTGGGCGATCTTAAAAGGAAGAATGCAAGTTTAAAAGCAGGATATTATTTGACAGTGTCTACACGCGTAGGTTGGTGATGACCCTATACCGACAGTATGCAATATCCCGTTAACAAAATTACAATCTTCTAAATCAGAGCGTGTTGAAGTATTTTCTTCTTTTCAGAAAGATTACTGCTTTGTAGCAGGTACTCTAAAGTGTTGAAAAAACGCGAGTGATTCCGGATTCCGCATAGCATCGCGGCTAAGGCTGCTGTCTGCATTCATCCCCATCAGAATTTTCTTGACCGGGGCTTCCATTTTTTTACCACTCATGGTATATGGTATATCCGGAACCTCGATGGCCTCATCGGGGACATGTCTCGGAGAGCATTTGGTCCGTAATACCGAGGCTATATTCTTTATCAAGCTCGTATCCAAAGATTTCCCTGGTCGCATCTTTACAAAAAGAGGCATGTAATGTCGCCCTCCTTCAAGCTCCAGATTGACGATGAGGCTGTCTTCGATCTCAGGGATGTCCAGCAGTGCTCTGTATATCTCTGCTGTACCAATCCGGACACCCTGCCGGTTGAGGGTAGCATCTGACCTCCCATAGATAACGATACCTCCCCGGTGGGTAATCCTGACCCAGTCGCCATGTCGCCAGACACCTGGTACATCTTCAAAATAGCTGGCTTTGTATTTTTTCTTCCCCGGGTCGTCCCAGAAAAAAACAGGCATCGATGGCATGGGCTGGGTAATCATCATTTCACCCACCTCATCCACTACAGGCTGACCGCTTTCATTAAAAGCATAGAGTGCGCACCCCAGTCCTCTGGCCTGGATTTCTCCCCGGATTACTGGTTTTTCCAACACCCCCCCTACAAAGGCAGTACAAACATCTGTCCCACCACTCATCGAGCATAGCCAAACCCTCTCATGAATGGCTTTGTACACCCACGAAAATGTTTCTGGCGGCAAGGGAGAGCCTGTTGAACCAATACTCCGCAATCCCGACAGATCATACGTCCGTCCGGGATGAAGATCTGCCTTCATACAGGCGATCAGGTATGGAGCACTGGTGCCAAAATGTTGAATTGAATACTTTTCAGCGAGCTTCCACAGCCGGGTCAGATCAGGGTATCCCGGGCTACCCTCATAGAGTACCATCGTTGCCCCTAAAAGCATCGAACCTTGTAAGAAATTCCACATCATCCATCCGGTGGTGCTAAACCAAAAGAACCGTTCTCCGGGATGAACATCGTTATGAAAAGCAAGGTACTTAAGATGTTCAAGCAGGCAACCTCCGTGGGAGTGTGTGATTGCCTTTGGCGCCCCGGTGGTGCCGGAGGAATACAAAATCCACAATGGATGACTAAAAGGTACCGGTAAAAAAACCGGTGCGGGTGAGATAGCATCTGTAAGTTGAGCATACCAGGTAACTTGCTCTTGTTTCGTATCAGCTATTTCTTTGGTGTAGGAGATTATAAGTGTATTTCTCAAACTTTTGAGGCCCTGTCGTATTTCTGAAATCTCGTTCAGACGGGAATGTACTTTGCCATTGTAGGAATACCCATCTGCTGCTATAAGTAAGACGGGCTCAATTTGGGCAAAACGGTCGATTACACTGTTGACTCCAAAATCCTGGGAGCAACACGACCACACAGCCCCCATTGATATGGCGGCAAGGAAAGCAAAGGTAGTTTCCGGTATATTAGGCAGATATCCTGCGATCCGGTCGCCTGGCAAGACATTATTTGCCCTATAAAAATCCTGCAGCCGTGTGACCTCACGCCACATGTCTTCCACACGAATGGTCCGTTGATCACCTGACTCAGATTCAAACAAAATCGCAGTTTCTTGTGTGGACATTGCCTTGAAAATATGCTCGGCATAATTCAGCGTCGCCCCATCAAACCACACCTGATTCGGCATAGCTCCACCAGACAAAACAGATGTATAGGTTGTATGTAATCTGATATTAAAGAAAGAAATCAGACTTTCCCAAAACATGGCCGGGTTCTCTACAGACCATTGCCAAAGGGATTCATAATCGGTTGTTTCAACCTGGTACACTTTTTTAAGCCACTGCCGGTACTTCGTGATTTGAGCAGCATCGATGTCTTCCGCAGAGGGTTGCCAGAGGGTGTCGGGATGTAGATCTATATTCATAATATGGTCTGGCCGAAAGTAATAGAAAATCATGAGTCTCTCGCCGGGGTTTGCCGGTTGGAGGGAAGAAACCTATTTTTCGCCTATGATCCGAACAATTGACAAGATTCTGATTGCTAACCGGGGAGAAATAGCGGTCCGAATCATCCGAACCTGCAAACGTCTTGGCATCCGGACTGTTGCCGTCTATTCAGATGCCGACCGCAAAAGCCCGCATGTGGTTCTGGCCGATCAGGCTGTATGGATAGGCCCCGCACCTTCCCGAGATTCGTATCTCAATCCGGAGCGAATTATTCTAGCGGCTTTGGATACAGGTGCTACGGCAATTCATCCCGGGTATGGCTTTCTTAGTGAAAATGATCTTTTTGCCCAGGCCGTCAATGACGCGGGTTTGATCTTCATCGGACCTTCCGTCAGCAGCATCAGGGCCATGGGCAATAAACTGGCAGCTAAGGAAACGGCTAAACGCTTCAATATTCCTATGATACCTGGATCAGAAGGAGCGATAAATGATCCTGAAGCAGCCAGACAAATAGCTGCTTCAATTGGGTATCCCCTGCTCATTAAAGCAGCTGCCGGTGGCGGAGGAAAGGGTATGCGGATTGTAAAAGACGCCCATGAACTGAACAGCCAGATTGAACGAGCCATGAGTGAGGCACTGGCCTCTTTCGGAGACGGGTCAGTATTTATTGAAAAATATATCGAATCTCCACGGCATATAGAAATGCAGGTGATGGCTGACCAGCATGGTCATTGCATTCATCTTTTTGAACGGGAATGTTCTATTCAGCGTCGCCATCAAAAAATTATTGAAGAGGCCCCATCCTCCATTCTTACGCCTGAAAAAAGGGGAGAAATGGGGCGCGATGCCGTTTTGGTGGCACGTGCCTGTGATTATTCTGGAGCCGGAACAGTTGAATTTCTTCTGGATGAAAAAGGCCACCATTATTTTTTGGAAATGAATACCCGACTTCAGGTAGAACATCCAGTTACAGAAATGATCACAGGACTTGACCTTGTGGAAATGCAAATCCGGATAGCAGAAGGTCATCCGCTAATGCTTCAGCAACAGGATCTCCATATTCGGGGCCACGCCATTGAGCTCAGGGTCTACGCTGAAAACGCAAAAGAAGGATTTATGCCTTCGACCGGCACCCTTATACGGTATACATCACCAGCAGGAGAAGGAATTCGGGTAGATGACGGATATCGGGAAGGGATGGATATTCCTATCCATTATGATCCTATGATCTCTAAACTCATCGTGCAAGCCCCAACTCGTCAAGAGGCTATAGAAAAAATGAAGGAAGCGATTGGAGCATATGAGATAGAAGGTGTGCATACCACTTTGGAATTCGGACGGTTTGCCATGGGTCATCCGGCTTTTACTAAAGGCCGTTTTGATACGCATTTTGTAGAGAAATATTTACCTGACTTTCTCCAATCAGAAGAAAAAACTTTGCATACGTTGGCGAAGTTTGCAGCCTGGTGGTACGAAAGGGAAAAGAGAATGCTGGTATTGCCAAAAGCATAACCGGGCCTTACTTCGCTTTTACAAAAGGAATGACTTCAATTGCCCCTGTCCTCGCATCCTTACCGTGAAGGAAATACAGTCCTTGGGGTAGTGATCTGATTGGTATCTGAAGTGTATGAACGCCGATCGGCAACCAATACCCACGTATATCCAGCACCTGGCCTAAAGCATTAGTGATACTGATTTCAAGGGCTGTATGTCTATAACTTTGAGTGCCTATGGTAATGTGCTGGTCGCTTAGTGATTCCAGAGTCAATATGCCTGATAATCGAAGATCTGGCAATGTATGATCCGGGTAAAGTTGTGAAGTCGGAACAACCTCCTCCGGGAAATCCACTCCTGACCATCTGAAACTTATATGAGAACCCCATGCCCAATCATACAGCCGGATATGTAAAGGGTACAGCCGACCGGCCTCCAGGTAGATCGTGCCTTTCTCATAATTGACACCCGGCGACCATTGCTGGATGACGGTATGCCCGTCGATTTCCACAAACACACCGTCATCTGCAAAGACAGTGAAGGTATATACTCCACTCCGATAGGGCTGAATAAACCCTTTCCACCGAATACCAAAATCATCGATCGGAACGCCGGGATATGGTTCCCGAAGCAGATACTGATGATCGATCACCGGATCAATTTCTGTGGCCACAGGATCACCCTCAAATGCCATGTTATCATAATAGGATACGGTTAGACCGGTACCTTTTCCCGCCAGAATGGACTCAAACGTCCCCACAAAGACCTGATCCTGTTCACGGGTCCTTACCTCACGATGAATCACTTCAGAACCATCCTCCCAGCCATTGAAAAAGTACAGGCTATCCCCTTGCGCTTGCTTATACGGTGGAGATAAAAACCTTGTGACTCCTCTGACGCCTTCAATAGAGTAAGGCGTGGTAGCCGGAATGCCATCCAGATAAATATCAAGGTTGGATGGCGCTGATTGCACCAGTATACTACCTACCAGGGGATAAATATCCCGATGAATAGTTTTCGTCATCCCATCCTGATCCGTAGCCCGGAGATAGACTCGGTACCAAACATCGGATGCGGTCTCGCCTGTAACCGGAATCGACCACGATCCAAATGCTAGTCCCGGTGTCCAGGACATGGCTGGATGTGTATGTGTACCATGGTGAAAATCAATTCGCCAACTCAGTGCTGCAGACGAAAGCAGGCCCTCCTCCGGATCCTCAGCATATCCTGAAAAATAAATGGTCTCTCCAGCGGTGTAGGTGCCATCCGGTTCTGGAGATGTAATGACCGGCATGGGACGTTGATTGTCCGTAACCTCCAGGAAAACAACAACAGATTCTGTTTTTCCAAAAGCATTGGATACCTCAACCTGAATGGTGGCCTCATGTTGTGACATTTGTACCTGATTCAAGACGAGGATGGGGTCATCCAGCGACATGACTTCTTCTCCGTTCACCAGCCAGGTATATTCAAGTGGCTGAGCACCCATTGCCACAACGGAGAAGGTTGCATTTTCCCCTACAGGAATTTTAACAGATTGGGGCGCAACTGAAATAAACGGAGCACCACTACCCGTATACGATATTCTCCAGAGTTTCCCTTCATTTGTACTGGTATTATCCTCTTGCGAACCATCCCCCAAACCTTTTCGCTCCAAATAATACAGGCTGCCATCAGCCGAAATATCCAAATCGATAATCCGGTCGCCATCTGTAATCAAACTGCCACGGTCCATCCATGTATTCGGATCCAACATGCGGATGTGGCCTCGACAATAATCGCTATAGAAATACCGGCCATAATACTGGGAAGGAAACTGTTGTATGGCAGGCGTATAGAAGACCGATCCTACGATGGCGCAATACCCATTGGCATGTGAATATTGAAAAACCGGATCCCGGTACTCCGGAGGCACGACCTGATGGGTTCGTTTGCCTTCAACAGTGGGCCATCCGTAAAAGCTACCATGCTCAATGCGGTTGACTTCTTCAAAGTTTGCACCACCGACATCATTGGCAAAAATCTCACCAGTAAGTGGATGAATCGTAAGCGTAAACGGATTGCGAAAACCATAGGCATATACATATCGGGCCCTTAGATAAGGAAACGTGTACCACGGGTTATCAGGTATGGCTTCACCATTCTCATCCATGCGCAGTATTTTTCCATTTGTCGTTCCGATATTCTCGCCCTGCCAGGCCTGACCTCCGTCTCCAGTACCCACATAGAGATATCCATCCGTACCGAATACCATATCTCCACCATTATGGATATCAGATCCCAACTGATCCAATTCCATAATGATATGTTCGCTTCCGGGAATCGTTTTATCTCCGTTGGCTGTCAATCGGCTGATTCGGTTGTGGCGCACCCCGGGGACAGAATAGAAAATATAATAATATCCGTTACGCTCAAAGTCCGGATGGAAAACCATATGTCCCAAGCCTCTTTCGTTTGCATCGTCCACCTCGAGTGAAAGAAAGGGATCGGCTATCAGGACATCATCACGTATGATTCGGATAATGCCCTGTTTTTCGGTAATAAAGATGCGGCCATCCCGTGCGATGACCATTGATGTGGGGTTTAACCCGGAAACAATTTCTTCACGGATAAATCCCGGAGGCAATTGGGCATGTAAGGATGTGGAGACTAGCAAAGTACCTGTCAGATACAAGAAAAAACAACCAAACCGCCTGAATGATATTTTACTTATTGACTGGGAAAACATAAAACCACTTTGCATATTCCTACAACGTCTCAAAGGCATAGATGTAAACGGGCTCACCCCACATCATCACTGAAGCTATATCGGCCGGACGAACGCTGCAGATTACATGAGCTCCGTCTTTTTTAAGCTGATTTGGCATATTGACTGGTAGAAATTTACGTCCGGCATCATCGATGATGCCATACCCTCCACCTTCGAACGAGAGGAAGACGACTTTGCCCTTGATCTTCATTGAGGTAAAAATACAAGTTATTGGGGAATGCCTGTATACGGTTCCGGATTACTGGTGAATGGCTGACCGCTCAAACGATTTAGTCCGAAACAGCAAAGTGGTGTTGCAGACGTTCCAGTATACGTTGTTGGTCCTGCAACTGCCGGCTGATATCAGAAGATTGCATCGCTGTAGGAGCTACTTCCAGATAAGAAGTGAGTTTGACACGGGCTTTCCACACTTCCCGAATTGAGTCCCCTGCAATTGTATAGGAGTCAAATTCAGGGTTGTCAGAGCAACATAAGAGATAGCCATTGGATTTTAACTGGTTGCTGATGCGTTTAATGACCACTTCCTGTTCTGTGATCACGATAAAGATTTGACTGCTTTTGATCGCCTGCTCCCAATACCGAGGTTCCACGAAGGCGGCGATAACAATATCATGTGGGCGAAAAGTGGGTTCCATGGAGGTGCCAGCGATTTCAAAGGAACGGTACGTACCTGACCTGAACTGTGGATCAGGAAGTTGGTAGGTGGGTAATTCCCGGATATACATTGGGTCGTCAAGTTGGCCTCCATAGCCGGCCTGGGCCTGATACGGCACGTGAACGATCCGTTCTTCACCTTTTTCGTCTGTGACGATAGAGAGGTTTCTGAGTCGAAGGCCATCCTCTTCGCCAGGAATACAGATGGGTTTTCCGATGCCGGTAAAGAGGAATCCGGGATTAATTGCGAATTCATGGATAGCTTTTTCCAGTAAATCCAAAGGGACATCGCGGCGACCGGCGACCATTTCAGAAATCCCCTGGGGGTGATAGCCAAGGGAAAGGGCAAAGTGTCTTTTGGACCTGACTTTACCTTCTGCAACCAGGAGATCCAGGCATTGGAGAAAACGTGTCGTGATATTGGAGTTGCTCATTGCCGGCCTAAATATATGTATTTTTTTAATGTGTATAAAAATATAATTAATGGGCTTATCTCTGAGGAGGTGAGGAGGTGAGGGGTGAGGAGGTGAGGGGTGAGGAGGTGAGGAGGTGAGGAGGTGAGGAGGTGAGGGGTGAGGGGTGAGGAGGTGAGGAGGTGAGGAGGTGAGAAAGCAAGGGTGTCTTATCTTGCTTAAAGACTGATTTCGTCGAAATACGTCCACCGACCCCTGTGGTTATTAGGCTGTAGCCATTCTCAAAACAAGGTATTACAATAATATTAAATATGTTCTCTTGGACTGATTTCGTCGAAATACGTCGCTGGATGCCTGTGGCTATTGGGCTATAGCCATTTTCAAATCAATAAATTATTGAAATATTAAATATGTTCTCTTGGACTGATTTCGTCGAAATACGTCGCTGGATGCCTGTGGCTATTGGGCTATAGCCATTTTCAAATCAATAAATTATTGAAATATTAAATATGTTCTCTCTTAACTGATTTCGTCGAAATACGTCGCTGGATGCCTGTGGCTATTGGGCTATAGCTTTTCTTCAAACAACGTATTATTACAATTCTATATATGTCACGGCGGACTGATTTCGTCGAAATACGTCGACAGATAACTACAACCAATTCCACCGAAAGCTGACCCTAAACATTGTCCACAGATTTTTGTCTTATCTATAGTATACTTTTTTGTATAAGAATGACGAACTTTACCGCCACAACCGGAGATAAGTTATGAGTGATAGCATACAAACGCTGGAGGGCCACACGCAATCCGAATATAAATACGGCTGGAGTACCGAGCTGGATATGGATACCTTTCCCAAAGGCCTGGCCGAAGAAACCGTCAGAGCCATCAGTGCACGAAAGGAAGAACCCGAATGGTTGCTTGAATGGAGACTTCAGGCTTACCGACATTGGCTAACCCTCAAAGAACCCACCTGGGCCAATATCCACTACCCCCCGATCGACTATCAGAATATGATCTACTTCGCCGCTCCAAAGAAGAAACTCAACTCTCTTGATGAGGCTGACCCGGAATTGCTCCAAATGTTTGAGCGTCTGGGCGTCCCCCTGGAAGAGCGTAAGATTTTGGCCGGTGTGGCCGTAGATGCTGTTGTGGACAGCGTCTCCGTCACCACAACTTTCAAGAAAGAGCTGGCCGACCTGGGCATTATTTTTTCTTCTTTTAGCGAAGCCGTAAAGGAACATCCCGAACTCGTCCGAAAATATCTGGGTACAGTAGTCCCCTATACAGATAATTTTTTTGCCACCCTCAATTCGGCTGTTTTCAGCGACGGGTCATTCTGTTTTATACCATCTGGTGTCAAATGTCCCATGGAACTCTCCACTTATTTCAGGATCAATGCCGCCAACACAGGCCAATTTGAACGCACGCTCATCGTAGCAGAGAAAAGGAGTCAGGTAAGCTACCTTGAAGGTTGTACCGCACCGATGCGGGACGAACATCAATTGCACGCTGCCGTCGTGGAAATAGTCGCTATGGATGAAGCTTTCGTTAAATACTCGACCGTACAAAACTGGTACCCGGGCGATAAAGATGGGAAAGGTGGCATCTACAATTTCGTAACCAAAAGAGGCATTTGTGCCGGCTATAAATCAAAGATTTCCTGGACCCAGGTGGAAACTGGTTCCGCCATCACCTGGAAATACCCCAGCTGTATTCTGAAGGGCGATGAGTCCGTAGGAGAATTTTATTCCGTAGCGGTAACCAATAACCGACAGCAAGCTGACACTGGAACCAAGATGATCCACCTGGGTAAAAACACCCGAAGCACCATTATTTCAAAAGGTATCTCAGCCGGACACAGCCAAAATTCTTATCGCGGACTGGTTAAAATTCACAAAAGGGCCGATGGGGCCCAAAATTTCTCACAATGTGACAGCCTTCTGATGGGGGATAAATGCGGAGCGCATACTTTTCCCTATCTCGAGGTGGACAATCCCGGCGCACGTGTCGAACATGAAGCCACCACTTCTAAAATTGGGGAAGACCAGCTTTTCTATTGCAAGCAACGAGGCCTGAGTGAAGAAGACGCTATCAATATGATCGTCAATGGATATTGCAAAGAAGTTTTTAACGAATTGCCCATGGAATTTGCCGTAGAAGCTCAGAAATTATTGGCTATAAGTCTGGAAGGCAGTGTCGGATAATCACAGATCAGGATCAGATATGAAACCATTATTGAAAATAACAGACCTGCATGTTTCAATTGCAGGGCAATCCATTCTCAACGGATTAAACCTTACCGTGTATCCGGGAGAAGTACATGCCATCATGGGACCCAATGGTTCCGGTAAAAGTACTCTGGCTAATGTATTGGCCGGACGGGAAGAATATATCGTAACCCATGGCCAGATTGAATACGCAGGCCAGGATTTGCTCGCGATGGAAATCGATGAGCGGGCCCTGGAGGGGATATTCCTCGCTTTTCAATATCCGGTAGAGATCCCCGGTGTCAGTAATTCAAATTTTCTCAAAAGTATCATCAATGCCCGGCGCATTCATCAGGGACTTCCGGAGTTCAATGCCCTCGAAATGCTCAAATACATACGCAATAAAATGGCGGCTATTGAGATGGATGAAAGCCTGCTCAAGCGCTCCCTGAATGATGGCTTTTCTGGCGGCGAAAAAAAGCGAAATGAAATTCTCCAGATGTCGCTCTTGGAACCACGGCTGGCTATCCTGGATGAAACGGATTCCGGTCTTGATATCGATGCACTGCGGATCGTGGCAGAAGGCGTCAATCAACTTCGTGCCCCGGACCGATCATTTATCGTTGTGACCCATTACCAGCGTTTGCTCAATCATATCATACCTGATTACGTACATGTCTTGTCACAAGGTCGAATCGCCGCCACCGGTGATAAAGCCCTTGCCGAGAAACTGGAGAAAGAAGGGTATGACTGGCTTAAAACATCCGATACCGTTTCAGTATAATTCACCCATTCCGTACCATGACAGATCAGGATCAAATACTGGATCACCTACGACAGCTTTTCCATGAGAAGGACATGCTGATGAATGGCATGACGGACACTCCACTCCATGCGTTTCACAAGCGATCATTTGAGACGCTGCAGCAAGCTCGTTTTCCAGATAAAAAACACGAAGACTGGAGGTATACTCCGGTTCATCGGATGATGAGTCCACCCTATCAGATAGCAGGGTCGTTTGCAGGTATACCCCCTCAGGACATACCCGGGCTCGATACTTTAATCATCCCTGTTTGCAATGGAAAGATTTCGACCGCTGATTTGGATCCAAAACTGACCGCCTGTGGTATACGCATTTTACCGCTGCAGAAGGCGTTTGAAGATTCATCATGGATCAATGTTTTTTCATCTCTGACTTCCGCAAAGACGCCCGATAGCAATCGCGCTTTTGAGCTTTTGAATTTCTCCTTTCATTCACATGGCTTTTTTCTTGATATTCCCCCACACCTTTTACTGGATACACCAATAGAGTTACGCATTCTGCATGCAGATGTTGAGCCGGCTTTTTCTCACCCTTTGTTTTTCATCCGTTGTGGCGTTGGAAGTCGGATCACCCTGCTGGAAAGATATGATCACACCGCTGCACTACCCGGAAAGACTACGGAAGGCATGATCAATGCCCACGGTTTTATTCACCTGGACCAAAATGCTGATGTCCGGCATATCAAATGGCAGGACTTGCCATCCGATCAACACTTAGTTTACAAATTGATCGTGCAGCAAATGCGGGACAGCCGGTTTGAAAGTCTGGCGTTTGATTTTGGCGGTGCCATGGTCCGCAATAATGTAGAGGTAGAATTGGAGGAAAGCAATACCTATACATCGCTGCAGGCCGGATACATAGCAAAAGGCACTCAATCCATGGACCATCAAACCCGAATCAATCATAAGGTCCCCCATTGCGAAAGCCATGAATGGTATAAAGGCATTCTGGATGAACGCGCCACAGCGGCATTCAATGGTAAGGTTTATGTCCATCCTGATGCACAAAAGACCAATGCTTATCAGCAAAACGATACGCTGATCCTTTCTGCACATGCGGCGATGAACAGCAAACCGCAACTTGAGATTTTTGCGGATGATGTCCGGTGTAGCCATGGGGCTACCATTGGACAATTGGACCCTAAAGCTCTTTTCTATCTGCTCTCGCGAGGAATCCGCAGGGAGGAAGCGACCCGGATGCTTAAAACAGCATTCCTCACGGCCATCCTGGAGACGATACCCCTTGAACCCATATCCGATTTTATAAAGGAACGAATGGCCTCTGCCCTATGAGACATTCGACTTCAGGACCGTTGACGCATGCCTTTGATGTCCTGAGGATCAGAGAGGATTTTCCGATTCTCAAGAGGACCATCCAGGGTCATCCTCTTGTTTATCTGGACAACGCAGCCTCCAGCCAAAAGCCAATTCAGGTGCTGGATAAGATGAACCAGTATTACCTGCACCATCACTCTAATGTGCACCGGGGCGTGCATACGCTGAGCCAGGAAGCTACGGAAATGTTTGAGGCCGCACGTCGTACCATTGCCACAGCGCTGGGTGTGCAGGATGAAGCGGAGATCATATTTACCCGCGGCACTACGGAATCCATCAACCTGCTGGCCTATACGTTTGGACTGACTCGCTTCAAACCGAGGGATGAAATATTCCTGACAGACATGGAGCATCACAGCAATATCGTGCCCTGGCAACTGATAGCTAACATGACCGGTGCTATCATCCGAAGAATACCAGTACTTGACAATGGTACACTGGATCTCGATTGGTACCAACAGCACATCTCCGGGAAAGTAAAACTCGTAGCCGTCACCCATGTGAGTAATTCGCTGGGAACCATCAATCGGGTCAAAACGATTATCGATGTCGCGCATCAGCATGGTGTACCGGTGATGCTTGACGGTGCTCAGGCCAGCCCCCATATACCATTGGATCTGTACGCACTTGATGTTGACTTTTATGCCCTGTCCGCCCATAAAATGTATGGACCTACGGGCATTGGTTTATTATATGGGAAACGAACCTGGCTTGAAACTCTTCCCCCGTGGCAGGGAGGTGGAGAAATGATTGAGCAGGTGAGTTGGGACGGTACAACATACAATTCAATCCCTTTCAAATTCGAAGCCGGAACGCCGGATATTGCAGGCGCTATTGGGCTAGCGGCTGCATTTGAATATCTCCAGTCATTGGATCGTCAGGCATTAGCCCACCATGAGTCCCAACTCCTGAAAACATGTAAGGAAGCCATGTCATCTGTGCGAGGCATTCGGCCGATAGGTGAAGCTTCGGAAAAAGCGTCTGTATACTCCTTTATCGTGGATGGCATTCATCCATATGATATTGGTACGCTATTGGACCAACAAGGAATTGCTGTTCGCACGGGTCATCATTGTACCCAGCCTTTGATGGACAGACTGGGTATACCCGGTACAGTGAGGGCCTCTTTCGCTGCGTATACGACTATGGACGAAGTAGAAAAACTGGTGCAGGCCACCCATAAAGCCATTTCAATATTGTCATGATGACGGCGCACACAGCAGACATACAATTGGAACAGGATAAAGTCATTGACGAGTTTTCTCATTTTGAGGATTGGTCTGACCGGTATGAATACCTGATTGATCTTGGAAAAGCATTGCCACCTTTGGATGCTCAATACCACACAGACCTTCATCTGGTCAAAGGATGCCAGTCAAAGGTATGGTTGCATGCAGAATTGAAAGACGGTCTGCTCCTATTAGCCGCCGATAGTGACACGATCATCACCAAAGGAATCGTTGCATTGCTGATACGGGTGCTATCCGGTCATCCTCCGGATGAAGTAGAGCGGATTGAACTGACGTTTATAGACGAAATCGGACTCAGCAGTCACCTCTCTCCTACCCGATCTAATGGTCTCACCAGTATGATCAGATTGATCCGGTCCTATGCAAAACGTTTTGCCGAAGAAATGAAATTGGAATTAAACCCGCCAACTTCTGACACGAAAGAAGACAAACTGGAAGCCATAAAAAACAAAATTAAAGAGGTCTACGATCCAGAGATTCCAGTGGATATATGGGAGCTGGGATTGATCTATACGCTGGATATCGATGAAAAAGGGAAAGTGTTTGTCACCATGACCTTAACTTCTCCGGCTTGCCCTGTGGCAGGTAGTTTACCCCTGGAAGTGCAGGAACGGTTGTTACAACTCCCATTTGTGACCGATGTGGAACTTGCATTAGTATGGGATCCTTCCTGGAATAAAGAACGCATGAGTGACGAAGCCAGGATGGCACTTGATATGTTTTAAAACTAGAATAGCATGAAAATTTCAGCTCAGGACGAATATGGTTTGCGCATCTTACTTCAGATTGCCCGGGCGCATCCGGTGGAGGGATTAAGTTTATCCCAGTTAAGTGACTTGGAGAATATCTCTCAGGCCTATGCGGCCAAGTTGACCCGGTCTCTTCGCATAGCTGGTTTTATACAGAGTATACGAGGCAACAAAGGTGGGTATATCCTGGCCCTTTCTGCTACGGAGATCAAAGTGAATCAGGTTTTGAAAGCCATGGGTGGGGCGATCTATGATGAAAAATTCTGTGGTCAACACAGTGGCAACCTGGGGCTTTGCACCAACTCGGTAGATTGTTCCCTACGTTCGCTTTGGACCATTGTACAGCTCAATATGGATACCCTCTTAGACCAGATCACCCTGAAAGATCTCATGAAATCTGAAGTGGAGGTCAATCAATCACTCATGCAACTCGCAACCGATCATGAATTTGTCAGGTGAAGTGCTGTCGCAAACGATCAATCTGTCTGAACATAACAATCACCTTTGATCTCAAGTAGGCTGTTGAGATGATTCCGGATGAGTGCTTGGAGGTCAGAAGCGTTTGTGTTGCGCAACACATCCGTATCCCATAATTTGAGGATTCCATGGTTATCAAATGCAATCCCCATACCAGGAGCATCCAGACCGCTGATCACATTGAGGTTGAAAAACTCAGCGGTGACACCTGACTGCAATTCAAACAAACCCGGTAATCCGGACGACACGATGAGTCTGGGACTACAGTTGGACCAAAAAACCAAACTCTTTTCCAGAAGGAGTCGGGCGGATTGGATGTGGATAGTCTGGCCCGACAAGGAGGGATGAAACTGTATTGTATCGCCGGAAACTGCACAATCAATCATATACCGGAGCGAACCAAATCCATTGTCATCCGTATTAACGACGAGCAATGGGCATGAAGGTGTTTCAATGTAATAATTATGAGCATCTGTTTCCCCGTTAAATATGGAAACGGGAATGATGTTGTCCATCGTATTGGTGTTCGGCACTGCGTCGCCATCGTTCGATGCATCAAAATCTTTAACAAGGTCATAACCTGAAGGCTGCGTCTTGATGAGCACATAGTGCCCTACCGGAACAGAAAGAAAGGAATAGTCCCCGTTCACATTGGTCTGGGTTACCGCCAATGCAGTTTCAGCATCAGCAACCCCATCCGTATTACTGTCAGCATACAGACTCACGGTGACATCTCCCATTCCTTCGCCCGGATCAGGAGCTTGATTCCCGTTTATATCTATAAAAACACTACCCGTTATGGATCCTGGCATGGCGGTTTCAATGAAAATATTAAATGAATCAATTTCTGTTGGATACAAGGAGGCCGGAATAAGATTATCAAGTGAGTCCACATTCGGCACAACATCACCGTCATCCGATTCATCGTAATCATTTACACTGATCCAGCCACTGGGTTGAACCTGTACGATCACATAATGACCTGGTATGAGTGCGGCCATAGAATACTGCCCGGATGTATTCGTAAACACACTCCGTACGGCTGTACCATTATCCGCAATTCCATTTGTATCGGAATCTGCGTACAGCCGGATATTAACACCGGAAATAGGCATACCCAAATCCGTCAGCACATAACCCACAATCTGAGCAGGACAGTTTATTACCGTATGGTTTAATGTAGTACTATCAGGACAAGATGCCCCTGGGGCAAATGGATGCACGACCAGTTTAACACTTTTGATTCCTGAACTGGTATAGTATACATTGTGAGGACCGTATCCTGTTGCTGTCGCTGGAATAGCGTTTGCTCCAAAATTCCAAATATAAGTGGCTCCTGGCAGCTCCGGTTCTGCAGGAACAAAAGCCATGTTCATATAATAGCAAGTTGGGCCTGGCAGCGGTGCAATTGTAGCATCCGGATAAGCGTATACTTGCACCTCAGTGACCTCGCCTTCCCAATCCAGACATCCGTCTTTTGACAGCACCAGCATAATATGATTTTCTGATGACTCATTCTCTCCTAATGGCGCAAAACTGACAATATGAGGTCCGGTACCAGAACCAGTAGGAGGATCTGCACCCAGTCCAAACGTCCAGTTGTAATCGATCTCACCCATTTGCAATGAATCCACCTCAAAAACAGCAGTTTCGAATGCACAGATGGTGTCTTTTGGTAGTTGTGGAATTGAATCAGGACATACGATATTGACAAAAAGGTTATCCTCATCGGATTCACAGGGATCTAGAAAAACAGGTATAATATTATTGGGTCCGGCGAGACTATCATTCCCATCGGGGTCCGGCGTGATATCAAAATCCACTAATGAACCATACCCTTCGGGTTGAACTTCCCATATTATGTAAGAGCAATAGGGTGATACATCAGGAAAGCAATAGTCCCCTGAAACCGAATCTGAAAAGACCACCATCAGCAGGGTATCCCCGGGATCAATTATTCCATTACCATTTACATCGGCCATCAATTGCAACTCTACTCCGCCCATCATCTGTCCAAGATCGTCTTCTACATGGCCACAAATGACACCATTCTGATTCAGCACGATCAACTGCAGGCATTCAGAATGTCTGCCACAGTCATCTTCTGCAATCCATGTTCTACGCAGTACAGCAGGGCTGCCACAACTTCCCGACACCATACTATCGGTGTACGTAATGAGAGGCTGGCCTGAACAGAAATCTGTTCCGGTGGCATAACCGGTAGCCTCGGGTATCGTGGCATCATCACATAAGACGGTTAGATCAGGGGGACAGGTCAAGACAGGAAGGCAGGCTACAGAGATGCAGTCCGTTTCAATAGGCTCACCGTATGGAGGAGATCCATCTCCAATATATTGCCAATTAAATTGTTCCACCTGTTCAATGGCCGGGATCGTGAGCGATTCGTCCATCGGATCCACCATAATCAAGACGACACCATCATCACCCACCAGAAAACCACCATTCTCCGGATCCTGTTCCAGGTCCCAAACCACCGGAGGACAGAAATACTCCGGATCAGATACGGTATCAACAATCGCAAAACAAATCCTGAAAAGCGAAGTCCATTCGGTGGTAGAGATGTGGATTGGCGGAGCGGATTCATCCACCAACTGAATCGCACCATTAACAAAAGTGGCAATGCCAGTACCCGGTTGTCCAAATCCAAAGAGCGTGTACCCAACACCGGGTGGGCTTAAGGTCGTTGTAAAGGGCGTTGAAATATCGTATCCTCCCTGAAAATCTCTCACGTCGATCAACTCCAATATTCCGGCATCATAAAAGAGCCTGGTATTCATGCCGTAGATTTCATATCCTTCCAAATCGGATTGAAACTCTACATCCAGACAATACTCCTCTGTTATACAATCATATTGCGGATTCGCAAAGCGGGTGACTATTGTCGGAAATGAGACAACTGCCTGATGAGATGTAAATGACATTCGGGTGTCTGAAGATGCAAGGCTGAAAGTTTGCTCCAATTTCACTCCCCGGACACGATCTGTAGAAGATACAACTGAGGTTTTGGCTACACCCAGTAAGAAAACCAAAGGAAGAACTGAGTACAAGAACTGTGAGCGATAACCACAGGAATGGCTACAACAGGATTGTACGGATCGACCAATAATATGGTTTACATTTTCTGTCATGCGACAGTGGTTTAATGGGACAAGCAGAAAACTTCTGACTTGTAAGGGGTCCCTGATCAATTAAAAATGGTGTCTTATAAAGGCACCAAGATAGGCCAAACGGATGAATCTTCCAAATCAGTGTGTTTGGCCACCTTGTATACGCTTAGCATGCCTTACGCTGTTAGAGCGCTATTTCGATCAAGCTTTGTTCTTTCAAAAAAGATTAAGAGTAGGGAAAACAACTTGGTATTCCAGAGTTCAAGGAACTTCAATGAAGCAGTTACCATGAAGGTTAAACTGGCTCGAAGGCTTATTCCGGATCAGATACTCCCCGGTGGGAAGACTGGCATTCTTTAAAACCTTCATGTTGATCAGCCTGAGTATCCCATTATTGTTGAATGCCGCTCCATTATTGCCCGTCACGCTCAATCCGCTGGTCACTTCCAGATCTTTAAATTCTACGGTCTTACCCGCGGCGATTTCAAACAACCCTGCCACCTGAGATGAAATTTTGACTTTGGGCGTGACATTGGAGCGTACATACAGGGTCTTATTGATCAAAATTCGGGTTGTGGTCAAGAGAATGGTAGATCCGGCAAGCGCAGTGCTAAACGTAATCGTGTCACCGTCCGATGAACAGGCAATGGCATCCCGTAGTGATCCTGTTCCAGAGTTGGCTGTAGTGCTTACCAGGCGGTTACAAGAGGTACCCACCACATTAATCAGTTGCTGGCAAGAACTTGAGTTTCCACAATTATCTGTAGCTACCCATGTCCTCGTGATCACATTGGATTGCGGGCAAGCCTGACCGCTGGTTTGATCAGAATACGTAATAGTGGGGTTTCCGCCGGGACATCCTCCAGTAGCCGTGGCAGTGCCAGTTGCCGAGGGATCTGTAGATGCGCCGCAGCTCACCGTGACATTGGCTGGACAGGTGATAGCCGGGCCACAATTGACTGAAATACAATGTTCTACTATAGGCTCACCATAAGGTGCTGTCCCATTGCCGGTATGCTGCCAGTTAAAATTATCACTATGTTCAAATACCGGAAAGGTGCCACCACTGGGATTAACAACGGTCAAAACGATCCCGTCTGAACCCGATAAATACCCTCCATTGGCGGGGTCCGCCTCCAAATCCCAAAGGATAGGCGGACAAAAATTGTCTGGGTCAGGAGCATTCACCACATCAAAGCAAATCTTGAAGATCTTGGTCCAGCCCGTAGTCGATATATAGATTGGTGGAGAACTCTCATTTGTGAGCTGTATCGCCCCATTCTTATAGGTGGCACCACCATCAAAGTTAAACCATAGTGATCCAATATCTTCGTTGGAGAAACCTCCTGGAGGGTTTGGTGCTACTGCTCCGTAGCCGGTTTCGAACCCTGTGAAGTTGACATAACTCAGGTACGAATGATCATACCAAAAGCGGACATTCATTCCAAAAAGTCGCTGATTGGCAAGATCAGACTGAAACTGAGCCTCAACACAATACTTATTGGTAGAACAATCAAAAACCGGGTTGCCAAAGCGGGCTATAATATTCGGACTATTCACGACTGAAGTCCTCTCCTGAGCCATATCCGTGCAGGTGTATGGATTTTCATACCCACAGACTTCTATACCCGGATGGCTCCTTCCTGATTCTGTAGCAAATCCCACCTGTCCCCCCCCCATGAGGAGGATAAGCGCGACAAATATCAGGGGTCGAATACCGCTTCCTGAAAAGCAGCTGCAGGATGCAAAATTACTCTGGGATATGGATGGATGGTGTCCCATTATTGATGCCATAAGTAGTAATGTTCTAATTAAACGCTTGACGGTGTAGAATCAAGTTCTAAAAGGGGGCATGCAATGAATAGGTGATTTGGCGTAGTGTTATTCTTAAAAAATACTCCCCAATATAATCCAATTGTCACATTTTCCGTACCATTTTTATTTCATTTTAAATTCTTTACAAATGTATATTCGGGTAAAGTTGAATTTTTTTGCTTTTCCTGGTAGTTAGTTTCCAGGGCATCTTCAATAAATATTTGAACTTGCAAGTCATATATATATGATTAAAAGATAATTATGTATAGTATATATTTTATATGTATATCAACCCCGAAAGCGAGACCCCCAATTTCATGCCACCTTGGCTGTAAATTCATCCCTATTAGGTAATAAAAAGTTTTTTCTGGAGAAACAGTTTTTTAGCATAATTCCACCCTGAAAACTGCTTTTATGTCAGGAACACGACATACTTAGGGTAACCAGATTCAGCCATCAGAAATACTCGGAATTTCTTGTCTTTCCTTGTAAACCAACCCAAAAATCTACCCCGGAATAGGCTAACAAATTAAGATTTGGCCACCATTTCAGGATACAAAGCACTCGGATCTGGCCATTTTAATATCAAGGGGCTAGGGGACAAGGAAGGTACATCGGATAAAATGTTGCCGGTTTTGTGCCATAGCAATGTACCAACCTTTAGGCAAGGATACAATTTCTCCTGGTCCGGTCATCAATTCAAACCGATCAATCTGCCGGCCAAGTGCATCAAAAATGAAAACCATCCACGATCGATCCATCCCCCCCCTAATAGAAAATCTGCGCGTATCGTAGCTGTATACCAGTTGGCTGTCATCTCTGGAAACCAGGGCTTCTATGCCCAATGGACTACAGTCCTCCATATCCGGACAATACGTACGCTTGACGAGCCCGCAATCCAGAATAAAAGGATTGTGACTCCCGCCCTGGTATAAAGCGATCCTTCCGTTCCGATCTATCTCTTCCTGATCTACCGGATCTTCCAGATGCCAGTCGCAAAACGTCGTACGCTGTAGTTCAAAAAAATTTGGATCCGCTTGTAAAGCATCCTCCCGATAGATGGTCCAGAAATAGATCATCGCCCGTGCAATATCACCTTTGACAGACTCCCGCGGCTCAAAAGATCCGTTTCGATACTCACTGTAGAGATCTGTCCCACTCAAAGGCTTTGAAGTCATCTCATGCTCCCGGTAAAACCAGCGCTGTGTCAAATGATCCACGATCTCCGCAAATGGAAAATTCGCCCGGTAGGAATTGATTTCCGTCCTGGAGGGATATAAATGATGCATATCCGTATTTCCCCTGGTTCCATCACCAGCACCTTTCGCCTGAGGCCAACTGTGCTCCAGGTTTAATGAATGAACCTCCTGTCCAGTCCCGAATAACCACTGCGAAGGATCTACTCCAGCAGGCAGAAAACGAGCCAAACCCGAATATATGCAGCGAACCGAGTCCTGTTGAATAAAGACTTTGGCATACAAGGTGTCTTTCGCCTGGGTATCATTTAGCAGAACCACAGGCGTAAACTCCGCCCGAATAGCATCTGCCAGCTCTTCCCCTGCAAGGCCGGGAAACAACTGCGCCAAACTGGTTCCGGTCCAAAAGCAACCCACAATGGTTGTCAGCAGGACATTCCACAATGCCTTTGTAAAACGTATTCCCATTTTTATCTTCTGTAATATTTCCAGATGCCACAAGGTAGGGCATTGACCAGATTCAGGAAGCTCCGTTATAAATGCACTTACCGGAAGCCTTTACCTGACAGCTATCCGATAAAGAATAGACTGAAATGCAGGATCAAAGAGATGTTTTATCCTCTCACTTTAAAATCAACCGTTATGGTGCCACACTGCTCCTCAATCTCACTGTCCGTAAACTTAAACTGCAGAGCTGCTTTGCGGGCGATTTCCTTTAATTCAGTGTCTGTGGTGGTCGATCCCTTTTGTGTATACTCCGCCTTTATGACTTTGCCGACCTTGTCCACGCACACGCTGATAACAACCCTGCCGGTCTTCTGACTGCGATCCTGAATTTGGGGCTCATGGAGTACTCCCCTATTGCCAAGTCCTCCGCCTACCCTTCCGCTACCTTTACTGATCCCTTCGAGAATGTTGGAATTGGGATCACCATTCGGGTCGCCCTGACTTCCGGGCTTGCCGGTGTTTCCTTTACCCCCGGTACCCAACAAATCACCATAGGTCTTTTTCGTATTATTATAGGCCTCCTGGCGCTGTGCTTCCTCTGCAGCCTTTCGCTGAGCTTCTGCCTGAGCCTGTTTTTTTGCTTCCTCCTCACGGGAAGTCACCTCGCTTTGTTCATTGCTGGTGATACTTTTCTGCGCGACCTGACGTGAAGGTGAAGTTGCTGTCTGCTGCTTTACAGGTTCTGTCTGCTTTGTCTGGACAGGCTCTGGTTCCACCTCCTGGCTGTTACCTTTGGGTATTTCTTCTCGTTGCCCCTGATCCTGAAGTCCCAGATTCACCAGCAGTCCTTCATGCTCCGGCGGAGGTGTCCGTGTCATGATCATCGGCAGAAAAAACAATGCAATCAGCACCATGTGCATGAGCATACTGACTATCCATCCCTTACCCTGAACGGAGGAATGGTGCGGCTTTAATTCGGAACCCAGACTCAACATATTCCTGATGATTAAATCGATTACGCTTTCTTCCCTAACGCTAACCCACTGTCAGGGTATACAGGCAGAATCAAAATTAGGACATTATTTTCACATTAACATTATAAATAATGTATAACAAATTGATATATCAAATACTGTACCAAATTGAATTCCGGAGCTCCAATTCAACACTTTTGCCAAATGCCTCCCGGATACCATCAGAATGGAGTCTCTTTTTCAGCCCAAATTCATCGCAATAGCAGGGCTTTCTCTATCTTACAGGCACAACTCTTCATACTTTACCCGAATGCGAATCATCAAGAAAATAGTCGTCCTGGGCTCCGGGGTCATGGGCTCTGGTATAGCCTGTCATTTTGCCAATGCGGGGTATCAGGTGTTGATGCTGGATCTTCCTTCCAGCGGGGAATCAGCGTCCCGAAACCAGATCGCAGATCAGGCGCTTGCCCTGGCCATAAAACAAAAGCCTTCCCCTCTTTTTCATACCTCCTTTTTATCGCGGATTACCACCGGCAATTTTGATGATGACCTTTCCGGAATCGCCGATGCCGATTGGATCATCGAAGTGGTAGTGGAACGACTGGACATCAAACGTCAGCTCTTTGAAAAGGTCGATCAATGGCGTAAAACCGGCTCCATCGTGAGCTCTAACACCTCCGGCATCCCCATACATCTGATGACGGAGGGACGATCTGCTGATTTCAAAAAGCATTTCCTGGGTACGCATTTTTTCAATCCGCCACGTTATCTGCCATTGCTTGAGGTCATCCCTACTCCAGATACCGATTCCGAAGTCCTCCAATTCATAATGGGATTTGGAGAGCGCTTCCTTGGCAAGCAAACGGTTCATTGCAAAGACACACCAGCTTTTATCGCCAATCGAATCGGCGTATATAGTATGGCTCAAATCTTCCAGCTCACGGAATCGCTGAAGCTTCCCATTAGTCTGGTGGACAAATTAACCGGACCGGCCATTGGGCGACCTAATACCGGTACCTTCAGATTAACGGACCTGGTTGGTTTAGATACCGGAGTCCGGGTTATGGAAGGTATACGGGAGCATTGTCCGGATGACGAACAGGCAGGCGCATTTGCTGTACCCCGGTATATCCGGCATCTACTGGATCATTCGTTTTTGGGAAATAAAACCGGCCAGGGTTTTTACAAAAAAACGGACCGGAAAAACGCCAAAGGCAAACCAGAATTTCTTTCCCTCAACCTTCAGACGCTGGAGTATGAGGCGGACCCCGTTTTACAATTGCCCTCCCTCACCATATCCAAACAAATAGATGATGTCGAAAAAAGGATCAGGGCCTTCTATGAAGCTGATGATGCAGGAGGCCAGCTGATTCGTCAGCATCTCCTGGGCTTGTTTGCTTACGTGAGTCATCGTGTGCCAGAGATTACGGAAGATATTTCCAGTATTGATGCTGCCTTGAAAGCCGGATTTGGCTGGTCTTTTGGTCCGTTTGAATATTGGGATATCATCGGTATACGGCAAGCTGCTGATGATGCCCGGTCAGCAGGTTTTAGTATCAGTACTTGGATCGACCAGATGCTCGATCAGGGTCATGACTCTTTTTACATCCTTCGCAATGGAGCTTCGCTGGTGTATCATCCAGCATCAGGCACCTATGTATCATTACCCGGATCAGGCACTCAGATACGGCTCAACATCACCAGAGCCCCATCAGCGGTCTATAAAAATGAAGAATCACATCTACATGATATCGGAGACGGTGTATTGTGTTTTGAGTTTCGCAGTAAAGCCAATGCACTCGGAGAAGGCGTGCTTCGTGGACTGAATGAATCATTGCGCATTGCCGAAGAAGATGGATGGAAAGGATTGGTGATAGGCAATCAGGCTACAAATTTTACAGTCGGGGCTAACCTAATGCTCATCGGCATGATGGCGTTTCAGGAGGAATGGGATGACCTGGAGATGGCCGTGCGCTATTTTCAGGACACATCGATGCGATGCCGGTATAGTGGCCTCCCGGTCGTCGCGGCGACTCAGGGCTATGTATTCGGAGGAGGCTGTGAACTATCCATGCATTGCGACAGTGTAATGGCCGCTGCAGAATCCTATGTCGGATTGGTAGAGGCCGGTGTCGGCCTTATCCCTGGTGGAGGAGGTACAAAAGAATTTGCTGTCAGGTTGTCCGACTCCTTCAGGCCAGGAGATGTACAGATCCCTTCACTTATCGATCGGTGTAAAACAATCGCCACGGCTTCTGTAGCGACTTCGGCATACGAAGCGTATGATCTTGGGTATTTCTCGAAAGGACGGGATTATATCGTGATGAATACCAGACTTGCTATTGCTGAAGCAAAGCAAAAAGTACTCGAATTGAGCCGAAATTATGTGCCCCCTATTCCCAGACAGGACATCACCGTCCTTGGACAACAGGGGCTCGCGTCTCTTTATGCATTTGCCAATGAGTTCCGTCTCGGTGGGTATGGCTCTGAACATGATATCCTGATCGTGCACAAATTGGCCTGGGTGCTTTGCGGTGGAGATTTGACAGGGACCCAGCAAGTGTCTGAACAATTTCTCCTCGATCTGGAACGTGAAGCTTTCCTTTCCCTTTGCGGAGAGCCCAAAACACTGGAACGTATACAATATATGTTGGAACACAGTAAACCGCTCCGCAATTAATATCCATCAGATGCCCATTCCGTTTTACTATTAAACTCAAAAAAATGAAATTGCTATGGCCTATATCGTGAAAGCATTCCGTTCAGCAATTGGAAAAGCAGGCAAAGGCGGATTTAGTCAATACCGATCTGATGATCTGGCCGTGGACATCATACGTCACCTTATGGATCAGGTACCGCAACTGGATCCCAAACGAATTGATGATGTCATTGTAGGCTGCGCGAATCCGGAGGGCGAGCAGGGCCTCCAGATAGGGAGACAGATTTCTATGCGCGTATTGGGACATGACGTGCCTGGCATGACTGTCAATCGGTATTGTGCTTCGGGCCTGGAAACCATCTCTATCGCTACTGCTAAAATCAAAGCGGGAATGGGCCGCTGCTATATTGCCGGCGGGACAGAATCGATGAGCCTGATCCCGATGACCGGATATAAGTTTGCGCCCAGCTACCAGGTGGCTTCCTCTACACCCAACTACCTGGCAAGTATGGGTGCTACGGCTGAAGCCGTAGCTGAAAAATATGGCATCACCCGGGAAGATGCTGATGCCTTTGCCCTGCGGTCACATACACTGGCAGGTAAAGCACTGGATGCGGGATTTTTCACAGAAGAAATTGTACCGGTGCAGGTAGAGCGGGTGACTTTCCAGGGAGATAATGTCGTCAGAACCACTCACACCGTCGATACCGACGAGGGAGTCCGGCGTGACACTTCACCAGAAGCATTGGCCAGGCTCAGACCTGTATTTAAACAGGGCGGTGTAGTTACTGCGGGAAATGCATCACAGACATCAGATGGCGCCTCTTTTGTTTTGGTTATGGATGAAGCCTTGATGAATGAATTGCAGTTAAAACCTATAGCGCGACTGGTCGCCTGCAGTGTTGCAGGTGTAGATCCCCTCTATATGGGGATTGGGCCTTGTGCTGCTATTCCGAAAGCGCTAAAGCAAGCTGGGATGAAATTGTCGGATATTCAACTCATCGAGTTGAATGAGGCCTTTGCCACCCAGTCTCTTGCGGTCATCCGGATAGCAGAACTTGACCCCGACCTCGTCAATGTCAATGGCGGCGCTATTGCCCTCGGTCATCCGCTTGGCTGCACCGGTGCTAAACTATCCACACAGCTCTTTCATGAACTGAGACGACGAAACCAAAAATATGGAATGGTGACAGCCTGTGTCGGAGGGGGACAAGGAATCGCCGGCATATATGAAATGCTCTAAGGCGCTGCACCTTTTTATCTCAATATCCGTTCAAGATCAGCCGGTGAATAGCGTACCGACTTAAGGACTTTTCTGTCAGACGTTCTGTACACCAAAAATCCATTATGGCTTTCATGAATAAAACCTTGTGTGCCATCCTTATCCCGATAGAACGCGATCGTTTCTTCAGCCGTGATCACATCCTCACATACTTTGCTCATATTGGATCTCTGCACTTCTTCGAAGAGCGCCTTAAACTTATCGCCCAACCCGAACTCAAGAACTGCTCCGGATAGCACATACTGCAGATCACTCAGGGCATCCGCTACGGCTGTAATATCTTTCACCCGGATCGCTTCTTTCAATTCATCCAGCTCCTCCTGCAGTAGATTGATCCGCAATGCACAACGGTCTTCGGGCGGAATTGCCGGAGACTCCAGTACCGGCAGATGAAAGGTGCGGTGAAACTCCGCAACATCATTGAGGGGCGAGGGTTCCGGAAATTTCCTGTGTTTCATACAGCTTATGTTTACAAGGACAAATATCAACTTTCCGCCACTGATCCTAAAATAAAATTGCCCCCGGCCGGCATGACCAACCCGGGGGCAATTTTTTCTCCTGTCAGATATGATTATTTCTGACCTAAAGCTTCGATCTTCTGTTTGTACTTTTCCACCAGTTCCAGTTGATCCTGACGCGCATAGATTTCCCTAAGGGCGATTAAAGTATTGTAATCCGTAGCATTGAGCTCTTCGGCCTGCTGAAAGAAAGGCAATGCTTTGATAAAAGCACCGTCCATCTCATTTTTCTTTGCATCATACTTGCGGTTACCTGCAGCTGAGATATCACTAGCCAACTCGTTGAGTTCTATGGAATAGGCAGCAGCTCTGTTGTACCACAAAGCACCGATGCTGTAGATGGCGTCAAAACTTTTGGCGTCTATAGTCATCGCCCGTTGATAGTACGACATGGCTTTTGTAAAATTTTGCTCAGCCGCTTCGGGATCGGTAGTGACCTGGTCCTGATAGAGTTTATCATAGATTTGACCAATCGTCACATAGACTGAAATATTATTGGGTTCAAGTTCCAGCGCCTTCTCCAGTTTGGAAATCAGGGCTTCCAGTTCACCTTTCGCCAGCAGATGATTAATCTCTGCATAGAGCAGAGCTGTATCATCCGGATACTTGGCGCGGGCTTCCATCAGGTACTTTTCGGAAAGGGACGGGTCATCCTCCTTATGCAGCATGATCAGGGCTTCATATACGCCGGCATCCGCATCTCCTTTATCCACCAATTGTTTGAATACCATCTTGGCGTCATTCAGCATCCCAGCTTGTTGAGCACAAAGGCCACTATAATACAAGGCTCTGTCTGCTTCTGCCGGATCAAATGAGGAAGGCTCATTGTTCTTTTTGAGCAGTGCGGCGCCATCATAGGTAGCTTTAAACGCTTCATACGCTTCCGCATAATTTCCAGCCTGATACAGGGCGGAACCCATAAAATAGATGTTCTGCAACCCTGTAGACAGCGACTTCATAGCATCTCGGGTGTGGAAGGATTTCTGCGCGGTCTGTGCTGCCATCTGAAGCCCTTTGAAGGCTTTGGCCGGTGCTTTCGGATCTGAAATCGTGGCCGCTGGATCTAAAACAAAGCGTTCTACGTCCTTATTCAGAACCGTAAGAAAGATATCACCATAGGTTTGCCATGCCGTCGGATCTGCCTGTACCAGCGGATCATGAATGGAGGCATTGGCCAGGTCTACAGCCTCGCGGAGTTTGTCCGCACCGGCCGCCGGATCGAGATTATAAGTCCCCAGCAATCGGGCAGCTTTCTTAATATCCTTGACCGGATCCTGCGCCTGAAGACTCAGCCCCAATCCCGCCAGAAGAAAAAGAACAAGTATGTGTTTCATGTTCAAATTGATTTGTACAAGTGAATCGGTTATAATATGACAACCTGAAGTACGACGTATTAGATCAGGTATAAACGTTTTCGATGTGTTAAGAGCTATATAATAAATTCCAAATACAGCATGGTACATCCTCGGGATGTGATTGCCTATTCTTCCTCACTAGGGTCTGATTCGGGCACCGCAGCATCCTCAACATTTCTGACAATCCCCACATCGGCTATCCGGTCATCGTCGATCAGGTTGATCAGCCGGACGCCTTGCGTCTTACGGCCCATGATCCGAATCTCGGACACGGGTGTGCGGATGGCCATACCCGACTCATTGATGATCATCAGGTCATTGGTCTCTTCTACCGCCTTGATCGCGATCAGATCTCCTGTCTTGTCGGTGATCTTCAACGTCCCTACTCCTTTGGCACCACGTTTGGTTTTTCTGTATTCTTCCAATAAAGAGCGTTTACCATACCCATTTTCGGAAATCACAAGGATCGTTGCATTCGGGTCATTTTCTCTGACGGTGAGCATTCCCACCACTTCATCCTCCGCACCCTGCAACGTCATACCCCGTACACCAGCAGCTGTACGACCCATATTGCGGACATCATTTTCATGAAACCGAACCGCATATCCCCTTTTGTTGGCCATGATCACCTCACTATTACCATCGGTCAGACGTGCATCGATGAGCATATCCCCTTCATTGATCGACAATGCCCGGATCTTGCTGATTCTCGATTTGGCATATTCCTCTACCAGGGTTTTCTTGACTGTGCCTTTGCGGGTGCAGAATAAGATAGAGTGATTTTGTGTAAACGTTTTGTCATCAATATCCTTGATGATGATGTACGCTTTGATCTTGTCTTCTTTTGGCAGTTCGATCAGGTTCTGGATCACACGACCCTGCGAAGTCTTGGTGGCTTCCGGTATCTCATACACCCTGATTTTATAAAATATACCCTGCTCACTTAACAAAAAGAGATGATTGTGGGCACTGGCGATAAACATGTGTTCGATAAAGTCCTCATCGCGGGTCTTACTGCCTTTTGAGCCTCGTCCTCCCCTGCCCTGCGTTCGGAATTCTGAAATATTAGTCCGCTTGACATATCCCAGATGAGAAATGGTCACGACCATATCCTCGTCCGGTATCATATCCTCAATACTGATCTCACCAT
Organism: Saprospiraceae bacterium; assembly: GCA_041746735.1. Lineage (GTDB taxonomy): Bacteria > Bacteroidota > Bacteroidia > Chitinophagales > Saprospiraceae > Opimibacter. The sequence continues at coordinate 100,141 of JBGTGP010000018.1, forward strand.
CTGCGTAAGTGATAGAGGTTCTGCGGGCATCGCCGTATTTCTCCCGGATCTCCGTCAACTCGGTTTTAATAATTCCCCGCCGACGATCTTCGCTCGTGAGTATATCCTTCAGGTCCTCGATCGTCAGCATCAATTGATCGTACTCCTCCTTAATCTTGATTCGCTCGAGTCCTACGAGACGTGACAACCTCATCTCCAATATAGCCTTCGCCTGTAAATCCGAAAGACCAAACCGGCCTACAAGTCCGGCATGTGCTTCATCCACAGTCTTGGAATCACGAATAAGTTTTATGACTTCATCCAGATTGTCCAACGCAATCAGCAATCCTTCCAGAATATGCGCACGGTCTTCTGCCTTTTTAAGCTCAAATTTGGTGCGCCGTACAATAACCTCCAAACGGAAGGTTATAAACTCATCGATGAGTTGGCGCAAGTTGAGCGTCCGGGGACGGCCATGCACCAGGGCTATGTTATTAATCCCATAGGAGGATTGCAACGATGTAAACTTATAGAGCTGACTCAGCACGACATTGGCAATGGCATCGCGCTTGAGTTCGACCACGATCCGGATCCCTTCCCGGCTTGACTCATCCTGCACATAGGAAATACCCTTGACTCTCTCGGTCGTCTTGAGCTCATCAATGGCCTTAACGAGGTTGGCTTTGTTGACCTGATAGGGAATCTCCTTGATGATGATGACATCATTGCCATGCTGACCTTCCTGGATCTCAGCCACACCGCGCAGCACGACACGTCCGCGACCGGTTTCATACCCTTCCCGGATGCCATCTACACCATAGATGATACCTCCGGTGGGGAAATCCGGTGCCTTAATATGTTGCATTAATTCATCCAGGCTAATGTCCGGATTGTCAATAGTGGCTTTGATTCCATCAACGACTTCGGAAAGATTGTGCGGCAGCATATTGGTCGCCATACCTACGGCGATACCACTGGAGCCATTGATGAGCAGCGTCGGAATCTTCGCAGGCAACACAGACGGCTCTTCGAGCGAGTCGTCAAAGTTGAGCTGAAAATTAACGGTATCTTTTTCTATGTCATCCAGCAGTTCGTCCGCGATCCGCTGCAACTTTGCTTCGGTATATCGCATAGCCGCCGGACTATCACCGTCCATACTCCCAAAGTTACCCTGAGGATTGACTAATGGATAGCGCAACGACCAGTCCTGGGCCATCCGGACCATGGAGTCATACACAGCAGTATCACCGTGAGGGTGATACTTACCCAAAACCTCTCCTACGATCCTGGCAGATTTCTTGAATGTTTTGTTGTAACCGAGTCCCAATTCATGCATTCCGTACAATACGCGCCGGTGTACCGGCTTGAGTCCGTCACGAACGTCCGGCAGGGCTCTCGAGATAATGACCGACATCGAATAATCGATATAGGCGGTCTTCAACTCGTCTTCGATATTTATGGGTATAACTCTAAGATTATCAGACATATATAATTAAGAAATGTGTTCAAACTGAATGGTACAAAGATACGTATTTATCGGTTGTATTCAGAGTCATTTCACAACTGATTAACTGGTTTTCTGGTCGAGGGATGATGTGTGAGGGTAAATTTAAATTAGATTAATTTTAAATGCCTATCATATTGTTTCACAGCGAGATATACATATTACTTCCTGGATTTGCGTTATATCTGCCACTGCAGCTGGTCGCACGACCTGAATAAATGGCTATTTTTGCCGGCAATGCCGCAGGTAAAGCCATATAAGTCAGACGATAAGGACAAAAAACAGGAGGTCGAGATCATGTTTGACCGGATATCAGGCAAATATGATTTACTCAACAAAGTTTTATCGCTCGGCATTGACCGCAAGTGGCGCAAAAAAGCTCTTTCCCTTCTGTTACCTTACAAGCCACAAAACATCCTCGATGTCGCTACCGGTACGGGTGACTTGGTCTTTCTCGCAGACAAGATCCTGCGACCACAAGCGATCACCGGTATTGATCTGTCCTCCGGGATGTTGGAGGTCGCCCGCAAACGCCAATCTGCTGCAGGACCATCTCATGCCACGATTACCTTTATCAAGGGAGATGCTGAATACCTTCCTTTTGACGAGAATACTTTTCAGGCGGCTACTGTTGCCTTTGGCGTGCGCAACTTCGGTGACCTGCCTCAAGGCCTCAATGAAATTCAACGTGTCCTCCAGCCCGGAGCCCCGTTGATCGTCCTTGAGTTTACCAAACCCCGGATTTTTCCGTTCCGGCAGTTCTATAATATATATTTCCGGTACATCCTTCCGTTAATAGGATCATGGACCTCGGGCGATGGAAAAGCATATCGGTACCTGTACGAATCCGTACAGGCCTTTCCGGATTACGATGCCTTCCTCCGGGAACTTACCCATGCCGGCTTTGAACGTCCATCCTGCAAACCACTATCCCTAGGCATATGCGCCATCTACATAGCTTACAAACGCTGATCCTTGTTCTGGTTCTGCTCCCCCTGGTCGCTACGGCACAACCCAGTAAAGGCAACCACAACTTCAGGGAATTTAACAGCAAGGCCTATTACTTCGGTCTGACCTTTGGTTTCAACAGCTCCAATTTTCAGGTGGCGCACTCCCGCAGTTTTATCCTTAATGACAGTTTCAATATCACCGAAGGCCTCGGTGGTCCGGGACTTAATGTATCGATGGTCAGCAATATGAAGCTGGGGGAATATTTCGATTTCCGTTTTCTTCCCGGTTTTTCATTTGTTGGACGCAAATTATATTATCTCAATGCCACCGATCAAATCGAGCAGGTTCGGGATATTGAGAGCGTGCTGGTTCAGGCGCCCTTTCAGGTCAGGTTCAAATCTGACCCGTTTCATGATATGCGCGTCTTTGTCCTTGCCGGTGCCAAGTATACCTATGATGTAGCATCCAATGCCCGGATCAGGCGCGAACAGGCCAATCGCATCATTCGCATCTCCCCGCACGATTTTGCACTTGAAGTAGGTGCCGGATGTCAGTTTTTCTTTCCTTTTTTCATCTTTTCTCCGGAAATCAAATATTCACAGGGTATCGGCAATATCCTGATTTATAACAACAAGCTTTCTCAATCTACCGTCCTGGAAAAAGTATTATCCCGCACCTTTACGATCAGTGTGCATTTTGAAGGTTGATATAGGATTGTAACTCGCTGAAAAACGCCAGAAACAACAAATCGATTTTATCCTGATATAGGTCATAGGGCAGCATCGCCTCAGGAATGCGGTTAGCAAATGATGCCCGCTGGCTTAGCATGACCAGCGTCCGTCCCATACGTTCACGCCCTGCGCATGATTCGAGCCAACGATGACCTAGCATTCGGGAGATGCGGGAATGAAGTCGCTCCGGCACATTCGTCAGATACCGCTCTACCCTGCTATATTGCCGTAGGCAAAAAGCGTTCAATGGTTCATGATGAAATTGCGACCAGTACGACGACAGTACATGATCCATCAGGACGTCTGTGACGACCGGTGTATACTTTCCCTGATACGGTCGAAGGAGATGCATGATCTCTGCCACAGCGGCATGCTGATCTGTAAAGGCATCAATTCGTTTGTGAAGTTCGACACCTGCCAGGATTTCTGTGTCCAAGCCCGGATAATCACGGGGCTTGATCAGATCGCCCCAAAGATTGCCCATCAGGATGAGCGGGTCATTCGGTGATAGCAATGCATGAGCGAGGTAATTCATAGGCAGATCAATACGCGAGTCGGAGAATACTATCTTTGCGCCCTCAAAATCATCCGTTACTCACGAATACACTTTGTATGGGATTGAAATGTGGAATTGTTGGATTACCAAACGTCGGTAAATCTACTTTGTTTAATGCACTGACATCCGCCGGTGCACTGGCTGCTAACTACCCCTTTGCCACCAAAGAACCGAATATCGGGGTCGTTACTGTCCCGGATCCACGGCTGGATGCCCTGGCACTGCTTGTCAATCCCCAGCGAACCGTTCCGACGACAGTCGACATCCTCGATATCGCCGGGCTCATTAAAGGTGCCTCTCAGGGAGAAGGGCTTGGCAACCAGTTTCTCGCTAACATTCGGGAGGTAGATGCTATCCTGCATGTGGTGCGATGTTTTGATGATGACAATGTCGTGCATGTCGATGGCAGTGTCCATCCGGTGCGGGATAAAGAGATCATCGATATCGAACTTGGTCTTAAGGATCTGGAATCCGTAGAAAAGCGAATCGACCGCGCCTCCAAAGCAGCCAAAGGCGGCAAAAGAGAAGACGTCGATCTGGTCACATGGCTTGGCCAACTCAAAGCCCATTTACTTGCCGGAAAGGCCGCACGTACAATTGAAGTACCGGACCACTATGCCGATGTCATGCGGGAGATGATGCTCCTCACCGCCAAACCGGTCCTCTATATCTGCAATGTCGATGAAGCCTCCTCTGTCGAAGGCAACCAATATTCCGCCCAACTTCAGGAAGCAGTAGCTCACGAAGGTGCGGGACTGATCTGTATTTCCGCCGCGATCGAGGCGGATATCGCTGCCCTGGATACGATGGAGGAACGAATGGAATTTGTACGGGATATGGGGCTCGAGGAACCGGGTGTCAACCGGGTGATCCGCGCGGCCTATGACCTGCTGCAACTCATTACCTACTTCACGGCCGGAGAAAAGGAAGTTCGGGCCTGGACGGTCCGCAGGGGGAGCAAGGCACCACAAGCGGCTGGTGTGATCCATACCGATTTTGAGAAAGGTTTTATCCGGGCCGAAGTGATCGGGTATGATGATTTTATCCGCTATGGCTCTGAGGCGGCTGTGAAGGAAGCCGGTAAAATGGGCGTAGAAGGCAAAGAATATGTCGTGCAGGATGGTGATGTCATGCATTTTCGTTTTAATGTCTGAGGGGTTGAGGGGTTGAGAAGTTGAGAGGTGTAGAAGTTGAGAGGTTGAGAGGTTGAGAAGTTTAGGAGTTTAGTGTGAAGGGGAGAGGTTAGCTGTCGTATAGCATGACAATTGATTAAATAGCATGATTTGCTGTTGTTGGAGTTTGCTCCAACAACCGGGTAGTGAACGCCGGGTCGTCCTCAACGCAACCTGACCCGCACCAACGGGCAATTAAAAAAATCACTTCGGGGAGCATTGACGTTGTCGCGCTTAATTGTCCGAACCCTGGGGATGTCTTGTTTCGGAGGAGGTGAGTAGTGAATGGTGAATATATTGGAATCCCCGCTGTGCTTCGATCTGGAACCTGTGCCATCACGCATCCTCTAGACTGGCTTTCCGCCTAGCGGTCGGAATCTCCGCTGCGCTACGATTGGCATCTCATAAGTTGATCTGTCAGGATCTGAAGATCATGTCACTTATACATCACCTGCCGTACAGCCGCGATGACTTTAGCCGGATTGGGGAGAAATTCTTCGACCAGTGTAGGGGCATACGGCAGTGAGACATCTGCGCTATTGACCCGCACCACAGGAGCATCCAGATAATCGAAGGCATATTTTTGTACTACATACGCAACCTCGGCAGAGATACCGGCGAATGGCCATGATTCGTCAACAACCACGAGCCTGTTGGTCTTTTGGACAGACCTGACGATCGTCTCATGATCTAAGGGGCGTATCGTGCGCAGGTCGATGACTTCGGCAGAAATGCCATCCTTAGATAATTCTTCAGCGGCTTTACGGACCACATCCATCATTTTGTTGAAGGATACGATCGTGACATCAGTGCCTTCGCGCCGGATGGCGGCCTGGCCTATTGGGATGAGGTATTCTTCTTCGGGGACTTCCCCTTTATATCCATAATAGCTTTCGCTTTCCATAAAGCAGACGGGATCAGGATCCCGAATAGCAGACTTGATAAGGCCCTTTGCATCCGCGGGCTCGACACAACTGATCACCTTGAGCCCGGGGCAATTGGCGAGCCATGACTCGAACATCTGGCTATGTTGCTGAGCGAGTTGGCCGGCGGAGCCACTGGGACCTCTGAAGACGATGGGGCATGAAAAGTTGCCGGCCGATTGGGAGAGTGTCTTGGCGGCATTATTGACGATCTGGTCAAAGGCCAGTACGGCAAAGTTCCACGTCATAAACTCTACGATCGGTCTAAGACCGTTCATGGCGGCACCGACTCCGATACCGGCAAATCCCAACTCGGCGATGGGGGTATCGATGACACGCCGGGGGCCGAACTCCTCAAGCATGCCTTTGCTGACTTTATACGCACCATTATACTCGGCGACTTCCTCGCCTATGAGGAAGACGGTGTCATCCCGCCGCATCTCTTCGATCATCCCTTCCCGGATTGCATCCCGCAATGCTAATTCTCTGGCCATAACATATTGACTTTATTGATATCGCACAGCAAATGTAGCAATTCAGACGCATCAGCTGATGTATGGGTGTATCATCATGATACGCAACTAAAAAAAGCACAAACCCACTCCGCCCAAACGTAAACGGAAAAAGTCATCCCGCAATCCGGGTGGCCAGCATCGACATAAAGCCAACAGGTTGGAAAAGGTCAATGTCGCGGATGAAGTTCTCATTCATGATGTTGAAGCATGTTCCAGTTGCGGAGAAGACCTCCGGCAGATAGCCGGTGAGGTGATTCGAACAGCCCAGGTGTTTGATATTCCTAAAATTGAACTCACCGTGACTGAGCATCATAAGATGGCCAAATGCTGTCCGAAATGCGGCCTGCATAGTTCTTCGGAATTACCAGGTACGCTGGATTATGTGGATGCACAGTATGGGGATAATCTAATTCCACCATGCAGTTTAATTCCGCAAGAGTCATGAAAATCGATATAACCAATGGCGATATACTTTGGGAAGTGAGAGATACAGGCATAGCCCTCACCTATGGACAATCTCTCAATATCATGGAAGGAATAACCCAGTCAGAAAGCGGCAGCATATTCGCAGTTGTGTACACCTATAAAAGTGCTAATGTCTATGAAGGCCTGCTGCTCAAAGTCACTCCCGACGGCTGCATCGACACCCTCTGCACCACCACAGCTATCGAAGACGATATCCGTCTACAAGTCGAAAAGATGGTGGTGTATCCCAATCCGGCCAGAGATGAAGTTACATTAGAGGTGAGCCGCGAGGTACCATCATGCTCCATCATCACGATCTATACTCTACAGGGTGTAGAAATGCATCGAGGCAGGCTCGATGGGTCTAAACATCGTATCGATGTATCGGGATGGCCGGCGGGGTCATATATCGCCCGGCTGATGGTCTCTGGCAGCAACACAACGCTGGTTAAAAAAATGATAAAGCTTGAATAACGCGCAGCATCAGGAATGGAGGGTGGCAGCGGGCAAGGATGCGTTTAGCTCGCCCCGGGGTTTGCATGCATCAGGATGCGCGAGAGGGCAACACAGGGGATGGGGGCAGCGTGAGGAAAAGTACCTTGTCCTATACTCCTGCCTGCGATACACCGTCCATGCCGATGCCGGCATGTCAACTCGTTCTCAGTTTTCCTTCCGGAATTTTTACCTTTGACGGCATCTTGAAAACATTTGCTTTCGCTTATACGCCGTATTACTGGCTGACAGTCACCAGTCTGGCGGTTCTCCTATTCCTGGGTGGATTATTCTCCAGCACATTTTGGTTTTCTGATCGATGGGAAGACCTGTTTAAAGAAAAAATTGAGTTTTTAGTCGAGTGCGATGCCCGTCTGTCTGAGACCATGCGCCAGGACCTCGAGACCCGACTCCGGACCACAGATGGCCTTCGCGAGCTGAAATATATCACGGCTGACGAAGCGATGAAAATTATGCAGGCTGAGTTGGGCACACTGGCACTGCCTGACTCCATGGAAAATCCTTTCAGAGCCTCCTTCCGCTTTACCCTGCAAGCAGATCGCGTCGATACAGCGTATGTCCGATCCTTGCATGCTGACATCAGCAACATAGAAGGGGTCAGTGCCTTCTATTATCCGGAAGATCTGCATAGCACCATCCGATCCCGGCTTAAATCACTGTCACTGGTGACTGGCGCCATCGCCGGTATCCTGATCCTGCTCATCCTGGTCATGATTCATCACCAGATCCGGATGTATATCATGCAACACCGTTTTCATATACGAACCATGACCCTGGTGGGGGCGACACGGAGTTATATCCGAAAGCCCTTTATCACCGAAGTGCTCAAGATGAGCAGCTTTTCTATTCTCGTGGCTGGAATAGCATATCTGCTGGTCCTGCTATGGCTGAGCAACCTGACCGGCCAGTCGTTGTTTGTCACCAATCCGGATATGATCCTGCTGGGCATGCTTTTTATCATAGCCCTCGGGATCCTGATGTCGTTTTCGGCAGCCTGGGCGGCGATACAGAGATATCTGGAGTCCACCGACGCCCGCGATTTTATTTAGTCATTACCGACATGCAGGCCATCAAGGTTGATGCACCCTCAGGATCTCTTCCATGACCGGACCGAGATCTTCACCCGCAATCTTCTTGACGATGATCTTTTTGTCTTTATCGAGAATAAAGATCTGCGGCGTGGTCTTGATGTCATATACGGTCTTATATCGGTTGCGGAGATATTGGTCCGCCACATTGATCCAGATATCCATACCCCGCTCTTGTACGGTAGACCAACAGGATGCTATATCGGCACCGGTTTTAGTGCATATACCCACTATCTCCACACCCTTGTCTTTATACTGCTGGTAAAAATCAATGATGGCTGGAATCGATTTCTTACAATGGCCGCATTCGGGATCCCAGAAAAACAGGACCGTATAGTCCGCCGCTATAGAATGAAGCCGAACCGGATCGCCTGACGCTTTAAAAAACAAAAGATCCGGCGCCTCCTTACCGATCAGGATGGGTCTGAGGGTACCGGCCTGCTGAACCAACTTGTCCAACTGTTCAGCTTCCATCCATGTCGCCCGACCCTGTGCATAATATTTGTCCACCAGATGCACATAGACGGCGTCCATACCCATCCGCTTCGAACGCGCTGACTCATTGAGAAAATGGACCAGGTAGTATTGAAACGCTTCAGGATTACGCTCCATTCGTCCAAGCAGATAATCCATAGCGACGGCCTGACTATCCGGTAACGCATAGGTCAGTTTTTGAAGGTAGAAATCAATCTTCTGATGGTACAATCCGGATCGCATCGCACGGGGATCATTGAGATCAAAAAGGTCAAAATAATGATCCCGGTAGTATTCATATTGTTTTTGCTTCCGTTCTGACTCTTCAAGCTCAGCATACTCCGGAATTTCCAGTTCCAGATTGGCCCGTATGAGAAATGCCGTAATGGAGTTCGGATGTTTTTTAATCAGCTCCTGTTGAACGCGCTTTACATCTCCATCGATCGAGGCCAGCTCAGGTCGGTACCGGTCCGCATGGAGCGTGTCTTCCGCAATGAGCTTTCGCAATTCATCTGCCCTCGGGCGTCGTGCTTCCAGTTCCCGGAGATAGTTGTAATAGATATCATTCTCCGGACTGCCCTTAAACTTTGCTGTAGGGACGATATGATCCATATCAACACTCACAGAAAAGTGCTGCTGATCATTGGCGATCAGAATGTGGACGAATTTATTATCCGGAGGAATCACCAGAAGATATACACCCGGTGCGAGGGCCTCCGACCCTTCAAATACGAAACGGCCCTTTTGGACGACGGCTGTATCCTTCAGGTACTGGGCTTTGCCATAATAATATCCGAGCTTGAGCGTGTCGCCCTCAAACCCCTGCAAATCCACGACTATCCGATATCCAGCAGGACCAGAGGCTATCAGTGGATGCGCCATCCAACACATGAAAAAGAACACAACTGTACCTGTAAATTTCCGCATTCTGCCCATAGTGGTTTTTATAATGCCCATTAAGCTGCCGCCAAAGTTAGGGAGTCCCTCTCAATCAGGCCAGCGGTCTGAAGGCGCAATTCACAACAGAACGTTAAGTTGCAGGAGCAAACTCCTGCAACAGCAGGATGGGTTGCTGGAGCAAACTCTTGAAACAGCATGGAGCAGGGAGTTGCAGGAGCAAACTCCTGCAACAGCAGGGAAGCAGGGACAAGGCAAACTTAGCAACAGCTAAGACAACAGAACGCTCACTCCCCGATGAGTTTTTTCTTCATGGCGGTATATTCCTCTTCTGTGATGAGGCCTTCGCGTTTGAGTTCGGCGAGCTCTTTGAGTTTATCTACCATCTTACCAGACGTTTTAGCTTCATTGGCCTGTTCGACCACCTGTTGTTTGCGGTCCTGATCCTTCCGGATTTGTTCGGCGACTTTTTTCCCTTTTTCAAATTTTTCATTATACATCTTCTTCAAGCGTCTGGGATCAAAATCAAGGAAGGTGCCTCCGGTTTCAAAATGCTTTTTAAACACTTCCCCAAGTGCATAGGAGGAGGCCCCTGACAGCACCGCCATGGTAACACCGCCAATCACTGAACCGATACCGGGTATAAACTTGACCATGGCTTTAGCTCCCATGCGGGCTAGTCCTGAGCCTGTAAGACTGGTGATAAGGGCTTTCCCTTCTGATTCCTTAAAGTCCTGATCATAGAGTTTGCACAACTGGCGGATCATATCCAACTGGATACCGCTGACGGCAAAAAAATCCACAATAGGCACTGGAATCAATCCGGCCCCCATGGACCAGATGATATGATTCTTGATAATGGTGTCGGCATGCCGCTCCCGTTCTGTTTTTTCTGACATCTTGCTAAGTGTTTGGTGTGTCACCTGTTTAGCAACACACCCCCCGAATATCAGGGAATTTTATGAGACTCCACCTCTATATTTCGACCACCCGATATGCATCAGCGATCAACCGCCCGGATTGGGGTTATGGTGTGGCCGCCACCCGGCTCCCGGCACTATGACTTCCAAACTCAGGTGCATACATACACTGCAATGTGGCCATCCCTTCGCTGTATTGTCCGGCTTGCGCCACGGTGACCGGATACTCGATGACATATTTGCCCCGTGGCAAATAGTCAATGAAAAAATGAGTGGCCAGATCTTTCGTACTTTGATAATAGCCCAGGCCCCCCATCCATTTATAGCCACTGAGTACATCCATGGGTTCAAACCCGGAGGCACGAAGATCTTTGAGGTGTACAAACTCCATAGTCCGATCTGATTCGACCGTCAGACGAACGATCAGGCGATCCCCTACCTTGAGTTTTCGTCCCTCAGCAGGCTTTGTCACACTGCCCCGGTCACCTTCTGTGGCAATCAACAGTGACCTCGTCACCTTGAGCGGATTGTGATCCACGGCCGACTTGACTTTATCAATATCTTCCCAATATTGCCAATATACACTACCCCATGCTACATGGGCATTTGGATTGGCTACCGTAATAGTTGACCAGTTCTGCTGTATGTCCTGACCCTGCCAGGACTTTTTAGCATATCCCGTTCCCGCTTCCGTTGCAGTACTACTCCCGATCACTTCCTGCCCACCCAGTTTGACACTGACAATGCCAACCGATTTGAGCCATGTATCCGGATGAATCAGCAAGGCATAAATAGCGGATGCCGTAGCTTTGGTGGACTTCCACCTCGTCGTTTGCTTTTGCTTGAGCAACCATACCCGCAGTTCATCAATCTCCGCCTGCGGTACTTTCATATCCTGATAAAGTTCGATCATCAGGGATTGCAACTCTACAGGCGCATCATTCCACTGATAACCACCATTGACCTTCCAGTAACGTCCGAGTTCATCATGCAGGATCGTTCTTTCCCGAAGGGACTTCAGGATGTCAGCGGAAAGGTAGGCCTGTGGCCATTGCCTGAAACTGCCGAGGGCGATGAGACCTTGTTCGTACAGATTGTGTTTAAGCCAGTAGGCCTCATATTGTTCGCGCAGGTAGTTCACGATCTCATCGATTTTAGCCGGATGTGGTATATCAGGGAAAAAGGAACGGCTATAGAGATAGTGCACCTGCAGACCACTGACATGATGATCTTTTAGTTTGATCTTACCCTGTGCTTCCAGTCGTTTCAGATCATCATACCATTCGATCATACGGGCATCTATATAAGGCACTGCACGGTCGATGATATCGCGAGCGTTACCTGCAGGCAGGGGTACACCCATTTTCTGAAGATGCCCGAATCCTTCTACGATATACTGCGTAATGTACCAGTTGTCGCGCCCACCTGGAAACCATGGAAAACCTCCGTTCGACATTTGCATTTGCCGGAGTTTATCCAGCGACTGCGCACTTTCATGACGGAGTCTGTTGGTTTCAAACAACAGAGCAATGTCCTTTTTCTGCTGGCTTTCTCCCATGGCATCACGTACCCAGGGGGTTTCATCCAGGAGAGCGGATTTGAGTTCTTTGTTTTTCTCCAGATGACTTAGCAACGCATCAGAATCTGTAGTCCGCCAGGCATCGTATACCTGCCGGATGGCCGGAATCGTACCGGCGATGTGAGATGCCAGCGTATTGGCGTATACCCGGCTGAAGATTTGCTCTGAACATTCGTAAGGATACTCCATGAGATACGGCAGCGCTTGCACGGCATACCATGCCGGAGATGACGTCATCTCTGCTACAAAGAGGTGATCTGAACTTGTAGCTGACCGGTTGTCAAGCATAGACTTAAAGATAAACGTCCGAGTCTCGTTTGCTTTGACCGGTAATGGCAGAGATTCAGTGATCAGGATCCTGTTTGTCACGACCGGGAGAATCGCTTCTTCACCATCCGTAAAACTACCGGCGGTAGCCATGACTTTGTATTTGACAGGACGTGTCCAACCGACAGGAACTTTCAGCGTCCAGGCTGACGGAGATGAACCTCCAGCTTTAATCTGCACAGCCTTAGACGAAGTGGAAATACCCCATGAAGCTGATACATCTTCATCTGAAATGAGATCCACGATTTGCAGTCTGGTTGTACCGCTCATGGCCTGATCGGTCATATTGGTTACTTTGATTTGGAATGCGATCGTGTCGCCCTCCCTGAAAAACCGGGGAGGGTTTGGAAAAACCATCAGTTGCTTTTGCGTGACCACTTCGGCCTGTGTAAGACCAAAAGCAAGATCCCGGGTATGTGCTAAAGCCTGAAATTTCCAGCGCGTGAGTCCATCTTTCATTTTGAAAGAAAAAGAAAGCTGTCCGTCCGCATCTGTTCGGATCTGAGGATAAAAAAAGACGGTTTCATCCAAGGCGGTCCTCAAAGGTTGCGGGGCCTGCGTTTCTTTCACATCAGGACCTGTGGGTACCTTGGGTGGTTCACTGCTTGCAGCGGCCTCACCATCCTTGGCGGCAGCAGGAGCATGTGCGGACTCCAACAGGACGGCCCCATCCATCATATCACGTTTTCCGGTTCTGTACATGCGCTGATAATATTCACCTGCCAGATAATAACCGTAACTATTGATATCGCGGTACTGTCGTGCGGGTGCCGTTTCATGCCTGGCATCCCAATGATACGTCAGGCCCCAATAGTGCACCAGTTTTGCACCAGCATCCTGCACTATCACACGTGACCCGGTACCGGGATACAAACTCATCTGCCATTGGTGTGGCATGAACGCATCGAGGGAGGCATCATACATGCTGAGCAACAACTCCGCGAGTATGTCGTCCTTCTTCTGCCCTTCCACTTTCAAAGTCCAGTTTTCATCATGGCCGGGCTCCATTTTGTCCCGCCAGGTAGTGAGTGACACGTTCAAATCTTTATTGGACCACGGCACCCGGATCATTTGTTGATCGCGGTAAAATCGATTGTTGTATACGATGAGATGATGGACGATCACGCCTCCACGGTCAGCTTCATCCGGCGTAATCCATTTGTCACCTGATACAGGTATAGTCTGCCATTGCCAGACAGCAGGTCGGGTCCTGCGCTCTGTGATCCGGATCGCACCCGGCGGAGTGGTCAAACCTGTCAACAGATCAGCTACTACTTGCTGACCTGGCGCATAATCCTGATCCGGTACATCGGCCCTAAACACCTCGAAGCCGGGCAATGTCTTGCCGGAAGCGTATACCATGATGTAGCGTACCATTTCAAGAATATGACCTTGTTGGTCACGCAGGGTCCATTCCAACTTATACCATCCGGGAGTGGTCAGCAGACCGGAAAGATCAATGAGTCCCTTATCCGTGATATTGAATTCACGGTTGCCTGCAACTTTATCCAAAGGCCATGCGGATGGATCATCCATCCCCGGAGCAAAATAGGAGGCAAAGCGTGTAGCATAGTCTGCATCAGACAGGGATGGCATATCCGGAGCTTCCCAAAGGCGCTCCCGTTTATGATGGTCAGGACCTTTAAGCAGAGACGCTTTTACATTGCCCGAAACCTGTATACCTGATCCATCGCTATTGGTGACGGACACTGCTACAGCATTCAGGCGTGTGAGATTTGACATTTCTGGAAGATCTATCTGCACGTTATACCCCTGCTTGTTGAGGACGAGGGATTTGGTGGTCAGATGACTTTCGCCGGTGATATCCGTGATATAGAGGGTGATTTCAAATCTGTACATCAGGTCCGGATCGCCGCCAGGTTTGGGTTGGGCGAGGAACGTAACGGGTATATGTCCCTGCTCATCAGTGTATCCCTGGCCGGTGGCCAGTACCTGACGATCATCATCCATGGGCCAGAAACTACGTCGCCATCCGGGCCACCAGGGTCGATAGGCAACCCGCTCCACCCGATATCCGGCCTGAGCACCACCTACCGGTGTACCGGCATAATCCATAGCACGTCCCGAGATGGTTACGGATTCTCCCAGCCTGGCTATCGTTTTCAGGGTGTCAAATGTGACTTCAAATTTGGGACGCTTGTATTCTTCCACTTGAAAGAAATGGCGTCCTGTCCCATAACTGGAAGCCAGGGACATCTGACCCGTCAGCCCGGATGAAGGAATATCAAAATGACCGGCAAAGGTGCCGTATGCATTCGACGTAAGCCGTTGCCGGCCTGCTTCCTGGCCGTTGACATCATACAAAAAGACCTCGACCTGCTTGTTCGGGACAATCGTGGGTATCCGTGTCGGATCAAACTCAAGCGCATATCCTTTGAAATAAATTTTCTGGCCAGGCCGATATATGGATCTGTCCGAAAAAAACAAGGTCGTGGGATCGGTCTTTTCACGTCCTCCATGTCTATAGGTGTAATACGATTCATCCATGTACAACTCATCCTTGTCACGGGTGAGTCGCAAGGCAACACTTTTATTGGACAGTACCGGTAACGTCACCCAGCCCTGCTTGTCGCTGATGCCTTCACCCAGTTTGACTTCCTCCTGGCGACGTCGTGTGGTATTGTATTCATGGGAAATAAATTCCACTTTCACACCTTGCAATGCCTGTCCGCTTTTGCGGTCTGTTATTACAGCTAAGGTTTGTTTGTCGCGGTCATCCAGCAACCAATATCCTAATTGTGATACCGTAAACATGATTGTACCTGTCGTGGATCGTTTTACATCAAAATGATCCATATCTGAAACCAAGACGGCATAATGGCCAGGTGAAAAAGGGCCTATGGCTATCTCTGTACTGTGGGGTTGGTGATCACCTCCATCGTCCAAGGTCTGTCGCCATGATTTTTCAGCGGGCAATTGATTTAACCGGCGAAGGATTTCTTCGCTGTCCCAGGTCTCTCCTTTCCAGCGCCTCGGTGACTCCGGAAGACGGACTACCTTCATATATAGCGATGACAGGTTTCGGTAATCCAGCTTGACCAAAAATTCCTCACCTGGTAGATTTACGGATTCTGCTGAGGCCGAAATTGACATTTGCTCAATCTGCCGGATCAGGGATCTGCATAAATGGCTTCCATACGATTCAGGAAACCTGTCAATGGCCGTCCTGCAAATTTCTGCCGCCTGTTTGTAGGCGAAACGGTGTTGTTCGGAGGTCCGCTGATTGGGCCATGTGGCAGCCTGCTGCATGAGGAGGCTTGCCTGGTGGTACGCGATTAAAGCAGATTCTGGATGAGACTTATGGTTCGCAGCAAGATGTTCAAGGGCTTGTCTGTACAAGATTTCTTTATTCTCAATCACTCCCTGATCATAGACAAATCGTAGTCGTTTGAGGTCGGCATCGATGAGCGCACCTTCATGGTCCGAATCACGCAAGCGGAAAGCAAGCAATTGTCTGAACCATTGTAAGGCCTGCCAGGCTGTAGATGTGGAGTCTGCTGTGGGGAAATGGTGGCCTATAAATGACCGGGCGGGAGAAAACGCCAACGGATCATGAAGTATAAAATCATATGCTGGTCGGGTCAGGTAGGACGATGCTCCGGAATAAAAATCCAGTGCCCGGTGCATCAGGATATCATAGAGTGTGGGACGCAGGTCATCTGTGGTATGGGAGGCTGTCAGCAAAAGCTCATAATCGGTGACCTTCGCTTCCTGTAGGCCTGACCACTCGACGGAGCGGGTATAGTGATAGGATATCTTATCAGTGAAATGTCGAATACCCCAGGTCCGGATATCAGGGCCTGCAGGTCCACCATATTCCGTCCGGCTGCGAAGTTCCCAAAGTCGTGATTCGAGATAGTTGGAATACCATTGAGCCAGCATGGAATGCATGACGGACTTTGCAGGCTCGGGATAGGCGCCGACTTCTTCTTCTGCACGCAATAATGCCTTGATGGCAGAGTCCTCTTCCAATTGTAGCAAGTACCGGTTTTCATACATGACCGCTTTGACCAGATGACCTGACTCCTGGCTTGCCAGTGCCATTTGCTTGATCCTGTTGACTTCGGCGAGAGCAGAAGACACCAGTCCCTTTTTCTCCAACGAATCAACTGTATTCCAAATCTTCATCATGAGCACAGGATCAGCTGTTGTGTGCGCAGCAGGTGCTACAGGCTTGGTTTTGCAGGCCAACAAAACCAGAATGGCTGTGATACAGAAAAAATGGAGTATAGGTTTCATAATAATGCATTTCGTAATGTCTGTTGATAGATGCGTGCATGATTCAAAATACAGAAAAACGTGAGGCTGTTAACGTAAAATTAACCGTCCTCATCAAAGCTTACAGGTGAATCTGATAGCTCAGGGGTAATAACGGGCGGGAGAAACTTCGGTTGGTAAAGGTACATCACTTGTGATATGATCCAGCAATGCCCCGGCCCAATACGGTGCCAGGCTGGTTCCTTTGGTCCCCATGCCATTGAATACGAAATAGCCAGGCTGGTCAGGAAGAGCACCTACCAATGGCCGCCTGTCATCGACCGTAGGACGCACTCCGGCGACATGATCGATCACGTCGATCCGACCTGTGTAAATCGTTCGGACAGCCTCCAGGATGGCGTTCCTGCCAGTCTCTGACGGGTACGGGTCTTCAGGCCAATGCTCATAGTAACTTCCTGCCCAATAGGTACCTTTAGTCGTGAGTGGGACGATAAATATCTCTTCCTTGACGATGCCCGGCCAACGCCAGTCCGGAAGTCTAACCACCAATGCCTCGCCTTTATTAGGGATTATACCCTTTGAAAAAACCTGATCCATAGCCCCTGTCGCAAGGACTACTATTCGATCAGGGATGTGTTTCGAATCCAGCTTTTCCTCAGTGATGATCAGCTTTCCCTCCTCAGCCAAAAAATGTCGGGATGCCTCAAGCCATCCCGGGGTATCAAGTCTGTACCCACCTGTAAGAATTCCATAAGGCTTGTCGAGTATATCCAGTTGCCAGAAGCGCTTGTCCGATATGTAGGCCCGGTAAGCAGGATCTTTTTGCCTCTTCCGCCAGGCTATGATGGCCTCATCATTCTTGAGAAAACGGATGATTTCTACCGGTGTAAAATAGCTTGTACCCAAAAGCCTACGGGTCCAGTCATAAAAATCACAGGCGCTTTCCAACAATTCATCGATCATCCAGGCCTTGACGTACCGACGGCCTGTCACCGGTGCTATCAATCCTGAGGATGCCACAGATGCTTCACCAGGCCGTGAAACTCCACTCATGCTAAAAGGGATCTTTCTTCGGTAGCAGGTCATGGCCAATACGCAACCTGCCAGACCATGGCCCACAATGTGGATACCACTCTCATTCATCCCGGTACAGGTCTTCACGGACCTTTTTAGGTAACCCCTCCAAAACCAGGTTGTACGAATGATCCAGCAACTCGTATAAAAGTTCCTCCCTCAACCCTTGCTCGAAGTACACTGTATTCCAGTGCTTCTTATTCATGTGCCAACCGGGAATAATAGTTCCGGGATACGTCTCCCGGAGTTCGATGGCCCTTTCAGGGTCACATTTGAGATTGACGCTAAAGACATCACTGTCCAAACCCGTCAGGGCAAAAGCCTTGCCCATCACCTTATAGACCAAGGTATCCGGGCCAAAGGGCATGGTCTCTTCCACGCCTTTGCGTTGCAAACAGTATTGTCGAAATGTTTCGATATTCATGACTACATCAACCCGAAAATCTTGGCATAACGTAGCATCTCTCCCTGATTGCTGATCTTCACTTTGCCAGTCAGGATGGCCATCATCGGATTGAGAGCACCGGTCGCCAATTGTACAAAATCCTCTCCCTTCGCCCGCACCACACAGGCAGGCTCACCGTTCAATCCATCACTGACGATGACTTTCTGATCCTCCACCTGGATGGTAAACTGACCTCCTGTCTCACCCTCCAGGTCAAAATGAAAAACAGTTTTCAATCCGTCAATAGCTGAGGGCGACACCTTTTCCGGGAGTGCGTATAAAAAATCTCTTGCATTCATCGTCTGACATTTTTGATATTATTGCCTTTTCACAATCAGGTAACCGGGTTCAAAACTAATCGCAAAAACGAAATTCAACCTGCGATAGTACTTTTACCCCCATGATCCAGCGTACGCTTCGTATTGTTTTTATGGGAACACCTGCGTTTGCAGTGCCAACCCTTCAATACCTGCTCGATGCCAGTTATCCGGTCACCGGCGTGGTCACCGCTCCGGATAAACCAGGTGGACGCGGGATGAAGCAAATGATATCCTCTCCGGTCAAACAATTTACTCTCACTCAAGGCTTGCCTATTCTGCAACCGGTTAACCTGAAGTCTAAAACATTCATCCAGGAGCTTCAACTCCTCCGTGCAGACGTTCAGATTGTGGTGGCTTTTCGGATGCTGCCGGAAATGGTCTGGGCCATGCCGCCTCAGGGGACTATAAATCTTCACGGCTCTTTGTTGCCTGCCTATCGGGGAGCGGCTCCTATTCAATGGGCCATTGTCCGCGGTGAAAAGGTAACGGGGCTCACCACTTTTTTTCTCCAACATGCCATTGATACGGGCAAAATTTTGTTGCAAGTCCAGGTCCCGATCATTGCAGAAGATGATGCAGGTTCATTGCATGACCGTATGATGATCACAGGTGCAGGTCTCGTACTGGCGACGCTGGATCAGATGACCACGGGTCAGCTGAATCCTCAGGAGCAGGATGAATCGAAAACGAGCCATGCTCCAAAGATTTTTCATGCTGATGCCCGGATAGATTGGGTCAAGCCGGCCGAGACTATTCTCAACCTTATCAGAGGCATGTCCCCTTACCCGGGAGCCTGGACCCTATTGGATGACATGGAATTGAAAATCTGGCGCGCCACGTCACATGCCATTACATCGAGTGACAAACCCGGCACTATGAGGAAAGAGGGAAAAAAACTGATCGTCAGCACACAAGGCCAGGACCTCGAAATCCTAACTCTACAATTAAGTGGGAAGAAAAAGATGGATGCAGGATCGTTTCTGAACGGCTACGCAATCAGAAATTGGTCTTTGACATAAACTCAAATGCTTTACGCACGATCCGCTTGATGAGCTCTACATCGGGAAGCACCTCCGGATTCTCCGGAATCATTTCCTCCACATAGATATTCTCCGGTACCGAAGTATTGCTGAAGGTAATGGAATTAATATAGGTAAAGCAAGCCAGACTCAGGCAAAACAGGGTTATAAGCCCTGCGAGTTTCACTGTATTATTTTTTACTCTGACCATTATGTTAACAAAACGTTTCGGAGGGTAGTAAGTTACACCTGCCGGGAACTTTTTTTCAATGACAAATATACACCTGTCTGATCCAACTTATATCACTTTAAAACTTCTTTAACCATATTTAACGCTGATGAACAGGCTATACCTGGTTGCTGGAGCTAAACTGAACGATTACCAGAAAGATGTTCCCCGGCAGAAAAGGTTGCATGGGAATTGAATATTTTTTGGGAAACGGGGTGCGTAGGCCGGCTGATCACGTCTCGGGCAGGTCCTTTTTCGACCACATGCCCTTCAGCCATCACCAGGACCTCGTCGGCCAGTTGGCGAATGATATGCTTGTCATGGGTGATAAAAATGAGGGCCATGTTGAAGGTATCCATCAGGGATCTGAGCAACTGTAAAAAAGCATCTCTATTCAAAGGATCCAGGGAGGAGGTAGACTCATCACAAATCAAAACCTCTGGCCGGAGAATCAATGCCCGTGCGATACTGACTCTCAAACATTCTCCCCCTGAAAGCTGGCCTGCCCGGCGGTCCAGCACGGCATCAGAAAGTCCCACGGAGGCCAAAGCCGAGTGCATATCAGAGCCGCCGTCTTTTTTCATTTCTCTGGATATACCTTCAGCTTCACGAAGCAATATCCTGATCGTCAATTCCGGATGCAAAGAGCCACGTCCGTCCTGCATGACGAGTTGAACTCGGGTCCTGAGCCGGGAGAGGTCACCTTTACGGAGATAATCAACTTCCTGTCCATCCAGTATCAGACGACCTTCTGAAGGCTGCAGCAAACCAACCAATAAACGGGTTAAAGTTGATTTACCACTACCTGATTCCCCTACTATACCCAGACAATGACCTTGCCGAAGTTCAAAATCAAGCGGACCTATGACAGCACCAGCTTTCTGGAACAGACCACCGAATTGATGCCTGTACATCAATCCCACTCCCTGGAGCCTGATTGGACTATCTGGATATACCCTGCGCTCGTCCGGTATATGAGTGTTATCAGAAAAAGCAGATCTCTCCTCAAGACTCACCTCACGGTCAGCTAACAGGCGCACAACATCTTCTTCATGCGTGATGCAAAGGATCGCCATTCTGTATCGTTGACGGAGCATGGAAAACACGGCAAGTAGTTCTGCCTGGTTGATCTTGTCAATAGCCGACGTAGGTTCATCCGCGATCAGGAGCAATGGTTCCATGACCAGGGACATTGCAATCTGGCAGCGTTGAAGCTGGCCACCGGAAAGCTGGTGTGGATACGAAGTCCAGAGTCTGTCAATATCATGAAGGCCTACCTCTTCCATCCGTTGACGAAGATTATGGGTTGCTGAAGATGGATCCAACGTTGTACGCTCACGAATGACCAACATCATTTGAGCCCCAACACGCAAAACAGGATCGAACGCCCCGAAGACATCCTGTTGTATATAACCGATGCGGGCGCCACGCAGGGATTTCCAGTGCAGCCTATCCTCGCCAAAAGTTATTGGTGGTAGTTCGGAAGAAGACCAGGTCATCTGGCCGGAATCCATCTTGATCCCAGACGGCAAGAGATCCAGAATAGCCAGGGCGATGGAGGTTTTACCACTACCGGACTTTCCCGTCAGGGCCACTATCTCACCCGGTACTATCTGAAATGACAAATCCTGCACGATCGGGCCCAGCAAGGATGATAATGTCAAATGATCGACCTGTAAGAGAGGTATAGGCATATCGTAAAAATAGATTTGCCGGACGACGCCGGCAAATCTATTTCATGGCATTACAATGTGATATAGAAAAAAACCAGAATTCAGTTCATGCATTATTATGCTCGTGATCAATATTCTGTCTCCAGTACCCCGTCACGGTCCACGACCACTTTAGCATCTGTATACCCTTTTGCAATTACTGCATCCCGCACCCGCTCGGCATCCCTGGCCGTCTTAAATCCGCCGATCAGCATGATGGTCCAGTCTCCTTTCCGATAAGATTCCAGTGGGCCGTACTTGTCGATGTCTTTGGTATTAAATCCACCTGGTTTCAAATACGATGCCAGTCGGACTTTATACTCCACTTTACTGTTTGGAGCAGCTAGTACATCAGACGCTACTGATGGGGGCGCCGCGGAAGTCAATGGACGCTCGTATTCGGTACGTTCCTTTGGTGTGGCCGGATTAAACGGAATATGGTTTTCTATGCCACGCTGCACGACAATAAAAGCGTCCTTCTTGCCTTTGGCTTTGACCTCCAGGAGCACCTGCTTTGCCTGTTCCTGTGTATGATAGGGTCCTATTCTGACTTTGTACAGTCCATTTTCCGAATGGATGAATACGGGGCCTATGTCCTCCCATGAACGGAGCGATGATTTGTCTGTAATGGGCCTGGAGGTGGCGGACAACTGTACAGCGAACTCAACCCCCTGACCTTCATCAGCTGATTTCTGGATCGCTTCAGGTTCTTGTTTGACATAAACTTTGACCAGATCAGCTTCCTTCTCTGGCATGGGTGTACCCGGGTCCTCATGAAGGACTGCTCCCTCCGATTTGGGGAGGTAAAAATCATACTCGGCGACAGGCTTATCTGCCTGGGTCAACCGGACATTCATAGTACTGTACCCATCTGCCTTAATCACATAGAATGTGGTGACAGATGACGGTACTTTGAGTGTCAACTGGCCCTGTTTATTAGTTTTTCCATATGATTTACCTGAGGTATCGAATACCCCGGCACCCGGAAGTATTGACCGCGTGGTATAGTCAAAGACGGATATCCGGGCTTCATGCTGTCCCTGAGATTTGTTAAAGCGTTCCTTGCCTTGGGCATACAAAGGTATACTCATGGACAGAGTGGCAAACGCCAGGAGAATGAGGTGTAGTTTCTTCATTTGACCTAAATATTAAGCTTAAATCTTATGTAAAGATAAGTATTTTTCAAATTAATACATATAATCAAAAAAAATAATATAAAAAATTTACCCCTCATTGTCATTGCCTTCTGACAGGTCCTGACCTCCGCGTGGCAGTATTTCAAATGTGCTCTGGCGGACACTCTGGCAGAAAACTGGCGCAGAGTATCGGAGAGTTTCTATTTTTATCTCTTCATCCTTTAACATCAAACGCTCTCTCAGCAACTTATCTATGCGATTAGGACCCGTATTTACGCTCACAGTTTCTCTTCTGCTGGCTGCTCTTTCACTATCCGGTCAAAGACTGGATCATCGTCTGGGCTTTATTATGGTTCAGTTAGAACCGGACTACCCGCTTGACCGCCTGTTGGCCGAACAATCCAACCGGGCCCATGGAATACTGAAACTGGACCGTGTGCTTTCGAATCGGTTGGGTATCTATCTGCTTCGTTTTGATCATACTACGATGCACGAGCGTAATCTGCTTCAGCAATTCAGGTCCGATCGGCATGTAATGAAGGCTCAATTTGATCACGTGCTGAAATGGCGCGCCACACCTGATGATCCCATGTACGATATGCAATGGCAATGGCGCAACCTCGGCCAGACTGGAGGAGTAGTCGGGGCTGATGTCAATGCGGAGACCGCCTGGAATTATACGACAGGAGGGGTGACGGCCGCAGGCGATACCATCGTAGTGGCGATCATCGACAGTGGTCTGGATTTTAATCATGAAGATATAGTTGGTAATGTCTGGATCAATCATGGTGAAATAGATGGCAATAACATCGATGACGATGGCAATGGATATGTAGATGATATCTATGGCTGGAATACCGATGATGACACACCGGATGTCTTTGGTACGGGCCATGGTCTGCAGGTGGCGGGTATGGTGGGCGCCAACGGCAATAACGGAAGAGGTATCACAGGGATCAACTGGAAGGTAAAACTCATGACCATCATCGGTGGTCCATCCGAATCATCTGCAATAGCTTCCTATGCCTATGCCCTGGAGCAACGCATTCTTTATAATGAATCCAATGGTGAAAAAGGGGCCTTTGTCGTCGCGACCAATAGTTCATGGGGCACTGATTTCGGTCAACCGGAGGACGCGCCACTTTGGTGTGGTTTTTATGATATTCTGGGTGCCCATGGTATCCTAAGTGCAGCCGCTACTGCTAATCTAAACATCGATATTGATGTTATTGGTGATCTTCCAACTGCCTGTCCCAGTATGTATCTGCTGAGTGTTACCGCACTCAACCACGCAAATAACCGGACGTTTACAGCCTTTGGGCGGATACATGTTGATTTTGCTGCACCTGGCGAAAACGTTTTTACAACCCGGCGCAATAATCAATATACCACTACCAGTGGCACTTCTTTTGCTTCACCAATCGCTGCAGGGCTTGTAGCACTTTTATATGCAGCTCCATGTCCGGGATTTGGCGAACTCATTCACACACAGCCAGCTGCTGCTGCATTGTATGTTCGGGACCTGATATTTAACGGTGTGCAACCAATCGCTTCCCTTCAAAATTTTACCCGGTTTGGTGGAGGACTCAATGCTGGCAATAGTATGGAACTAATGATGGCACAATGCTCGGATTGTCCGGTTCCATTTGCTGTGGATGCCAATATCCTTTCCGACCAGGATGTGCTGGTCACCTGGGCCTCTCTTGCTGAGCCTGACTCACTCTATGTCCGATATCGGCCACTTGGAGGTGATCCGTGGGATACCTTGCACAATGTAACACAACCTCTACTGCTCAGTGGCCTTACAGGATGTACGGAGTATGAGATTGAGTTCGAAGCATTCTGTGCAGATACGGGTACAGGCTTCATCGTCCATCATGTATTCCGGACGGATGGATGCTGTGATCTGCCTTCAGGCATTTCTGCATTTCCCGGTGAAACACAAGCCAGTGTATTCTGGAACGATGTCCTCGCTGCCGCTCATTATGTAGTGCAATGGAGAGCTTCCGGACAACCGGACTGGAATGAACTTACCACGCCTGATGCATCGCTGATCCTGATCGATCTGCTCCCCTGCACGTTTTATGAAGTTCGGTTGCAGACCAATTGTGATACATCTGAAACCGGATTCAGTGATCTTCTTTCTTTCAGGACGACCGGTTGTGGCAATTGCCTGGATCTTCCATATTGTGAAGTATCGTCCAATGATGCCACCGAAGAGCATATTGATTCGCTCATCATCGGTCCTCTTGTCAATCATAGTGGACAAAACGGCGGCTATATGCTGTTTGAAGACTTCCAGCCCAGTTACATAGCAGGGGATACCTATTCACTTTGGATCAGACCTGGATTTGGGACTGGTGAAACATTTGACGAGCAATTCCGAATTTGGCTCGATGTCAATCAAGATGGGGTTTTTGGGATTGACGAGCTTCTGCTGGATACGATTCTTCGAGAAGAAGATGTCATCCTCACGGGGCAACTCCTTATACCTGTGGATGCGCTGGCCGGATCCACCAGGCTCAGGATCAGCATGGCCTATGTCAATCCAAACAATCCAACTGACCAGCCACCTTGCGGCATCCTCCAATTTGGAGAAATCGAGGACTACTGCATAAACATCATCAAACGTCCGGATGATTGTCCGGAAGTGGATACGGTGCGTTTCGATGCCATTACAGAATCAAGTGCTTTTGTGTATTGGCCGTCTGCTTTCGGGGCTATCGCCTACACCTATCGCTGGAGAGAAGTGGGGGAAGTTGAATACACCGAACTCGCTACCATCGACACAACGGCCAACCTCTCTGATCTTAAAAAATGCACATCATATGAGTTTCAAATCCGCACGGTGTGTACAGCGGACACAACCAGCTATGCCTTCAATTATATCCTGGAGACTGATTGTGATGTGGCCGTTGAAGAGCCTTCTCCTCTGCTCACTGTTTTCAAGGTGTATCCGAATCCCGCGACGTCTTTTATAGTGTTGCAGATGGAGTCGCAGGCTACTGGTGATCATCGAATTGCCATCTATGACCTTTACGGCCGACTTATGGCTAATCAGACCCATCATATCGGGTCAGGTTCGCGGACAGAGGTCCGGCTGGATGACCTGGACAGGTATCCTTCAGGTGTCTATTTCGTATTGGTAGAAAAGGACGGCCAGACGGCGACGCATAAATGGGTAAAGATGTAGACGATCAGATCAGTTTTTAAAAAAAGGACTGACGACGATCTCCTTACTTCCTGGTGTATAGCTGTAAAAACCCTCTCCTGATTTGATGCCAAGTTTACCTGCCTGAACCATATTGACCAGTAAAGGGCATGGTGCATATTTGGGTTGACCAAAACCATCCTGAAGTACCCGGGTGATGGCGAGTACGACATCCAAACCTATAAAGTCGGCTAACTGCAGAGGACCCATCGGATGGGCCATTCCCAGTTTCATCACCTGATCGATTTCTTCTACACCGGCGACGCCCTCCCAAAGGACAATGATCGCTTCGTTGATCATGGGGATGAGGATCCGGTTAGCGACAAATCCCGGATAATCCTGAACTATAACTGGCATCTTATCCAGACTTTTGGATATCGCATCTACTTCTCCTGTTATTTCATCAGTTGTACTGAATCCACGAATGATTTCAACAAGTTTCATGACCGGAACCGGGTTCATAAAATGCATCCCGATGACCTGGCCGGGCCTGTTCGTAGCTGCCGCAATTCTGGTAATAGAGATAGAACTGGTATTGGTGGCCAGAATGGCATCAGGCCGCGCATGATCACTGAGTGCTTTAAAAATATTGAGCTTCAGGTCTATCTGTTCGGTAGCCGCTTCGATGACGAGACTCGCACTTCCTACTGCCGCCTGAAGGTCTGTTGCGGTTTGTATACGCGATAAAGTGGCTGCTTTACCTGCTTCATCTATCTTTTCCCTCACCACCATCCGGTCAAGATTCCTGGTGATGTTTGCCATACCACGTTGGAGCGCGTCGGATGAAATATCGATTAGCGTTACCGGATACCCATATTGAGCAAAGACATGGGCGATACCATTGCCCATTGTCCCTGCACCTATAACGGCAATGCTATGTTTTGAAGTCAGTTCCTTCATGGAGTATTCTCTTGATGTTTTGAATAGAATCCTTATGGCAAGGGAAGATATCGCTCACCAACTACCGCCACCACCGCCGCCGCTACCACCACCGCTACTTCCACCACCACCACCTCCGGAAGAACTGCTGCTTGGGCTACTGCTGAATACAGAACCAATACTATTAATCTCTGATGGGAAGCTTTCTGAAAAGGTGCTCCAGGAACGTGACAGGTCACCTCCATGCATACCCGGACCGGAATACCAGGTTGGAGGTTGGGTGAGTAAGCCTTCAAACTGGCGGTTCCACTGACGCAGGTATCCGAACGCCAACGCGAAGGGCATGGTCTTGTCGTAATACAGGGGGTCCTCTTTCATCAGTCGTTCGATAACCGGTCGTTCGGCTTTCTTCACAAATTGCCTGAATCCTTCGAGTTGCCGGTAGGTATCATTGCCACGGGGTGATCTTTTATTGAAACCTCCGGCAAAAAAGAAGAGAACAATTCCAGCAATAATGAGCGCAAAACCAACCAAATTCTGTTGACCAAACACAGCATACGCACCCCAGGCTAACGCTGCCAGGCCACCTATACCGGTGACGCAACCCATTGCTTTCTGGTCCGGTTCATACCAGCCCTGTTGTTTGATCCACTCCTTCACCGAAGTCTTTACCGCAGACATGTGGATATAAAATTTATCCTTCAAATCCTTAATCCGGACCTGATCTCCTGAGGCGAATAAGGCATCGAAAAATTGTTGTTCAAACGCAAACAAATCCTGGCCTGATGGTTTGAGCTTGTAGAGCGTAATATCATTTTTTCGTAGAAAGCCACCTTCCTTGACTTCCAGGCGCAGGTAGCCCAGATTGGCCAGATGCGGGATCAGGCACAGGACATCATTGTTATCGACACTATGATCTACAAATCCGCCTGCTACAGCTGGTGACAATCCTTCAGGAGGAAAGTACTCCGTCATGATCGTTACTCGCTGGTTGCGTGCCGTAAACCTGGCCAACAATCCACCAAAAACAAAAAGGAGTGCCGCAAGCACCAGTCCGAATTTCTCCTTCAGTACTTCCCAGGTACTCATGGGTTCAAATACGCCGCCAGTAATCCGAATCGCTGCTGTCATCCCTTCATACGCGGCGAAGCGTTGCGTAGAATGGCCTTCCACAGCCCTGGCTCGTATATCCAGACTCAGATGACTGGATGTAGATCCTGCCGCTCCCGTATAGGTATAGACATCCGCTGCCGTCAGGTTGACTTTTTCCGGAAAGAGGATATGAAATGAGGCTTGAGCAATTTCTACAGGCCATGCAATGCCGGTTAGGTCCCAGTAAAATTCTGCATGTTCTTCAAAAAAATTAAGGGGATTGAGCACGCGGTATCGGATCTTATAGACTTGGCGTCCGTCTACGTAGGTATCAGCATCTCCAATTTTGATGACCAGGTTATTGTTCTCCTTGTAGGTGGATTTTTTAAATCCTTCGACCTGAATGTCCTTGATGATACGATCTACCTGCTTGCCATGGATTACACTTCGCAAGGGAATAAACCTGAATATACCATGGCGCGGTTCTGAAAACAACACCTCGATGACTTCTTCAAATTCAGCTTCACCCTTCTGATTAAAGGTGACCTGAATATGAAAATGGGTAATCGTGAAATACTCAGCCTGTGCAGTGCTGGTGACCAACAAGAAAGCACTTACAATAAAGAGTGACGTCCATCTCATACGATCAGAACTGCACTTTTACGTTTTGCATTTCTGCTTCCTCCACCTCGAAATATTCAAAGCGCTGGAAACCAAAAGGGCCGGCAATGAGATTGTTGGGAAATACCTCTACGGCATTGTTCATATCGCGGGCAGAGGCATTATAATATCGTCGGGCGCGCTGTATACTTTCTTCCAGGGTATTAAGGGTATCCTGCAACCGCAGAAACTCCTGATTGGCCTTCAGATCGGGATAATTCTCTGAAAGTGCAAACACTGATTTCAGGGCTCCGGTCAATGCGGATTCGGCCGCTCCGCCATCCTTCCCTCCTGCTGTCATTGCCTGGCCGCGGAGTTCAACGATTCGCTCCAGGACTCCACTTTCATGCTGGGTATATCCTTTGATGGTATTGACAAGGTTCGGGATCAAATCATACCGCTGTTTCAAAAAGACATTAATAGATTTGAAGGCCTCCTCTGCCCCATTACGCAGACGAACGAGTTTATTGTAAGTGCCGATAAAGAAAAAGGCCACCAGGACCACAATAAGTAGGAAAATTAAAAGGATGCTCATAGCCGTATGATTTGGTTTTGGATAATGCTCAAATGTACTAAGGACTTTTGGAATGTGCTAAATCGTGATCCGTCGTCAGTGTCTTCCTAACATTCTACAGTACCAACGGGTTCAAATACACATCATCTTTCATAAGGAGGATCATCTTTCTACCTTTATGCGGACATGGCTCAAACATTACTCATCGGAGACATCGGCTCTACCAAGTCCACCTGGTGGTATCAGACTGACAGGGTAGATACATTTCAACTTCAGGGCTACAACCCGGCTATACATACTGACGGTACCGGAGATGCATTATTCCAGGCGCTTCGTTCTCTTTGCGGTAAAGATGTGGTCTCGACGATCTGGTATTATGGGGCCGGAGTTCTGGATGAGCATACAGCCCATGATGTCCAATATCTCATAGACAAATACTTTCCCAAAAGCCAATCGTATGTTGCCTCGGATTTGACGGGAGCGGCTTTGGCATCCTGCGGCCGGAGCGCAGGCACAGTTGCTATTTTGGGGACAGGTAGCCATGCGGCTGTATTTGATGGTCACCGCATCATCCGGCAGGCCGTTTCTCTCGGGTACATTATGGGCGATGAAGGCGGTGGGTGTGACATTGGCAAGAGCTTGCTCCAGGGATTTTACTATAAAGAAATGCCGGATGATCTGAGGATGAGTATAGTTTCATTGCTTCCTCAAGACAGGTCTGAACTTTTGCAACGGCTCCGCATGAGCGAAACACCCAATCAATATCTTGCCGGCTTTGCAAGAATAGCTGCTGATCATATTGCACATCCGTGGATCGTTGATATGGTTCGCTCCAGATTTGATTTGTTTGTTTGGCGGCACGTGATGCCGCTCGCTCCTGAAGGACCTGTTCACGTGGTTGGCTCGATCGGCTGTATATTTGAGGGCTTATTCAGGGACGTATTAGCTAAGGCTGGTCTTGAGGCGGGTTTATTTTTAACAGATCCGGCCGAGCGACTTTTTGAAATGCATATTGAAGATGATCGAGAAAAAAAATGATATCCGGCGTATAGGCGTATTTTCCTCTGGAGGAGATGCTCCGGGGATGAATGCGGCTATACGTGCGGTCGTCCGGACAGCCGCTTATTATGACCTGCATATTTTCGGCATCTATCATGGCTACGAAGGTATGATTGACGGCGAAATGGCCCGTCTGGACAAAGGGGATGTAGGCAATATTATCCATCGGGGAGGTACGATCCTCAAGACTGCTCGAAGTCAGCGTTTCCATACGAAGGAAGGGCGTAAAATGGCCTACGATGCGCTGATGGTCCACGACATAGATGCGCTGGTGGCCATCGGGGGTGACGGTACATTTACAGGGGCAACTCTTTTTCACGAAGAGTATGGCATACGCGTGGTGGGTGTTCCAGGTACGATAGACAATGATCTTTACGGCACGGATTACACCATCGGATTTGACACAGCCGTTAATACCGCTATCGAAGCCGTAGATCGTATCCGGGATACGGCAGACTCGCACAACCGGTTGTTTTTTGTCGAAGTCATGGGACGCGACACGGGTTACATCGCGTTGAACACCGGTATCGGAAGTGGTGCCGGTGCCATCATGATTCCGGAATCCAAACTGGATGTTGATATTCTGATCCGTCATTTGGAGGCAACCGCCAAACGCCAAAAACTCTTTTCCCTGATCATCGTCGCTGAAGGCAATGAAAACGGAAATGCCCAAAAATTAGCCTCAGAAGTAAAGACCCGCTTTCCGGAATATGATACCAAAGTCACCATCATCGGTCACTTACAACGTGGTGGAGCACCTTCTGCACTGGATCGGCTGATCGCCAGCCGTATGGGATACAAGGCCGTGGAAGCACTGCTGGAAGGCCATACCAATGTGATGGTCGGGATTCAGCATAATGAAATGGTTCTCATCCCATTTGCAGATGCCATTCATAAACGTAAAATGATAGATCAGGATCTTTTGCGCATGGCTGAAATCCTATCCCTTTGATCATGCAGATCATGAGCTTTTATGTCCCGGTGGCCCATGAAGAAGAAGCCATTACTCTTGGCCGGAATTGTGTAGAACAACATCTGGCTGCTTGCGCCAATTTTCTTCCGATTCAGTCCATTTACATTTGGGACGATCAGCTTCGCCAGGATGGTGAATACGCCCTGATCCTGAAGACAACAATAGAAGGCTCCGCAGCTTTACAGGATTTTATTGAGCAAAACCATTCCTATGATGTTCCCTGTATCATCCAAAAAGTGGTGGATGTAAATGAAGCGTATGGTGCCTGGGTATCTACACAAGTCTATCGTCCCTTATGAAGACACCGGTCATACAGACTCTTTCAACTCAATATTTCCTTTTTTACTCCACATCAGGTAGGCTTTGATAAACCCATTGAGATCTCCGTTGAGGACGAGATCCGGATTATGGACGGTAAACTGCGACCGGTGATCTTTAACACGCCGGTCGTCCAGGACATAGCTCCGGATCTGACTTCCCCATTCATTCTTCGTTTTCCCGGCCTCCACTTTATCACGCTCAGCATTGCGCTTCTCTATTTCTTTTTCATACAGTCGTGAACGGAGCATTTGTAGGGCTTTCTCTCGATTTTGATGCTGCGATCGTTCCTGCTGACACTCGACTACAATTCCGGAAGGAAGATGCCGGACCCGTACAGCCGACTCAGTTTTATTGACATGTTGACCGCCTGCTCCACTGGATCGGAACGTGTCCCATTCCAGGTCATCGGTCTTGACTTCTACCTCAATTGTATCATCAATCAGGGGATGTACAAATACGGAAGAAAAGGAAGTCATACGCTTGCCTTGAGCGTTGTATGGGCTCACCCGAACCAAACGATGCACACCGTTTTCGCCTTTGAGCATGCCATAGGCATAATCACCGGTGATTTCGATTTCCGCACTTTTAATGCCTGCCACATCTCCATCCTGCCGATTGAGTTCGGATACTTTATAGCCGTTTTTCTCTGCCCACATTACATACATGCGAAGCAACATTTCCGACCAGTCACAACTTTCGGTTCCACCCGCACCCGCATTGATCTCCAGGATGCAGGAGAGTTCATCCTCTTGTTTATTGAGGGTACTCCTGAATTCGACATCATCCACTACCTCCAGCGCGCGCGCATAGGCGCTATCGAGTTCTTCATCTGTGGATTCACCGGCGTCATAGAACTCCAATAGCACGCCGAGGTCATCCACGACGGCCTGAATACTGTTGAAATTCGAAAGCCAGTGCTTGTGGGCTTTGACCTCCTTCAGTGTGACACCTGCACGCTCTGCATCGGACCAGAAATCCGGGTCGAGCGTAAGTTGTTCTAACTCTTCTAATTGAATTTTACGTCTGGCGACGTCAAAGATACCTCCCTAAAATATCCACACGGGTCTTCAGGTCATTGAATTGATCTACAGTCATACTGTCCGATTTAAGAGCGGAGTAAGGCCATTATAGCCTTTCGCCGGATGATTTATTCTAATTCAACATAAAACATCAGCTCAGCGTTCTCCGGAATTCTCGGAGGGGAGCCGGCAACACCATATCCCAGCGATGCCGGAATAAATAAGGTGGCTTTAGTACCCTTCTTGAGCAGCGCAATTCCTTCATCCCAGCCGCGGATAACCTGACCGACACCCAGGGGAAACTGATACGGTTGTCCGCCCTTGAAGGAATTGTCAAACATAGTGCCATCGGACACCAGCATCCCGTAATAGTGAACGGCTACCTGATCTCCTATCACGGGCATATCACCTGCAGTGCCTGCTTCATGGATGAGGTACTTCAATCCTGATTCTGTGGTCTGGAGCTGGTTGGCGAGTTGACCTTTGGTATACGACGTCCAGGTCGATTTGGTTAACGACTCTACTTCCGGAAGTCTGTCACGTACCAACTGGCGAACCTTTTCCTGCTCAGCCTGGATGGAATCGGAATACTCCTCAAACCGCGCTTCGTCCATGACGTCGACGATCCCGACATGGTACACCATGGGTTCAGTAAAACCCTCAAAGTCCGGTGGCAGTCTGTTGAAGGAATCCAGGGGAAAATAAAAAAGAAAACTGTCCCCTTCATGCAGCGTAGCCAGCAAATCCACCAGGGGTCTGAGTTGGCCATAGGTTTTGTTGTCATCCAACACTTTCAGGATAGAAGGCTTTCCGCCAT
The DNA here is from genome assembly GCA_041746735.1 of Saprospiraceae bacterium. Taxonomy (GTDB): domain Bacteria; phylum Bacteroidota; class Bacteroidia; order Chitinophagales; family Saprospiraceae; genus Opimibacter. The sequence goes on from JBGTGP010000018.1 coordinate 133,454, forward strand.
CGGCGGTTGATTGCAATACTGAATCTTTCTGGGACAGTGCCATGTTGAAGAAAACATAGCTGTTGACCGGAATAGGATCAGAGGAAGCCCCTTTGCGGACCACCTGGTATTCATAGCCGGAGTCCGTTTTCATACGACGGCCTTCGGAGGAGCATCCTGCGATGATGAGGATGCAGAGCAAGGAAAAAAACAAGTTATGTTTCATGTTGTAGTTGATATGCGTGCATTGTGACGGGAATTATTTCCCTGACTTTATTTAATACTTCTTCAATCGAACCTTTGATTTGTCCGCCGGAAGCATTCCGGTGACCGCCTCCATTGAAGTGCTGATGACAAATCTCCTGGACGTTGACGTTGCCTTTTGACCGGAACGAAAGTTTGGTCACATTCTGCTGTTCGGAGATAAACACGGCGAGTTTCATGTTCCGGACCATCAGGATATAGTTGACTATACCTTCCGTATCACCGCGTCCGATTGACCAGTTTTTGTAATCATCCTTATCCAGCCAGATGATCCCGGCCTGGTATTCGCTCATCAGTTCCATTCGGTTGGCCAGACAATGACCGAGCAACTTGAGTTGCTTTTCCGTCATGCTATTAAAGAGCCGGATCTGGAGCATGTAATCATCGATACCCTGGCGCTTCAAGGCAGCGGCGATCTCAAAAACCCTTGGGTTGGTGGCATACCGGAATGAACCGGTATCCATCAGGATGCCGGTATAAATTGCCTCGGCAATGGGGATATCGATATATTTTTCGAGACTGAGATCAGCCAGAAAATCATATACCATTTCGGCCGTGGAGCTGGCTTCGGTATTGGAAAAAATATGATCGGCAAAGGGTTCCGGATCGATATGATGATCGATGAGGATTTTAACGGCTCTGGAAGCCATGACATCCAGCCCGAATCGATCGATACGATCCAGGGCATTGAAGTCGAGGCAAAAAATGAGTTCGGCCTTCTCAAACGCTGCGACGGCCAAATCGGGATTCATCTCTCCGATGATGGCCTGGTCGATGCCAGGTAAAAAATTGAAGAGCGGCGGGAAGTCATTGGGGAGGACGACGGTCACGTTGTGTAAAAGCTTTTGGAGGACTCCAGCCAACGCCAGCGACGACCCCAGGGCATCACCATCGGGATTTTTGTGGGTGACGATCACCACGTGTGCGGGTTGGCGTATCAGATGATACAGGGTCTCTATAGCGGTCATCGGCTATTTTTCAGCGCGCAAAGGTCTGCTTTTATTATGATACTGACAAATATGTTAGTTTTGCCCCCCATTTAACGAACTATCTATATTCATCTATATGTCAGGTACCATCACCTTCACTATGATCAAACCTGATGCGGTAGCAGCAGGTCACATCGGCGCCATCCTTGCCCAAATCAACCAGGCCGGCTTCAGAATCATCGCCATGAAATATACCAAACTCTCCCCGGAAAAGGCAGGCGAATTTTATGCCGTCCACCGGGAAAGGGGCTTCTTTGGCGAACTGGTTGAATTTATGTCCTCCGGCCCTATCGTGGCGGCCGTGCTGGAAAAAGAAAATGCTGTAGAAGACTTTCGTAACCTGATCGGGGCCACCGATCCGACGAAAGCCGCTTCAGGCACCATCCGCGCCCTGTTTGCTAAAAACATCGGGGAAAATGCCATCCATGGATCCGATTCAGACGAAAACGCCCAGATCGAAGCGGCTTTCCACTTCGCCCGGACGGAGATGTTTTCCTGAGAGACTAGGAGTGTCTCAGCATAAGCGCTGAGGCCTCATTCGTAGATCTCCACGACCGTATCTAATACACTTCGTTCCGGCTATACTTCCATTGACCTTACTGATGATGGTTGCCGATCGAGTCGCCTGAATATATTCAACAACTCTTCCGCCGAAGTAGCCTCATCGGAAACAGGGATACCCAGCCAGCGGCAAAGCTTGAGAGCCGCCTCACGAACCGGTATATCCGGCACGTGCTGGTCACGCATATCATGCATATATCGGATCATCCTGAATCCATTAAAGTACCTGAAAAATCGCTTCCGAAAAGCAGCAGCCGTTGTGGTCTGCGCCCGAATATCCAGGCAGATCTCCCACAACAAAAGCTTGCCTAAATGATTCACCAAACGCTGGTCCAGCTTCAGCGCAGATTGTAAGGCGACATAAGGACTCGATTCTTGAATACCTGCCCAATCCCTCAAGGTGTCCACCGCTACAAACAAGGGGCTGATCCATTCAAATACAGCAGGATCAGTTGTAACCCACTCCCACCCACGCTGCTCCATCTGCCCCATCGCCCTTCCGGTACCGAAAGGCACTCGTCCTGAAACCCGGGCAGAAGGATACACTACAGTTGTCGTCAGGTCCTGCAAACGCCCGATCTCAATAAACTTCTGTAAAAAATAAAAATCCTCACCTGCCATACGAGTATTCATCCCGCCTTGCCGGAGATACGCCTTACGCCGAACCGCCATGGAAGAGCCTACGGTATGGAATGCATGAGGATGACCCGCCCAACGCATGGCCTGAACCAGATACCGCAAATGCAATTCATACTGAATAATCTTTTCTCTTTCCGCTTTATCCGGGAGGTCCAGCGGATGTTCGAAATAGATGGAAGCGGCATCCAGGTTCGGATATTGCTCGAAAAAATCATACACAGAGCGTAAGTAATTTGATGCTACCCGGCAATCTGCATCCAGTCCAACTAATATACTCTCATGAGCAGACCGTCTGGCGCCTTCATCCATCGCCAACTTCCGTGCCCATCCAACACCGCCTTGTGGGTCCGGCATATCATCTACCCTGACTGGAAGGAATCGCAAGCCGATACGCTCATGGCCACCTATCCAGTCCACGGAGTCCCACCATGACTGGTCGTGAATGACTTTTTCAGCATCAGTCATTCGGTCTGATGTATTAAAAAGTAACACTACCTCCACCTCACATGGCGGCAGATCACATTCGGAGAGGGACTCAAGTACTGAGGTTAGGTCTGGTTCTGCATAGGCCGGAATACAAATGACCATTTGAGCTCGCTCTGTCGAAGCAATTGTCTTCAGAGGGTACGTTCGAAAGCGGGTGGTATAGTGTAGCCATTCATGATCTTCGGCCATCTGATGTAACTTTGTATCCTAAAGAAAAAAAATGGTACGCTGTGTTGCTGGCAACCAATATATGCCTTCTGTAGAATACTTTGTCCATTGGAAACAACATGATACGCTATGGCTCGAGGCCCACGAGCATTTTCAAAAAAGAACCTGGAGAAACAAGACCGCGATTTTGGGTCCTGATAAAGCCATTCCACTCACAGTACCTCTGAAAAAAGGCAAACATCAGCAAATGAACATCCAGGACGTCCAGATCGCATATGATGAACCCTGGCCTAAACATCATCTCACCAGTATCAGGACTGCTTATGGTAAAACTGCCTTTTTTAATGAAATAGAGCCTGGTCTTGAAGCTCTTTTTGGCAATCGTCCTGAGACGCTTTGGGAATTAAATCTGTCCTGCCTAAACTGGCTGACCTCGATGTTGCCCGGTACATGGGCAACCCAGTTATCAACGGAATTTGTCAGACTATATCCACCGGAGGTGCGTGATGTAAGGAAAGGTGTAGCTGCTGGCCTGCCATTTGACAAACATGCACCACTACCTGAATATCCTCAGATTCACCGTCTCACCCAATCACATCTGCCAAACCTCTGTATCTTGGATGTAATATGTCATCTTGGACCCGGTACACTACCCTATCTGACCCGCTATTCATTGTCCCTTTATCCTGAAACACCATGAAGGTCATCGATCATACCTTGCAGGAGCAAAAAATGGCGATGCAGCACGTGCTGCAACAGTTGCAGCAATTTACACACCGTATTGATCATGCTGAGATCAGCCGAATCCTGTCGGATTTGAGAGACAGAATTGATGAACCTTTCATGTTTGTGATTGTCGGAGAAGTAAAGGCAGGCAAAAGTTCATTTATCAATGCGCTACTTGGTGACCCGGACCTCTGTGCTGTAGCCCCGTCACCGATGACAGATACGATCCAGCAGATCGTGTATGGTGAAATCGCGCGCACAGAGATTATCAGTCCCTACCTGAAACGGGTCTTTCAGCCAAATGAGATCCTGCGGGACATTGCGATCGTCGATACACCGGGTACCAATACCATCATCGCTCATCATCAGGAAATTACAGAGCGTTTTATACCGGGATCTGATCTGATCATTTTTGTTTTCGAAGCCAAAAATCCATATCGGCAATCCGCCTGGGATTTCTTCGATTTCATCCACGCGGAATGGCATAAAAAGATCATATTCGTCCTGCAACAAAAGGATCTGATGTCAGCGGAAGATCTGGCGATCAACATGAAAGGAGTTGCTGAATATGCTGGCAAGAAAGGCATCCAAAAGCCGGTGACATTTGCTGTATCTGCACGTGATGAATTAGATGGTCGATTTCAGGAAAGTGGGTTCGTGCCCCTGACATCTTATATTCTGGAGCAGGTCACGGGTGGAAGAGCAAGACAACAGAAACTCATCAGTCTGGCAGATACGATCCTGACTATACTGGGTCGACTGTCATCTGGTCTTCGGGATAGGCAACTTCAATTGGAGGCGGACGTTGCCTTTAGAGCGGAAATCACATCTACACTTTCTGATCATGGTCATCAAGCCCGGCATCAGGCTGATATTCTTATCGAAAATCTGATGGGGGCGTATGACCGGATTGCGATAAAATATGAGGCTGAATTGCGGGAAGGGTTGTCGTTTTTCCCGGTTCTGAAGCGGTCTATTGGAGCTATTTTTTCCAAGTCGCAGTCACTCAAAACCTGGCTGGAAGATTTTACCCGTCGGCTTCAGGGAGATTTTGGAACCGGCATGCAGGACAAAATAAATGACCGCGTATTGGATCTGGCTGAAAGTATCCAGCAGATGGCCCACAATGTGGATCTCCGTATCCGCAACAGTAAGACCATCCTGGCTGACGACCATGATATTTTTTCTGAAATCGCACACCGCCGCCAAAATATACTCCGTGAATTGCGTGACGCTTTTGAACACTTTCTATCCCAGACTGAGAACTTTGCCACCAAAGACCTGGTCGACAAAGAAAGCCGCGTAGGCACTAATGTAGCTGCAGGTAGCGGAGTGGCGGTTGTGGGCATTATTTTGGCTGCTGTCACGCACGGGATGGTCTTTGATATCACGGGCGGGGTTCTGACAGCTCTGGGATTTTTGGTCGCCGGTATTACACTGGGTTTGCAGCGGGGTAAAGTCTTAAAGCAATACCGGTCTGAGATGGACAAAGGAAGAAATCGTCTCCAGGACGAATTGTCGAAGGAACTTTACTCCTACATCGAGACGCTTAAGGTCAAAATGGGAGCTCAATTTAAGCGTCTGGATGACCTGATTACCCACGAAACCTCAGAACTTTCCGACCTCCAACAAAATCTGAGCACCATACGTATTGATCTGGATGGAATCCGAAAAATCATACAATCAGGTTCCTGACCTGTAACAAAATCTTGCATTCTTACGTCAAAACTACAGACATGACTACTGAACAGTATGAAGCCCTTTTCTACAAGATGAGGGATAAGTTGTACCGGTATGCCTTACGGTTTGTCAAAGACAGTGAGACTGCCGAGGATGTGGTACAGGATGTGATGTCAAAACTCTGGCAGAAACGCCAGGAAGCCGATCAGATTGAAAATATTGAGGCCTGGCTGATGGTCCTGACCCGCAACCGGTCGTTGGATGTGCTCCGTAAAGTGAAGGATAACCATGTCAATGTAGATGAAGCGTATACGATTAGTGACAAGGAACCCATTGCAGATCAACAAATGGAACACGCTGATCTTATGAGCCAGTTGCAGCACTGCCTGAACCAACTACCGGAAAAGCAACGCTCGATATTTCATCTTCGGGAGATCGAACAGATGACCTATGATGAGATTGCCCTCGCCACCGGATTTGGACTGGACGATGTCAAAGTCAGTCTTTTCAGGGCCAGAAAACATATACAGCGGATGCTGAGTAAAATCAACACATTCGGATTCCATCAAGCCTGATAACATATAAAGAACATGAAAAACAATCTTTTAGAAACATACTGGGAAGGCAAAACATCACTCCAGGAAGAGGAGCAACTGCTCCGCGACCAAAGCCAATCCTCCGGCCCTGAAGCCGCCTATTTCGCTATGATCGCGGAGGCGCGGAAACAAAAAAGCCGCCTTACCGCCGAAGACATCCATCAGTATAATCAACGGCAAATCCGGACATCTGCCCCGGTTGTGGCCCTACTTCCCATGTATCGGTGGATCGCCAGCGCCGCCGCCATCCTGGTCTTTGTGCTGGCCGGTATAGGCCTTTGGAATTATACCCGCCAGGTCACAGAACCGGTTCATATGGCCGAAACCTTCGATGATCCCTATAAAGCTTATGAGGAAGTCCGTCAGGCCCTGGCCTTCATGTCGTCCAAACTGAACCAATCTCAGTCACAAGCCTTGAGCAACATTAAAAAAGCCGGCGAATATGCCGATATGTTCAAGTAACCCATTTTGTCACTTTCATACAAATCTAATATCATGAAATCTTTCATTTTTTCCTTCGCGGCTGTTCTTTTTACAGCCCTCACCTCCTTTGCTCAGGAGGATGCGATCACCCGGTATTTCAACAAGTATATCGATGATCCCAAATTCAGTGCTGTTTATATCAGCCCGAAAATGTTCAATATGGTGTCTAAAATCGAAATCAAAGATATGGAGCCCGAAGTTCAGGAAGTCATCCGGAGCATGAAGGGTCTTCGGATAATCCATACAGAGCAAAACGCACTTCAATACTACAATGAAGCGCTGAAAACCATCAGTACGAATGAGTACGAACTTCTGCTGACGGCACGTGACGGTGGTGAAAATGTCCGTTTTATGGTCAAGGAAAAAGGCGACATCGTACAGGAACTCCTGATGATCGTCGGCGGCGAGAAAAACTTTGCACTAATGAGTTTCATCGGCAATATTGACCTCAAAAAGGTAGGCAAACTGGCCAAAGTGCTGGATATTGACAACCTCCAATACCTCAATAATATAGATAAGAAGTAATCACTTGCCCAGTCTGCCTCTGACAACTATGTTGAAAAAGCAGGTGCAGGTATCATGGCCAAAAAGAAAAGCCATTCCGGTCTCCTGGAATGGCTTTTTTATTTCGTCAAAAAACCTGAATCAGGCGCCGAGATAATTCTTAAGCAGCTTACTCCTGCTGGCCGATCTGAGTTTGTTGATGGCTTTATCTTTGATCTGACGGACACGTTCGCGTGTCAAACCAAAACGGTCCCCGATATCTTCCAGCGAAAGCGGATGTTCTACGCCGATACCGAAGTACAACTTGATCACATCGGCCTGGCGATCTGTCAAAGTACCCAGTGACCGGTCGATCTCTCTTCGAAGTGAATCCAAATATTCCAATCCGGCATCTGTACCCGGGGTGTTTGGATTTTCCAATACATCGAGAAGGGAGTTGTCTTCTCCGTCCACAAAGGGGGCATCCATGGATACATGTCGTGCCGCTACACCGAGTGTGGTCTCTACTTCGTCAGCGGATATCTCCAAGATCGTGGCCAGCTCTTCAGAAGAAGGTTCGCGCTCAAACTCCTGCTCTAACTGTGAAAAAGCACGATTAATCTTATTGAGAGACCCAACTTTGTTGAGGGGCAGTCGCACTATCCGGGACTGTTCGGCAAGGGCTTGCAGAATGGACTGACGAATCCACCATACCGCATAGGATATAAACTTAAAACCTCTGGTTTCATCAAAACGCTGGGCGGCTTTGATCAGACCCAGATTGCCTTCATTGATAAGGTCACTGAGGGATAAACCCTGATTTTGATATTGTTTGGCTACCGAAACGACAAAGCGGAGATTCGCTTTGGTCAGGGTCTCGAGGGCGATCTGGTCGCCCTGTTTAATTTTCTTGGCGAGATCAACCTCCTTTTCGGGAGTCAGCAAGTCCACCTTACCGATCTCCTGCAGATATTTCTCCAGAGACTGACTTTCCCTGTTGGTAATAGATTTTGTGATCTTTAACTGCCTCATGGCATGCGTGCGTTAAAATGTTTGGACGACTATTGGGGTCAAAAAACGTACCGTAAAATACAATTTGACCTCAAAAGAGCCGCAAAAGTACGACTTTCTGGTGTCCCTTAGGTTATTTTTATGATTCTCCCCCCGCCTGGCTCCCCAAATCACCCCGACACCAATGCAGACCGGCTATTAACAGACGAGGGAGAAACAGTGATTAAATGGCAAACCCGGAAAAAAAGTTCAATAGTTTGTTATATTCAGAAATTCTGTTTTATTTACGCCCTGCTGGAGAAGACCCTGCCTTGTGGTCCGGGTCTCCATCCAGTTTCAAACTATGAAGCGTGTACCTGTAGATCTTGAGTATATTTTTAAAGCCTCGCCAGCGATATTGTACAAATTCCTGACGACCCCGGCCTGCCTGATCCGTTGGTTTTGCGACGGGGTGGATATCAATGGTGATGTCTATACGTTTACCTGGAATGGAAGTGAAGAAAACGCCGAAGTCGTCGATGACATCGAAGAGGAAAGACTACGCTTCAAGTGGGAAGATGCTCCCCGCCATGAATATCTGGAATTCAGGATGTACCTCTCTCCCGTCACCGAAGAGACCGTATTGGAGATTACTGATTTTGCCAACGAAAAGGAGGTGGACGACCTGAAAAAACTCTGGGACAGCCAGATCAAAAATCTACGTTTGGAAACCGGCGGCTAAATCACCCGCATTCCTGGTCTTATAACCCTTCGATTCCCGTCACAGTCGTGTACTTAAAGGAAAGTTTTTGTTCCGGATAGACCCGCCGAAAAGCAGACTGACACATCATCGTCGCTTCATGAAACCCGCAAAGGATCAACTTTAGTTTACCTTCATAGGTATTGATATCCCCTACGGCATAGATCCCCGGTATGTTCGTGCTGCAATCTTTCGGATGGACCACAATGGCATTCTTGTCCAATCCCAAACCCCATTCAGCTATGGGTCCCAGCTTAGGTGTAAGACCGAATAATGGCAGGAAAAAATTGGCATCGTGGGATACAATACCTTCAGGAGAATCAATTTCAACACTTTCCAGCCGACCATTGCCTGACAAATGGATGACACTGGCTTCGGTTATCAATTTAACTTTTTCGGCTCTGACCAGTTTCATGACTCTATCTACCGAATCAGGTGCTCCTCTGAAACTGGTACGACGGTGCACCAGCGTCACATAGCTACCTCGGCTGGACAACTCGATGGTCCAATCCAAAGCGGAATCCCCTCCTCCGGAGATGATCACCTTTTGGCCTTTGTATTGGTCCGGATCCTTTATAAAATAGTCTACCCCTTTTCCTTCATATTGTTCAATACCTTCGATAGGTGGTTTGCGCGGTTCAAAACATCCAAGTCCGCCGGCTATCACAATGACTTTGGCTTCCATTCGGGTTCCTTCACTACCGATAACCATAAAAGAGCCGTCATCGAGTTTTTCAATTGTGTCGGCTCTTTCACCCAGCGTAAAGGTGGGTTTAAAAGGCTCAATCTGCCGCATCAGATTGTCTACCAGGTCACTGGCCATAATTATCGGGTATCCGGGGATATCGTAGATTGGCTTTTTAGGATAAATCTCAGAAAGCTGCCCACCAACTTGAGGTAAAACATCAATGAGGTGGCATTTTATTTTTAACAAGCCGGCTTCGAAAACTGTAAATAACCCTACAGGTCCCGCACCGATGATCAGCATATCTGTTTTGAACGTACCCATGACGCTGTTTAAGCCTGCAAAGGTAAACGGAGCGAACGACAATATTGAACACCTACTGGTGGAGTGATTAATTGCAGGTTCCGCCTCGAATGATAAACCGGCCATCTTCCTGGACCAGCGTAGCATTAATGGAAATCGTGATCGCCCGTAGGACTGAGCGGATTTCAGGCTGACTGAAGGGCTGGGGAATAGATATCCGGCAGGATCGTACTGCTGGCGATTCTATCTGTACCGCCACATCGAAATAATCCGATATATCCTGCACGACGGATTGTAGTTCCATGTTGACAAATTTCAATTGCCGGGTGTGCCAGGCATTCACATTTGGGGATGGGTTGGGAAGGTGTTGCAGACGTTCTGCATTTCGAATGGCTGATTCCCCTCCGATAAGCGCTATAGCCTGCCCGGGATGCTCCAGCAATGAGAAAATAACTTTACCTGAAGTCACATATATCGCTTCGTGGCCCTCTTCCTGTCGAAGGGTAAAGGCTGTACCAACGACCTCGGTCCTAGTAGCTCCGCATAGCACTTCAAAGGGACTTGACGGATCAGTCTGAACTTCGAAGTAACCTTCACCCGTCAATTCTACCAGTCTTTTTTTCTTCGAAAACGGGTATACTTTCAATACAGCTCCATGGTGCAGGAAGACCTGAGAGCCATCTTTCAGTACGACAGGATCCTCAAGATGACCGGATTCTGCATTATACAGAACAGGTGTTGTCCGGCTAAAAAAGATCATATAGACACCGGCTATGCCTAAAAGCAAGGCAGCAGCTATTCTGTACACCAACATTCGTCCGGCGAACAACGGTTTGGTACCACTCGATTGTTGGATCGCTACCTTCTCCCACGCCCTTTCGGTATCCCAATCCAACTCCCGAGAACGGTCTGAATGATGCCAGAGTTTTCTGACTGTTTCAAACTCCCGGGCTAGAACAGGGTCGTTATGGACTTCCTGCTCCCACTCTAACCGTTCCTGCTCCGACATCTCTCCGGTCAGATACCGACCCATCCGCACTTCTGTTGGTTCATTCATATTCCAAAAATTAGACACCATTATTCCGTTCTCCCCCTATGTTCTGCCACGGCTACGCGTAGCAATTTCAGGGCTTTCCCGATTTGATTTTCTACTGTTTTAATTGAAATCTGCAATTGACCAGCAATTTCAGCGTACGACATTTCATCATGTCGGCTGAGCAGAAATACAATGCGGCATTTTTCCGGGAGTTCCTGTATGGCCCGCTCAAGCCGGGCCTGCAACTCCTCCAATTCCAGATTCAGGATAATATCTGCTTCCCTGTGTCCCGTATCCTTCTCCTTGTGGACAGCCGTCTCCAGTTCGTCCCAGTTATACTTTCGGGTATCACGAAGGTAGTTGAGGCTGCGGCTAATGGCCATACGGCGGAGGTAGGCCGACTCAGAGGTATGGATGGTCAGTTGGTCACGCTTGGACCACAACTCGGCAAACATGTCCTGAGCGATATCCTCCGTGCGAACACGATCCTGGACATACCGGTTGATAATATTGCAGACATAAGCGTAGTGCAGCCTGAACAATTGTTCAACAGAATCCATTTGGTAAGAGGTGTATATCGGTTTCGCTGTGCTTCCAAAAGTCTGCAATTATCCTGAGAGTATTCAGGCTATATCCGTAAAATAGCGGACATTCATTCATTTAATCTATAACTTTCCACTCTAAATCACTTTGCAAGAATGAAAAACGCGCTTTTCCTTATCTGTTTCAGCCTGATCCTGGTCCAATGCAAACCCGGAACTACAAAGAGTGATATTGATGGTTCATCGGCATCTGATTCGACCTCTACCCGAGTTACCCTGACGCCATTCAGTGCATCCCGTGCATTTCCGGATGCCAGTATAAAGGCTATGGCCTATATCGGTGGTACTTTTTCTACTGTGATCGGTGGTTCCTCCTTCAAACTGGGGGAGCAAACGCCAGATGCCCCGTCCAAGAATTGCGCCAACAGCAAGGAAGGGCAGCACCTTCACCTGATCGTAAATACAGAACCCTACCTGGCGAAATATGAATCCTCATTTACCCACGATATACCGGACGGTGACCATTTCATCCTGTGCTTTTTATCCCGTTCCTATCATGAGAGCCTCAAAACGGCTGAAGCGTATAAAGCCGCCAAAGTCACCGTGGTCAACAAAAGCATCACAAAATCTGAGCCGATCGAGGGACCTATGCTATTTTACAGCAGGCCCAAAGGACTATATACCGGAGATGATACCAAAAAGGTGATGCTGGACTTCTACCTGGTCAACACCGATATGACCGGCTACACGGTGGAAGCGGATATCAACGGAGAAAAACATATCCTCGATAAGTGGCAGCCCTATTATATGGAAGGATTACCTGAAGGTGACAATACCATTAAACTAACTTTGCTGGACTCTACCGGCCAGGCGGCTAACATTCCTCTCAACCCGATAAGTCGTACTTTCCAACTGGAAAAAACTCCGGTAACTAATTAGAGAAACTGTATATTTGTGGCCCGTTTTGCAAACGTGTCGCAGCGTTTGAAACCGGATACATGGTGGTTGTAGCTCAGTTGGTTAGAGCGCCAGATTGTGGCTCTGGAGGTCGTCGGTTCGAATCCGATCTTCCACCCTTGCAGATAGCCTGTGGCCTCATCGTTACAGGCTATTTTCTTTTTTTTCTCCAAAAGGCCAGAAAATCACCCACCACATAACTACTGCCTCCTACGAAAATCAGATCGCCTGGTGCAGCAGCTCTGAGCGAATCCTGAAAAGCCTTTCGTACTTGCTTAAAGATCCGACCCTCCAACCCTGCGGCCTTGCCCTGGTCTGCAGTTTCCCATGCCGGCCTGCGTCTGGGGATATCGGGTTCACACCAATAATAAAAGCCCTCTCGGGGGAAAAGGGAAAGAATTCCTGATATGTCTTTATCCGAAACAAAGCCAAGTACAAAATGCCTTTTCATGGCCGGCAGGGCCAGCAGACGAGGCAGCATGACCGCCATGCCCTCCTTGTTGTGGGCCGCATCTGTAATGACCATGGGATGCTTCTGAAGAATCATCCATCTACCGATCATGCCAGTAGCCGGAATGACCTTTGCCAACCCTTTCCGGATACTGCTATCTGAAATAGGATTACCTGAGTAATAGTGATTCCACCACCAGATTGCTTCCAGCACCGTGCGTACATTTTGTAACTGAAAAGGTCCTGAAAGATCCGTACTGATCTGATCCAGCCAGTCACCAGATCTGAGCCCTACGCTGAAACGCTGAATAGAGAGGGATGATTTCTCCAGGCTCATCGTAATATGTCTGGAGGCGAAGTGGATCGGCGCTTTACAACTTTCAGCTTTGCGTTTGAATACGCTGGCGGTTTGAGGATGCCATTCACCGATGATGGCAGGAATGCCGGGCTTGATGATACCTGCCTTCTCAGAGGCGATGAGCGGCAAGGTCTCACCGAGCATCTGGGTATGGTCCAACCCTATATTGGTAATGATGGACATCCGGGGTGTGATAATGTTGGTGGAATCGAGGCGCCCACCCAGACCCGTCTCTATAATGGCCATATCGACGCGTTGCTGTCTGAAATAGTCGAAAGCCATAGCGACGGTAATCTCAAAAAATGAAGGTTGTATAGGTTTCCAGTCCAGCTGATATCGCTCGACAAAACGGATCACCTGTTTTTTAGATATCATTTGTCCGTTGATGCGGATGCGTTCGCGAAAATCGATATAATGCGGAGAGGTATACAAACCCACCTTTTTGCCCGCGGCCTGAAAGATGGACGCCAGCATATGGGATGTACTTCCTTTTCCGTTAGTACCGGCTACATGAATGGACGGAAAAGTAAGGTGTGGGTCGTCCAGCATGGTGCAGAGCAAACGGATATTGGTCAGGTCTTTTTTTATGGCCGCATCCCCTATCCGCTGGAACATCGGAAGAGACGCATATAGGAAATCGAGTACCTGCTGATAGGTCATAGGTCCGTGCGATTGGTCCGTTCGGGATGAACGATGCTTTTACGTACTTTTGTTTCAAACCATACCATTATGAAAATCTTTGGGCCTATCCTGATATGCTGTTTTTTGCTTATCGCCTGCAAAGAAAAACAAGAATCCTCCAATCCTGTTATTGCAGAGCAAACGATCCGTGATCATATCGCTACCCTGGCATCTGATGAATTCCAGGGCCGCAAGCCATTTACACCCGGCGAAGAAAAAACAGTAGCCTATCTGCAGGAAGCATTGCAACAGATGGGGCTGGAACCCGGAAACGGAAACAGCTTTACGCAAGACGTCCCTTTAGTGGAAATTACTGGACATGCCGGGACCACATTAGACCTGGATGGCCCCAATAAAATGGCCCTGAAACTCAGGGATCAATATGTGGCCTATACACAACGACCTGTTTCTGAAATCTCAATTGATGGTTCTGAACTGGTCTTCTGCGGGTATGGCATTGTGGCTCCGGAATATGGCTGGAATGACTATGAGGGTCTTGACATGAAAGGTAAAACAGCTTTGGTGCTGGTCAATGATCCCGGGCTGGGCAGTGAGGACAGCACATTTTTCAAAGGCAGTACAATGACCTATTACGGTCGCTGGACATACAAATATGAGGAAGCAGCACGTCAGGGTGCTTCTGCTATTTTTATCATCCATGAAACGACAATGGCCTCCTACCCCTGGGCAGTCGTGCAGGGATCGGGCAGCGGATCCAAACTCAATCTTCAATCTCTTGGATATACACCTTGTGAGATGCAGGGTTGGGTTTCACTGGATGCCGCAAAAGAGATCTTTACAACTGCGGGACTGGACCTGCAGAAGGCGATGATGGCCGCCCGGAAGCCCGGATTTAAAGCTATTCCTTTACCGTATCAGGTTAAGGGTCGTCTGACCAATGATATCAGGGAAAACGTATCAAAAAATGTTATAGGCATGATTCCGGGCACGGATCAGAAAGATGAGTACATCATTTTTTCCGCCCATTGGGATCATCTGGGTATTGGTATCCCCGTGGAGGGGGATTCTATTTACAATGGTGCCTGTGACAACGCTTCGGGTACGGCTGCTCTTTTAGCCATTGCAGAAGCCTTATCCAAATCAGGTCCGCACAAAAGAAGTATTGTGTTTCTATGGGTAACCGCCGAAGAGCAGGGATTGCTGGGTTCGGAATATTATGCCGCGCATCCGGTCTTTCCGCCTGATCGTACAGTGGCCAATCTCAATATTGACGGTATGTTTCCTTTTGGTGAGATGAATGATCTGAGTGTTATCGGTTTTGGACAAAGCGAGTTGGAAACGTATGCTGCCCGTTGGGCAGAGAAACAAAACCGGTACATCCTTCCGGATCAGGAACCTGAAAAAGGATATTTCTTCAGGTCTGACCATTTCAATTTTGCAAAAATCGGGATCCCCGCCCTATACGCCAAAGGCAATTATGATCATCGTCCGAAAGGCAAAGAATATGCTAAAGAGAAGCAGGATGAATACCGCACCAATCTTTACCACCGCCCCAGTGATGAATACAATCCTGCCACGTTTGACGTTGGAGGTATCCTGCAGGATGCGACCCTCTTCTATGAGATTGCCCGCGAACTGGCCAATAATCAGGATTGGCCGTCGTGGAAAGCCGGCTCTGAGTTTAAAGCTGCCAGGGAAGGGAAAAAATAAACACCCTTAAATCTGGTATTCTCTTTGCCGGATTATGAATTGTTTTTGTGGTTGAGGTTTTCATACTGATAGACCAGAAGTGGTATGGAATGTTGGCGGGACAAGGTTTTGGCCCGGTGCTGCTGAAAAATTTCATCAAACCAGGTTCGCTTACGGGACAAGATGCCCAGAAGATCGATTCGTTGGGTTTGCATAAAGTTTTCAAGCCCTTCATTGACTTCCTTGTGATGCAGGCAATGGGCCGTCATAGCCTTATCCTGTTGCCAAGGCTCCATGAAGGTTTTCATCCGCTGTTGGGCCTCTCTATCGCCGATCGTATCGATATGGACGACATGAAGATGGCTCCGCATCATGTCCCTGAATTTGCGGAGGGCTTCGATAAGCTTTCCATCATCCTCTGTAAAATTGGTCGCGACACCGATATGGTCTAATAATCCATCGAAGGTGGCGGATGACGGTACCACAATCACCGGACAATGGGCTTCTTCCAGGACTTTCCCTGAATTGGTACCAAAGAAAAAGGACTCCATCCTGCCTGCCCCCGTAGCTCCCATCACGATCAGATCCACCTTGTTTTTATTGGCGGTACGTAAAATAGCCGACACAGGTGCCCCTTCTTCGAGCACATGGACCATGGGAACATGGTAGTAGCCGTTGTCAGAAGCTATGTCCCGCAGAGCGGGTATCTCGTCTTCATAATTTTCGAATGCATCCAGTTCAATGGAGTCATACACCTCAAGAAGAGAAGGCGGCAGGTCAATATCGCTGACATCAGGTCGATCAAACGCGTGCAGGGTAATGATAGAGGCTCCGAGATGATCAGCCACCTGGAGCGCAAAGATGAATGCATTTTCCGCAGCTTCGGAAAAGTCTGTCGGGTAGAGGATTTTTTTCATTAGAAGCATTTCGGCGTCCGCGCCGGCAGAAGCACCGGCCAAAAGACCTTGCTAAAATATTACAAAAAGGCAATTCTCCAAAGAATTACCCTGGAGACCTGATAGGACTATAGACCGATAAGGTAGCCGATGGACTTGAAAAAAACTAATTTTAACCCGTCATGAAGTATCTGCTTACCGTGTCCGTTGCTCTCGCTGTTATTTGGCTGGGCATATCCCGCAATGTTACTTTCTTTAGCCCTCCGCTTCAAAATCCTGTCCCTCAGACGCAAAAAGTTGCTCATTCCAATCATTGCTCCGGATGCCACGGCCATGATGAAAGTGGTCTCTCCCTGGTCGATAAATCAGGTAATGATGTCAATATCCATGATGACTGGCAGATCAGCATGATGGGGCTTTCAGCCTATGATCCTTTCTGGAGAGCGACCCTGGCCCACGAGGTCAACCAATACCCGACAGCTAAAACGGCCATCGAAAGCACCTGTCTGAAATGCCATGCCCCTCTGGGTCATTTTGAAGCTACGCGGCTCGGACTTGCCTATGCCTATGACGATATGCTGACGGATTCCCTTGGGCTAGACGGCGTATCCTGCAGCGCTTGTCACCAACAGCCTCAAGAAGGTCTCGGAAAGGGCCATTCCGGCAATTTTACGCTGGATACCAACCGACTGATCTGGGGTCAGTATCCCAATCCATTTCAGGGACCCATGCAGATCTATGTGGGTTTTGATCCGGTTTTCTCGGATCATATCTACAGTAGTGGCATTTGTGCGGGATGCCATACCCTCATAACAGAAACGCTGCGTGATGATGGCTCTCCTTCGGGTCAGTATTTTGTAGAACAAGCCACATACCATGAATGGCTCAATTCCTCCTATCCGGCACAGGGCAAGGAGTGTCAGTCCTGCCATCTACCATTTATTGAAGATGGTGTCATTATTGCTTCTGATTTCTTTGCCCTTGAAGACCGGTATCCGTTTGGATTGCATCAATTTTTTGGCGCCAATACCGCCATGCTGGAACTCATGCGTGACCACAAGGATGAAATAGGGATTGGACAATTTGCCCCGGCTGAAGCGTGGCAGGAATCTATCGATAACAACCGGATAAGTCTTCGCAACTCAGCATCGCTGGCGATCACGGATATCCGGACACAGAATGATACAATGTTTGTCACCGTGGCTGTGCGCAACAAAACGGGCCATAAACTTCCATCGGGTTATCCCAGCAGGCTGGCCTGGCTTAGAATTACGCTTACTGACCCCGATTCCGGAGAAACAATCTATCTCAATGGTGCCATGGATGATCAGGGGCATATCACCGGACGCGATCACCCATTTGAGCCCCATCATGAAATATCCAGATCTGCCGGTGATGTGCAGATCTATGAACTGGTGATGGCCGATCTTTCGGGCCATCTGACTACGCGACTCAATGCTGCCTCACAGCCTTTTAAGGACAACAGGTTATTGCCATTAGGTTTCCGTAAAAATCATCCGGTCTATGACACCGTCGCCATTTGGGGAAATGCTTTGGAAGATCCGGATTACGGAGAATTTAGTGGGAAAGGAACTGATACGGTTCATTATCATATTCCATTGAATGGTGCAACCGGAAAGGCCCGGCTGAACGCTTCCTTTCTCTACCAATCAATTCCATCCAGGTGGATGCTGGACTTGTTCCAACACGACGATGTACCGGAAGTTGCCATCTTCAAATCCATGTATGATGAATATGCTGATCACTTCGAAATCATAGATGAACTTTTCATAGATGACATTGATCTTTCTACGACATCAATACGACCGGTCAGTCCCTCTTTTTCGGTGATTCTTTTTCCAAATCCGGTCCGTCATCAAATGATGCAGATCACCGGCTTAGAAGCCTTTAGCCAGGACATCAGTACGCTGCGGTATGAGATCCTCAGCCTGAATGGAAGAATCCTGCAGCAAGGTGTATTAACCAATTGCATTGAGCTGACCGAATCTGCCGTCCCGGGGGTGTATTATTTATTGGTCTATCAGCGGAACAAACTGATCACGTTGGAAGCCTTTACCGTCCTTTGATTTAAAGTCGTACGATTTTTCGCGTAAATGACTTTCCCGAGGTTATAATTTGCACCTGATAGAGTCCCGATGGATACCGCTCCAATGTCAATTCTATCCCATCAAGACTTCCCTGAAGCCCTTGCTGATGTAATATCACTTTGCCGTCCGGTGTTGATAAGATGATATCTGCTTTTGCAGTTTCAGGCCAGATCACCCGGAAATCACCTGTGGTTGGATTAGGGACCAGACGAATATCCGCGGAAAGAACCTGGTCCGGTGCGACCGAAACCTTTATTTCAGGATAGGCTGTCGCGGGTACAAATTCAGAATAACAATATTCATCGACCGTCGATATTTTCCAGTCATAGAAATAGTAGAAAAAATCACTGCCGAAGGTAGAGTTGGTTATGGACAAAACCCCGGGGACCTGGTAGGGAAACAGAACTCCCTGCGATGACCGCCACAGATAAGGGCTGGCTACACCAAATGTTGTCATATTACTTGCCGTGTTCGTCGAAATCGTGTACGATCCGGGAGGAAGCCCGGCATTCAGATCAACAACTGTTGCACCTGCATCGAGGTAAACGGTATCGAAAAATTCATATCCACCTGTACCTGTTATTTCGATCACACGTGTTCCGGAAGAATCGGTAAACAGGGTCACTTGCTCCAGTAGGATAGACTCCAAAACATCGAACAATAATCCCCCGTTGACAAAAGCGGCATTGTATTTTGTTGTACCCTGATGTTGCAGCGGACCCACATTGTAAGACAATCCCGCAATAACCTGAAGATTGGCGGCATACACAGTAGTGGTGTCCGTGAGTCCGCTTAAAACGAGTTGAGCACCAGATCCCAGAAACTCCTGTCCTGCTGGATCAGCAAACCACACGATACTGTCTCCGGCCGCAAGCAGGATCGCATCCTCATCCATCTTGAAGGTGTCTGCCGTCGTCACAGGTATTTCCGGAATAATAAACTCGATATAGACCGTATCTGATTCCTGAACGATACAAAATCCTTCTACCTGTGCGAAATACTCTCCGGTGGCTGACACCTGGATGGCCGATGTCGTATCCCCGGTAGACCAGTAATACCCCAGGCCCCCGGTCAGACTCAGTTCCACCAATGTGCCGTCACAAAGCAGATTGATACCATCATAGGAAATCACTGGTTTGTCAACATCCGGATCTACGATGACTTCAAGAACTGTGGTCCTCAGCGGACAACCATCCTGATCCAGGTAATGGGCATAATAAAGTCCTGCTTCCCGAATGACCAGCGTGTCTGCAAAAGAACCGGTGCTCCATCCGGCAAATTCCAAAAGGGGGTCCTTGTGCAACACAAGGGAATCCTCTCCACATAATGCATGTAATGGAGTAAAAGAAGGAAGCGGCAGGTGATGACAACCCCCACGACGAATGGACCAAATCTGATCGACCTCGAGATCATTGTACCACTCCCTGGACCCATCCGGCCATCGAATGAGAAGACTGTCATACGATGTATGTTGTCCTAATCCAAAGATCATATTATGACTGTTGGACACACCATATTGCTCTCCTCCTCGGACTTCCCTGACCTGGATGCCCCAGGGGCCGTAGAGAATGGCCATAGCCCCAATGGCAGAAGGATTGCCGGCTGTATCCTGTAGACGCAGGGAAAGGAAATGATTATCGTTCTTCTCATTTAAAAAGAGAATATCCTCGCGCAGCAGATCCGGATTATTAAACGGAATGACCCTGGATGCATAAACGTCCGTAAAGCCATCCTGATTGAAATCGCCTAAACCGAATGTCCCAAAAACAACACCTCCAAAAGATTCGATCCGGGTAAATGTCTTGTCTCCGTTGTTGCGATAAAAATCCAGCCGGTCACCACTGACCAGGATATCCTGAAAGCCATCATTATCAAAATCCCTGAACATACCCTGAAGTGGGATGCCCCCAATACTGAGTCCCGACTGCGCTGTAATGTTGATAAACGTATCGTTGTCAATATTCTCGAACAGTTCGCTGATGACGTCATGCTGGGTGAGGAAAAGATCCATATCACCATCATTGTCAAAATCCGCAAAATCAGCGGTCCAGGATTGACGCCCATTGGCCAGCCCGTATATAGCGGCATTTTCGGTATAGTTGCCGGAACCATCATTGACAAACAAAGCATTGATTCGGCGAGGGTCTGCAGGACTATTGACGCCCTGGCGGCATTTGGCGATATAGAAGTCGAGGTCGCCATCCATGTCAAAATCAGTATAGAGGCAGCCATAATTTCCGGAATTATCGGAAGGCGGCACCGTGACAAAATCGAAAATACCATCCTGCCATACCAGGTTGCCGGTACCGTCATTCATCAGGGTATAATTGAGTCCGTTGTCATTCAGCAATACCGCATCCACCCAACCATCATGATTAAAGTCTCCGGTCGAGGCTCCTTGTGAGAAAAACGGAGTTACGACAATGCGTACCAGATTAAAGTCATACGTATGAGGTATGCTATATAATACCTTGACGCGGTCATAGGAACCCACCATCAGGATATCATTAGCGCCATCATTATTGAAGTCGGCTATACTGATATCGTTCTGTTCATTGTTGTCAATAAACACAGGCACTCTATACTGGACAAATGGACGGGAGGGATCGGGGGTCTGATACTGGATGACCAGATCCATGCCCTCATCCAGTGTTACGATATCATCCAGCCCATCGCCATTCATATCTGCAATGCCGACCGGGACGGCACTGTGCAGATCCTTGTTGGCCAGCAGGTCATTCCGGTTAACAAACCGGATCTGGGCGATTCCGTCCAGTGCCATGCACAGTGTGAGACATATTAACATCAGTGTACTTCTCATAGAAATGGATTGATCAAGGATTGAACAAAGCAAAAGTACTATTCCAAGCCAAATATTATTACCGATTATTGAGGGAAAGCCTGTCCTGAAATTTATCTGGCGAAACAAACCGGCAGATTTGCTGCCTCCAATGGGTACACGCGTTTGGGCCTGGGGAAACAAATACTTACTTTCCGGCCATGAATATCGGGCAAACAGCGCAGCATTTTCTGGCGCATTGGATTCGAAGCAAAAGATGGGATGCGTTTCACTCCCCGTACCTCTACGCGCTATTTCAGTATGCGTGTGATGAATCCGTTGTGTTTCCCCTTTTTTCCAGCATTGAAGATGAGCGGATCCGGTTACTGGCCGATGACCGCATGATTCACCGTACGGATCTGGGCGCAGGTTCTATACGGATCGGGAAAACTGAAAAGCAGAAGATTCGTGCTATTGCCCGTCATGCACTGAGCCGGCCGTTTCAATGCCGGTTTATGGCCCGGCTCGTCCATTTCCTGGAGGCCAAATCCATACTTGAACTTGGAACATCCTTAGGGATTGCCACAGCCTACCTTGCCGCAGGTGCCCGTGAGGCCAAAATCTTTACGATCGAAGGGGACCCCGCCATCGCGGAGGAGGCTACAAGGGTTTTCCGGAATCTGGAATTACCATTCTCTCCTATCGTGTCTTCCTTTGGTAAAGGAATCAATACCCCGGAAATCCTGTCGGAGTCATACGACCTGATCTTTCTGGACGGACATCATACGTCCGGCGCCACGACGAGATATTTTGAAGCGCTGCTTCCCACCTTTCATGAGGATACATTGATCATAGTGGATGATATCCACTGGTCAGGTGATATGTATTCTGGATGGAAGAAACTTGTACATCATCCGTCGGTCACCCAGAGTGTTGATTGCTTTTATTTCGGGCTCCTGTTTTTCAGAAAAGGTTTTCTGAATACCATGCATCACAGCACACGACTTCCCTGGCAGGCTTTGCGGTGATGCACAAGGTCTGTCATACTCCCCACCATCGGATCATAATACCTCGCTCCAAAATTAAGCCAGTTCCAGCCCAACTCCGCCGATAGTTTTACGATTTCAATTTTTTGGCACCGGAAGCTCCAGCTCATTATCTATTATGACTTTGACCTCGCCATTTTTCTGGTATTCCAGAATCCTATTTAGTTTTCCTTCATAAGTATACTCTTCCCATATGCCAATTTTTTTGTCTTTCTTGAAGGCTCCTTTTCTTGAAATATTACCATTATCGGAGTATTGTTCAAAAAATCCTTCATCCTTTCCCAAAAATTGAGCCCCCTTCAAAAAAACAAGCATATCATTCCACAATGTCATATATTCTCCATGAGGTTTACCCCTGAAATATATTTCAGCCACTTTCACATTTCCATCTTTATCGTACGCAAGCCACAGGCCCGTCTTTTCACCATTAACCAGCGCACCCTGTATAACATACTTTCCATTTTCAAGCTTCTCATACGACAAAACGGAATCAGTATGACGCACCCGGCAAGAGTAGAGAGTTATTAAAATCATGCTATATATACATAGCTTACTTATGGATACGCACATCATATTGATATTGTTTAGAATATATGGTTGTACTTTTTGCCTTATCAAGACTTTTCGACATATTGCTGTAACGCTGGAGTTCTCCGCGGGCTAATTTTGAGTGATCGCCAGATGCACTGTTTCCAACTGCTCTTAATTGAGTGGTATAGTCCTTTGAGCCTACTTTAAGGCTCCCGCTGTTGATACCACTATCAATATTATTCAGCCGTATAGCATCTTGATTGGCATGAACCTCCATCTCATGCATTAATGTATGGGTCGCAGACTCCTCTCCCAGCCGGCTATCGATTTGTACCAGCAACGCAACTCCCCCGGAAATGTCTGTGATTGGGGAAGCATCTTTCAATTGTGTTGACCAGGAATCATCTGTGTAAGCACGACTAGCACCTTGAGAATTCATAAAAGCATCACTCGAAGCAAGTACAAGATTATCTTTTGCTCTTGATCCCTCTTCTGTAAATGTATGATTGACTGTTTTCCCATTGGCGGAAAATAAAAGTGTTTCACCTTTTCTTGCAAAAGTGGCCAGACTTGCTCTCCCTTCCGGAGTGGCCAGCATGTTAGCAAGTGCTTGCAGACCACTGCCTGTCAAACGGGATGGATCAATTGTTTCGGGAGCCATCCCGCTTGGATCTGTGTACAACAATGGGCTATTAAAAGCATACGCATACGGGCTACAGGATGGCATCAACGCCGCCAGCGGATCCACACTATTCCACCTCCCCACCACCGGATCATAATACCTCGCCCCGTAGTTCAGCCAGTCCCAGCCCATTTCGGTTTGAGCCGGCTTGCCGTTGTAGGTATGGCGGTTGCGGTGCTGGTCGAGGCGCATGTCCTGCCATACTTCGACTCCCTCAGCACATCGCATGCCCGACATCTCCTGATCCCGCCTTCGCCACCACAATCCTGAGAGGGACCGGTTTTCATCGAAGGCTCCGGCGGGCAAGGCAAACGGGTAATAGTGAATATCTTGATTTTGTATCCATTGAGAAGGTCTTAGTATAAAATTCGGTTGGCAGAAGGGATACTTTGTTCCCCTAAAAGAACCACTTTCGAGAATATAGAGACAAACGAAGATCCCCTCATCTCAGCAATATTTATTCTTCTGGTACGGGTAACTCAAGCCTATTGTCTAATAAAACTTTGGTTTCCTCTTTATTAAAATACTCAACTATCCGGTTTAGACGACCATCATAGGTGTACTCCTCCCATTTGCCTGTTTTTAAATCATTTCTATAAAATCCTTTTCTTGAAAGGTTTCCATTATCAGAGTATTGCTCAAAGGGTCCATTTCTTTTACCATATTTACGAAACCCATGAAACATAACAAGCGAATCATTCCAAAATGCAAAAAATTCACCATGAGGTATATCTTTACTAAAAGATTCAGCTGTTCCTAAGGCCCCATCTTTTTCAAATGTCAGCCATAACCCATTTTTTTTCCCATTTACAATTGAACCCTGAAATTTGTATTGGCCACTCTCACAAAGTACATATGATAGCTGACAATTAGAACTGTTATTTTCACAGGACTCAAAAAGAATGAAAGAAACGAAAATGAGGACGTAGTTACTGATGAATCCGTACATCGTTTAAATACATTTTACAATAAATAGAAGAGCCTTTAATCCGATCCATATTACTAGACATAGAGTCGTATCGAAGCAGTTTTCCTTGAGATAAATTAGAATGATCTGCAACTTTACTATTTCCAACAGCTGATAGCTTTCTGGCATAATTGTCAGAACCAACTTTTAGAGAACCATTTTTTACTCCAAAATCAATATGGTTCAATCGAACTGCATCTTGATTAGCGTGAACCTCCATCTCATGCATTAATGTATGGGTCGCAGACTCCTCTCCCAGCCGGCTATCGATTTGTACCAGTAACGCAACTCCCCCGGAAATGTCTGTGTTTGGGGAAGCATCTTTCAATTGTGTTGACCAGGAATCATCTGTGTATGCGCGACTCACACCTTGCGCCGCCACAAAAGCATCACTTGAGGCAAGCACAAGGTTATCCTTGGCTCTTGACCCTCCCTCTGTAAATGTATGGCTCACCGTTTTACCATTTGCCGAGAACAAAAGAGTCTCACCTTCTTTTGCGAATGTTGCCAGGCTTGCCCGGCCTTCCGGAGTGGCCAGCATGTTAGCAAGTGCTTGCAGACCACTGCCTGTCAAACGGGACGGATCAATTGTTTCGGGAGCCATCCCGCTTGGATCTGTGTATAACAATGGGCTATTAAAAGCATACGCATACGGGCTACAGGATGGCATCAACGCCGCCAGGGGATCCACACTATTCCACCTCCCCACCATCGGATCATAATACCTCGCCCCGTAGTTCAGCCAATCCCAGCCCATCTCCGTCTGGGCTGGCTTGCCGTTGTAGGTGTGGCGGTTCCTGTATTGATCCTCTCGCATATTGTTCCACATACCGGTCATCTCCTGTCCCCGCCTTCGCCACCTCAATCCTGAGAGGGACCGGTTTTCATCGAAGGCTCCGGCGGGCAAGGCA
>JBGTGP010000019.1:0-7023 GCA_041746735.1 Saprospiraceae bacterium
GTGGCTGAAAACCGTGAAGTAAACGCCGGCGAAATGGTAGAAGTATCGATCCGCTCTGCAGACTTTGCAGGAATCGAAGGCTACCAGTTCACCCTGCAGACAAGTGGTCTTGAGTTCCGTGGTGTTGAGTCAGGCGTAGTCACCCTGGGTGATGAGAACCTGGGCGTATTCGGCAGCACGATCACGACAAGCTGGCACAAGGTAGGTGGTGTAGAAGCAGGTACAAACGATGTACTGTTTACACTGAACTTCCAGGCTACAACCGGCGGTCAATTGAGCGCGATGCTGAAGCTGAACTCGAAAGTGACAGAGGCAGAAGCGTACAACACCTCATCCGAAATTAAGGATGTGAAGTTGAGTTTCCGTGGTTCAGTACAGGGAGCAGAATTTGCCCTGTATCAGAACGAGCCTAACCCATTCAATGGTACGACGCTGATCGGTTACGATCTTCCGGAGGCTACTGATGTGACACTGACGATCTTCGATGTGACCGGTAAGGTGGCATTGGTCAGAGACCAGTCAGGTGTTAAGGGTTACAACACGATCACGGTGAGCAGCAAAGAACTACCAGCAACGGGCGTTCTGTACTACAGACTTGATGCTAATGAATATTCTGCGACCAAAAAGATGGTCATCATCGAGTAATCGCAATGATAGCATAGGTTTATAGCGATATAAATCGGTTTTTGGGATGGCCTCTCTCCAGTTCGCTGGAGGGAGGCCTTTCTCGTTTACCTCACCAGATAATAATGGCTGGACCGAATCTTTTTATCTTTACAGGATGAGACGGATTTTGTTTTTTCTGGGGATTGTTTTCCTCTTGGGATGCCAAAGAAGTAGTGATGAAAAGGTGAGTCCATTTACTGTCTCGGACCTTCATGCTTTGAATACAAGATTGTTAGAGATCGCCATGGAAGATGGCTTTTCCCCGCCCATTGCCTCGAGGGTATATGTCTATCCGCATTTGGCCTACTATATCACGCTACAGTCTTTTTACCCGGAGCATCTTATATCCCTGACAGGGAAGCTACGTGGGCTGGACAGTTTAGAAGTGTTGGATAAGAGGGGCGTCCATCCGGAATTGGCGGCTAACCTTGCTTTCTGCAAAATAGCCCGGAAAGTGGTGTTTTCAGAACACTATATGGATCAGCTTATTACAGAGGTGTCTCAGAAAGCCCGGATGGAAGGATTAAGCCTTGCAACTATTGAGGCTTCAGGAAGATATGCCGATCAGCTTACAGCGCAAATGGTGGCCTGGATAAATCAGGATCACTATACTGAAACCAGGACCATGGATCGGTGGACCAGTACCAAGCAGCCTGGCAAATGGATCGAGACCCCGCCAGACTATCAAGCCGGACTGGAATCGCATTGGAAAAAGATCAGACCCTTTATCATTGACAGTGCAGGTGTTTATATCTCTAAAGCTTTACCCACGTATGATCCGTCAAAGGATTCAGAGTTTTATAAAATGGTCATGGCCGTGTACGAGCAATCCGAAAGACTTCAGGACGAGCAAAAAGAGATTGCTTTGTATTGGGACGACAATCCCAATATGTCCGAGCACCGGGGTCATTCGGTCACTATGATCCATAAGATATCACCTCCGGGTCATTGGCTCAATATCATCCGGCAGATCAGTCAGTCGGAAAGGAGTGATCATTTCAAAGCGACAAAGGCGTATACGTTCACGGCTATTGCCATGTTTGATGTTATCATTTCGTGCTGGCATGAAAAGTATAAGACCAATCTCGTTCGTCCGGTAACGTATATCCAGGAGAATATCGATCCTGACTGGACACCTTTAATCCAGACACCACCATTTCCTGAGTATACCAGTGGCCATAGTGCCATTTCGGCCGCAGCGGCAACAGTCTTGACTCAGATATATGGGGCGAACTATCCTTTTACCGATTCTACCGAGGTCATATTTGGACATCCTCCCAGACATTTTACTTCCTTTCTGGATGCAGCATGGGAGGTGAGTTTAAGTCGGTTTTATGCCGGCATTCACTATATGAATGGAATTGAGGAGGGGAATGTGCAGGGTAAGGTCATCGGACAGTATATTCTTGACCGGCTGCAATAAGGAGTGGAATATGACGATAGGAATGGTGCATGTACATCGGGTGTGGCAGATTTAAATCTGAGGACTGTACTTTTGATAGGATTAACTGGCATGTTCAAGTGTCTTGATCAACCTTAAGAGAGGAAGGCCCTTCCTCATAAATTAAACATCGAGCACCATGAGATTTTTTCTTTTTGTTGTAAGTATCATGGGACTGTGGATGTCCTGCAGAGAGCAACCTGCAAACGTGGATTTCCGTCCGGTTACGTATCAGGAAGCTAACTCAGGCGAAAAAGAGCTTCCCCTCTTTACCCAAATGGATACGAGCGTCACCGGGATCACCTTTATCAACTTTATGAATGAGACCGATGAGGTCAACATCAACCTATACGGGTATCTCTATAATGGTGGTGGTGTGGCCATCGGGGATATTAATAATGACGGCCTGATGGATATTTATTTTTCCGGCGGGATGGTTTTTCACAAATTATATCTCAATGAAGGTAATTTTAAGTTCAGAGACATTACAGCCACCGCCGGAGTCGAAGGCGGATATGGATTTAAGACGGGGGTGACCATGGTCGATATTAACCAGGATGGTTTTCTGGATATTTATGTTTGTAAATCCCTGGTCAGCGATCCGCTGTACCGGAAGAATCTGCTTTATATCAATAACGGGGATCTTACGTTTACCGAAATGGCAGCGGCCTATGGTCTTGATGATGCAAGTCATTCCTCACAAGCCTACTTTTTTGACATGGATGGTGATGGCGACCTGGACATGTACCTGGTCAATCATCCCTGGGACCAGGCCGAGGCCAATAATCTCAATGTGGTGTATAACGATAAAGGGGAGATGGAGCTGAGGAAACCGCAAGATTATACATATATCAGTGACCGGCTCTATGAAAATACAGGACGATTTTTTAGAGATATTACGCAGCGGGCAGGACTGTTGAACAGTGCCTTTGGACTCAGTGCCGTCATAGGTGATTTCAATCAGGATCAACGTCCTGATATCTATGTCTGTAATGATTATGTCATGCCCGACTATCTGTACATCAACAATGGAGATAACACCTTTACGGAGAGGTTTTCAGACTATTTCGGACATTCATCTATTTCATCCATGGGGTCTGATTTTGCAGACATCAATAATGACGGCCTTCCGGACCTGATCACGCTGGATATGCTGCCCCGGGATCACTACAGACAAAACACCCTGTTGATGATCCAAAATTATGACAAGTTTGACAAGATGATCAAGTTAGGCCTTAAGGCTCAGTATGTGAAGAACACACTTCAACTGAATAATGGCAATGGTACGTTTAGCGAGATCGGGTTTATGTCTAATACCGCGTATACAGACTGGAGTTGGAGCGCCTTATTTGCCGATTATGACAATGATGGCTTGAAAGATTTATTTGTGTCCAATGGATACAGGCGGGATCTGACCAATCAGGATTATTCCAGATATGCCGCAGACTCCCTGAATAAAGCGTACCTGGCCAAAAAAATCACGATGGTGGATTGGGTTACGCAAATCCCCAGCCAAAAGCTAACCTCTTATCTTTTCCGAAACCGGGGGAATCTCTACTTCAGTGATGAGTCAGAAACCTGGAATAGCGGGACTCCTGCATTTTCTAACGGAGCAGCTTATGCGGATCTGGATAATGACGGGTATCTCGATATCGTCGTAAACAATATTGATGAACCCGCTTTTGTCCTTCGGAATGAAGGGAAGTCCACCAGAGCAAACAACTTCATTCGTTTTGTGCTCAAGGATGAGCCAGGCAAAACAACGTATGGTAGCCGGATACGGGTTTTTACTGCTGATGGTCAGTTTCAGGAACAGGTGTATTATCCAACCCGGGGTTTTTTTTCCAGCGTAGAGCCGGTCATCCATTTTGGTTTGGGAAAATACGATGGTGTTGCCTCTGTGGAGATCTTGTGGCCAGACCGGAACATACAGATACTGGAGCATCCGGAGATAAACAAACTCCATACGGTCGCTCCATCAGCAAATAAATCACCATATAAACCGACTCCGCAAGGGAAGCTGTTTTATGAGGATGTGAGTGAGAGATTACCTGCACAGGCCGTACACCGGGAGAACGAGTACATTGATTTTAAACGCGAACCGCTTTTACATCATAAGTATTCAGCGGAAGGTCCAGCCACAGCAGTTGGGGATGTGAATGGGGATGGCCTGGATGATATTTATTTGGGGGGAGCTGTCGGATATCCGGGCCAACTTTTTTTACAGAGCAGAAACGGGAGATTTTCGTTAGTGCAGGATGCTGTATTTCTGGAGGATGCTCCTCATGAGGATGTCGCGGCGCTGTTTTTTGATGCCAATGGTGATCAACACCTGGACCTGATCGTGATCAGCGGAGGAAATGAACAACCCCTGAATGATCCCGTATACAAGAGCCGGTTGTATATCAATTCAGGTAAAGGGGTATTTAAAAAATCAGCAGATGCTTTGCCAGCATTGTATGCAAGCGGAGGATGCGTGGCAGTAGCAGACCTCGATGGTGATGGCGATCAGGATGTATTTGTTGGAGGAAGAGTCAGCCCGGGCAGGTATCCATTGCCTCCCGCAAGCTATCTCTGGCGAAATGATCGGGGAAAGTTTACGGATGTAACTGAAGAGTGGTCAGAAGGATTAAGTGATATTGGCATGCTGACGGATGCCCGTTTTACTGATTTGGATTTGGATGGGATGCCGGAATTGATATTGACCGGAGAGTGGATGCCGGTGACCATTTTTAAGAAGGAAGGGAGTATTTACAAGAATGTAACAGCCAAATATGGAATAGCGGATCAGTCAGGGTGGTGGTATTCACTGGAGATCGCGGACATCAATCATGACGGTTTTCCGGATATCGTGGCGGGCAATCTGGGCCTGAACTCCCATTTGCAGGCTACGAAGGAAAAACCGGTTACGCTGCATTACAAGGACTTTGACAATAATGGCACACTTGATCCGATTCTGTGTTTTTACAATCGCGACATAAGCTATCCCCTGGTCTATCGGGACAGGTTGCTGGATCACATCATTTCGCTGAAAAAGAAATTTACACGTTACCACCGATATGCCAAAGCGACCCTGGAAGACATCTTTACAGCGGAACAACTCAGGGATGTTCAGGTCCTTGAAGCAAATCATTTCGAACATACGCTGTTTCTAAATCAAGGTGGAACCACTTTCAAACCGCTGTCTTTGCCACGGTATACACAGGTATCTACCGTCCGTTCCATTCGAATCCTGGATATCAATCAGGATGGTCATCCGGACATGGTGCTGGGTGGGAATTTTTATGCATCAGACGCGCAACTTGGCCGGTATGATGCCTCGGTAGGCGCTATCCTTATAGGCGACGGACAGGGTGGCTTCCAGGTTGTCAGTCCGGCAGATCATGGTTTTTGTGTTCCCGGGAACGTCAGGACCATTTTACCACTGAAGTTAGCCGGAGGAGAAGGTTTGTTTGTATCCAGAAACGATGATATATGCAGCCTTTTTAAGATGAGGTAGAAATTTTTAGCAACATTAGGCTCGAAACCAGACTTGAATTTTAATAATTTCCATTCCTTTTCCTGATTGTTCATGGGTTCGATAGAAGACAGGCTGAAGAATCACTCCTTGGTGGAAGGTTCATATAAGCCTGTTTAGAAAGGTGTATTTCTGTTATTGTCAATGGTTTAGTTATGGCAAAAAAGAATAATTGAAACGGTCAGCATACATTAGATATATATATAATTTGTAATCACCTTGATCATAGCCATAAAAGCATATAGTATTAGTGTAATGGAATAATTACCTTATTACGGGTATTAACACAGCAAAACCATGATCTATCTTTGTCAGGTTTATAGCGCCTAAGTATGCTTTGGCACACTTTTCGCATTATAGATTTTGATTAAGGGGCTTAAGATAAAGATGCTTTATCAGCCGAAACCAACCTGATCGAATGAGAATGAATAGATACCACTGTCCTGGTGGTTGACGCTGTTCTTTCATGTTTGATATAGTTGCTTTACGGGTGATTGGCCCTTTCCAAATCATTGAAGCAATAATAGAGGAATGATCTTTCGGGGTTGTTCGTCGAATATAATCACATGAAAGAAGCTACTTCTTTTTTCTGTTCGGAAAGTTTTGTCATTGACGCCATGTCAACCAGCACCGCTGTGTACCCTTTCCTGCATCATCCGCAATCTAATTCACATTTCAATACATTATCCGATTCAACTATCACTATCAACTCATTACAAATTATGTGCCCATGAAAAATAGAAACTTTACTTTCTTACCCGATAAGCTCAACCGGAGTCTCTGGTTGGCTTGTCTCTTTTGTCTACTCGGCTTTGCTCAGGCAAATGCTCAACTTGGTGTGAACTGGTCCAGTCCCAACACCATGTACACGCCAGGTCAGGTCAATAGCCTTTCCTTTACCGCTACAGGAGGTGGGTCAACCGGCCAATGGATTGACCGTTTAAGTATCACTTTCCCCGCTGGTATCACCGTCACCGCTGGTGGCCCTAACGGTGGGGGCGGTTGCCTTGCCAACACGCCTGGCAACTTTATCATTTGCTCCCCATCCGCCAGTTGGCGTACCAACGTAGGTATCCCCTGCGGCACGGCTGCATTTCCTGGCACTGGCTGCGGCTGGTGGCAAAACGCTGCTGCTCAGAATCTGACTCTTGATGTCAATGTTCCAGCGAACTTTACTGGTCCCATGGTCATTGAACTCAGGGCTAATGGTGAGTTTGGTGGTGTTCAGATTAATATGCACACCTTGGCGCAGGCTTTACCGCCTCCACCCGATGACCCATGTGTCCTCGTATGTCCACCGAATATCCATATTTCATTGGATCCGGGTGCATGCGATCAGGTAGTAGGCTATAATGAGCCTTCCCAGGTGGGTAACTGTGTATTTGAGACCCAGGTACCT
>JBGTGP010000020.1:0-191178 GCA_041746735.1 Saprospiraceae bacterium
ATCCAATATACAACTTACCATGTTTATCTGAGAAGAGTACATAAACTGTATACATAATGAGGAATAAAATGAGATAAACGACAAAAGGCACCAGATTTCTCCAGTGCCTTCTTAGTAGCGGGGGCAGGACTTGAACCTACGACCTTCGGGTTATGAGCCCGACGAGCTACCAACTGCTCCACCCCGCGATGTTTCTTACCCCGTTCGTAACGCCGGGGAGGCAAAGGTACGAATCTTTGCCTTAAAAAACCAGCAACGCCGGAAATAGTATTTAAGTTTCCATACAAGCCTCCCCTCAGACCTAATTCTATGACTAATGTTGCGGATCCACATCCACACTAACCCGTACGGTCGACAACGATTTCCGCTTGACAATGCCGGTCTGGAACAACCTGATCCTATGTTTAATGTCAGCTATAACCTTGCTATTCCGTTCCATTTTGATGTAGACCAGATGCAGATATTGATTCCGGATGCGAGCAATCGCAGGTACGGAAGGTCCCAGGACCCGGTTCCCGAATAAAGGTTTCAATTCCAGTACAAGCAACTCGGCAGCCTCCCTGCTCAGACTGGCATCTTTGTGACGAATGGTGACAGCTATCTGACGCACAAAGGGCGGATACCGAAACATCTCCCTTTCCTTGATTTCCCGCTGGTAAAAGGTCCTATAATCACCGGTCAGTACATCCCGGAAGACAGGGTGACCCGGCTGCCATGTCTGGATCATCACCGTGCCCTGTTCATTTTTACGGCCGGCTCTACCGCTCACCTGCACCAGCGTCTGAAACGTCCTTTCCGCAGCCCGAAAATCCGGATAATGCAATGCCTGATCCGCATAGATGACGCCCACCAGACCCACATGATCAAAGTCCAGTCCCTTAGTCACCATTTGCGTTCCCACCAAAATATCAATGTTGCCTTTTTCAAAGTCGTAGATCAACTGTTCCAGATTGTGCTTGCCCCGGGTCGTGTCCAGGTCCATGCGCCTGATACGAGCCTGTGGAAAAATCACAGACAGTTCATCTTCAATTTTCTCAGTCCCATACCCTTCGAGCATAAGCCTCGGTGAACCACATGCCGGGCAGATATTGATAAGGCCTCTTGTCGTTCCACAGAGATGACAGATCAAGACATTTCGGGCTTTATGGTAGGTTAGACTGACATCACATTGCGGACACTCAGCTACCCACTCACAGACTCCGCACTTCAGCACAGGCGAATACCCACGCCGGTTTTTAAAAATGATCACCTGCTTCCTTTCCGACAGCGTCTTTTTGATCGATTCGATCAACGTATGGCTGTACATAGATCCCGCGGCAGATTTGTCTTTGCGCTTGTCGATCAGAGTCACCCTGGGCAATTCAAGTCCCAGATACCGCTCACCGATGTCGACTCGGCCATATTTACCGGACTCGGTTTGATAGTAGGACTCAATCGAAGGTGTAGCAGATCCCAGCAAGACTTTAGCCCCCAGATCCTGCCCCAGAAGGATAGCCATGTCCCGTGCATGATAACGGGGATTGGGCTCCTGTTGCTTATAACTGGTATCATGCTCCTCGTCCACGATGATCAGTTTCAGATTTTGAAAAGGCAGGAATATACTGGAGCGAACACCGGCGATCAGAGGTATGCCTTCACGTACCTGGTTCCAGAGATCCACGCGTTCATTTTCGTTGAGCCGGGAGTGGGAGATGGTAATCTTGTTGCCGAAGCGCTGCTGCAACCTTTTGACAATCTGAACACTGAGCCCAATCTCCGGCACCATGTACAACACCTGCCCTCCTTCATCTATCGTTTGCTGGATCAATTCGCTGTAGAGCATGGTTTTTCCACTACCGGTGATGCCATGAAGCAGAACCACCTCTTTATCCGTCCATTGTTGTTTTAATTTTTCCAGTGCTTCCACCTGTACAGACGTCAGCGTTATAGAGGTGTTGTCGGGTTCGCTTTGATACCGGTCCATCCGGTTGACTTCCCGGTACTCCTCCACCAGAATATTCTTTTTTACCAGGGCCTGCAGTATGCCCGAATTGACTTCGGCTCTGGCAAGTAATTCTTTTGGCTCTTGCGGGAGGAAACCTTTACCCGCCATCGCCAGATAGCACAGAAAGAGCTGGGTCTGTTTTTCAGATCCCTTTATCTGATCCAACGCCATCTGCAGGCCTTCTTCTGTGCCATAGGTTGTATTGAGCCCGATCAGTTTTATTTTTTTCGGGGTGTATTTTTCTTCCAGGGCTTCGATGACCAGGATCATACCTAATTGGTAGAGTGTCACAATATGGGGGTACAAAGCTTTGATCCCACTTGTTTTTTGCAGGTCTTCAAGCGTGATCGACGATCGCGGTTCAATGATCCGGAATAGCTTGTACAAGGGATCCCCCAGTTGCAAAATGGCATCCTCCTGGACGGGCATAGCCTTGATGATCGTTTCGCTGGACAACAATAGTGCCCCTGGCAGGGCAGCTTTCATCACTTCCCCTGTGGTGCAGCAATAGTACCGGGCCATCCATTGCCATAATCTATATTGCCAGTCCTCTATGACAGGGGCCTGATCCAGCACACTGATAATTTCCTTTGTCTTATAGTCCGGCCCTTTGTCCAGAAGCGCCACGATCAGTCCGGCATACCTTTTTTTACTGCCAAACTGGACTTCCACTCGTGTGCCAAACAAGGCTTGCTCCCTCCATTCCGGTGGAATCCTGTAGGTGTACGTCTGATCCAGAGCCAGAGGCAACAGCACTTCGGCGAATGTATATGATGCAGAAGACATACAGGCTAAGGTCTGAAAAATCGGGACTTCATCATGAGCCAGCTTCTACCTAAATAAGGCTGTAAAGTGCATTTTTGATGGGCTTGACCTCGCAAACCCACGAATACACCTTACAACAATAAGTTGTGTCAAAGGGAACCGAAGCAGATATTGACGGATAAAATGCCTGATTCTCTTAACTCCAATTAATTTTGCGGCTCATTGTTACAACCACTTCGTATGGCCCATCTTTCAGAGCAGGAGATCATCCGCAGACAGAATCTGCAGAAAATTATAGATCTCGGGATCAACCCGTATCCACCGGATCTCTTTCCCGTCAATGCATACGCGGCCCAGATCAAAAAAGAGTTTTCACCCGAACGCGGCAATTATCAGGAAGTAGTCCTCGCAGGACGATTGATGTCCAGCCGGATCATGGGTAAAGCATCCTTCGCGGAAATTCAGGACACCAGTGGCCGCATTCAGGTGTATATCAACCGGGATCAGATCTGTCCGGGAGAAGACAAGACGCTGTATGATGAGGTCTTCAAGCATCTGTTGGATCTGGGTGATTTTATTGGAGTGAAGGGACATACATTTACGACCAAGACCGGAGAGACTTCCATTCATGCCCGTGAACTGGTATTACTCAGCAAATCCCTCAGACCTCTGCCGGTAGTCAAAGTGGATTCAGAGGGTGTCGTGCATGATGCCTTTACGGACCCTGAGCAGCGTTATCGTCAGCGGTATGTGGATCTGGTGGTCAATCCCCAAATCCGGAAAGTGTTTGAAGACCGGTCTAAGATGTATTCCAGTATGCGGGAGTACCTCAATGCAAAGGGATACCTGGAAGTGGAGACACCTATCCTTCAGCCCCTGTATGGGGGTGCCGCGGCCAGGCCGTTCACTACGCATCACAATACACTCGATATGACCCTGTATATGCGGATCGCCAACGAGTTGTACCTCAAGCGGCTGATTGTTGGCGGCTTTGACGGGGTGTATGAATTCAGTAAAGATTTCAGAAATGAGGGCATGAGCCGGTTTCATAATCCGGAGTTTACGCAGATCGAACTGTACGTAGCGTATAAAGATTATGAATGGATGATGAATCTGGTGGAAGAGGTGATTGAAAAAGTAGCTATCGATATACACGGCGACTCCAAGGTTCAGGTGGGAGAGAATGTTATTGATTTCAAAAGGCCCTGGAAGCGGTTCACGATGTTTGAAGCGATACAGCATTTTACCGGAATCGACATCTCTGACATGGACGAGACCCAGCTCCGGGCAACGGCCAAACAACTGCACATACATCTGGATGGTAATTTGGGAAAGGGGAAGATCATTGATGAAATATTTGGCGAAAAATGTGAGCCGTTTTTGATCCAGCCTACATTTATTACCGACTATCCTGTCGAAATGTCACCGCTTGCTAAAAAGCACCGTTCCAAACCGGGTCTTGTGGAGCGGTTCGAAGCGATATGTAATGGCAAGGAGATCTGCAATGCATTTTCTGAGCTCAATGATCCCATAGACCAGCGAGAACGATTTGAAGAGCAGTTGGAACTTGGAAAGCGTGGTGATGAAGAAGCCATGATGCTGGATGAGGATTTTCTCCGGGCGCTTGAGTATGGTATGCCTCCGACTGCGGGACTGGGTATCGGAATGGACCGGTTGGCGATGATCATGACCAACTCCACCTCGATTCAGGATGTCCTCTTTTTTCCGCAAATGAAACCGGAAGGAAATAGCTAGATCCGTAGATGCCAGATACCAGATGCCAGATCCGGAGATGCCAGATCCGGAGACTTGAGGAGAGCGGAGTCGCACCATGCCAGATCAAATCGCAGCGGAGATTACGATTTCAAGGTGGGATGCCAGTCGAAATGCAGCGGAGATTCCGTCCGCAAGGCGGAAAGCAGGAGATACCAGATTAAACCGTATCTACTTCATCTAAACATCTAAACACTAAGCCTCTGCCCAGTTGTTGGAGCAAACTCCAACAACAGCAAATTATGCTCCTTTTGCCCCTATATACCCAGACTCCATCGCAGGAGCTATGGCGCCTTGAAGCGGTATAAACTTACTTACCCTAATCGATGCGATTATCCTTTCACCTAAACACTAAACTTCTCAACCTCTCAACCTCTCAACCTCTCAACCTCTCAAGCATTACTCCCTTCCAGCGGCATTAAACTGGGCGATATCGGTGATGCCTCCTTTGACTGTATCTCCAATTTTGACCAGGATGTCGCAATTCAACGGTAAGAACATATCTACCCTTGAGCCGAATTTGATAAACCCAAACTCCTCTCCCCGGCTGAGTTTTGCACCGACACGGGTATACCAGACGATCTTGCGGGCTACCATGCCGGCGATCTGCCGAATGAGGATCTGGCTTTGTTTGCGACGGATGACGATCGTATTCCGCTCGTTGAGTTCAGACGACTTTGGGTGCCAGGCAACGAGATAGGCTCCCGGATGGTATTGCTGATATACGACTTCGCCGGTTACCGGGCTTTTGTTGGAGTGGACATTGAGCGGGGACATAAAAATCGAAACCTGGATAGCCTCTGTTTTTAGGAATTCATTTTCCGTAGTCTGTTCGATGACGACCACTTTGCCGTCTGCCGGTGCCAGGATGAGCCCTGTGTCTTTGGTCCCATGTGCCCGGAGGGGGTTCCGAAAGAAAATGAGGAAGAGGATCAGGAGAAACAAACTCAGCCCGAGAACCACGATCGTGAGTATAGAGGTGAAGACAAAAAACAATCCCAGTGCGAGCACGAAAAACAGCAGCGAAATCAGGAGGTACCATGTCCCTTCCCGGTGTAAGCGATACATCATAGCACAAAGATATAATAAGCCAGGGCAGCCAATGGTAACACAAATAGTAAAGAATCAAAGCGATCGAGGACACCACCATGTCCAGGTAACAGGTTGCCGCTATCTTTTACGCCGGCGGTTCGCTTTAGCGCGGACGCCCACAGATCACCCGCCAGGGCAAGTGGAGGGGTGAACAGGCTCAAGACGACAATATAGCCAAAAGGAATTTCAGTCCACCAAGTCCATAGCAGGAAGCCGGTCAGTATAGAAAAGAAAGCGCCTCCAATAGTACCTTCCATACTCTTGCCTGGAGAAATGGTGGGCGCGATTTTATGCCGCCCCCATTGTTTGCCGATAAGGTATGCCCCGATATCATTCATCCAAATGAGAAATAAAGGTACCAGCACGAAAGGATAGGAATAGGTGCCCATGAAAAATACGCAACCGCTGAGGAATGGAAGACCTATATAGGCCGCAGCACTCAAGCCGGATTTTGTCAGTTTTGTCAATTCTTCTGGTGATTTAACGAGGAGCAGTTGAAGCAGCACCATACATGCCAACGCCAGAGACAAAAAAGGTAAAATAAAATAGGCCGGTTCATTTTGAATCAGCAGATATCCTGTACCTCCGGTCACTAGTGTAAGCAAGAAGGGCAGGGTCGTCACCTGAAGCGAGGAAGATGGTAAATTTTCAAGAAGCAGATATTCTCGTGTACATTGAAACACGATAAGACAAAACCAGAGAAGACAACTCCAGGGAGACCAGATGATAGCCCCAAGTGTGACGGCACCAATAAAGAAGGCGGTGATTGACCGGGTGGCAAATTCAGACCTGCTCAAGTTGATGTCTCTTTTTGTAGATAGCTGTAAAAGTAATATACATCAGTCCCACACTTAGCGGGAGCATCCAGGCCTTAAGTTGATGACTGCTCTGTTCGTCCAGCGTCGTGATGTCAATATCAGTCGCATAAATGATGAGTATTTGCACTCCGTTATTAAAGGCATGGGCAATTACCGGGACCCACAGGTTGCCGGTCCAGTAATACAAATAACCCAGCGTGGCGCCAAGCACCATGCGGGGCAGGAAACCTTCAAACTGAAGATGAATCGCACTAAAGAGGAAGGCGGCTATCCAGATCGCGAGGACCGGACTTTTCATAATCAGGGCAAGTTGTTTTTGAAGGATGCCGCGAAAGATGAGCTCTTCGCCAATGCCAGGTAATATGGCAATAAGAATAAGGTTTAGGATGAGCAGCCAGGGGGTGGGCATGTGCAGGATTGCCTTTAAGGTATCGGCGGCCTGATCCTCAAACAACGCAGCCCATGCGGGCAAAGGTATGGATTCATTGATTAGAAAACTCAGGTTGACCAGCGGATATGCTGCAATCAGTAGCATGATGCCCAATAAGGACAAACTCCATCCCGGATTGAGGTTCAGTTGCATACCGGAAAGCCATTTTTTTCTATAATAGAGCAGGGCAAAGGCGATACCCGGTAGAATAAAAGAGAAGATGTGTTGTGCCATAAGGAGTGATCGCGTAAGACCAGCAGAGAAGCCGAGACCACCACTATCATTCAATTGCATCATTTCAGTCAGGCTCATTCCTCCCATCAACATAATCAAGGCGGACACGAGAGCCGTCAGGACCAGGCCACCTATCACCAGTCCAATGCCGGCCAACAACCTAAGGAAATGATCGTAACTTGTCATCCCGTTCATTTGCGCAAAATAGACAATCCGTCAAACCTTCCGCATCCTCAGCCTAAATTAATCCTGGTATGATACCGCACTTCCCTCGTTTGAGCGTTAACATTAACAAAATCGCTTTGATCCGCAACAGTAGGGGTGGTTCGATGCCCGATCTGAATCAGGTGGCTAAGGATTGCGAAAATTTTGGTGCTGAGGGTATCACTGTCCATCCACGACCGGATCAGCGGCATATCCGTTATGATGATATTCCTGCACTCAGAGCGGTGGTCCGGACTGAGTTCAATATTGAAGGGAATCCAACTGCAGATTTCATGAAACTGGTTTTAGAGACCAAACCTCATCAGTGCACTCTGGTACCGGATAGTCCTTCGGCGCTGACCTCTGATGCAGGTTGGGATACCATAGGGGAGCAGTATTTTCTTCGCGATGTGGTAACGGAATTGAAAGCAGCCGGGATACGCGTGTCCTTGTTTGTTGATGCATCTGAACGGATGGTAGAAGGAGCTGCGGGTACCGGGGCGGACCGGGTTGAATTATATACCGGCCCTTTTGCTCATAGATTTACATCTGATCCGGATCGTGCTATTGATCCACATATCCGGGCAGCCGAAAGGGCTGTTGCATTGGGTTTGGGCGTCAATGCCGGACATGATCTTAATCTCGAGAATCTTCGTTTTTATGCCTCCCATATACCCCAGTTGCTTGAGGTTTCTATAGGACATGCGCTGATTTGTGATGCTCTTTATTACGGGCTTTCCAATGTGATCGGAATGTATCGTCAGCTCCTGACATCCTAAGCATGGCATATGACAGAACAGTCCTCTTATAAAAAGCAAGACGTTAAAAATTTAAAGATTTCTTAACCTTTGATTTGCAACCTGTTATCAAAAAAGTTTAAGCCTGACCAAATTTTGTTTTAAAAAACTGAGCAGCATTCGTATTATTGGTGGCGTTTCTCATTTGTTGCAGAATATATCTTACACATCGACTGCTATTGGTTATTTGCTTTTTTGGGGGATGTGTTAAGAAATATTTAAGACATTTGGAGGATTACCTTTCTTTAACAAAACCAGAATTAGTATGAAAAGACTTTCATTACTCATTGTAATGGTGTTTTGCGCTGTGGCTTCCTCCCTGGCGCAGAGGACCATCACCGGTACAGTTTCAGGTCCTGATGGATCGCCTCTCATTGGGGTTAGTGTATTGGTCAAGGGTACCAGTGTGGGTACCGTAACCGACTTCGACGGTCGCTTTTCTTTAAGTGTTCCGGAGGGACAAAACTCGATCATGTTTAGTTACACCGGTTACGAATCGCAGGAAGTGGCGATTGGTGCTTCCAACGTCCTCAATGTCAGTCTGGCAGAAGGGGTTGAACTGGGAGAAGTGGTGGTAACAGGTTTGGGTATCAAGAAGGAGAAAAAAGCGTTGGGGTATGCGGTTACGACTGTGGGGGCCGCCGACCTTGAACTTCGTCCTGAAGCGGATGTCGCACGTGTGCTTCGGGGCAAGGTGCCGGGGGTAGATATTGCGGCGACAAGCGGACTTGCCGGATCCGGCACGAACGTGATCATTAGGGGGTATTCCTCCATTTCCGGTACCAACCAGCCTTTGTTTGTGGTGGATGGTGTTCCCTTTGGTAGTGAAACAGATCAGGATCGTTCAGCCAACGCCGGTAATGCAGCGGCCTCCAGTCGATTTCTGGATCTGGATCCGAAAAACATTGCGGAGATCAGTGTGCTGAAAGGATTGAGTGCCACTGTACTCTACGGTGAAGCCGGCAGGAATGGGGTTATCCTGATCACAACTAAAACAGGAAGCGCTGTCGATGTCAACAAGAAATTCAATATTTCTGTGGAGCAGGGCCTGTTTGCCAACCAGATTGCCAGTTTACCTGATGATCAGGACCTCTATGGCAACGGATTTGACAATTTTGCATCAGCGGCGTTTTCCAATTGGGGAGCACCTTTCGATTCTCCAGGTCAATTTGGCATTGCGGCGGATGGTACAATTGCGCACCCGTATGACCGCGCAGCACTCAGAACGGTATATCCGGAGTACATCGGTGCCAGATATCAATACCGGGCATATGACAACCTTCAAAATTTCTTCGAGACCGGTTTGATCAACACGACTTCTGTATCACTGTCCAACCGGCTGTCAGATGGCACCTCTATTAGCGCTAGTTATGCCCATCGGGATGAGGGTGGTTTTATACCTCTCAGTAACCTGAAGCGCAATAACTTCAGCCTTGGTTTGCAGACTAAATTGGCCAATAATGTGCGCCTCAGTGGAACATTTAACTATGTTGACATGGATCGCGTGGCACCTCCAGCCGGTATCAGTACCAGCTCAAATCCGGACGGCGGGTCTGCTTCCTTATTTTCGAATGTATTTTATGTACCCCGAAGTATTTCCATTCAGGATCTGGCGTATGAAACACCGGATCATCAGTCCATTTTCTATAGAGGCGGAAATGATATCCAGCATCCGATATGGACTTTAAATAATACTCGGGATGCAGAATCAGTCAATCGTTTCTTTGGAACACTTGGAGTGGGGTATGACCTGAATGACTGGATGTCACTCAACTACCGTGTTGGTATCGATCATTACAACCAGCAATACCGCTATGAAATCAACCGTGGTGGCCCGCAGATTCCGGACGGTCTCCTGCAGACCTCAGACCGCAAAAATTTCATCCAGGACCATAACATTAACCTTTCGCTTCGCCGAAATCTGTCTGACGCTATCGACCTCGATGGTCTTGTGGGATACAACTTCAGGGGTGACAACCGGGATGAAACCTTTACCAATAGTTCAAACCAGTTTGTATATGGCCTGATGGAACATAGCAATTTTATCACCCATCAAAACAGATCTGCATTGGTGCGTGAAAGATTGGCAGGGGCTTATGCATCGTTGACTTTCGGTTTTAAAGATTTTCTCTATCTGAACCTGCAGGGTCGCAATGACTGGACTTCTACACTTGAGAAAGATAACAGGTCTGTCTTTTATCCCAGTGCCAGCCTGTCTTTCGTGCCTACAGATGCTTTTGCAGGATTGGCCAGCGCAAACCTCAATTACCTCAAGTTTAGGGTAGGCTATGGTACATCTGCCGGATATCCGGTTCCGTATCGCACCAGAAACGTTTTGGCTACAGTTGCCAAAGAGTTTGTAGATGCGAACAATACGAATATCAATACCAACTCCATTTCTGATGTTTTTGGTAATCCAAATTTGACCCCTGAGCTTCACAAAGAACTTGAGTTTGGTGTGGAAGGACGGTTCTTCAATAACCGCATCGGATTGGATCTTTCCTTATATGATAAGAACTCCACCGATCTGATCATTGATGTCGATCTGGATCCTTCTACAGGGGGTACGCAGACGACGGTTAACGCTGCAGCGATCAGCAACCGGGGTATTGAGTTGGGTTTGACTGTTACACCGATCCGTACTTCAAGTGTGGTGCTGAATCTTTTTGGCAACTTCACCAAGAATAGGAACACAGTCGATGAGATCATACAGGGTATTGACAAAATTGACCTTCTCGGATTATATACCACATTGGGAAGTTTCATCGTCAAGGACCAACCGTACGGTGTCATCCAGGGACAGAAGATTCAGCGATATGCAAATACGGACCAATGGTTAGTTTCGTCTGCCGGGACGTATGTCGTCAACAATACACTTCAGAATCTGGGTGATCCAAATCCGAATTATATCCTCAACGGCGGATTCGGCCTAGGCTGGAAAGGATTTGAGCTTTCCGCACTCCTCACCTATAGCGATGGTGGCTCCATGTATGCGACCACTCCTTCAACATTGATGGGCCGGGGTATCCTTCAGGAAACGGATTTCGATCGGTTTGTCACCGTAATTGCACCAGGTGTTCAAGCGGATGGTACACCAAACAACGTTCAAGTTCACCCGACAATACATTACTGGGAAAACGGTGGTGTATTCATTGATGAAATGCGGGTGTATGATGCCAGTTTTGTAAAGCTGAGAGAAGTGGCATTGACGTATGCACTTCCGGAAAAACTGTTGTCTAACTCACCATTTGGTTCCGTAAGTCTGACCTTGTCCGGACAGAACATGTGGTTCAGAGGTCTTGGCTTTCCTAAGGGCGCCAACTTCGACCCTGAATTATCAGGCACAGGTGTAGGAAATGCACGCGGATTCGAATTAATGAATGTTCCGACGTCAAAGCAATTTGGCGGAACACTGAGATTTACTTTCTAACCCAATAATGGTTTAATATGAAAAAGATGAAATTTATATATAGGGTTGGGGTAGTGTTGACATTTGTGGGCTTTTTATCAGCTTGCGACCTCGACCTGCAGGACAACCCTAATGCAGTCACACCGGACAATGCCAGTGTAGCGCTTTTGATGAATAATGCGTTTATCGAACTCCAGGAGTTCATGGTGGGCCGTTCTACCTTCTACAATGGTGTCAATGATGTCACAGGACCGTATGTAAGAATGCTGGCAATGCAAGGCAGTAAAGTGTATGCCCAGGCTGAAGGACCGGAATCGTTCGACTTTGTATGGGCCCAGGCTTATGCAACCTTGTTACCTGACCTGAATCTGGTGATCGATAGGGCCACAGGTGATGGTATCACCACCTATAGTGGAGTAGCCAAGGTGATGAAAGCCTTTGTCATGTTTACGCTGGTCGATATGTTTGGCGATGTTCCGTATAGTGATGCTTTGCAGGGTACGGATAAATTATCACCGGTGTTGGATGAT
The DNA here is from genome assembly GCA_041746735.1 of Saprospiraceae bacterium. Taxonomy (GTDB): domain Bacteria; phylum Bacteroidota; class Bacteroidia; order Chitinophagales; family Saprospiraceae; genus Opimibacter. The sequence continues at coordinate 12,037 of JBGTGP010000020.1, forward strand.
GATGAAGCCGTCTACACTGAAGCCCTTTCAATTCTGAATAGTGCGATTGCTGATCTGTCAGATCCAAAAGGTGCTAATATCACCAATGACTTGTATTATGCTGGAAATGTAGGCAAGTGGCTGAAACTGGCCAATACACTCAAGCTCAGATATTACCTGACAACCCGTCACGTCAATCCAAATGCGTTGACCGAGTTTAATAATCTGATGAATGATCCATCAGCGATTATCCTGAATCGGGCAGATGATTTCCAGTTTAATTACGGAACAAATCGTGAAGCACCTGATTCCCGCCATCCGTTCTATACAGATGCTTATGAGGCAGGAGGTCCTGGTCAGTATATGTCAAATTACCGGATGTGGACCATGTTTGGAGAGAAGCAAACTGAAGATCCCCGGATTCGGTATTACTACTACCGCCAGGATTGTGATGAGACAGATGAGAACTTTTTTACTCTTCAGTGCCAGGCCCAGCCGTATCCATTCCATTGGCCTGCAGGCTGGCCTTATTGTACGGCCTCTTCAGACTGGGGAGATCCCAATCAGCAGTATGGCGGATACTGGGGTCGTGATCATGGGGATGATAGTGGTATACCTCCGGATGATCTCAAACGGACAGCATGGGGTGTATATCCCGGTGGAGGCAAATTTGATGGAGATGATTGCCGCGACGTTTCAAGAGGAGGTACAGATGGTCTTCGAGGAAGAGGGATTCTTCCTATTTTGCTTACGACCAATGTTCATTTCATGAATGCTGAAGCCAAACTGGCCGGCGGTGATGTGGGGGCAGCCAGAACCGCACTCCAGGAAGGAGTTTTGGAATCCATCGGTAAAGTCATGGCCTTCGGTGCCAGTGACGCAGGGAGTTCTGATCTTATTCCACCACAAGGACAGATTGACAACTACCTCAACGAAGTATTAGCATTGTATGATGCAGCTGCAAGCAATGATGCCAAAATGAATGTCGTCATGAAAGAAGCCTGGCTGGCTATGCAGGGACAAGGGCTGGAAGCCTATAATGCCTACAGAAGAACCTGTAAACCTGAAGGTATGCAGTTGTCCCTGGAGGCCAATCCCGGCAACTTTCCCAGGTCACTTTGGTATCCGGCAAGTTTTGTCAACCGGAATGAAAACGTATCACAGAAGCCTAATCTCGATGCGAAGGTCTTTTGGGACGCCAATCCTGCCGGTTGTACCCTGCAGTAACATTTAATGATTCACAAAAACTAAAAGCAATGAAGAAATTACGCTATAAAATCTGCTTCCTTTTTGGATTGGCACTCTTCTTTTCCGCCTGTGAAAAAGACAGAGTCTTTCCAGAGTTTGCAGATATAGAACATGGTGCTTACCCCAGGTTACTGGGTTCCATCACAGGACCGAATGCACCTTCCTTTAACTACAATGATCCGGAAAATGCCTCTATCACGTTCATGGTCGAATTTTACGACGATCAAAACGGAGCTACAGTAGACTCCTATTGCTGGACCGCCAATCATGCACCATCCGGAAGTTCGGGTGATTTGGGTTGTGTAACCCGCAGCCAGTTTGGAGTCAATCCTGCCAATGGCCGCCCCACAGCAACATTCACGTTTACCCTCCAACAGGCATTGGATGCCATGGGATTAACGATTGAAGATGTCATTGGAGGTGAAGCAATTGATTTTTATGCCACGTTGACGACCAACAGAGGTCAGGTGTTCACGAGATTTAATACCAATGCCATCACCCAAGGGCAACCCGCATTCCGGGCATTGTTCCAAATCCGGTCCAACCTGATCTGCCCATCGGAATTGGCAGGTGTGTTTGATGCCGTTACGACTGGACAAGGTGTGTGGGCAGGCTCACCATGCTCCTCCTCCTGGACAGGACAAGTCGAATGGGTACATGAAGGGAATGGGGTGTATACTATCAAATCTGTTGTGGAAGGCAATGAACTAAATGACATATCCATGGGTAGCTACTATGCCTGCTATGGTGTCACAGGACAATCGGGACTTCCCAACGGGACACTTAAGCTTACGGATGCCTGCGGTAAATTAGCCTTCATTGGTCTGAGCCAGTGGGGAGAAACGTATACCTTCAACAGTATTACGGTGAATGGAAATCAACTGACTGTTGATTGGGCCAATGACTATGGTGAAACCGCCGTAACAACACTCACCCGGACAGATGGAAAGAACTGGCCGGAAAATCTTCGGCTATAATTAATTGACCTTGAGTAACATAAAACGTCTCCCGGCTTATACCGGGAGACGTTTTTATTTTTCTAAAGTAATTGGTTTCGCGGCATGAGCTTTGCACAACGACTCTTTACACTCTCTTTTCTGTCCTGGGTCACATTCATCCAGGCACAGAATACGGTGGGTGTAATTACCTATGAACCTGAAAAAAGTTATCCGGGATATAATCTGGTTTTTCCGCATGGACAGGGCACCGTTTGGTTGATTGATGCTTGCGGAGAGGTGGTCAATCGCTGGGAGGATGACCGAAACAGGGTGCCCGGAAATGCCGTGTACCTACAGGATAATGGTGATCTTCTGGTCTGTTACAACCGCCGCGGCTCCAATAATGATCCTATATGGGCGGGAGGCGGCGGGCAGTTTGTTGAACTAAAGACATGGGATAATGAACTCATATGGTCCTTTGAACTGAATGACAGCCTATATCGGCTTCATCATGATGTAGTACGTTTGCCCAATGGGAATGTGCTGATGATTGCCTGGGAGAATAAAACCCCTGAGGACGCGATTGAACAGGGGAGAGCGCCTGACCTGATAACAGAAGGAGCGATCTGGCCCGATTTTATACTGGAGTACGATCCGGATCGTGATTCCATCGTTTGGGAGTGGCATGCGTGGGATCATCTGGTGCAGGAATTGGATCCTGAAAAGCAAAATTTTGGTGTTGTGGCGGAGCATCCCGAATTAATTCATATCAACCATATCTATGCCAGTGGGCAAGCGGATTGGATGCATGCCAATGCCATTGATTACCACCCCGATCTGGACTTGATCATGTTGTCCGTGCCTCATTTTGATGAGATATGGATTATTGATCACAGTACAACGACAGAGGAGGCCAGATCACATCAGGGAGGGCTTTGGGGGAAAGGCGGTGATCTGGTGTATAGATGGGGTAATCCCAGGGCCTATCACCGAGGGGATAGTGCGGACCAGAAATTGTTTTTTACACACGATTGTCAATGGGTTCAAGATTTTTTGGAGGAAACCCATCCATTATATAACCGGATTGCGTTGTTCAATAACCGTTTCGGTGTTGATTTCTCCGCGGCCAATATTCTCACCCCTGGAGTGGATACGCTCAACCGAACATTTGGTATGGTCGGAGACCGGTTTGGACCTGAAGACTATGATATCACGCTATTACATCCGGTGAGCCCGCAGAAGATGTACTCCCCGGGCCTTTCCAGTATCCAGGTGTTGCCCAATGGTAACTATTTAATACTCAATGGGCGTACAGGCTATGCATTTGAAATCACTTCGACGCATGAGCTGGTGTGGGAGTATATAGTACCCATTCGGAATGGTGTATTCATCCCACAGGGTGAAACGGCACTCAATAATAATACATTCCGGATGAAACGGTATCCTGATTGGTATAGTGCTTTTGAAGGAAAAGATCTTACAACTAAAGGATATATGGAGTTGGACCCGGATACGATGTATTGTGATCAATTGATTTCTCAGGTTCTGGAGTCAACTCCGCGATCTCCACTTCAATATTTCCCTAATCCTGCTACCCACAGTGTTCATATTAAATTAAGGGAATCTGGTCAGCGTATGTATTACGTGTATGATACATTTGGCCGCATTCTTCTTTCTGGCCAAATCCAGCAGGATGATGCGGAAATAGCACTTGAAACACTGGCTCCGGGACTGTACACCCTGGTCGTGGAGAGATATAATCCTGTACGACTCTCCGTGCTTCGCTAGTCTACCTGATCGCTGCAAGTTTATTGTTTGTAAAAGAGTCCTGAGTGTTGCAACGTGGATGATGAAATCACTAATCGATACATCCCCGGGATAAGATCCGCTACAGGAATGGATTTACCCTCCGCATACAAGCCGGACCGTATGTACCGGCCATCTATTCCGTACAGTGTATAGGTCCCGGCCATTTGGATTTTCACAAACACCTCTATTGTAGTGGGATTGGGATAAATGTCCAGGTAATTGATTGGATCCCCGGGCCGTAATGGGGGCAAAGATGTAATAATAGTGACATCCGGATCAACGTGAATGACATCACTGGTGGAGCTCCCTTCCCGGGCCAGAAAAGTCTGGTCCGATTGCAGGTCATACCATGTATCCACATGCCCTGTTGGCCATGTAGCCCGCAATGAATCAAGTGTGGTATAATGCGATAGCCCTAAAATTTCCGTTCCTGAATTTTGACCTAGAAATCCGATGCCACAATGGGTATACCGCATTTGATAAAGGTCACCTGACCAGGCCTCCAACCGAGTGCCAATCGCATCCCGATTGCTGACCACCCCTTCTAAGCGAATCTTGATAAAGTGATTTGGGATTAAGGAAGTTTGACTCAACCATAACTGACTTCGGAAACCACCTTGATTGATCACCATGATGTCGGCAATACCATCCAGATTGGCATCACCTATTGCATTGCTGAAACTGGTGCAGGTGTCACCGAGAAGTTGACCTTCCAGGTTCCGAAACGATTCATTGCCGAGGTTTTCATACAGGGTACTGTTGATCTCAGTTTCGCCGGCAATCATGCTGCTGACATAAAGGTCCAGGTCGCCATCGTTATCCGCATCCAGAAAATTGGTACCCCAACCCACACTATTAAAAAGTGTATTCGAGGTTGCTGCTCTGTCCTCAAAGGTGAATTGACCATCCTGATCTGGTCCAAGATTATGCAGCAAGACATTCCCATCCGGGATATTGGACAGATACATATCGAGCCAGCCATCATTGTTATAATCCCCCAAAGCCGTCCCCATGGCATCCATCTGAATATTGGTCATAGTCGAAGCACTGACATCCTCAAAGGTGCCATCCCGGTTATTGCGGAGCATCGTATTGATGGTTTGGCGATCATTATTGATATAGATGTCGGGCCATTTGTCATTATCATAATCGATAGCCACAGCACAGAAAGGCTTTTTGCCCCTGTCAGCTACTCCCGCCAGTTCAGTTGCCTCCATAAACGTACCATATGGGCTCCCTAGAAAGAGCCGGTTCTCATTGAGTGTCGATTCATCTTCCGTCCGTCGTTTTACATAATAGAGATCCAGCCAGCTGTCCCTGTTAAAGTCAGCGAAAAGGGCTCCAAACCCGCGGTGTATCTCGACAGGCATGCCGGCGGCTCCGGTAACATCCTCGAACTCAAGACCTCCCTTGTTCCGAAACAGCATATTGTGCCCATCAAAGCAGGCCACATACAGATCCGGATCGCCGTCATTGTCATAATCAACCCATAAAATCTGTTTCACCTCAAACGGGACTTCCACTAAGGGAGGCAGCAAGGAAAACTGCCCCCCGGTATTTACATAGAACCGAATCCCCTGCCCCGCGATACTACCCAGAGTGAGGTCATCCCATCCATCCTGATTGAAGTCATAAAAGCTAACCCCTCCACCCGGAGCACCATTTCCATAGGTATGATCAATACCTGATGGGAGAGCCGCTTCGTTATAAAGGATTTGGGTATATCCGGCATCCGTTAAGCCTGCCAGGAGGCAGACGGAGAAGACGATAAATCTGGTTTCCATTTGATAAAGTTATGAAATCAAATGGCGGCCTTCTTCACCTGACAAGAGTATTTTTTCAGGAATATACTCTTCGCTCTTGACAGGAAGCTTAAAAGTTGGTATATTTCTGGATAGATAGGGAAGTAGAACACATACGCGATTGAGTTTGAGACAACAGGATATTCTGACCACATTTGAAGATTATCTCCGGTATGAGAAGAGGTACTCGGAGCATACGCTCGAAGGTTACCTTCGGGATATAGCGCAGTTTACAGCATACCTGCTAAGGCAGTATGACTTACTTGACCTGACTCTGGTGACCCATCAACATATTCGCAGTTGGGTCGTATCCTTGCTTCGACAGGAAAACAAGACTATTACGGTGCGAAGAAAAATGGCCTCCCTGACTCATTTATTTAAGTGGATGCGGAGAAAGGCTATTTTGACCACCAACCCGATGTTGAAAGTGCACTTGCCAAAACCTCCTGAGCGACTTCCCAAATCCCTACCCGAGACAACCCTTAACCGCTTGTGGAAATCATTTGAAACTGATGTTCCTACCGGATCGTATTCAGCAACTCGTAATCAGGTCATGTTGGGACTTTTGTATGGGTCCGGATTGCGACGGAGTGAGCTGATAGGCTTGAGGTGGGCTGATGTGGACTTTGCCCGGATGATGCTGCGGATCACAGGAAAAGGCCGAAAATCCAGATTCGTACCAGTTAGCGATGAGGTCTTGCGACTTCTAGCCGTCTTTCGTGATCAGGTTCCGGCTGACTGGCCACATGGAAATGTGGATCGGGTGGTTTTGACCAATAGCGGAAAACCATGTTATCCCAAGTTCGTTTATAACATTATTACACAAATGTTAGGAACTGTCACAACAGCCGAGAAGAAGAGTCCTCACGTCCTGAGGCACAGTATGGCCACACATCTGATGGATCATGGTGCCGAACTCAATGCGGTTAAGGAGATTCTGGGGCACAGCAGTCTGGCGGCGACTCAGATATATACCCATAATTCTATTTCCAGACTCAGGGACGTATATCATAAGGCCCATCCGGCAGCCGGGGAGACGGCACCAGAGCCGTTGGGCGACAAACAGCATAAAAGATTTCTAACCGATAAAAACACATGAAGATGAAAGTGATCTTGACAGCCGTGCATTTTGACGCGGATCAAAACCTTGTCGATTACATTGAGAAGAAGGCAGCGAAACTTCAGCAGTTTTTTGATAAAATCATTGACGCGCAAGTCTTTCTGAAATTGGAAAATTCCGGTCAGGTCCGGGATAAAATCGTGGAAATGAAACTTCTGGTACCGGGAGATACCTTAGTGGCAAAAGAAGTCAGTAAGACCTTTGAGGCTTCTATGGATGCCGTAGTTGAAAACATGAAGCGGCAGCTCAGTAAGCATAAGGAACGGATTCAGACTAAGAATCACCAGACCAAACCCACAGTTTCATAGAAATTATTGAGGCCGGAACCTATTAAAATCTTGGAATAGTTATATCTTTGCATTCGCTTTCGGGGAAAGCCCTGGAAAAGTATATGTAATTCATTGATATACAGCTTAATAAAGTAGGTTTATTCGGGCTGACATCCATCTGGATGAATATCGATTTTGACAGGAGATATAGATTTTCGCAAGGGGTTGCCCGGACGCATATAATTTTTCGTCTATACGATCGGAGGATATGGGCGGGTCGGACATACCGGTCCGGTTGGCTCAAAAACGCTATTCCAATGCCAGTGTAGCTCAGTTGGTAGAGCAGCTGATTTGTAATCAGCTGGTCGGGGGTTCGAGTCCCTCTACTGGCTCTGTGATGCTCCGGACCCGCGCGAAAGTCAACACACGGGGGTGCGCCGGAGCTGGAGAGCCGGGCCAGACTGTAAATCTGGTGTCTACGACTGAATAGGTTCGATTCCTATCACCCCCACATTGTGCGGGCGTAGCTCAGTTGGTAGAGCATCAGCCTTCCAAGCTGAGGGTCGTGGGTTCGAGTCTCATCGCCCGCTCCATCAAGACTGTGACAAAGGTTGCAGGACCAGCCGATGTAGCTCAGAGGTAGAGCACTTCCATGGTAAGGAAGGGGTCAAGGGTTCAAATCCCTTCATTGGCTCAGTGACATTCGCAAGCACAACAAAGTAAATCGCAATCAGTATTTCGTTCATTAATAGCTTTTAAAACAAACACAATCCATGGCAAAAGAAACCTTTCAGCGTACCAAACCACACGTCAATATCGGTACGATCGGTCACGTCGATCACGGCAAAACGACTCTGACTGCTGCTATCACGTATGTATTGTCGGAGCAGGGTCTGGCAAAGAAAGCATCCTATGATTCTATCGATGCCGCTCCCGAAGAAAAAGAAAGAGGGATCACTATTAACACGGCACACGTAGAATACGAAACCGTCAACCGTCACTATGCCCACGTAGACTGTCCGGGCCACGCTGACTATGTCAAGAACCTGGTTACAGGTGCTGCTCAAATGGACGGCGCTATCCTGGTCGTTGCTGCTACAGACGGCCCGATGCCTCAAACCCGCGAGCATATCCTCCTGGCACGCCAGGTAGGTGTACCCAAGATCGTGGTGTTTATGAATAAAGTAGACCTCGTGGATGATGCCGAAATGCTCGAACTGGTCGAAATGGAAGTCAGAGAGTTGCTGGATCAGTATGGTTTTGATGGCAATAACTCAGCCATTGTTAAAGGATCTGCCCTAAAAGCCCTCGAAGGAGATGCTAAAGGCAAGGAAGCCATCATTGAGTTGATGCACGCGGTTGACACCCAGATCCCTGAGCCGGTTCGGGATATTGATAAGCCGTTCCTGATGCCGATCGAAGACGTATTCTCGATCACAGGCCGGGGTACAGTCGCCACTGGTCGTATCGAGCGCGGTGTGATCAATACAGGTGACAACGTCCAGATCATCGGTATGATGAAAGATGGTGAAAAACCATTGACATCGACCGTGACCGGAGTCGAAATGTTCCGTAAAATCCTCGACAGAGGAGAAGCAGGTGACAATGCCGGATTGCTCCTGAGGGGTATTGAAAAAGACCAGATTCATCGGGGTATGGTTATTATCAAACCTGACTCTGTCAAGCCACACAAGAAATTTAAGTGTGAGACGTATGTACTTGGAAAAGATGAAGGGGGACGTCATACACCATTTTTCAATGGCTATCGTCCGCAGTTTTACTTCCGTACAACGGACGTCACAGGTGATGTGAAATTGCCGGAAGGCGTTGAGATGGTCATGCCGGGTGATAACGTCACACTGGAAGTGGTCCTGATCAATACCATCGCGATGGAAAAGGGACTCCGTTTTGCTATCCGTGAAGGTGGCCGGACGGTAGGGGCTGGTCAGGTCACCGAGATTCTCGACTAATACGCTACGGCTATTATCAAATACTGATTATAATTCCGGCAGGAAAAACGCCAAAGGGAATATTTCCTGTCGGAATCTTTTCAATATCATACCGGACATAGTTTCTTCCGGGTGTCTCTTCGGGGATAGAAAAGAGGAAACAACTTGTTTAGGGAGGTAGCTCAATTGGTAGAGCGACGGTCTCCAAAACCGTAGGCTGCGGGTTCGATTCCTGTCCTCCCTGCCATCAGGTTATAAGACCGAAGAGAGGACAGGTGTACGAATAACAGAAGCAAAACAAAGGGATGGAACAGATCAAGTTATACGTCATAGAAAGCTACAATGAGTTGGTCAACAAGGTGACCTGGCCGACATGGGCCAATCTTCTGGCCAGTACGCGTGTGGTATTGATAGGCGCGGCGATCATCGCCCTGCTCGTCCTTATCCTCGATGCGATCAGCAAGCAGATCATGGGCGTACTTTATAATTTATAATTCAGTCAATTATGTCTGAAGGCAAAAGGTGGTATTCATTACGGGTCATTTCCGGAAAAGAGCGCAAGATTAAGGAGCGCATCGAACTGGAATTGAAACGAGCTGGCTGGGACGATGTCGTGACCCAGATCCTGGTGCCTTCGGAGAAAGTATATAAGATCCGCAACGGAAAAAAGGTTATCCTCGATAGAAATATTCTGCCGGGATATATCCTGCTCGAAGCCGATCCGCAACGATTTTCCGCTGAGATTGTTCAGGGAATTGCCAACATGCCAAATGTCATTCATTTCCTGGGGCGCAACCAACCGATCCCCATGCAGGAAAGCGAGGCTAACCGGATGCTAGGTAAAGTAGATGAATCTCAGGGTCTGGCTGAGTCTATGGTAGAGCCTTTTATCGAAGGCGAAATGGTCAAGATCATTGATGGTCCGTTTAACGACTTTGTCGGAGATATCAAAGAGATCAATGAAGAAAAGAAGAAATTGAAAGTCATTGTAAAAATATTCGGACGTGGAACAGAAGTCGAGCTCAACTTTATGCAAGTTGAGAAAACATCCTGATCTACAGCCTTTTAATAATTAAGATCTGAAGTCAAATATGGCAAAGGAAATAGAAACATTTATCAAATTGCAGGTCAAAGGTGGTGCTGCCAATCCTGCTCCTCCTGTAGGTCCCGCCCTGGGTTCCAAAGGTGTCAACATCATGGAATTCTGCAAGCGTTTCAACGCCCGTACCCAGGATATGCCCGGCAAACTGGTCCCGGTGATTATAACCGTGTTTAAGGACAAAACCTTTGACTTTGAGTTGAAGACGGCCCCCGCAGCAGTTCAATTGCTCGAAGCATCCAAGGCCAAATCCGGATCACCAGAGCCTAATCGTAAGAAAATCGGTTCCGTCACCTGGGACCAGGTAACCACGATTGCACAGGATAAGATGGCGGACCTCAATGCTTTTACCCTGACATCTGCGATTTCAATGGTGGCCGGGACTGCCCGGAGCATGGGACTGACCGTCACCGGTACCCCACCGGAGGGGATCACGGTGAAATCCTAAAACAGAGTGAAATACAATAGCCGGTGCATAACGGTGTACAGGCGCTAAAGAGTACTATCATATACAAAAGGGAGTGACCTAATATAGAAAGGGTTGCGCCAAAACCTTTAAAACAAATTTTGAATGGCTAAGCTTAGCAAAAAAATGGCTATCGCGGCTCAAAAGGTCGATAGCAATAAACTTTATGACCTTCAGGAGGCCATGAAGTTGGTCAAGGAAGTCAATGTCACCAAGTTTGACGCTTCCGTTGATATCCACGTTCGTCTCGGGGTAGACCCGAGAAAGGCCGACCAGGCCATACGGGGTACAGTAAGTCTTCCACACGGAACAGGTAAAACCAAACGCGTACTGGTGTTGTGTACTCCCGATAAAGTCCAGGAGGCACTCACAGCCGGAGCCGATTACGCTGGACTGGATGAGTATGTATCCAAGATTCAGGAAGGTTGGACCGATATCGATGTAATCATCGCGATGCCATCCGTCATGGCTCAGGTAGGTAAGATTGGCCGTATTCTTGGCCCAAGAGGCCTTATGCCCAACCCAAAATCCGGTACCGTCACCATGGATATTGCCGGTGCCGTTCAGGAAGTAAAGGCAGGTAAAATTGCTTTTCGGGTTGATAAATTCGGGATTATTCACTCACCGGTGGGCCGTGTTTCCTTCTCTGCTGAAAAACTCCAGGAAAATGCCCTCGAGTTGCTTAACACCATCCAACGGCTTAAGCCCAGTAGTTCCAAAGGCATTTATATGAAGACGATCTCCGTCGCCTCTACGATGAGCCCGGGTATCAATGTAGATCCAAAAGTTGTTTAATCCAGACGATCAGCAGATCAGCTAAAACCATTCAAACGATGAACAAACAGGAAAAAGATCAGATGATAGAGCAGTTGCGCGAGAAATTCGACAGCAGTTCGTTTATATACTTTACTGACGCCTCCTCTATGACGGTCGCGCAGGTCAATAAGCTGAGACGCATGTGTTTTCAGCAGGGAATTGAGATGACCGTGGTCAAGAATACGCTGGCCCGCAAAGCCATGGAACGTTTGAGTGAAGAACGGGGTTTTGCACCTATCTATGCCGCGCTCGAAGGTCCTACTGCTATCATGCTCACCGATACTGCCAATGCACCGGCAAAACTTATCAAAGATTTTCGGAAAGACGGTAGTCGGCCAGCACTTAAAGCTGCATATATCGACAGCGATATCTTCTTTGGCGATGATCAGCTTGATACCCTTATTGCCCTCAAATCCAAAGAGGATCTGGTCGGTGAGGTCATTATGCTCCTTCAGTCTCCGGCACGCAATGTGATTTCGGCCCTTCAGTCGGGCGGGAATACCATCGCGGGTTTGGTCAAGACGCTGGAAGAGCGCGCATCCTAAGGCTTCCATTTTTCAATCATATTCATCCATTTTTTTAAAAAAACAAACAACATGGCAGACGTTAAAACATTGGCCGAGCAACTGGTAAACCTTACCGTTAAGGAAGTAAGCGAGTTGGCCAACATTCTGAAATCCGATTATGGTATTGAACCTGCAGCAGCAGCAGTTGCTATCGCCGCTGCACCCGCAGGAGGTGGTGAAGCAGCCGCTCCGGTAGAAAAAACAGAATTCGACATCTTCCTGAAGAACGCCGGTGGCAACAAACTTCAGGTTGTGAAGGAAGTTAAAACTCTTCTGGGCCTTGGCTTGAAAGAAGCTAAAGATCTTGTTGACGGCGCTCCAGCGATGCTGAAGACCGGTGCAGCGAAAGACGAAGCTAACTCCGTAAAAGCAGCCCTGGAAGCTGCCGGTGCAGAAGTGGAACTGAAATAAGTGCTTCTCCGGAAGTACCACATTACCTAATCAAAATCGAATGATATCACCACCAAAAGGTGCATCATTGAGACATATCATTGTATTCATACAAGGCTTGGCCGGAGGGTGTATATCATCTTCCGGCCCGGCTATTTGTATTTGTTGAAATAAGCTCTCGAGCGTTTTTATCCTAAATCGTAACCATCCATGGCCGGTAGTGCAGTCGTCAAGTCCCTCGCAAAAGAAAGGATCAATTTTGGAAAAATTGACCTGAATACCCAATACCCTGATTTTCTGGAAATCCAACTGAAATCATTTCAGGAGTTTTTCCAGCTCGAGACCACACCTGAAAACAGGATCAATGAGGGCCTCTATAAAGTGTTTCAGGAGAACTTTCCAATCTCAGATGCCAGAAGCATCTTCGTACTCGAGTTCCTCGATTACTTTATCGATCCACCACGCTATAAGATTGAGGAGTGTATGCACCGTGGATTAACGTATAGTGTGCCCCTCAAAGCCAAACTCCGGTTATCCTGCAACGACGAAGAGCACATTGACTTTGAAACCATCGTTCAAGATGTTTTCCTCGGTAACATTCCCTACATGACCCCCAAAGGTACCTTTGTCATCAATGGTGCTGAGCGGGTTATTGTTTCACAGCTTCACCGTTCGCCCGGGGTGTTTTTCAGCCAGTCCTATCACCCGAATGGCACAAAAATCTATTCCGCCCGGGTTATTCCGTTCAAAGGTGCATGGATGGAGTTTGCGACCGACATCAACAATGTGATGTACGCGTATATCGATCGGAAAAAGAAGTTCCCGGTGACGACGCTTCTTCGTGCCATCGGATTTGATTCCGACCGTGAGATTCTCAGCCTGTTTGAACTTGCTGAAGAAGTCAAAGTAAACAAGGCTTCGCTGAAAAAAGCAATCGGCCGCAAACTCGCAGCCCGTATCCTCCGGAAATGGACGGAGGACTTTGTGGATGAGGATACTGCTGAAGTGGTCACCATCGAACGGAATGAGATCATTCTCGAGCGTGATGTGATCATCGATGAAGATCATATCGATATGATCCTGGAAGCCAATGAATCTACCATCATCTTGCAACGGGAGGATATCGGAGAAGACTATTCGATCATCTATAATACCCTCCAGAAGGACCCCACCAGCTCAGAAATGGAAGCGGTCCAGTATATCTACCGCCAGTTACGCGGCTCTGATCCCCCGGATGAAGAAACCGCCCGTGGTATCATTGATAAATTGTTCTTCTCAGACAAACGATATAACCTCGGTGATGTCGGTCGTTACAAGATCAACCGTAAACTTGGAATCGACATCGATAGGGAACTTCAGGTACTGACAAAGGAGGATATCATCTCCATCGTCAAGTATCTCGTCAGCCTTACGAACCAAAAGGCAGAACTGGATGACATTGATCACCTGTCCAACCGTCGTGTTCGCACGGTAGGGGAGCAATTATATGCCCAGTTTGGCGTAGGGCTTGCGCGGATGGCCCGGACTATACGGGAGCGAATGAATGTTCGCGACAATGAAGTCTTTACGCCTATTGATCTGATCAATGCAAGAACGTTGTCATCTGTGATCAACTCGTTCTTTGGCACCAGCCAGTTGTCTCAGTTTCTTGATCAAACAAATCCACTCTCCGAGATCACGCATAAGCGCCGTATATCGGCACTGGGCCCGGGTGGTCTCTCACGTGAGCGTGCTGGGTTTGAGGTTCGGGACGTACACTATTCCCACTACGGCCGTCTATGTACGATCGAGACACCGGAAGGTCCGAATATTGGTCTGATTTCTACACTCTGCGTTCATGCCAAGATCAATAAAATGGGATTCCTCGAGACCCCCTATCGGCGGGTCGCTGATGGTAAAGTGGTGCTCCGGGGTCATGCAGAGTATCTCACTGCCGAAGGGGAAGACTATTTGAAAATCGCCCAGGCGAATACGCCGATTGATAAAACAGGAGTCTTCATGACAGATCGGATCAAGGCCCGAGAGCATGGTGATTTCCCGATGTTGACGCCGGATGAAATTGAATACATGGATGTGGCACCCAATCAGATTGTCGGGGTGTCTGCCTCGCTCATTCCGTTCCTCGAAAATGATGATGCTAACCGGGCCCTGATGGGATCCAACATGCAACGTCAGGCTGTACCGCTGATCAAGCCCGCAGCACCCATCGTTGGTACCGGACTTGAAGCAAAAGTGGCACTTGACAGCAGGATGCTGATCAATGCGGAGGGTCCTGGCATCGTACAATATGTGGATTCTACACGGATCACCATCAAGTACGACCGTTCAGAAGAAGACCAGCTGGTCAGCTTTGAAGATGATCTCAGAACGTATCATCTGACGAAATTTCAACGTACCAATCAGGGAACCTGCATCAACCTCAAACCGATCGTTAAGAAAGGCGACCGGGTTAAGGAAGGTACGATCCTGTGTGATGGCTATGCGACCGAAAAGGGAGAACTGGCACTCGGTCAGAACCTGAAGGTAGCCTTCATGCCCTGGAAGGGTTACAACTTTGAAGATGCAGTCGTCGTGTCCGAGCGGATTGTCAAGGAAGATATTTTTACTTCTATTCACATTGAAAGTTTCGAACTGGAAGTCCGGGATACCAAACTGGGTGAGGAGGAGTTGACCAATGATATACCAAATGTAAGTGAGGAAGCGACCAAGGATCTGGATGAGAATGGTATCATACGGATAGGCGCCAATGTCAATGAAGGAGATATCCTGATAGGTAAAATCACGCCTAAAGGCGAAACAGATCCTACACCAGAGGAAAAGCTTCTTCGGGCCATCTTCGGAGATAAAGCAGGGGATGTGAAGGATGCTTCATTCACGGCACCTCCATCTACCGATGGGGTAGTTATTGACAAACAACTTTTCGCGCGGGCGAAGAAAGATAAGTTCCAGAAAGCGCAGGAGAAGAAGCTTATTGACCAATTGGATGATAAACACGGTGTGGCGATCAACGAGCTCAAGACACTCTTGATCGATAAACTTTCTGTTCTCGTAAAAGGTCAAACCTCCAACGGAGTTAAGTCCATATACGGGGAGATGGTCGTCAACAAGGGTAATAAATTTACACCTAAAGTGTTGAAGACGATTGATTTCACGCAGATCGATTATACCGGCTGGACGGGTGATAAACATACGGATAGCCTTATTTCAAGATTGCTCCACAATTTCAGCATTAAGATCAACGAAGAGATCGGTCGCTATAAGCGGGAGAGTTTCAATATCAGTATTGGTGATGAATTGCCACCTGGTGTATTGAAACTGGCCAAAGTATATCTGGCCCGTAAGCGTAAGCTCAAAGTTGGGGATAAGATTGCCGGTCGCCACGGAAACAAGGGTATTGTGTCCAAGATTGTACGTCAGGAGGATATGCCATTTCTGGAGGATGGGACACCGGTTGATATCGTGTTGAATCCACTGGGGGTGCCGTCGAGGATGAACCTGGGCCAGATCTTTGAAACCGTATTGGGATGGGCCGGAGAAAAGCTCGGGCTTAAATTTGCCACTCCGATTTTTGACGGGGCGTCACTGGATGAAATCCAGGGTCAGATCATTGAAGCCGGATTGCCCGAGTTGGGTCAGACGTTCCTTTTCGATGGTAATACCGGTGACCGTTTCCATCAGCAGGCGACAGTAGGTGTGATTTACATCCTGAAGTTGGCGCATATGGTAGATGATAAAATGCACGCCAGATCTATAGGTCCTTATTCTCTTATCACGCAACAGCCTTTGGGTGGTAAAGCCCAGTTTGGTGGACAGCGTTTTGGTGAGATGGAGGTTTGGGCATTGGAAGCGTACGGCGCATCCAATATACTTCAGGAGTTACTTACCGTAAAATCGGATGATATTATCGGGCGGGCGAAAGCCTACGAGGCTATCGTGAAGGGTGATAATATGCCTGAGCCTCATATCCCGGAGAGTTTCAATGTACTGGTACACGAACTTCGGGGCCTTGCCCTCGATGTAAAATTTGATTGATTTCACTCTATTCTAATTATAGCAACAGACTATGTCTTTAAAGAAGAAGCACGTCAAACAAAAGCAAAACTTCCGTAGTATTTCCCTGAGCCTTTCCTCTCCGGATGATATTCTGGAACGGTCGTATGGTGAAGTACTGAAACCAGAAACCATCAACTACCGTTCGTACAAGCCCGAACGGGATGGATTGTTTTGTGAGCGTATATTCGGTCCGGTCAAGGATTTTGAATGTTACTGCGGAAAGTACAAGCGTATCCGTTACAAGGGTATTGTATGTGACCGTTGTGGAGTAGAGGTTACGGAAAAGAAAGTACGGCGGGAACGTATGGGGCATATCAAGCTCGTCGTGCCGGTCGTTCACATCTGGTTTTTCAAATCACTTCCCAACAAGATCGGCTACATCCTGGGACTCTCTTCCAAAAATCTGGAGTCCATTATCTATTACGAGCGTTATGTCGTCATTCAACCAGGTGTAAAAGGAGATGAAGGCATTGACCAGATGGACCTATTGACCGAAGAAGAATATTTTGATGTATTGGATACGCTTCCTGAAGGAAATCAAATGCTGGATGATGCAGATCCAAACAAGTTTATTGCCAAAATGGGAGCCGAGGCCGTATTTGATCTGTTGGCCGGAATCGATCTGAAGAAACTATCAGATCAATTGCGTCACCAGTCTGCCACAGAAACATCCCAGCAGCGTAAATCTGAAGCGCTCAAACGGCTTAGAGTTGTAGAGGCGATCAGAGAAGGAAATACCCATACAGAAAATCGTCCGGAATGGATGATCATACAGTATCTGCCGGTTATACCACCGGAACTTCGTCCACTGGTCCCCTTGGATGGTGGGCGATTTGCCAGTTCGGATTTGAATGACCTGTACCGTAGGGTAATTATCCGGAATAATCGCTTGAAGCGATTGCTGGAGATCAAAGCGCCTGAAGTCATTCTGCGGAATGAAAAGCGTATGCTTCAGGAAGCTGTCGATTCACTTTTTGATAATTCAAGAAAATCAAACGCGGTTAAAGCAGAAGGTGGACGAGCGCTTAAATCCTTAAGTGATATTTTGAAAGGAAAGCAGGGGCGTTTCCGTCAAAACCTGCTCGGAAAACGTGTGGATTATTCCGGTCGTTCAGTGATTGTCGTTGGACCAACGCTTAAATTGCATGAATGTGGTTTGCCCAAGGGGATGGCCGCCGAATTGTTCAAGCCGTTTATTATTCGTAAGCTGATTGAGCGCGGTATTGTCAAGACTGTAAAATCCGCTAAAAAGCTGGTTGATCGGAAGGAACCTGTGATATGGGATATTCTGGAAAACATACTCAAGGGTCATCCGGTATTGCTCAACCGGGCCCCGACACTCCACAGACTTTCGATCCAGGCTTTCCAGCCACAATTGGTGGAAGGCAAAGCCATTCAATTGCATCCGCTGGTATGTACCGCCTTCAACGCTGACTTTGACGGAGACCAGATGGCCGTGCATGTACCGTTGGGACAAGCTGCTATTCTGGAAGCCCAGTTATTGATGCTGGCATCGCACAACATGCTTAACCCGCAGGATGGGTCACCTGTGACACTGCCCTCCCAGGACATGGTGCTTGGGCTGTACTACCTGACCAAAGAACGTCGTTCAGAAAATGGCGAAAAAGTTTTAGGAGAAGGTAAGACCTACTACAGTGCAGAGGAAGTGGTGATTGCGTTTAATGAAGGATGTATGGATTTGCATGCTCCGATTCGTGTACGGGTAAATGTTGAGGGGGAAGATGGACAGTTAGAGAAAAAGATAATTGAAACGTCTACCGGCCGGGTATTATTCAATGAAGTGGTGCCGGATACGGTGCCCTTTATCAATATCCTGCTTACAAAAAAGAACCTGCGCAAAGTTATCGGGGATATTCTCATCAGGACTAATTTTCCAAGGACCGCACAATTTTTGGATGACATTAAGGATCTTGGATTTTCCTGGGCTTTCAGGGCGGGTCTTTCCTTCAAATTAGGAGACCTTATTACGCCGTCCATCAAGGAGGAAACTTTGCGTACAGCACAGAATGATGTCGATGATGTTTCCAATAATTACAATATGGGTCTGATCACCGAGAATGAGCGGTATAATCAGACGATTGACAAATGGACATATGCGGACAACAAGATCACGGAGAGTCTGATGAAAGAGTTGTCGGTGCATAACCAGGGGTTTAACTCAGTATTTATGATGCTGGACTCCGGAGCTCGTGGATCCAAGAACCAGATCAAGCAGTTGTGCGGCCTTCGGGGCCTGATGGCTAAACCCCGGAAATCCGGGGATACCGGACGGGCGGTCATTGAAAACCCGATTTTGTCCAACTTCCTGGATGGCCTGAGTGTACAGGAGTACTTTATTTCGACACACGGTGCGCGTAAAGGCCTTGCAGATACAGCGCTCAAAACAGCGGATGCGGGATACCTCACACGCCGTTTGGTTGACGTTGCACAGGATGTTGTGGTCAATGAAGAAGATTGCGAGACATTGCGCGGCATTGAAACTTCAGCGTTAAAGGATAATGAAAAGGTGATCGAGAGTCTGGCCTCCAGGATCTACGGCCGTTATTCCTTATATGATATCGTTCATCCGATGACGGACGAGCTATTGGTTGGTTCCGGAGAATACATTACCGAGGCGATCGCAGAGAAAATTGAAGATATCGGCATTGAGAGGGTCACCATCCGATCTGTACTTACTTGTGAAAGCAAGCGTGGGACATGTGCCAAGTGTTATGGTAAAAATCTGGCGACAGGCCGAATTGCGGAAATTGGAGATGCCGTGGGCATTATCTCAGCCCAGAGTATAGGTGAGCCGGGTACGCAGCTTACCCTCCGGACATTCCACGTGGGGGGTATTGCGTCACTTTCCAAAAAGGAATCCGAACTGGTTGCCAAATTTGATGGTACCATTGAATTTGAGGAGGTTCGGACAGTCATCTATGAAGATGAGGAGGGTATGCAGGAAGTGGTAATTTCCAGATCCGGTGAAATTCGGATTACGGATCCGGCGACAAACCGGATTTTCGTGACGCACCACATCCCATATGGTGCCAGAATTATGGTCAAGGACAAACAGAAAATTCGACGCGGTGACATGATCTGTCATTGGGATATTTTCAATGCCGTCATCATTTCCGAATTTTCGGGCATCGCCAAGTATGATTCAATCGAAGAAGGTGTCACCTTCCGGACTGAACGGGACGATCAGACAGGGTATGAGGAGAAAGTAATTATTGAGTCCAAAAACAAGAAAAAGATACCTTCCATCAGCATTATTTCCAAGGATGGTGAAGAACTCCGGAATTACAATCTTCCGGTAGGATCTTACATCAGTGTTTCGGATGGGGATGCTATTAAGGCGGGTAAGATTATTGTCAAGATACCGCGCAAGACCAGCCAGATTCAGGATATCACAGGTGGTCTTCCCAGGGTAACGGAATTATTCGAAGCCCGTAATCCTTCTAATCCTGCCGTGGTGTCCGAGATAGATGGTGTTGTCAAGTTTGGCAGTATCAAACGGGGCAATCGTGAAGTATATGTGGTGGATGAAAAGACGGATCAAAGCCGGAAGTACCTCATCGGATTATCTAAACACTTGTTAGTGCAGGAAGGGGATTTCGTGAGGGCCGGTATGCCGCTGTCAGATGGTGCGGTCGCGCCTGGGGATATCCTTTCAATAAAAGGTCCTTTTGCCGTGCAGTCCTATCTGGTCAATGGTATTCAGGAGGTCTATCGTTCGCAGGGTATTGCCATCAATGACAAGCACATCGAAGTGATCGTGCGTCAGATGATGCGTCGTGTATTGATCATGGACCCGGGAGATACGAGTTTCCTCCAGGGCGAGTCTGCGGATCGTCATGATTTTTTTGAGGAGAACGATATGATCTTTGATCGCAAGGTGATTACAGATCCGGGGGACTCTAAAAAGTACAATGCCGGTGGCGTGGTTACGTTGCGACAGATCCGGGAAGAGAATTCTTTTCTCAAACGGAATGACCAGAAAAGCATGGAGTATCGGGATGCGGTGCCCGCTACCTCCAGCCCTATGCTTCAGGGAATCACCAGGTCCTCCCTGGGGACCAAGAGCTGGATCTCTGCAGCATCGTTTCAGGAGACCACCAAAGTACTCAGCACAGCCGCTATCGGCGCCAAGCGCGATGATCTGCAAGGATTGAAGGAGAATGTCATTGTGGGTAAACGCATCCCGGCTGGAACGGGTGCAGTCCGCTTCGAACACCTCCTAGTCAAAGCACATGACGGCGAGGAGTATGTTGAACGTATGTATGACGATGAAATATGAGTTGATCTCATATTGTAATAGAAAGGGGGCAGAGTACATCTTCCCCCTTTCTATTTATTATAAGCTTCGCTGTCGGAGCAGATATTTCCCAATGACATCAAATTCAATATTGACGTAAGTGCCGGGGTGGAGTAGTTTGAGGTTGGTATTGGCAAAGGTATAGGGGATAATCGCCACTTCGAATGCATCTCTTTCCAGCCGGGCAATCGTCAGACTGACACCATTAATGCAGATCGCACCCTGTGGGATCACCAGTGCAGCATATTCCTGTGGCAATGAAAATCGCATCATCCAACTTCCCTGCATATCCCGGATATCCAGGCACTGCAGAAGGGTATCCGTATGCCCCTGAACAATATGACCGTCCAAGAGAGTAGAGGGCGTGACGGATGTTTCCAGATTGAGTACCTGATCCTTTCGCACAAAGCCAAAAGTGGTTTTGGAACATGTTTCCAGTACAACTTCAACCTCATGTGTCCCCTCGTTTGCGGCTACAACGGTCAGGCACACTCCATCATGGGCTACACTCTGATCCGTATGCAATGAATCTGAAATGGATGAGACGATCGTAATTCGCTTGGTAGACCCCTTCGTATGAATGGCATATACGACCCCCAGTGATTTAATGATGCCTGAAAACATAATGGCCGGACTATTGATGGAGGACTAAAGATAGTAAAGGGGGAAACACCCTTCCGGGCTATCCTCTGATCAATTCAATAAAACCAGACAGTATAATAGGGGTCTGGCCCTGGCTTTCAAAGGCTTCGCAGGTATAATAATATACACCATCGGATACATCGGTGCCACTTTGGTTTTGTCCGCGCCAATTGATTTGGGGATCCCGCGTGGCAAAGATGACCTGTCCCCATCGGTTAAAGACTCTAAAATCAACGACTTCAATAAAGCGGGAACGGAATGGCCGGAACACATCATTCTGACCATCACCATTGGGAGTGAAAGCATTAGGCAGTTCAAAAACCGGACAGTTATTTACACAAACGGTCGATGAGGCCGCGCTGATATTGCCATTCAGATCAATGGCGGTAACCATATAGCAACCTGCAATTTTTTCGCCAGGCTTGTGTTCAAATTGCTGGGTGGGAGCATATACTGTCCCTGCGAGTATTGGCGCAGCCCCTGGATATTCACTATAGTATATGAGATAAACCTCTACATCATCTTCATGGCAGGTACGCTCCCAAGAGACATAATTGATAAAGGCATCGGCAGGTGTAGAGGAACTCGCCTGGTCACAAATGTTTATGACCTTAAGAGTAGGAGGACAAGGTGCGACATTGTCCTGGGGAACGAGACAAATTTCCTGCGAGTGATTGATCAGGGGTGCGGACACGGAGGCCAGGCCATAGTCCCCATAGGCTATAACTTTATAGCAATAGGGGAGTCCATTGATTAAACCGTTGTCTTTAAAATTGTCATCAGTTGTGTTGGCTATAAGACTAAAAGCACCACCCTGATCACTTCGCCATATATCAAAGCGGTAATTGTCCCACGGGACGTTGAACGTCCAGGATAATACAGCAGCTTCATCAGAGGGTAAAGCATTGAGGTAGACGGATGAGGCCTCCTGCGATGACCCGTATAACTCATTTCCATTACCGGTTTGGAAATCGATCCGATAGGTATAGCCTGTATTCCGTGTATCCAGATTGGAAATCAAAATCATACTGTCTGTCAATCCTGCAAAGTCAGGAGAGGTAAACATACCGCCTGGTACCGGCATGAAATCATTTCCGGAGACCCCTGTTGCCTGCATAATCTGATACTGGTACGGGCCCGGAAATGTCAGCGTATCCAGGATTTCCCGATCAGGACCTAACCAGTGTACGCGTATGATTCCATCCTGGTCACTGGTGGCGTCAACCGATACTTTTGTAATCAAAGGCCGGTCCGCTTTTGCTCTGAGACATATTTCATCTGAAGGAATGCTGACGACGCGAAGGTATGGCTGGCCGGAAGGCGTGACCTGGGCAAATTCCGCCAATACCCTGTAACAATAACTTCCTTCGGACTCAATATCCGAATCTTC
Organism: Saprospiraceae bacterium; assembly: GCA_041746735.1. GTDB lineage: Bacteria > Bacteroidota > Bacteroidia > Chitinophagales > Saprospiraceae > Opimibacter. The sequence goes on from JBGTGP010000020.1 coordinate 34,891, forward strand.
ATAATGATAGCGCCCGCCTTGCATCCCTTTCCAATTCGCTAGAATTCTTGTATATCCTCTGCCTTCAAGCCCGGTTTCGCATGAATCAAGTTCGAACTGGTTACTACCCGTTCGTTTCCAAACGGAAAAGCCCCTGAAATAATCACCTGCTGTCGCATCACATTTATAGGGAAGGCCCCAGGACAGATGGAAGGCTTCATTGACACTGCTGAGCGCAAGGTCTTCGGGTGGTGGGCCTATGACCTTGATCCGGATAGCATGATGATCCACGAGTCCCGTAGTATCAAAATCATTGTCGACCGCTTTGAAAATGACCGTATAGGGTTGATCCCGGATGTGCTCACATTGTGGCGTCCAGATAAACAAGGCCTGAAAAGGTTGAGCCTGAAATCCACCGGGACCTGCCTCCAGGATCGCTTTGTTGCCTGAAACTTCAAACGGTCCGCCTGTAGCAGTGAGCGCCACCAGTTGGCCCGTATCGGGATCAGAGACAGAAACGATCAGTGACAAGGTCTGCCCGGCGATAATACAAACATCTTCAATCGAGGACACCATTGGTGGGCTATTGTCACAAACCAACACCAGGATTTGCATGTCGCGAATAAAGGAACTGATCAGAATACCATTTCTGTATTCTTTGATCCGGAACGCGATATTGTACTCCCCGGCAATCTGAGGAGATTGCCACACGAGATCACCAGAGAATGGATTTAACGTTAGTGAATTAAACGGGCCGGCACCTATATGTTGCGGAAATATATAGTTGGGTACATTCTGTCCACTATCCTGCATAGGTATAACCAGTTCGAAAGCCAGGCTATCCCCTTCAGCGTCATAGGCGCTGGGATTGTGAATAAAGCGTTTACCGACACAGGCATAATGGATTGGGGGTTCCAGAAGCACCGGTGTATCATTATATCCCTGAAATTGAGGATTCAGGAAAGTATACGTTGCTTCTATGTAAAAGGGTACACCCTCTGAGTTGGGTGGGTTGACATTCAGGATGCCTCCGTTACGGTTAGGATCCATCATGGAAATGGTATAGGTAGCCCGTCCGGGGTAGGTATGTATTGCTGTATAATAGTTGAGCTTACGGTTATTAGGTAAGGGTGTCCCGTTACCATTGGTGCGAAAAACATATTGCGAGCTTCCGTCACCCCAAAAGACCCGAACACTATCCCGATCGGCCTGAACACTTGTTGTTTTGGTATAGGTGGTCACCGTCACTTCGAGTGTGAGATCCCCAATCTGGCGTATGGTGATTTCTCCGGCACGATTGTGGGTAGCACGCAAAAGCGGACTTCCACCACAAAAAATGAGGAACAGAAGAAGGTATGACTTGCCCATAGCTGATAAATATAAGAAAAAACGAAGATGGAGAGGGTAAAGTTGGGAGGAGATATAGATTATTAGGGTTGGAGTTGCCCTTAATATAGCCGGAGCAGGGAGCGATGATAGGAAATGGTATTGGCCGGGAATAGATCTGGACCGACAGGAACGCCAAATTCGTCATTCCCCATTTCGTCCGGAGTCCGTTTTTAAAATCAGACGATTGGTTTTCTCTGAGTCCTGAGATACCGGATTAAGGCATCTTCCCAATGGGGAATGGGGTGCTGCAGCAGTGAGCTGATTTTGGCGCAATCCAATACGCTGTAGGCCGGTCTGGGAGCGGGGGCATTGTACGCTGCTGTAGTAATGGTTTCGACCTCACATGACAAACCGGTAAGCCGGAAAATACAACGGGCAAATTCATCCCAGGTCACTTCACCTGCATTAGCAAAATTGAATATGCCGTGAACGGTTTCGAGACCACCGGTTTGATGATGACGGATCAGGTTTTTGACAGCTTGTACAATATCGAAGGTATAGGTTGGAGCGCCATGCTGATCCCCCACAATTCGCAAATGGTTCTTGGCGGCTCCCAAGCGCAACATAGTATTGACAAAATTGTGCCCGCCTGGACCATAGACCCATGACGTTCTGAGAATGGTATGACTGACCTGGGATTGTTGAATTTCAAGTTCACCTGCCCTTTTGGAAATGGCATATATGCTTTTGGGTTCGAGCGGGTCATCCTCCTGAAGCGGCCGGCGATGTTCATTGTGATAGACGTAGTCGGACGAAAAGTGAAACATATGTACGCCGCTGACTTGGCAAGCCCGGGCGATATAACCGGGAGCAATACTGTTATAGAGCGTAGCTTCTTCCTGATGTGATTCGGCATCATCGACTTTGGTATAGGCGGCACAGTTGATCCAGTACTGTGCCTGTGGCAGGATAGCCAGGATGCGCTGTATTTTGTCTGAGTCGGCAATATCCAGTTGGCCGCGGTCGAAAGCATAGACACTGTAGCCCTCTTTGAAAGATAGTTCCGCCACGCAAGCTTTCCCAAGTTGCCCGGAGGCGCCACTGACGATAATATGAATCATGACTGTATATCCGCTAAACGGCCTAATGCAAGGTCCCTAGGCGAAATGATCAGGGGCACACCCGGATCCGGCCAGGCAATAGCGACAGACGGGTCATCATATCGAATACCGCTTTCGGAGGCCTGATGATAATATTGATCACATTTATAGCAAAAGATTGTATCATCCTCCAGTACGAGATATCCATGTGCGAATCCTCCGGGAATCCAAAGTTGCTTCTTGTTTTCTCCTGAAAGGATGAGGCCAAAGCCTTGGCCCCAGGTATCGGAGCCAGGTCGTATATCCACAGCAACATCATAGACGGCACCCTTTATGACCCGTACGAGTTTTCCCTGAGCATGTATTCCGGTCTGAAAGTGAAGTCCGCGGAGTACCCCTTTGTCAGACTTCGCCTCATTGTCCTGTACAAAGTCTTTAGCCCCTGGAAGTTGATATCGTTGCTGTTGCCAGGTTTCAAGGAAATATCCACGTGAATCGGCAAACACATGCGGCTCAAGAATCAGGAGACCATCAATGGGTGTAGGTGTTATCGTCATGGGCGGAATGCACATTTACTTTTGCCGGAAATAAATTCGGATCGGAGCGCCAGTAAACTGGAAGGCATTCCGGATCTGATTTTCCAGAAAGTTTCGGTAATTTTCTTTTACCTCATCCGGATAATTGCAGAATAGTGCAAATGCAGGATAGGGCATGGGTAATTGAGTGCCATATTTGACTTTGATGAGATGACCCCGGAAACTTGGGGGAGATTGTTTTTGTGTTGCCGATTCGATGAGTTCATTCAATTCAGAGGTAGATATCCTTCGCGCCCTGTTATCTGCGACCTCGAGAGCCGTCTCTACAGCTTTGAAGATGCGCTGTTTATCATGTACGGAGATAAAGAGGATGGGAACATCTGTAAAAGGTGCCATTTTTTGTCGAATGACATTTTCCATATCACGGGCGGTGTTCGTTTCCTTTTCAATGAGATCCCATTTGTTGACTACAATCACGATACCTTTATTGCGTCGCAACACGATCTGCAGGATGCTCAAATCCTGGCTTTCGAGACCGGAAGTGGCATCCAGCATCAGGATGCAGACATCTGACTCTTCGATGGCCTTCACCGTACGGATGACGCTGTAAAACTCCAGGTTTTCTTCTACTTGCCGTTTTTTGCGCATACCTGCAGTATCGATGATCAGGAAGTCTTTGCCAAACTTATTGTAGCGGGTATGGATCGAATCCCGGGTTGTTCCTGCGATCTCCGTGACTATGTGTCGGGTTTCGCCCATGAGAGCATTTATGAAAGAAGATTTGCCCACATTGGGTCGGCCGATCACAGCTATTTTGGGAATTTCCGGCATTTCTGTATCATCCGGTGCGAGTGCTTCCGCGACGCTGTCCATCAATTCACCCGTACCGCTCCCTGAAATAGAGGACAGGAAAAATGTTTCCTCAAATCCCATCGCCCAAAATTCGTTTGCGGCGAGATGACGTTCATGATTGTCCACTTTGTTGACGGTGAGAATGACCTTTTTCCCTGACTTACGTAGTTTGTCCGCGACCTCGGCATCGAGATCCGTGATGCCCGTCATGACATCAGTCATGAAAATGATGACTGTGGCTTCTTCGATGGCAATATCGACCTGATCCCGGATCGCTTTTTCGAAAATATCCTCCGAATGCTGGACAAACCCTCCCGTATCAATCACCGTAAAGTTTTTTCCATTCCAGAACCCACTGCCATACTGACGGTCCCGGGTGACACCGCTGATGTTGTCTGTAATGGCCTGCCGGGCGCCGACCATGCGATTAAACAAGGTGGACTTACCTACATTGGGTCTTCCGACGATTGCGACGATATTAGACATGATCAGTTTTGGTATCCAAATGATTGTAAAGCGCGTTCGTCATCCCGCCAGTTATCACGCACTTTCACCAGGAGTTCTAAAAATACACGTTGTCCCAGGAAAGTTTCGATTTCCTTCCGGGCTTCTGTGCCAAGTTGTTTGATGGCGGCGCCCTGTTTGCCCAAAAGGATTGATTTTTTACGTTCGTCTACCGTGTAAATCACGGCGGCGATCCGGGTGATGGGACCCGCTTTGCTTTCGCCTTCGCTATACGTATCAATACCGATTTCGACCGTATAGGGGATTTCATCGCGGTAGAGTTCAAGAATCTTTCCCCGGATGATCTCACTGACAAAGAATCGTTCAGGCCGGTCCGTTAATTGGTCCTTTGGATAAAAAGCAGGTCCTTCCGGGAGTTGAGTAAGGATTTCCTGCAGTAACGTATCTGTACCATCACCGCGGAGTGCTGAGACCACTATGATTTTTCTTCCTGGCAGAAAGGCTTCCAGTTCGGCAGTTCTGGCCTCGAGTTCCTGTGGGGTCATCAGGTCCTTTTTATTGATGATGCCGAGTACGGGGCACGTGTGCCGGGCTATCCGCTGAAGCAACTGGTGTTGCTCGCTAAGCGGTTCATACGGGTCTGTCAAAAAGAGGATGATGTCGGCATCATCAAAGGAGAGATTGATGTAGGCATTCATCAATTGATGCATTTTGTAAGCCGGGTCATCGATAAATCCAGGTGTATCTGAAAAAACCATTTGGAAGTCCTCACCACTTACAATGCCAATGATCCGATGACGTGTGGTTTGTGGTTTCGAGGTGATCACGGACATGCGTTCACCTACAAGTGCATTGAGGAGCGTCGATTTTCCCATGTTGGGACGGCCCAGGATATTGATAAAGCCTGACCGGTGTGAGATCGGATCAGCCAACGCGGAGCATTTTAGGTGAGAAAAGTTGTTGTTCTACCCAGGTAAACAAATAATCCGGTTTGTTGCCTCGCCAGGAGGAGCCACTTAGTACATGAATGTAGTCCTGGAGCCCATACATCTGCATTTCCCGGGCCACATGTTCCAGGGGGTTGATGATCGCGATCCATCCTTCTCCATCTGAAACTTCCTCATACCATTCTTCATAATAGGCATTGTCTTCAGCGGCGTGATAGTTGAGGACGTTTTCACAGACTAAGATGAACCGGCTGATTCCTCGGGTCTGCATCAGATCGGTTATCTCCCGGCGAAGCATCATAATATCGTTGTAAATGCAGTCATTCCATTCGCCGATAAGTTCGAGGATCGCATACTGATGCTCATAATCTGTATAGAGGATTTTGAGGTAGAGGGTACTACTGCCAAAAGAATCCCATTGGGGATGGATATAATAATTATAAATCGCATTCGAAAAATAAAACTCATCATAATCGCGGCCATAAAACGGGGACCTGCGATCCTCTGAGGCGATATACACATCTCTCCACTGAAAATACGGCTCTATATCGTGCATCCTGCAAAAGTACGGGTTTCAGCCGACGCAACGAATCGTCCGGCTATGGATTAACTTTGGCTTTAAAGCCATATGCGTCAGAAACCCTTTATCATCACCATTACAGGTCCGGAAAGTAGCGGAAAAACTACGCTGGCCCGAAAACTTGCCGGGAAATTGGGGAGCATTTGGGTGCCTGAATATGCCAGGGAGTATCTCTCCAGAGTGGGCAAGCCTTATGATATCAAAGATCTGGCCCTGATGGCACAAGGACAATGGACATGGATTGAACAAGCCAGAGCCAAAGCAGCAGAAGGCGATATGGCTATCCAGGAATCCACGTTACGAGACGTGTTGGCTCAATCGTATGACCTTATCGGAAGTACGGTAGTGCCGAAGGAGGGACAGGAGTTGAAAGTATCTGCGGTAGAATTTTACTTGGAAGCTTTTGGTGATCAGCCCCGACCGGTGATCATTGTGGATTGTGGTATGCTGAGCCTGCGGATCTGGTCAAAATTGAAGTATGGAGTTGCAGTACCCATAGTGGAGCAATGGATGGCGGAGGATCATACATCTATGTATGTCTTATGCCGTCCGGTGTTACCTTGGGAACCTGATCCGTTGCGGGAAGCACCCTTGTTGCTGGACCGCATTTGGATTTTCAACCACATGCATTTGGAATTGATCAGACTCCAAAAGGAAATATTGCGTACGCCACCGAATGCGGGTAAAAACTAATAATGACTTAGGGGATGGACCGAACAATCCACTGAAGCACGGAGTCAATCAGCGTATCCATAGTTCGGGTTGAGTTTTCACTAAAAAGTCCGTCCAGGCGTTGAGCCAGTATGGCATTGAATGAAATGGCTTTGTGTCCCATTTTCTCTGCATAGAGATAGATAGCGGCTGTTTCCATCTCCAGATTGGTAAATGCCAGGTCCTGAATTTGAATGTGGTGAAGATCATTGATTGGGATCGTATAGGCAGCAGGCATGCGAAGGGTTCGTCCCTGAGGTCCATAAAAACCGGGACACGTCAGGGTGATTCCCTCTTTGTATGGAAGGGTGAAGGCCTTGAGATCAAAGGGATATCTTTGGCTCATGTAAGACCATTCCGGAAGTAAAGGGTGGTGCAGCGGGACGTGTTCATAATACATTCCCAATGCATCTGTCCCGATTCCAATGCCGGAGATGACTACATCATCTACATGTACGTCCGGATGAATTGAGCCGGATGTACCGATTCGGATAATATTGAGAGATACCAGATTCTCTTTGGGAAGTCGGGAGCGCAGATCTATATTGGCCAGCGCATCGAGTTCATTGAGAGTGATGTCAATATTGTCCGTTCCAATACCGGTGGAGATGACAGAGATTCTTTTCTTTCCGATGCGGCCCGTATGGGTAAGAAATTCCCTTTTTTGCTTGATCATTTCCACCTCATCAAAGAGCCGGGAAACTTTTGGCACCCGTCCAGGATCGCCTACGAGAATTAGGGTAGAGGCAATGTCTTCCGGAAGCAGGTTGAGGTGGTAAATGGATCCATCCGGATTGAGAATGAGTTCAGCGGCATTCATGAATGGCCAATATAGGCAGAATTGGGAGAAGACTGAATTGGAACGACTCTTTACCCATTATGGTGATTAATGGAAAGAGGGGGGGCTAAAAAAAATGGTGTTGGATGCCTTAGAAAGTGGTGGGGTCATCCGGTATTAATTACAGCGCAAAATAATTGGAGAAGTGAGTATTTCGTTGCTCTTGTTCCCGGCGCGGTCCTGGATATAGATTCTATACTGGACGATGTCAAAGGGGTAGTTGGGATTGATAGTGCAAGGGTCGGCTCCATCGGGATAGATACAACAGGTGGAGTATAGTTTAATTCGGACCTCGCCCTCTACGCCATTGGCTGCACCTTCCTGCGGGATGGCCGGAATGCCAAATGTGTTGTCGAGAACACCGGTACGTTCATCATATACAAAGATATTGTTTTGGGTAGCCTGATCGGTGCGACCGATATCCCCATCCCCATCTTCAAAGCGGAAACGGATGATGACAGAATCTTCCTGGAAAAGGCCCTGGCGAAGCGTATCTTTTGAGATGTCTAGAAATTCAATGTATGGTTCATTGGGAAAGTCAGGAGCATCGAGGCATTGCCAACTCACCAAAACCAGGAGGATGAAAAGGCCTATTTTTGTAGCAGATGAAAGCAGCAGACGTACAGCGTGAATCATTGATCCATCGAATATACGATATAAACGTCGTAGACTTTGAAGGTGTTGCACTTGATGTTTGGAAATACCAGTTTGATTATAATCCGCTTTATCAGTCATTTTGCAATCAACTCAACAGGACGTCCGGAACTGGTTTGAGTCTTCGGGAGATTCCGTTTCTGCCGATATCGATGTTCAGGGACCACGATATCCAAACAGGACAATGGGCCGCAGAACGGATATTTCGTAGCAGTGGGACAACCGGGAGTAATCACTCCAGGCATTTCATTCGGGATTTGGATCTGTACCACCGAGCAGCCGTTTCTTGCTTTGAGCCCTTTTTAGGCAATCCGGGCCGGTACACCTGGATTGCACTTTTGCCTTCCTATCTGGATCGCGGCGATTCATCCCTGGTAGATATGGTTCATTATTTTATGACGCTGCAGGATCACAATGGACTGCGTTTTTTTTCGGTGATTGATGATGCACTATTGCGTCAAATGGACTTAGCACGAGAGAATGAAGAGCCCACGATATTGGTCGGTGTGAGTTTCGCCCTTTTGGCATTATTCGAACAAAGTGAAGTACCAGTATGGGATAATCTCATCGTCATGGAGACAGGAGGTATGAAGGGTAGGGGGCCTGAAATTACAAGGACGGAATTGCATTCACGTTTGCGCCGCAGGCATCCGGATTTAAGTATTGTGAGTGAATATGGTATGACGGAGTTGATGTCCCAGGCCTACAGGAGGTTGGATGACTTTCAGCCTTCTCCGATGATGCGGGTCATTGCCCGGGACTTGAGCGACCCATTGACTCTGCTGGAGCCGGGTCAAAGAGGGGTCCTGAATATTATCGATTTGGCCAATGTGGACACTTGTGCCTTTATTGCAACTGATGATTTGGGAGTGGTGTATGCGGATGAAAGTTTCGAGGTGCTGGGAAGGGTCGACAGTAGTGATCTGAGAGGGTGCAATCTGATGTTTGGGAGCGAGATCGTATACAGGGATATGGTGGAAAAGACTAGGATTTGATGGCCTCCTTACCTCTCATATGCTAAGGATTCCTCAGAGATATGTTTCTTATAAAGGCATTATTTTGTCAACCCTTCAAATAGCCAGTTGGCCAGAGCCTGTCTGTTTGTGGCGGGGAGAATACGCTTACGGTCAAATGCATTCTTAATATTGGCCAGTTCAACATACAAGGTAGTAGGAAAAGGTTTGCGGAGCATGTAGAGATTTCGGGTAGACACGGTGCCTTCGTAGCCTCCAGTGGCTCTGTAGCGGGCATATTTTTCTTCAAAAACTTTTTGAACATTCAAGGCCAGTTTTTTGCCTGATTTCGAATGTTCGAAATGATAGAAAAACACATCCTGGCGCTGGTGCTCTGAACGGGAATCGACATGGATGCAGACCAGGATCTGTTCTTTAATCCCTTTTCGGGCATAACCTGCGTAGATGTCATTGATGGCATCTGTACGTTGTTTGAGTCGTGCAAGTTGATTGATAGGAATAGTTTCTTTGCCTAGCATTTTCTCATCGTTATCGCAAAGGAGAATATCTTCATTCCGGATACCGTCATTTTCATCCTGTACGATGATATAGACTTTAGCGCCTTGTTCGATGAGATTGCGGGCGAGTCGAAGTGAAACATCATAGGCATACTCGTCCTCACAAATGGTCTGATTCCCGACTTTGGCGACGGCTCCGGGATCAGGACCGCCATGACCGGAGGAGATGTAATATACTTTTCCTTTTAGTTTGTCAGATTTAGGCACTACAGTAGCATAGTCTGGTCCGAAAATCGGAAAGTAATGGGCCGAAGTTCCGGAAGGAGTTTTGGTCGATGGGTTCTTGGATGAGGTACTGGCTGTTGTATTGGCAGATTCACCGGAGCAATTGAGTTCATGGTATGGAACCCAGAGGATTTTGCTGGTGACATAGTCGCTTTGTCTTAGATTTCGGTTGAGGATGACTTTATTGTAGTGAGCTATACGTTTGGCAGCGTCCATATCATCGATTCCGATGGTACTGCGGATACTTTTACCGTTGTACGTGTAAATAAAAATGGGAAGTTTGTACTCTTTTCCCTGGATGAGGGGGGCATTGTTTTTCAGGTTATTGAGTTCGAGGAATTTAGTCAGGTTGCATGGATGGGAGTGGAGTTCGTAGCGTTGGAGCAGGATCGTGATACCATCACCCGGTTTGGCTGGCGTGGCGAAGAAGGGAGGGGATGGGTTGGCCAGGCTGATTCCGGTCAGGAGGCAAAGACAAAACAGAGGGGAGAGAAAGTGCTTCATTTTTTCTTAATGTAATGAATAACACAAAGGTAATACATTACAAATATATTTAATGTTAACGTATATTTCAAATTTACTTTTTTTGTTTGACCTGTGAAATATGCCTTTGTCTTCCCCCCTTCATCGGCACACCATTTCTGCGACGCTCCATTCCCATTCCACCAATTAACCTCCTATCTTTACTCCCTGTATGAACCGGATATGGAATCTTATCGCGACTGAAGCCCGGATCGAACTTCGCGAAAGGTATGCGCTGACAGGTATACTATTATATGTTCTTTCAGCTTCTTTTATTGTATTCTCTATCTGGCGCCAGTTGCCCCCCAAAGAGTGGGGTCTTACGTTTTGGGTCATTTTTCTCTTTTGCTCCCTGATGGCCGTGCTCAAGACTTTTGGCAAGGAGAGTGAAGGGCGGTATTTCTATTACTATACCCTGTATCATCCTCTGGAACTCTTTACTGCCAAGGTTTTCTACAATCTGGGACTCCTGTTGGTCATATTTTTCACCCTTTGGCTAGTCCTGTCCGTAATCGCCGGAAATCATTTTCTTCGGCCCGGCTGGTTCCTTGTCACAGGATGTATGGCTTGTATCGGACTCAGTTTCCTTTTGACCTTTATTTCGTCTATTGCCATCAAGACCCAGCAAAATGCATCCCTCACCGCCATCATGGCGTTGCCTCTGATGATCCCGGTGTTGATCAACATCCTCCAGTTGACGGCGTATGGATTGGGGACGACACCAGATGACAATCCCTGGAATGAGATGATGTTGCTGACATCGATGATATCGCTGGTTTCGGGTATGGCACTATGGTTGTTTCCGTATCTTTGGCGCTCCTGATGCTGAGCGCAACTGATCGTCCAACTACTTTTCGACTGGCAGTCTGGAAATGGGGAGCCATTGTCCTTCTGTTATATGTCTTTATAGCCGGTTGGATCGTGCCACTCCATCCTGGAATCATCCAGGTAAACCCCGGGACTGCCAGTGCGGGTGACACCGTTACACTGGAAGTCAAGGGTTACAATACATCATTTCTGCGTGACACCTCACAACTGAGTGCTTGGCTTAGGTTGTCCGGAGATACGGTTCTCAAAGCCGGGCATATCCGAGTTTTTGATGACCGCCAGTTAAAGGCCCGCTTTTATATACCAGCAGCGTTCCCGTTTCGAAGTGAAGCCTATCCCCTTACGCTGATAGTGGTGAATGGTGCAGACGGGGCTAGTGTATTACCTAATGCTATTTTTGCTTCACCAGCCGTCCGTCACCAGCCGGAAGAAATGTCACTTTGGACGCAACACAAACTCCAGGGTATCCAGGTGAAAGCAGGTATACAGTATCCGTTCCGCAATATCCTTGCAGAAACAATACGCAATACCTATTTCCATGTACCGATGTGGTTTGCGATGATCCTGCTTTTTGGCGTCAGTGCCTTTTACAGTCTCCACTATTATCGTAAGGGGGACATGGATCTGGACCGGAAAAGTGTAGCTTTCATAAAAGTGGGGCTGATCTTTGGCTTACTCGGCCTGTTGACCGGTATGATCTGGGCAAAAAACACCTGGAATGCCTATTGGAGTTGGGATGTAAAGCAAAATATGTCAGCTATTGCACTGCTGATCTATTCAGCCCTGATGGTGATGCGATCCTCAGTGGAAGATGATTTGCAAAAAGCCCGACTTACAGCCGGGTACAATATGTTTGCTTTCGTTCTCCTGATTCCGTTGCTGTTTATCATCCCCAGGATGACGGACAGTTTACATCCCGGCAGTGGAGGTAATCCGGCCATGGGAGGCGAAGATTTGGATCATACGATGCGGTTGGTTTTCTATCCGGCCGTGGTTGGTTTTATCTTATTGGGGCTGTGGATCAGCCAGTTGGTATACCGTGTCGATAAGCTCAAAGGAAACACATGGAGTTGAATAAATCTTTTCATCTTTATGCGTGTTTTACCCGCAGCATGAAACGTAAAAGCGTCATAATCGTTGCCTTGTTATTGGTCGTCCAGCAGATGTATGCTCAGGGCGCCACCGATCCTGATTTTATGCGGAGTACCGGTAAAATCTACGTGGTCGCAGGGGTGTGCATTGTGATCCTGCTCACCCTGCTGGTGTATCTGGTGTTGCTGGACCGTAAAATCAATAAATTAGAAAATCGCCGTCATAATGACTAATACTGGAAAAAAACATCTCAGTTTCTTTGAAAGTGTAAACCGGAATTTTGACCGGGCCTCCGATCACACGAATATTCCAAAAGGATTGCTAGAGCAAATCAAGGTATGCAATGCTGTGTATGAAATGACCTTTCCGGTGAAGATCGGTAATCAGTACCATGTTATTGAAGCCTTCCGGGTACAGCATAGCCACCACCGGTTACCCACCAAAGGGGGCATTCGTTTTAGTCACATGGTCAACCGCGATGAGGTGATGGCACTAGCGGCATTGATGAGTTATAAGTGCGCACTTGTAGATGTGCCTTTTGGAGGAGCCAAAGGGGGAGTGAAAATCAGTCCGCGTAAGTATAATGAACAACAGCTTGAGAAAATCACACGACGGTATACCACCGAGCTTATCCGTAAAAATTTTATCGGTCCCGGGTTGGATGTACCTGCACCGGACTATGGTACAGGCAGTCGGGAGATGGCCTGGATTTTGGACACCTATCAAACATTTAATCACGGCGAGATAGATGCTGCCGCTTGTGTCACAGGTAAGCCTGAAAATCAAAGTGGTATTCGGGGAAGGACGGAAGCGACCGGCAGAGGGGTGTACTATGGTATTCGCCAGTTTTTATCGTATTCGGATGACTGTAAAGCCTTGGGTCTTCAACCGGGTATCGGGGGTAAGACCATGGTCATTCAGGGCTTGGGGAATGTAGGCTCGTACTCAGGTTCTATCTCCCAGGAGGAAGGTGGAGCCTTGATCATCGGTGTATCCGAGATCGAGGGCACCATTTACAATGAGAAGGGCATTAATATTGAAAAGCTCCTGAAGTACCGAAAGGAGAAAGGATCCATTATCGGTTTCCCCGGCACGAAAGCGCTTCCTGACCGGAATGATTGGGTTGCCATCGAATGTGATATACTGGTACCCGCTGCTCTGGAAAATCAGATCACCACAGAAAACGCGAAGAGGGTAAGGGCCAAGATTATTGCTGAAGCCGCCAATGGTCCGGTAACGTCTGAAGCAGCAGATGTCCTACGAAAAAAAGGAATTATCGTGCTTCCGGATATGTATCTCAATGCCGGTGGCGTAACCGTATCCTATTTTGAGTGGTTAAAAAATCTTTCGCACATGCGGTTTGGCCGGATGGAAAAGCGATATACCCAAAACTCACTGACGAATCTCGTATCCACAGTAGAACGGCTCACCGGTGCTACAATAGGCAGCCGGGAGAAAATAGCTTTGACACACGGAGCAGATGAAATTGATCTGGTACGCTCAGGCCTCGAGGATACAATGGTGAATGCTTACGACGAAATCCGCGATACGTTTAAGCGGAAGAAAGGTCTTGAGGATCTCCGTTCCGCCGCATTTGTGGTGGCGCTCAACAAAATCGCGGGCGATTATATTCGACTGGGCATATTCCCATAACAGGGGATAGTTAAACTCACCGTTACGTAAAGTGAGGGTGAACCTTTCAAGAAGATCGGTACACCGTAACGTATTTAAAAACTTGTCAATAATTTGTCATCATGGTAGATGATCTCGATAAGATTGATTTTCATATCTTGAAAATACTTCAGGAGAACAGTAACATCACCAATCTTAGCCTATCCAAGAAGATCGGTTTATCTCCTGCGCCTACACTTGAACGTGTAAAAAAACTGGAGAAGAACGGAGTGATCCGGAGTTATCATGCCGAGGTTGATCCTCTGGCGCTGGGCCTGACAGTCAAGACTTTTATCCTGGTCAATATTGGATGGCATAAACAAAATGCCTCAGAGAACTTCCTGGCAAAAGTCAATGAAATCGACGAAGTAGCAGAATGTAATATCATCACCGGAGATGGCGATTTTCTTTTGAAAGTCATCTGTAAGGATTTACAGGCGTACCAGAATTTGCTTTTCAATGTTCTCTCCCAAATTCCCGAAGTGGAACGTCTCAAAACACTCATGACCCTCTCCACCGTGAAGAACCGGAAGGTGCTACCGCTGGATTATGATCTGTAGTTGTCCATCCTCGCTGATATCTGAATTTCGTTGAGTACTCCCTCTCTGCTATGGGCTCTAACTCCCCCCAAAGGCCAATCGTCCATGCTTTTTGGTACCATGCATATCCGGGATGACCGGGTGTATCAGTTTTGTCACACACTCTATCCTTTCATCCGGCAGTGTGACCGATATATCGGAGAAATGGATTTCAACTCAGCTGAACGTCCTGCATTTGTGCCCCGATACCATATGAAGTCACATTTCAGCGAGAAGGTCTATGCGAAAATGCAAAAACAATTGGGTCGTTCGTTTGGTATCAATGTTGCGACTTTGGACCATCTCCATCCGATGATGCTGTTGAGTGCTCTTTCACAGCGGATCCTCGCGTTGGATCATGCTGTTTCCCTGGATGAACATCTCTGGCAATATGCAGTTGAAAACGATATACCGTGTCTTGGATTGGAATCTATTCTGGAGCAGATGGAACTTTTACACAGCATCAATCCGGCACCCTTATACCAGCAATTACGGGCGATCAGTAAATGCCCTGCCAGACTTAGACGGTTTACTCACAAGGCATTGGATTATTATGTCAGCGGGGATATTCACCGGTTATATCAGCTTACCCAGTCCTCCATGCGTGATCTACGAAAAAGTGTGATATACAGGCGCAATGAACATATGACACATCGGATTTTGAAGTTAGATCAAGCCCAATCCAATTTTATCACCGTAGGTGCCGGACATCTGAGTGGTCCTGCTGGTTTGATCTCCAGGTTAAGGCGAGCAGGGTGGAAGGTACGTCCAGTCCGGTTTTTAAGTTCCAACGAATAAAAAATCTATAAGACCGACATATTTGAAAGGCTTTTTTGTAACAAGATGTCGTTTCAAATGTTTCGACATTCTGTCATGAGGATACGTAGGCTCCGGAGTTTGATGCTTGTACTGGGACAACTTTGTGTTGCCCTGAGTATCGCCCAACCAAAATTTACGATCAGTGGGTACGTCAAGGATAGCCAGTCCGGTGAGACCTTGATCGGGGCAAATATATATCTGGAAAACCAACCCTCGACAGGTACAGTTACCAATACCTACGGCTTTTATTCCCTCACCCTTCAAGAGGGCTCGTATCGTTTGGTTTTCTCGTATTTAGGCTATCAGAGCCGGTTGGAGTCTGTTACACTCAGCCAATCCACACAGGTCAATGTGTCCCTGAGTTCGGGGCTGGCTATGCAGGAAGTGGTGGTCACAGCAAAAGCGGAAGAGGAGGATGATAATGTCCAAAGTACATCTATGGGGCGTGTAAGCCTGCCGGTAGACCAGATCAAAGTGCTCCCCGCCTTGCTGGGTGAGGTAGATGTCCTGAAGACGATCCAGTTGCTTCCGGGTGTATCATCTGCCGGAGAAGGCAGTGCCGGGTTTTATGTCCGGGGTGGCGGGGCGGATCAGAATCTGGTCCTGTTGGACGAGGCAGTGGTCTATAACAGTGGTCATTTTCTAGGGTTTTTCAGTGTGTTCAACGCAGATGCTATAAAAAATACGACCCTCATTAAAGGCGGAATCCCTGCCGTATACGGCGGCCGATTATCCTCAGTACTGGACATTCAGATGAAGGAAGGAAATAACCAACAGTTCCAGAGTGAAGGAGGGATAGGACTCATTTCTTCAAGACTTACACTTGAAGGACCGATTGTAAAAGATAAAAGCAGTTTTCTGATCAGCGGACGCAGGACCTATGGATTCGACCTGGCCCAACCATTTATCAACAAGACCGATTTTGCAGGGACCAACTATTTTTTTTATGATGTCAATGCAAAAGTGAACTACCAGTTTTCACAAAAGGACCGAGTATATCTCAGTGGTTATTTTGGGCGTGATGTTCTCAATTTTGAACAGCGTGACCGGGATTTCCGGTTCAGGTTACCCTATGGAAATGCAACCGCGACGCTTCGCTGGAATCACCTTTTCAATGACAAACTCTTTTTCAACCTGTCGGCCATCTATAATGACTATCAGTTCCGTGCGGGGTTTGATCAGGAGGAATTTAAATTCAGTATCTATTCCGGTGTGCGGGATTTCAATATGAAACTGGACTTTGATTACTTCCCGTCCAATGATCATCAGATCAAGACCGGGATTCATGGAACTCATCATAAACTAACACCCAACATCATTTCAGGCAGTGCAGGGGATGTTGAATTTGAATCAACGACCACACCTAAGTATGCCAATGAGTTTGCTGTCTATATACAAGATGACTGGAGGATCAGCCCTCGTTTCCGGGTCAATCTGGGCTTGAGAGGCACTTTGTTTCAGCAAACAGGACCGTATACATCTAAACATACCGGTGAGTCCTTCAGCGGCGGGGAGGTGGTCCAAACGTACAGTTCGTTGGAGCCCAGATTATTTATGAATACCAGTCTTACCGAACAGTCATCTATCAAAGCTGGAGTGACTGCCACCACACAGTATCTTCATTTGGTGAGCAACAGTTCATCAACACTTCCGGCGGATGTATGGGTACCCAGTACTGAAGTGGTAAAGCCTCAACGTGGTTGGCAATACGCGGCCGGTTATTTTCAGAATTTCAGAAGCAATACTTATGAAGCATCTGTTGAAGTGTATTATAAATCTCTCCGGGATCAGATTGATTACCGTGAAAGTTTTGTGGACAACAGCGTTGACCAGGTTGAGGATGAGTTTGTATTCGGGAAGGGTCGAGCGTATGGCCTGGAGTTATTCGTTAGGAAGAATAAGGGAGCGTTGAACGGATGGCTAGGTTATACCCTCAGCCGGACGGAGCGATCCTTTCCGGATATCGAAAACGGAAGAATCTATCCCGCCACGTATGACCGAACACATGACCTGAGTCTGGTGTCGAATTATAATATCAGCCCCCGAATCACCACGGGAGTTGTTTTTATTTATGCCACCGGCAGAACGTATACGTCGTTGGAGAGGCTCTACCTGATAGAAGGTCAATTGCAGACGGATTACGGTCCACGCAACAGCCAGCGACTTGAACCCTATCACCGGATGGATGTTTCGGTTACATTGTGGCCTAAGAAGAAGGAAATTCGAAAATTCAATTCTCACTGGGTGTTTTCACTTTACAATTTGTACAACAGGAAGAATACCTTCTTTCTATATACGGACTATGAAACAGACCTTACACAAGGCACAGCATCCGCTAAAGCGTACAAGGTCACCATCTTTCCGGTACTCCCATCGGTCACCTGGAATTTTAAATGGCGATGAAACTCAACCTGCTGACGTTACTTCCGATCCTGCTCTTACTGATGCTTGCATCCTGCGAACAGGAATACATTCCGATCAAATCCGGGGAGGGTCCAAAATATGTAGTCGAGGGATACCTGGAAGCCGGAGAAGCGCCTTTTCCCACGTATGTCATTCTCACACGAACGTTTGACTTTTTCAGCGAGATCGGGCCAGATCAATTCAATAGTTCATTTGTCCGGAATGCTGTAGTTATCGTTTCAGATGGTGAAGCAGATGTTGTTTTGCCTGAAGTATGTTTGTCCCAACTTGACCCGGCCATCCGCAAACTGGTAGCAGCTCAGTTTGGTTTAAACAGTGATACACTCAGCATTGATTTTTGTGTGTATGTGGACCTCCTGGGGCTGGTGCAGCCGGAAGAGGGCCGCACGTATACGCTGAGGATAGAAGTAGATACCGATGTGATTACCGCCACAACCACGATACCTCCTCATGTGCGGATCGATAGTCTTCGGTTTTTGCCTCCACCGGGAAAACCCAATGATTCTCTTGCCCAATTGAAATGCTTTCTGGCAGATCCTCCCGGCGTTCGGAATTTTTACCGGTATTTCGGCTCGACAAACGGTGGACCCTATGAGAAGTCGTTTTCAACTGTCGAAGAAGACCTATTTTTTGACGGTAAAAGTTTTGACTTTCAGCTATTTAATCCGGCCACCACCAATGGGAATGCTGATCCGGATCAATTTGGATTGTATTTTGTAGGCGATACGGTAACCATCAAGTGGTGTTCCATCGATGAGGCGCATTTTGATTTCTGGAATACGTTGGAATTCAGCAATGCCAATCAAGGTCCATTTGCAAGTTATACCCGATTGCAATCCAATATCAATGGAGGTCTGGGTATCTGGGGTGGTTACAGTATTAGTTATTATACGCGGGTAGTAGCCTATTAGCCTTTATGACGCAACAACTCCTTGATCATCGATCACCAGGTGTGGAAATTCGACACCATGCCAAAGGAGCCGTTATATTAGGCGCCACCGGTCTCATCGGGAATTGTTGCCTGAGGCGGCTTTTAGTCCATCAGGCGTATGATAAAGTAATCTCGATCGGTCGTAGCCCGATCAAAGCCAGTCACCCCAAGCTCATCCATTACGAGGTTGACCTTTCCTCCAGTGAACATTACAGGCATCTCATGCGTGGTGATGATTTGTTTATCTGCCTGGGTACCACGATGAAGAAAGCGGGTAGCCGTGAAGCTTTTTACGAAGTGGATCATGACCTCATATTTACGATTGCCAAGACTGGCTCACTTCAGAATATGAATCAGTTGATCTTTGTCTCTTCCGTTGGAGCTGACAGCGGATCGTTGATCTACTACTTGAAAGTGAAGGGTGAACTGGAGGATGATGTTCGTCGCCTGCCATATTGGAGTGTCCATATTATGAGGCCTTCTCTATTATTGGGCTTGCGGGATGAAAGCCGTCCGTTGGAGCGTCTAGCAGGGAACCTGAGCAAAGGACTACAGCGTTTTTCCGGCAGTATTATTGGCGATCTGGCACCCATCGTAGCGGACGATGTGGCCAAAGCGATGGTGCAGGCCGCTCAGAGTTTAAAGGAGGGAACACACATATATTACGGTACGGAGATCGTGCAATTGGCTAAACGATTTAATCCATAGGACGGTATCCTGTCCCCTGTATTAATTAGTAGTTTTGCCAAATGTCACAATCAGAAATTATTATTCGCATAGAGCTGGATGCTCAGCGTGTGCCTGAAAGGATTGAATGGGAGGCTTCGGAGGCGCATCAATCCCATCCGGCTGAGAGCAAGTCCGTTTTCCTGGCATTATTGGATAAAGAAACACTGGATACGTCTACCCTGTTTCTCTGGACGAAAGAATGTCAGGTTTCCGAAATGGATCGCAAAATCTTCTATGCCCTGTCTGCTTTGTCAGATGGGTATTACAAATCTACCCAGCATACTGAATTGGCAAATGAGATGCGTCGTTTTGTTCAGTATTTTGGAGAGAAAACAGGGATCATCCCCTCAGAGCAGGGATAGATGAATCAAGATCCCTTACTCTTTCACAATGACGAGAAAGGCCGTCAGGCGTTTACGGATCTGGCGCAAAGGGTAGTAGCATGGATTGCTGATTATTATCGAGGAATCGAATCCAGGCCCGTAAGAAGTCAGGTACAACCTGGCGAGATTTATGCCCGTTTTCCCGATCATACCCCGGAAGATCCTGTTTCGGAGGATGAGGTTTTCAGGATACTGGATGAGGTTATTCTCCCCGGAATGACGCATTGGCAGCATCCTTTATTCTTTGGTTTTTTTCCGGGGAATACCAGTTTTCCCTCGATAGCTGCTGAAATGCTTACTGCAGGAATGGCCGCTCAGTGTATGCTGTGGGAGAGTTCTCCTGCAGCAGCAGAACTGGAGCAAAAATGTATGGACTGGTGCCGGGATCTGCTGGGATTACCTGGTGGCTGGGAGGGTACCATACAGGATACGGCCTCCAGCGCTACTCTCACGGCTTTACTTACAGCAAGGGAATGGAAATCAGGATTCAGAATTTCACGACGTGGCTATGATGGTACAGTTTATCGGATATATACCTCATCGCAGGCCCATTCATCTGTTGAAAAGGCCGTCCGGTTGGCTGGCATTGGAACGGATAATCTGATTAAAGTAGGCGTTCTATCAAACCTCTCGATGGACATCCCTCGACTGGAGGAAGCCATTCAGTCGGACCTTCGTGCAGGCTATACTCCGTTGTGTGTTATCACCACGATTGGCACAACAGCCACAGGAGCGGTTGATCCTGTGGAGGAGGTAAGCCGAATAACCAGTCAATATGGCCTTTGGCATCATGTGGATGCGGCGTATGCGGGGACCGCACTGATGTTGGAGGAATATGCTCACCTGAGAAAGGGTCTGGAAGGGGCAGATAGTTTTGTGTTCAATCCCCATAAGTGGATGTTTGTACAATTTGATTGCTCTATGTACTATGTCAGGGATTCGGAATTACTCACCCGCACGATGAGTATTGCACCATCCTATCTGATGACGATGTATGGAGATCAGGTCAGGGACTATAGGGATTGGGGCATTCCCTTGGGGCGGAGATTTCGGGCGCTCAAATTATGGATGACGTTACAACTGCTGGGGACTAAAGCTATAAAATCAAGATTACGACATCATATCGGGATGGCTCAAAGTATAGCAATCAGGTTAGCGGATGACAGCCGACTCGAGATGGTTTTTCCGTTAGCACTTAATGTTGTGAACTTTCGGATTAAGGCTGTGACTGATCCGGATGGTCTGTTGACACAGCGACTTTCCCGAATGATCAATGATAGTGGGGAGGCCTACCTGACCTATGCAATCGTTGAAGGGCAGGGTCTCATCCGCTGGGTCCCCGGCCAGACGTACACTGAAACCCGGCACGTTGATTCGACCTGGCAACTGATACAAAAACTTACGGATCAAATTCTATTCTGATGGCCCTTCCTTCAAGAGAAGACTTATTAGATGCACGATCACGGATCGCATCTATCGTGCATGTCACCCCTGTATTTACGTCAACTACCTTTAATGTATTGTCCGGGGCAGAAGTCTATTTTAAGTGTGAAAATTTTCAGCGCATGGGAGCGTATAAGATGCGGGGTGCGGCTCATGCTGTATCCCGGTTGACCCCAGCGGAGAAAGAGAAAGGTGTCGTCACGCATTCGTCGGGAAACTTTGCACAGGCATTAGCCCTGGCTGCCAGGATCGCGGGCATAAAAGCCACAATCGTTATGCCTGAAAATGCACCCCGGGTCAAAGTGGATGCAGTGAAAGGATACGGAGCAGACATTGTCTTTAGCGGACCTTTACCCGCAGACCGGGAGAAAGCCGTAGATACTGTTATCCAGTCTACTGGTATGGTCTTTATACATCCTTCCAATGACCTTCAGGTCATATTGGGTAACAGCACTTGTGCACAGGAAATGATTGGGCAGGTGGGTCCTCTTGACCTTCTTGTTGCGCCTGTTGGGGGTGGCGGATTATTGGCAGGGACCGCGCTTGCGGCAAAATGGTTTTCACCCTCAACGCGGGTATGGGCTGCTGAGCCTGAAAGAGCCGATGATGCATGGAGATCACTTCAATCGGGTTGGATAGAGCAGAATGAAACCGCTGATACCCTTGCTGACGGGTTACGCACACATTTGGGCGACATCAATTTTCCGATCATTCTGTCGCTGGTGGAGAGGGTACTTCTTGTCAGCGAAGCTGAAATATTGGAGGCTATGTGGTGGGTATGGGAACGTATGAAGATCATCATTGAACCCAGTAGTGCAGTAGCTGTGGCAGCAGCACTACGGTATAAACAGGATTTAGCGGGTAGAGCGGTGGGCATTATTATTTCAGGGGGCAATGTCGATATCCGGTATATGGCCTCTTTGAAAACCGTTTAGCCTGTATCGATGTTTGATCATTCCGCTGGTTTACCGGAATAGATGATTGAAGAGGCGTGGTCTTCGTGGTGCCGGGAAGACCAAAACGTCCTAAAGCCTGAGTAAAGTGCGGCGGGTAAAGCAGCCAACCCATTTCCTTTATATTTTTCACTTAACATGCTTACATAAAAAGCATCCAGCGGCATAGCTGTCTTTTGCACCAATGAAAAATGATGCAGCGTCATCAGTTTTTCCATTGACCCGGGACTGAAGTGCCATAAATGTCGCGGCACATCATATGCAGCCCATTGCGCTCCATAGCGACTGGCATCAAAAGATGTATAGTTGGGAACGGCAATCATCAATACTCCATCGGGTTTGAGGATAGTCCTGAAATGGTCCATGTATCCATTCAGATCGTACACGTGTTCCATCACATGCCACAAGGTGATAACATCATATGAATGGGGTTGCTGGATGGCCAAAATCTCCAAAGGCTCGATCTTCATTTCCAACTTGTCCAGTGCCACCTTTCGTGCTGAACTGTCAGGTTCTAGGGCGACCACGTTCCAGCCGTGCGCTTGCATATAATGTGCAAAATGGCCGGTCCCGGCCCCTACGTCCAGCAAGGTACCTTGATTCCGCCCGGATGCCTGACAGACCCAATTAAATTTCTTGCTGAGCATATATTGGCGGGCAGCATGATAGAGTTTATTGGTCAGCCCTTTTCGGGTATCACTATGGGAAATATATTCCAAAGAAGCGTAATATCTACCGATTTCGGACTCATCGGGGTGAGGGTAGGTCATCCGGAGACCACAGGTATTACATTCCCGGAGCTCAAACCATTCGCCTGAAACGCTGTAATCTTTAGCCTGGCCGGCTTTGCGCCACGACTGGCTTTTACATGCAGGACAAGGGGGCAACGCTTCTTCCGGCAGATCGGGAATTGTCATCATGCCTACAAAAGTAGGTTTCGGAATAGAATAAACTTGCAGGAAGGTATGGGTACCTGTAAGAATGTTATTTTTGCGGCCTATGTTTAGCAGCCAGATCTACCGCAACATCATTTGCTTGGTGTGTTTGTCCCTGATATATTTTTCAACATACGGTGCAATTTCCGCTCAGTCGGCAACTTTACGTGGGCATATTTTCGATGAATATACTGGTGAAGCCATGGCCTTTACCAATGTGTCACTGGTCGGGACCGGGTTTCGTACGGTGACAGATTTGGATGGTTTCTTCATTTTTGCTGATCTGCCGGTGGCCGGCTATTCGCTGGAAGTCACCTTTATCGGGTATGATACCCTGCGAAGTGATGTCACCTTCAATACTTCGCAGGTTAAGTACATAAAGCTCTATATGCGGGAAGGTTCTGTACAATTGCAAACCATCAACGTGAGCGCCAGTTTGGAGCAACGCCGTAATGAAGTTAATTTTTCAAAAATCACTGTTACCCCCAAACAAATCAAAGCTATGCCTTCAGCAGGCGGTGAAGCGGATATAGCCCAATATATCCAGGTGCTTCCGGGTATAATTTCGACGGGAGATCAGGGAGGTCAGATTTATATTCGGGGTGGCTCACCGGTTCAGAATAAAGTATTGCTGGATGGTATGACGATCTACAATCCTTTTCACAGTATTGGTTTTTTTAGTGTTTTTGAAACTGAGGCGATCAAATCGGCTGAAGTATTGACGGGTGGATTTGGTGCGGAGTATGGCGGACGGATTTCAGCTATCGTGGATTTGAAAACAAGAGAGGGGGACAAAACCCGTTATGGAGGATTGGTATCTGCCAGTCCGTTTCAGGTGAAAGGTTTATTTGAAGGGCCGATCATTCCTTTTTCGCCTGATAAGGAAGCCAGTGCATCCTTCCTCCTGACAGGAAAGCACTCCTATCTGGATAAGACCTCCCCTTGGTTGTATAACTATGCTACAGAAGATTCGCTGGGACTCCCTTATTCCTATACAGATGTATATGGGAAAGTATCCTTTCTAACCGGCGGAGGCAGTAAACTTGATTTTTTCGGATTTAGTTTTACAGATGGTGTGAATCTTATGGATATTGCCGCCTTGGACTGGACATCAGGAGGTGGAGGAATGAGCTTTAAACTGATTCCGTCGACTAGTAATCTGATTATCTCCGGCACATTGGCCTATTCCAAGTATGATATAAGCCTACGGGAGGCGGACGAGGCACCACGTCGGAATTCGATCAGTGGATTTAATGCATTACTGGACTTTGCTTCCTTTGGGAAGAACAGTACGCTGAATTATGGATTTGATCTGAATGGATTTTCTACAGATTTTGCCTTCCGCAATTTTGTGGGCATTACCTTTGGACAGAATGAAAATACCACTGAGATAGGCGGATATGTGACATGGCGGCACAAAGCCGGTCCGGTCATCATCGAGCCGGGACTAAGAGCGCAGTTTTATGCATCACTTGGAGATATATCACTCGAACCGCGTTTTGGTCTTAAAAGCAATTTCTCGGATCATTTCAGGATTAAATTTGCAGCCGGTAAATACTCACAAAACCTGATTAGTACTGTCAATGAGCGGGACGTCGTCAATTTATTTGTAGGCTTTCTGTCCGGACCGGAAGAGCGGATATTCAAACCGGGTACCCGAACGCCTACTGATGACAAGCTGCAGAAAGCCTGGCACCTGTTGGGTGGATTTGAGTTTGACCTCAACTCCGGATGGGAGATCAATCTGGAAGGGTATTACAAGGGCTTTACCCAACTGATCGGTATCAGTCGTAACAAGCTGAGTGATGCTGATCCTGATTTTCAGAGTGAAACGGGCAGTGCATACGGTATTGATATCAGTTTTAGCCGGCAGACCAATAAAGCATACTTGTGGGCGACCTATTCCCTTGGATTTGTCAATCGGGATGATGGGGTGCAGAAGTATCCCACTCATTTTGAACGCCGTCATAACGTGAACCTGCTGACCAGCCTTTCTCTGGGCCGGACCTGGGAGTTTGGTGTGAGGTGGAATTATGGTGCTGGCTTTCCTTTCACACTAACACAGGGATTTTACGGGCAGTACAATCTGTTGGGGGGTATAGATTCTGATATCACCACTGGTAATCCGGATCTGGGAATCATATACAGCGAGGAGCGTAATAGTGGAAGATTGCCGGATTATCATCGCCTCGATATGTCTTTAAAGAAGAAAGTTGAAATCAATCGTAATCTGGCGCTGGAGATTCTGGCGAGTGTGACCAATGTGTACAACAGAGGGAATATATTTTATTTTGACCGGGTGCGCTATAATCGGGTGGACCAGTTACCGATCCTGCCCAGTCTGACGCTTAAGGTGGATTTTTAAGGTAGCGGGCATTTTTTCATAAATAGATCGAAAGGAGGAATTTGCACCTATAGGTGGGAGGGGTTTGGTATGTGAGTAAGTGTTAAGGGGGTGAGGGGAAGGGTAGAAATTGTCTTTTGTTTTTATCTGGACTGATTTCGACGAAATCCGTCGCTGGCCTCCTCCCCTTCATGTTGTCCCACTTCCTTTCCTATTGACTAATTTTGACCCGGCTATACGATTTTCTCCCAAAGATTGGTTGGGTACAGCATGAAGAAGTCCTGGTATGACATCGGCTTTCAGATCGACCGGCTGCTCCTGAGCAGCTTCATACCCCCTTTTCTAATGTCCTTCTTCATCGCCCTGTTTGTCCTTATCATGCAGTTTCTGTGGAAGTTTATCGAAGATATTATCGGTAAGGGCATAGGCGCCCTGATGATCATGGAGATGTTCTTTTACAAATCCGTGTCTCTTTTTCCGCTGGCCCTCCCGATCGCCATCCTGCTGGCTTCTGTCATGGTCATGGGAAATCTGGCGGAGAAATATGAACTCGCCAGTTTCAAGTCCGCGGGCGTACCGCTGACCCGGGTACTTTTACCCCTCCTCGCTTTCGCCACCCTGATTGGTGTCTTTTCTTTCTATTGCTCCAATACGATCATCCCGATTGCCAATCTGAAGTACCAGTCCCGGCTCTATGATATCCGCAATACCAAACCCACACTGACCATTGAACCCGGCGTTTTTAATAATGATTTTCGCGGCTACTCCATCCGTGTAGGAAAGAAGCACAGGGATAAAATCACCATCGAGGATATCATGGTCTATGATGACAGCCAGCGCAACAGAGGCCTGATGAGTGTGGTCACGGCGGAGCGGGGTAAAATGTATGTTTCTGACGAGGACGGTGCATTCGTCATGACCCTCTATGATGGCTATCAGTATGCAGAAACCGATGCCCAGGGACGTCCCAATGCACATCCCTTCATGATTTCCCATTTTCAAGAGTGGACCCGACGGTTTGATCTCAGTGAGTTTGATCTGGATCGCACAGAAGAAGATCAGTTCAAATCGCATCACACGATGAAAAGTGCCCGTCAGATTGCGACTGAGATCGATACCCTCGATGAGCAGATCCGGCAGGCCAGATCCACCCAGGCCATGTCGCTGGGCCTGTTTTCCACACAGGATACGCCATCACAGCCTCTGTCTGAAAGAGAAGTGGAGGGCGATGACCGGGTCAATGTCCTGGAAAAAAATCTGATGGGCAGTCGTGTCCCTGTCGAACATGCCAAAACGAATTTCAAGTATCAGCAGATGAAAACGTTCCTGGATACGATGACAATAACCGGTAAGGCTACATTATTTGGAAGCCTTCCGGCTCACATACGCCAGGAGTATACTCCACAATTCAACAGTCGAATCAGTGTATTGCAATCCTCCATTGATAGAAATGAAAGAACAGTTCAGCGACTGGAGATGAACCGGCGTAAACATATCTATGAGTTGCACTGGAAGTTTTCTCTGGCTGCGGCATGCATGATTATGCTATTGATCGGGGGCCCTATGGGTGCGATTGTACGCAAAGGGGGTTTCGGGTATCCCTTATTGGTTTCCATCTTTTTCTTCACATTTTTTATCATGAGTAATATCAGCTGTAAGAAGCTGAATGAAGCTGAAAAACTCCCACCAACACTGGCCGCCTGGATGCCAGTCATAGTATTGGCCCTCATTTCCTTTTACCTGACCTATAAAGCACTCCAGGATGCCAAGATCATGGATATAGAGCGCATTCGCACATTCCTGGCCAGATGGCGCCCGCTCCAAAAACCACAAGTGGCATGAACGCGTGGAAATTGTATCTCATAGGTACTGTCGTCCTGGTGTGCGCAGGGATAGCATTTTCACTCATTGGAGATAAAGGTTTTGTTCTTGCATGGTTTGCCGGACGACGACATCCATTCCCTGACTATTTTTTTTATTATGTAACCCTTTTAGGGGAACCCCCGGGATTTATCATCATCGGCGTGCTGCTGTGGCTTCGCTCATGGAGAAAAATGTTGATCATCCCTATATTGGGCGGGCTGGTAACCCTGATCAGTTATATACTGAAAAATATATTTGAACATGAACGACCGATTCTCTACCTCAAACGTATTGGATGGGAAGGTCCCCTGGGCGTACTCGATTATTATGTCAATACCGGCCATGCCAGTTTTCCGTCAGGCCACTCGATGGCGGCCTGGGCTTTATTTACCCTGACAGCCGCGCTGATCGCCAGGCCTTGGGTATCCATCCTCTGTCTTCTCCTGGCAGCGTCTGTGTCCGTTTCCAGAGTGTATCTGATGGTCCATTTTCTGCAGGATGTAGTAGCGGGTGCTGTCGTTGGCTTTGCCATCGGGTATATATTTTATTTTATCGCCGAACGGTATATAAAGACAAACCATCAAGATGTCTTGCTGGACGAAGCCGATCAGTCCTGACATCTCTTTCCAGATCTAGCCTTTGGGCAAACACCATTCCCAGAACGAGTCTAAGTTTTCCACAGTATATTTACATCCTGATTCAAACTGGCTATGAAATTTTTCTTACCACTGGTTTTAGCAATGTGTTTAGGGCTTACAGGGATTTCTTCCTGTAAACAGGATACACCTTCGTCTTCTTCTTCCTCCGCTCAGGTGGACGGATTGAAAATCGCGTATGTAAATGGAGATTCAATTCTTCTCCATTTTGATGAGTTTAGACGGGAATCCGAAGCCATGGATGCCAGACAACGGGTAGCGGAGCAGGAACTGCAGCAAAAAGGAGCCGCACTGGAGAAAGAGATTATGGCCTACCAAAAGAAAGCTCAGTCGGGTACCATGACGGGCAAGGAAATGGAAGCGCAGGAACGATATCTGGGCTCACGGCAAGAAGCCGTCATGGCCGAGCGCGACAGAATGGCTCAGGAGATTATGGAAGAGACCTCTACGATCAATAAACGACTTCAGGCTGTCCTTCAGGAAAAGCTCCAGGCCATCAAACAAAAAGAAGGCTATGATTTTATTCTGAGTTATGTCGAAGGAGGTCAGATCCTGATTGCAGACAAGAAATTCGATATCACGGACCGTGTATTGTTGGAGCTTAATGCTACCTCGCCCAGAACTACAAAATCGGATACCACAGATTGAGGTTGCACTTGGCGTACCATTCATACTTTAAGGACCACACTTTTAAACTGTGAGGTGATTTGATCCCGCAACTGAAGGAGATCATAGTGGATGCGAATATGAATGGCCAGCTCTTCCTCCTCACCTGTTTCCTTCAGTTTGGAAATATCGGTCATGTTTTTTTCGATCTGCTCCATCAGTACCTTCAACTTTAAACGCAGGATGGCGTTCTGCGCGTCCTTGGTAAAATTGATATCGGGATGCAATTGGATCTGCAGTGGGATATCATGCTCTTCCCAACTCGCATACTCATACGGAAAAGAAAGCAATTCAATCGCAAGTCCCCGAATCTCCGGATCAGCGTGGTTGGTGAAATATGCAGGGCCGGGTGGTCTGTCATGTTCCAGTTCAGTCTTGTACTCCAAAATGATTTTCAGATAGATGTCATGCCGGATTTCTTCCATGACATCCATGAGGCTGGAAAGTATGTACCGACCCAGTGGAGTCGGGTAGGATTCAGGCATGGGTTTGTCACCATAGTTCAGCAATATTCGGACAATATCTCGTTCCTGGTACTCATCTGTCAGTTCTGAAGTGCGTGTCATGGTGGCCTCAGACCGCTTCGCCTCCTGATCAAACATCTGCCGCTGTATCTCTCGATCACTGTCGGCTACTTCGCGTGGAATGCCCTTTTGTTTTTGCCTTATAAATTCATCAAACGCCTTATTCGTCTCGCGGATGAGAATGTGCTCATCGACTTTGAGGAGATGAGCGCATTCGGTGATGAAAGCGGATCGCTTGATGGCTTCCGGTATGCGCGCAAGTGTTTCCACCAGATCTTTGACCAGCATACTTTTTCGCATGGGATCACCTTCGGCTTCCTGGAGCAGCAGTTGCGTCTTGAAGAGGATAAAATCTTTACTATGTTGCCCAATGTATTCCTGAAAACCGGTCAGGCCAGTTTTGTTGACAAATGAATCAGGATCTTCTCCTTCTGGGAGAAGGGCTAACCTCACATCCATGTTTTCTTCGAGGATGAGGTCCAAACCACGCATAGCCGCTTTCACTCCCGCTGGATCACTATCGTATAAGACCGTGATTCGGGGAGCATAACGTCTGATCAGCCGGATCTGATCCGGCGTCAATGCAGTCCCTGAGGATGCCACTACATTTTCTATACCGGCCTGATGCAGGCTGATCACATCGGTATAGCCTTCCACGAGGAAGCAGTTGTCCTGCTCGCGCATCGATTTTCGGGCCTGAAATAAGCCATACAGAACTTTCCTTTTATTGTAGATATCAGACTCCGGAGAGTTGATATATTTTGGTCCTTTCTTGGAGGAACCAAATTGACGGCCCGCGAATGCAATGACCTTCCCGGAGATATTGAAAATAGGGAACACGACCCGGTGTCTGAAAAAATCACCTCCATATTGCGTCAATAGCCCTGCCCGCTGAAGGATATCATCCGTAAAACCCTCTTTTTTGGCCTCCGTGACCAGTGCATCCGAATTGTCCGGGGCATAGCCGAGACCAAAGGTTTCTATGGTTTTGGCGCGAAAGCCACGTTCCTGAAAATAGCCCAACCCGGCCAGTTTCCCCTCTTCTGTTTCGAAAAGCTGTTTTTTATAGAAACCCCAGGCAAATTCCAGCACCTTGTAGATGGTTTCACGTTCTCTTTCAGCCTGAATATCCTCTGTAGTTGCCTGAGTTTCTTCAAGTTGTATATTGTATTTCCCCGCCAGAAACCGGATAGCTTCCGGAAAATCATAGCCTTCATGCTCAATCACAAAGCGGACAGAATCACCTCCCTTTCCACAACCGAAACATTTAAAGATGTTTCGGGTAGGGGATACAGAAAAGGAAGGCGTTTTTTCATGATGGAAGGGACACAGGCCAGTCAAATTGCTGCCACGCCGCTTGAGGTTGACAAAATCAGCCACAACCTCCTCAATTCGGGCCCTTTCTATAACTTCGTCGATACTTTTCCGGCTGATCATCAGAATGTAAAACTAAATCTTTGGCGGATTTAATATAAATATGATACGAATCTATTGCGGAAACAGTTTTGGAACGCTATATTTGTTTTCCGGTTGTTTCCCAACGTGATTTCGACCGCTACTAACTTGAATTCTTGATACGTTTTTAGGGTGTTCTCATAGTGTGTTCTTACCCGCTTTCCGATGGGGAGGCGGGTTTTTTTATTCCCGAATCAATGCTGTGCAATTCCTTAAAAACAAGCATTTTAAATATTTAATTTAATGATAACTATCGGAATCGTCGGCATGGGCCGCATGGGGCAGGCCATAGCAGGGCTTTTGGAATCAAAGCCAGACATATCTTTTATCTCTTTTCAGCGTATTTCACCTGATAATCAGGCACTTTTGAAGAATTGTGATGTTGCCATTGAGTTCACGACCCCCGACGCAGCTCCTGAGGTGATTCGCCACTGTCTCGACGCTGGTGTTCCGGTGATATCAGGCACGACAGGCTGGCATGAATACCACTTGCCCGCCATTTTTTCCCATGCCCGCCATACCGGAGGTGTCCTGCTGTATGCGACAAATTTCAGCGTCGGTATGAATATCGTTTTTGAACTCAACAAAAAACTGGCTTCGGCGATGAAGGAGTTTCCGGCTTTTAGACCTGCAGTTAAAGAAGCCCATCATATCCATAAAAAGGATATCCCCAGTGGCACGGCATACACTTTGCTTGAGGATATACTGACCCAACATACTTCCTATTATGGATTTACTTTAAATCCGATGACGTCACTGGAATCGGACCGGATCAGCGTTGAGGCGATCCGTGAAGGAGAGATTAAAGGCCTTCATGAAGTCAGTTGGCAGTCAGTTGGAGAGAAAATTACTATCATTCATGAAGCATTTGATCGAAAGATATTTGCAGAAGGAGCAGTCATGGCGGCCTTATGGCTGACACGGCAGAAACCAGGAATTTACACCATGAAGGATATTATTCAAATTTGAATTTCAGCACAAGGATGTAAAAAGAAAAGGTCTTCCTGATAAAGGAAGACCTTTTCTTTTTTTATGGCCAGAGATTGACAATACAGCAAGTGAGTCGACCTAACTTCGCGAAAGCATTGTCTGGCGCGCGATATGATTATTCTGTCACCAGCTGTATTGCCAGATCAAACTCATCATAGATTGTTTTGTCTCCAAGGCTATCAAAAAACCTGCCGGAGCCGTACTTTACATTATATAAGGAACGGTCTATCGTGATAGTAGCTGAAGCGACATAATGCTTGCCACTGGGTGTGATAAAAGCCGTAAACGACACGGGTTGCGTAATGCCTCTGATCGTCAGATCTGCCTGGATGTCAAAATTGTCATTTCCCCTTGCAAATGCCTGCTTGATAACCAGATCCGCCGTTGGGAATTCACTAACATTGAAAAAGTCATCGGACTTAAGGTGTCCTTCCAGTTTGCCGGCAGATTCGCCCTTCATATCCAGCACAGCAATCGAGGACATGTCTACCTTGAAAGAGCCTGCTGTCAAAATTCCATCCGTAATGACAAGGTTTCCTTCCTTGATATTGACGGTGCCGAAATGCTTGCCGGTCACTTTCCGTCCGGTCCATTCGATTTTGGATTTTTCAGTGCTGACCTTGAGGCCATCTTTGCCCGGATTGCCGGCGAATGCCGCAGTAGAAATACTGACAGCTAAAATCAAAGAAAATACGAGTTTCATCATGTGTTTTTAATTTATGGTTGAATGAATAACCAAATAACATGATGTTGCCCGGTTTGTTCGCCAGTAACTTTAGAAGTATTTTCCTGAGCGGATGAACCGGAAGAAAGAAGTGCCGGAAATTCTATTTTACAGGACGATCCGGAAATAACAGGGATGTTAATTTTTTCCTAATACACCTTTTGAATCAATCAACTAGCGTGAAGCCCCAGGGCAATCTGGCCTGCGGTTCACCGGACTGAATGACTTTCCAGTAGTGGAGAACCTCAGGCACATTTCCGGCTATCATCGATGATACTCCTGCATTTTTCGGATCCATCAGATCGGAAATAAATTTTTGTATCGGATTTTGAAGGATCGGATATTCCCGGATGCGATATGCTTCAAGTCCGGCAAGTGCAGCGGCTGATTCTATAGCATCTTCCAGGCTGCCTAACTTATCCGCAAGCCCGATTTCTACAGCTTTTTTTCCAGACCAGATCCGGCCCCGCGCAATGGCATGTACTTCATCCCGGGTCATATCACGCCCTTCAGCCACTTTGGAGAGGAAGAGCTCATAATAGGCATCAGTACGTTCCTGGAGATACGAATGTTCACGTTCTGACCAGGGAAACATCAGCGTGAAGTCCGCGCTGTAAGGCCCCGTACGTACCGTATCAAACCGGACGCCCAGTTTTTCATCCAATGCTTTTGCAGGATTGGGTATAACGGAGAAAACGCCGATACTTCCTGTCAGGGTATTGGGTTGTGCGAAGATGCTGTCCGCCATAGCAGACAGGTAGTACCCACCGGAAGCCGCCAGATCACCCATAGAAATAACCAGCTTTTTCCCGTCCGCCTGGAGTCCGATGAGTTCGCGGTAGATGTTCTCTGCGCTCAGGATACTTCCCCCCGGACTGTTGATGCGCAAGACGACGGCCTTGATATCCTCTTGGCGACGGATGTCACGAAGGAGTTTAACATAGCGACCGTCATCTACAACGCCATACTCCTTCCGACCACTGACGATTTCACCTTCGGCATAGACGACAGCGATTTTGTCCTTGATTTTAAGGTTGACTTTCTCTGACGGTGTTGCAGCGGCATACTCTTCGATGGTAATATAGGTGATACGTTGATTGGGAGTCTTCCCCATCTCCGAATTCATCCAGGCTTCGCAATTGGCCCGAGAACCTATCTCATCGACAAGGCCAAAGGCTAAAGCATCCTCCGCTTTTTTGATCTGAAACTCCCAGGCCATTTTGTGCAATTCGTCGACAGGGATGTTCCGTGATGTAGAGATGTCGTCAAGATACATGGCGTAGGTTTCGGTCAGATACTCCCGGGTCTGGAGTTTATTTTCAGGACTCATATCTTTTCTGCGGAATGGCTCAGTAGCACTCTTGAAATCTCCGGCATAATAGATCTGCATATCAATCCCGATCTTATCCAATAGTCCTTTAAAAAATGGGGTATAGCTGGCATATCCTCTGAAGTCCACAGTGCCGACCGGATGTAAGGTGATATGGTCTGCGGGGCTGGCCAGATAATAGCCAGGCTGGGTATAGAAATCACCGTAAGCCGCCAGAAATTTATCTGACATCTTATATTCGGAAAGGGCATCCAAGATAACCCGCGCTGAACTTGCACCCAGACCCCCCAACCCATTATCGATCAGAATGCCGCTGATTTTGGGATCACCTGCCGCATGGCGTATGAGACCCGCTATGTCATGTAATCCGGGTATGTCATGTTCCTGTAGAGAGAAAGTGGAGGCTGAGACATTATTCGTATGTTCAGGCACATACTGAGTGAAATCGAGCTTCAGGACACTTCCGCTGCGAACAACAGCCTTACCACCTCCACCGCTCATACCGGCGACGATCGCCGCAAATACCGCGATACTGAGGAAGAAAAGTATCCCCCCGGCAATAAATACGCCCAGGCAACTGGCCAAGGTAAATTTGAAAAAATCTTTCATGTCTGACAGGTTCCGGTATTGTTGTAAAATATTATAGGCAAAGGTCAGCAAACAAAACCATCCCGAGGGATACCCCGTTGCAGATTTAGACTAATATTGATGAGGATTGATCGATTTTTCAGGAACCCGGTCTGCGTTCATCAAAGGTGGGCAGCTTCAAGTCCATGGCTTCCATTGACTTGAGCACTTTTTCAGCGATGTAATAATCCCGGTACCAGCGTTGGTCCACCGGGGCTATAATCCAGGGAATCTCGCTTCGATTGATGGCATCTTCATAACAAAAGCGGTATTCCTCCCATCGTTCTGCTTCTTTCCAGTCGGCTGGATTGTGCTTCCAGTTTTTGGTTGGGCTATCGATCCGCTCCTGGAGTTTTTCCATTTGCATCTCCGGGGAGATATGCATATAGAATTTGAGTATGGTCGTTTGATTATCCCGTACAAGCAGTTTTTCCCATTCGTTGATCGCTTGTATCCTGTCTGTTACAGTGTCCTCACTGATCCATTTATGAACGCGCTGAATGAGGACATCTTCATAATGCGACCGGATAAACACCTGGATCATTCCTTTTGCCGGAGCACGTTTGCTAACCCGCCAAAGAAAGTCATGGGCAAACTCCTCTTCAGTGGGTTTTCGAAAAGGATAGGCCTGTATGCCAGTAGGGTTGCAGCAGGAAAACACTTTGCGGGTGGCGCCGTCTTTCCCACTGGCATCCATGCCTTGAAAGACCACGAGCAGGTTATGTTTTTTTCCGGCATACATCATATGCTGTAGATCACCTATTCGACGGACCATGCGTTCCGTTTTTCTTCGTGTATCTTCTTTGGAAAAGCTCTTTGGGGCCGTAGTAGGTAGGTCGTTCAGTTGTATCATATTGCCATCTTACTTCTTCGTACTAAAAAGGCTTGCAATACGGGAGCAAACCCCTGCTGCTGATCTGCAGCGACAAAATCTATTTTGTATTGAAGGCATTTGAGGTTAAGTTGTTCATAAAATGCAGCCATATGCTCTTTATAAGCTTTTCGCACTTCATGAGGGCGCAGTTTGAGCTTCTCTCCAGTCTCCATATCCATAAACAGATAGGGACGGTTGTCAAACGCAAACTCCATTTCCTTTTCATGATCCAGCACATGGAAAAGGACCACTTCATGCTTGTTATGTTTGAGGTGTTGCAGAGCGCCAAAAATATCCTCTGCCCCATCGCTTTCCAGCATATCACTGAAAATAATAACCATGGAGCGCTTATGAATGCTGTCAGCGATTTGATGCAGGGCCTGAGCAGCGGACGTTGTTTTGTTGAGTTGTGGTTGGAGTACCAATTGTTCGAGATGATTCAGCATCAGCCTGTAGTGAGTATGGCTACTTTTACATGGCGTATGAAGCCGCAGTTGATCATCAAACAAACTGAGACCAAATGCATCCCTTTGCTTTCGCAACAGGTTCATCAGGGATGCGGCGGCCAGTACACTGAACCTCATCTTATTCCATCCGGGCTGATCTGATGCCAGATATGGATACTGCATGGAGGAAGACACATCGATCACGATCTGGCACCGCAGATTGGTTTCTTCTTCAAACTTTTTTGAATACAACCGGTCTGTCCGGGCATAAATTTTCCAGTCGATGTTTCGGGTAGATTCTCCCGGATTATATAGCCGGTGCTCCGCAAACTCAACTGAAAAGCCATGGAATGGACTTTTATGCAGACCGATGATAAAACCCTCCACTACCTGCTTGGCCAGTAACTCAAGGTTGTCAAATTGGCGGAGTTCATGCTGATCAAAATAACTCATCGGGCCTAATTTAGGGAATTCTGAGGATTGAAGCAGTTTGAGCAATTATAAACAAAAGCCTCCGGAAGAATCCTTCCGAAGGCATAAACGTGTTGTGAATCGTATGGCGTAGGTCAGGCCGAAACGGTAGCAAGAACAGACTCCAGTTTGTCAGTCAGGACTTTTTTACTGGTAGCGCCTACCTGTTTGTCAACGACTACGCCATTTTTGACGAAGAGTACAGTCGGAATGCTGCGCACCCCGTACTTCATAGACACTTCAGGATTGTTGTCGACATCGACTTTAGCGATCAGAGCTTTCCCTTCGTATTCTTTCGCCATCTCTTCGATGTGCGGGCCGATCATGCGGCAGGGGCCACACCATTCAGCCCAGAAATCAATCACAGCAACTCCCTCCTGATCCAGGACTTTTTCCTTAAAGTTACTGTCGGTTAGTTCAAATGCCATTTTTATTTAAATTATGTTTGAATAGGTTGAATAACGGTGTTTCGGGGGTAAAACATTCAAGTGGCTGGCAAAGTTGCAAATTTATCTTTAGGTGATCGGCAATGCATTTTTTTAATAAAAGGATAACATCGGATAGTGCCGCGCCACATGATGGTGTAACCGTGTGGCATACCAGATCATGGATATGGGTGGCCCTTGCCATCTTTACGATATTGATCCAACGGTGGATTCCGGTAAGTCTGGTTGAAGATAGGTATTACAGGGGCTTGTTTCAGTGGATTAGAAGGTTTTTTGACTTCTTTCTTGGCTGGTCTCCTGTACCTGTGCTCTACATCATTTTATGTTTGATTTTGATCCGGGTGGTCTTTTGGATCCGGGATTGGCATAAAGGCTGGCGATCCCAACTGATAAGAGCTGCAGGAGGAATTTCCGCCCTGATCGTATTGTTTTACTGGCTTTGGGGGTTTAATTACGGGCAGGTTTCCCTCCAGGATCGCCTTGGTTATGACCTGCAGGGCGTGGACCAGGAGGCAGTAGAAGCAGAGTTTAGACAGGCTACAATCGAGTTGATTGAGGCCGTCGGAAATTTACCTAAGGAACGTCTTGATGATGAGATGATTCAGTCCTATCCGGTGCGGGATGCTGACCTGCGACCACATGTTCGCACTGCCCTGGATCACCTGGGCCTGCCCTCAATGGGAGAGGTCAGAGTAAGGCAGTTGTGGCCGAAAGGAATACTGTTGCGATGGAGCACGGCCGGTATATACATTCCACAGACAGGGGAAGGTCACATTGACAAAGGGCTCCTCTCTATCCAGAAGCCTTTTACCATTGCGCATGAAATGGCCCATGGTTATGGCGTGACGGATGAAGGTGCCTGCAATTTTATTGCCTGGCTGGCCTGCAGGCACGCTGAGCATCCCTGGGTACAGTTTGGAGGAGCACTTGCATACTGGAGGTATGTTGCAGCCGAAATGCCGGTGGATTCGGTCATGGCCGTAAAAACGGAATTACCGGATATCGTGCTCCGGGCCTTGACCCTGATCCGTGAAAACAACAATCGCTATCCTGACTTGATGCCGGTGATTCGGGATGCAGTGTACAGCAGTTACCTTCGGCGACATGGTATGAAGGAAGGACTGAGGACCTATAATTTCGTTGTAAAGATGGTGTGTCACTACCGCCGGAATGAATCATACCGAAACGGGTCGGATTAGTTTGTCCGGATTGTATTTGGCAGTTACCAGCATATTCTGGAGTACCTGGTTCAGGTTTTGTATCGAATCATCCAGATGCCAGCGGCTGGTGTCCCTTGGTTCGACAAGGTTGGAAATGGCCCGTAGGCTGACAAAGGGGATGCGACGAATAAGACTGACGAAAAAAAATGCTGCGCCCTCCATGTTTTCAATCTGTGCGTGAGGTTGATGACGCAATTGATCTATTGAATCTTGATTTCCATGTGAATGGAAGGTGGTCATCCCGGTAGCAAAAGGTAGAGTCAAGAGCGTCTCATGCGGATTCTCAAGGACCCCATTGGAGAACGGAAATGCATCGGCGTCACTCCAGCCCAGATCGAAGGGACTCAATATCCGGCCATCCCGGTCTTCAGCACCGAATCCGGCTATCAATTCACTTTTGACTTGCAGGACCTGCCCTATTTCAAGGTCCGGATCAAATGCGCCTCCTATGCCCGCCTGTATCCAAAGATCAGGATGGCGATGGCCCAGATAATCGGTAAGGTGATATGTAGTTTGTAAGATGCCGATTCCGCTGTATAGAATATCGATCTGCATTCCATGCACGTGAAAGGTTTGAAAAGCATGTTGCTGGGCATGGAGATGGAGGAATTCAAGAGTGGGCTGAATCTCCATTTCCGTGGCAGCCACCAAAGTTATTTTCCTGCTCATGTCCTGGGATATTGGGAAACGGATGCTCCCAAGGTGCTGCCAAGTCTTGAATGATATCTCCAGCCACCACTCACCGCCATATTCCCGACAATGTACCAGGTCATACCTGCATGAACCAGAGAGGGAGATGTGCCTACTGCCCAACGTACAGTAAGCCTTGGATGCACATGGTAGTTAAATCCGGCTTTGAGCCGAAGTTCATGCCGCCAGTCTTTCTCAGCCTCCATGGCGACCGCGACCTTTGCAGATGGTGTATAGAGTATTCCCAATCTGGCCATGGATGGCAGATCAAGAATGCTTTCATCTCCCAGTAGATTATATATCCATGCTGACATGGAAAGTTCATTCATCAGCGGCGCGTGAAAGGAAACCGACCAG
Source organism: Saprospiraceae bacterium (assembly GCA_041746735.1). Classification (GTDB taxonomy): domain Bacteria; phylum Bacteroidota; class Bacteroidia; order Chitinophagales; family Saprospiraceae; genus Opimibacter. Next base: position 73,629 of record JBGTGP010000020.1, read on the forward strand.
GACGCCGCATATACATTCTCAAATTCTTCAGCGGCATTTCGGTTCAGATCAAACTGAAGGGCCGTATTCAATTTTTCAAACAGCCGTCTGGCATAGCTCAGCGTGACGCGCTGCTCTCCATATCCCTCGATCCCGGTATGCTGAACTCCGATGGCAAGATGATCCGACCATGGCAAGACAATATGGGCAACAGCACAAACTTCAGACAAGTCACTCAGGCCTGTTCGCGTAGCTGCACCTGCAGACCATCCACCCCGGTCACGACCAGCCAGCAATGCAGGCAGGATCACCCCTGCACCGGCATCATCAGCCAAAAGACCAATCTGGCCATTTCCAAGAAGCTGAGCGCCGGAAAACATATAGGGTCCTGACTGGCTCCATCCCTGTGAAGTCAGGAGTAAAAAGATGAAGATGTGAGAATACCGGATCATAAAATGTGATTCGTTGGCTTAAGGTATCGACAAGATACAATCAAATTGAAATTTTGAGTTTTTACCTTTACATCCGACCATTATGCAACGATTTCATCTGCCCACCCACAATCGTCGTTATAGCCGCAGTGTCGCTAGCCGTCATTCCTATACGATACTTATCATTGTGGGCATACTCCTGATCCTGATGTATTTTTTAAGCAGATGGAGTGATGATCCTGCTGTTGAGACCAAGAGCATGACCTCCTTTCATCCTGAGCCCGTTAATGGTGAAGTATATCACAAACCCGGGTTCAGTCTTTCGTATGTTGAGACGTATGAGTTACCGGAATGGGTCTCCTATACCCTGACGGTTGACATGATGAATCGTCCGAAGCATAAACGCAACCAGGAGTTCAATCCTGATCCGGCGATTACGACCGGATCAGGACATTACCGGGATTATAAAGGGAGCGGATACCGACGGGGGCATCTGGTCCCGTCAGCCGATATGGCCTGGCAAAAGGAGTCTATGGATGCCACCTTTCTGCTCAGTAACATTGCGCCCATGGAGCAAGGGTTTAATGATGGCATTTGGCTCGAATTGGAGCATAATGTCAGAGACTGGTCGCGACGGTTTTCGAAAATCGACGTGGTGAGCGGTCCGGTTTTTACCAATCCGGTGACGACCATAGGTGATAATCAGATTGTGGTGCCAAGGTATTTTTACAAAGCTGCATTTGCAGTCTATAACGGAAAGCCGGAGGTCATCGGTTTTATTTTTGACCAAACTGTTACACATCACCATCACCTGTCATCCTATGTGGTGAGTATCGACAGCATTGAGCACATGACAGGATTGGATCTTTTCGCCAACCGGTATGGATCCTGGGAGGATGAGATACGGCTGGAGAAACGGAGAGAGTGGCAGAAACAGCACTGGCCGCTAAACGAAAAATGGTATCAAAAGCGATTGGAAGCTATACAGAAGTAGTCGGAGGTAGTCCTAAGGTTTTTGCAATATCCAGATATCCTGCGATATATAGGTGGCATGGATCCTTGATCCCGGAAGGTGTGAAAGGATGGTGAATCCATTGGTTGAAAAAATCTCTTGTATTTTTGCGGGTGGATGAAAAGCGCCGAATGTCCGGTGACCTTCTGCAGATTGATCTCGAATGACAAGTTGTCCTGCCAAATACCGCTCCATTTCAGGTTGATCTAATTTTTCAAGAAAAGCATCACCCTGTGTTGTGAGTAATACAATGCCTCCGGGACGGGTAATGCGAAATAAATCCGCGCACCACCGTATATGATTTTCTTCCGAAAGATGCGTGAACACGGAGATGCCATAGATTAAATGGAAAAAATCCGATGTAAAGGGTAATGGAGGGGTAAGTTCGTTTGCAACAAAGCTGACATCCGGAATATGAGCAGAGCACCATTTGATAGTTTCCCGATTATAATCGGTACCATAGTATTCATTTCCGTGACCCGTCAATTCCGGTAAATGGCGGATGATACGCGCAGGACCACAACCCCAGTCCAGGATATACAATGAGGATTCCGGTATCCAGGGTTTGACAAGCGTAAATATCCATTCAGCGTCTTCTTTTCCACCATGATAGTATTTCGCATAATCCATCTGAAAAGATTCATATACCGTATACGGAGGTGGTAGCGCGACTCCGGGATGATACCTTCGGAAGCGCGCATTACGCCCATAGTTCCGTATCCGGATGATCAGGAACCGAAAATAGTCCACTATCCGGGATAAGCCAGACTGGCGAATTAGAGATAATAGTTTTTTCCGGATCATAAAGGTAGCCTGTTGGACCAATTTCAATTCCGTATGGAAGAGGGCTGATACATGAACACTTTATAGAGGCATTGATGATCGGGACCAGAGCCAATGATCTGCCAGTACCAGCGCAGCCATGGCCTCTACCACAGGAACAGCTCTGGGTACTACACATGGATCATGCCTGCCTTTACCTTCAACGGTGGTGCTTTCGCCCTCGACATTGATACTTTGCTGGGCTCGCATCAGCGTGGAAACCGGCTTAAATGCGACATTGAAAAATAGGGGCATACCGTTGCTGATTCCTCCCTGAATTCCCCCGGAATAATTTGTGGTGGTGTGCGCTTTACCTTCGGACTGCACCCATATATCATTATGCTCACTTCCGCGCATCCCGGCACCGCCAAAACCAGACCCATATTCAAATCCCTTACAGGCATTGATCGTCAGCATAGCGTGTGCGAGATTCGCTTGCAACTTGCCAAAAACCGGCTCACCCAGACCGACAGGACATCCGTGGATCACACAAGTGACCATGCCGCCTACCGTATCACCCGCATCACGCACTTCAGTGATAAGTACCTCCATCTGTCCGGCCATATCCGGATCAGGGCAACGAACAGGATGTCGTTCTGCAAACTCCCAGTCAAATGCTGAATGATGTTTTTCGAGACGGAGAGGCCCTATACCAGTGACTGCAGCTTTAATTTCAATTCCTGCCTGGTTCAAAATGAGTTTTGCAATAGCACCGGCGGCAACCCAGTTGGCTGTCTCCCTTGCTGAAGATCTTCCACCACCGCGGTGATCCCGGATGCCGTATTTTTGAGAATAGGTGTAGTCGGAATGTGATGGCCGAAAAGCGGATTCCAAATGTTCATAATCATCTGGTCGACTGTCGTCATTTGGGATGAGCATCAGGATCGGAGCTCCGGTTGTCTTTCCCTGGTAAATGCCGGATTGAATGGTGACGATGTCGTGTTCTTTCCGCTGGCTGGTGATAGCAGATTGACCTGGTTTACGCCTATCCAATTGAGCTTGTATAAAAGCAGCATCAACGTTCAGGCCTGATGGACAACCATCAACAATCACGCCCATGCCCCGTCCGTGTGATTCGCCAGCAGTGGTGATCCGTAAATAGTGACCGAAACTATTGGAGGCCATACCTGTTGTTTCCTGATTCCTGGCTCGAAAGATAGAAGGTTTTGCCGGGTGGATGCTGTAAATTTGCGCCTCATGTCCCACTTGGTTGATATCTCGACTGCCGCGATAGAGCAGTTGGAGTTTAATAAGGTTCGCGAAGGACTGGCCACCTATGCCCGGGGGGAATTTGGCCGCAGTACGTGTCTGCAGCTTCATCCCATCGCCGATCTCTATGAAATCCAGCATCGCCTTGATCAGGTCTATGCGTATACAGAGATATTGTCGTTGTCTGTTCGACCTCAGTTGAGTGCCTATGAAAATATTTCATTGGCGGCAGAGCATCTGGCTGTGGATGGCTTTGTCCTCGCACAGGACGAGATTCATGAGATGGGACGACAAATGGAACAGGTGCAGTTGATCCATCAGTTTTTCAGTAAGCCTGACCATAGCCGTGAATATCCGGTCATCAGTGAGTGGACGATGAGGGCGGCGGATCCTTCCAAACTCATCCGGCAGATACGGACTATATTGGATGAAAAAGGCGAAGTACGACCTGATGCATCTCCGGAACTCCTTGCAATAGCCAGAGCACGGGAGGCTGAAGTTTCCCGTCTGAATAAAGAGTTTTTACGTCTGATTGCCCGCTTTAAAGCAGAAGATTGGCTCACGGATACGGTGGAGTCAGTAAGGTCCGGACGACGAGTACTTTGCGTTCAGGCCGAGCACAAGCGTAAGATCAAAGGCATCATCCATGATGAGTCTACCACAGGCCGCACGGTTTTTATTGAGCCCGACCTGATCGTGGAAATCAACAACCAGATCATCGAGTTGGATGCGGAGTTTAAAAAGGAGGTCTTCCGGCTCTTAAAGGAGTTATGTCAAGCGCTTCGCCCACACAAAGAGCATGTACAGGACATCATACAACTGGTGCATCACTGGGATTTTATCCAATGTATGGCGTTGATGGGGATGAGCTATCGGGGCCAACGTCCCAAACTTCAGGAGCAAACTACAATTCACCTGATTCGGGCATTCCATCCATTGTTATTGCTCAAGAATAAATCCCTCCAAAAAGCGGTAATTCCGTTTGACCTCATCCTCCTTCCTCCCAACCGGCTGTTAATTCTGAGCGGCCCCAACGCAGGAGGTAAATCGATCCTGATGAAAGCTGCGGGTCTTATCCAGGTGATGGCCCAATGCGGTATGCTGGTGCCCGCTGACGGCGCCACTGTCATCGGCGTAGTACGTCGTATCTGTGTGGATATCGGGGATCAACAATCGATAGAGGAGGATCTGTCGACATATAGTTCACGGCTGAAGAACATGAAAGAAACTCTGGAAGCCGCAGATTCATCGACGATGATCCTCGTGGACGAGTTTGGTTCGGGGACGGATCCCAAGATCGGAGGAGCCATTGCCGAAGCTATTTTGGATGCTTTGGTACAGCGACATGCACTGGGTGTCCTGACGACACATTATCCCAATATCAAGATGTACGCCCATCGCACGAAAGGAGTAGTCAATGGTGCCATGATGTTTGACAAAGAAAAAATCCAGCCGACGTATCAGCTCAAAATCGGAAAGCCCGGTAGTAGTTTTGCTTTTGAAATCGCTGAGCGCACAGGATTGCCTCAGAGCGTCATTGACTATGCGCGTCATAAGGCAGGAAGCCAGACTATGGAATTGGAAGACCTGATACATGATCTTGATGGGAAGACGGTCCTATTGGATACGGCATTAAATCAGGTCAGAGAGAAACAGAAGGATCTAGATCGATTGATCGCCAACTATGAACAACTTCGCCTTGATCTGGAGATCAAGCGGAAAAAATTCAAACTGGATCAAAAAACAATTGCGATCAATGAAGTTTCGCAGTACGGACAAGAATTAAGTCGGCTGGTGAAAGACCTGAAAAAAGAGAAAGATGCTGAAAAGGCAAAAGTCCAGATCGAAAAGATCAAGGCTACGCAGAGCCGGGTACATCAGGAGATCCGGGAACTGTCGGATGAACTGGTGGAGGTGACGTCACAGAAGCGAGAGTTTCTGGTAGGAGATCACGTGAAATTGCGGTCAACGCAGCAGATAGGGGTGGTAGACAGGATTACCAGAGATAGGGCAGTGATCATTGTGGGACAGTTGCAGATGACCTTGCCCTTGAGTGAACTATTACCGGCCAATGCGCCGGTGGAGGTTAATCCCCGCCGGAGTTTGCATACCGATGTTGTGGATTACACCCGTTTTGAGAATGAACTGGATATACGAGGGATGCTGCCAGAGGAGGCAACCCACTATTTAGAACGATTTATCGATGCTGCATTTATGAGTCATCCGGATCAGATCCGGATAGTGCATGGAAAAGGTACCGGCACCTTGCGTCTGCTAGTGGCAAAGAAGATGAAAGGCTATCCATTCAAACAAATCTTTCACCCGGAAAAAAACCAGGGAGGGGATGGGGTGACGATAGGTCTTTTATGAGTCAACCGGAACCGTTACATGGGTTTCATCCATGCTATCTCACGTCCAAAGAGGAGAAAGAAAATAACGCCAATCACAACCGGTATGAGAATAGACATCATCATAAGGCCGTAATACTTCCAGGAGATCCCGGAAGGTTCAATCAGATCTGCCACTACCGCGATCAGGAGAATCACAAGGATCATGGCCGGAAATACAAGAGTAAGATAGGATGCCACATAGTCGTTCCAAAGCCAGATTCCGGCATAAAAGACAGCCTGAATCAATCCGATGAGTGTCAGCGGAAGATGGGTTGTGACATCTTTCTTTGGTGGCATGGGCGTATGGAACTCTTTGGAGGGACAATATATTGAATGTAATTGTGGTTAATTTTCGTAATATGAGAAAAATGTGGTGCGTCGTATGTGTGGTTATCTATTTTGGAATGGGGATGGACATGGTGGCCCAGACCCCAGCTGATTTTGAAACCCAGTATGCTCAACGAATCAGGCAGGAAATGATAGCCGGCGTGTATATTCCGATAGATATGGAAGATGCTTTTGAAGAACTAAACCGTCTTTCAGAGCCCAAAGGCCTTGCCAGTTTTAAAAATGCACCTGAAGAAGCTATCCGAAGCAGGTTGCACTTTGGACTCGGCCGGTGGATCCTGATCAACTGGGGGATGGAGGACGGTTCCCGAATTTCACATTTCCTGAAGCTAAAAGGGGTATCCATGCCGGATGATATGGTCAGGATCATCATCGTCTCCTGGCATCGTCGTCTGAATGGCAAACCACTATTGCTTGAAGAAGAGATCGCTCAGATTACCAGACGTATGGCAGAAGAAAAGGCTGCACGTGAAGCTAAAACCGATACCATTGCCATAGAGCGGAAGCCGCACAAGGATTGAAAGACGGTCAGGCAAAATAGGTGGGAACGTGGTACGTTTCAATATTGTGTCAGCGAACATCTCCCAAAGTCCGCTACACCACTTTATCAGCGCAGTATGAACTCGCGAAGGCATCCGGCTTAGCTTTGAAGACGAAGCCCATGCCCAGAATATATCCCATAGCTTCACGAAGGGCTTCGTTGGATTTGAAGTGGGGATCGGTATTAATGTCCGCATGAACCTCCAGGCCGATATCGTATTCATCCAGAAGATCACACAGCTTGTACGCGATATCTACGGATTTCCAGACTTCTGTGATCATGCGTTCCCGAAGGCTGACCAGCTTTTCTGATTTTTCGTTGTAAATAAACATGAAACCACCTTTCTTTTCCCGTAGGAAAACGATGACTGTGGCATATTCGGTCACAGTCCCTCTGACTTGTGAATCGGTACCGATACATACTTTCAACCGATATCCATCTGCGATCTCCCGCTCCACCGTGGACCGTACAGCATCCTGAATATTCTCGGTGATTCGTTCTCCGTTAAATCTTCTCCAGGCCATATAAAAGATTTTGTTATGTGAAGTTAACAAAACTGTGGAGATAACCAGGTTATTTGGAGGGTAAGAGGATGGTAAGCAAACTGCAACGAAGTCGGTGTGACCCTGCGGATATAGGCGAAGGTGATGTTGCATCTCCACCAACCAGAAGAGTATAGCGGAGGATGCCTCTCAATTCTGCATCGCCAACATATCAGTCTCCTCAAAGGACCGGAAGTCTACCTGGCTCAATCCGGATACCCCCTGTTCTTCCATATAGACGCCATAAATAGTGTCGACAGCCGACATCGTGGTTTTGTTGTGGGTCACGATGATAAACTGGGACTGGGAGGAGAATTTTTTAATGATCTTGTTGAACTTCTGAATATTGGCATCATCCAGGGGGGCATCGACTTCATCAAAAACACAAAAGGGTGCCGGCTTCATCAGGTAGAGGGCAAAAAGTAATGCAATGGCTGTTAGTGTTTTTTCTCCGCCGGACAATTGGGAGAGTGACTTCGGTTGTTTGCCCTTGGGCTTGGCGACGATGTCAATTGGTGATTCAAGCGGGTTGTTTGGCTCAAGCAGGATCAGATCACAGGTGTCATCTTCTGTAAACAAACTGCGGAAGACATCAATAAAATTAGTTCGGACCTTTTCAAACGACTCCAGAAACTGTCCTGTTGCGGTTTCTTCTATTTCCGTAATCGTGGTCAGAAGGGATTCCTTGGCCTGGAGGATATCCTGCCGTTGCGTATTGATGGTGTCATACCGGTTCTTGATCTCTTCGTGGGCTTCGATGGCCATGGGATTGATCTCTCCATAGTTTTCCAGGCGGGTGCGCATGCGCTGCACTTTAGCCTCTAATTCATCCAGCGGCATTTCATCCTTCAGATGCTCTTCTGTAATATCTTCCAGCCGGACGCCAAATTCAACTTCCATCCGCTCTGAAATGGCAATCAGTCGGAATTTGAGATGATTATGCTGGTCTTTAAGCTCATTGATCAGGTATTGCAGTGCACTTCGTTGTTTCTCGATGCCTTTGATACGGTCATCTGACATGGAGATCTCATTACGTTGCTGATAATACGTCTGCTCCGCTTCAGTCAGCCGGGCTTCCTTTTCCTTCTTCTCCAAATAGAGCTGATGCAAAAGATCGGTCATGTCAGCGGTCTGCTGCTCCATGAGCTCCAGGTCACTTGATCCCGCTGTGATCTGTCGGGTATGTTGTTCGTTGGTCATGGAGAGTTGATCCATCTGGTCGGTATGGTATTTCAACTCACGACCCAGGCGCTCCAGCGCATTGGTCAGATGGATATCACGTAGTTTAAGTTCATTGGTACGACTCTCTGCTTCCTGTAGTTTCCGCTGGCTATCCTGATACTGACTTTCCGTTTCTTCCAACGATTGCGCATACGCCTGGTATCGAACTTTCTTTTCCTCCAGTTCGATGGACGTATGGTGTACTTTTGATTCAATGTCCCGAAGAGATGCCAGATTTTTCTCCTTTCGTGAATTTGAATCGCCGATACGTTCGGTGATATGATGCAGCCGGGAGTTAATTTCACTCCAGGTCTGCAGATGTTGCACCGAAACCGCCCGCAGGGATTGCAGGGTCTTACTATGATCGATGCTTTGCAACGTAGTCAATTGATGTTGTATGTCCTGTACCCGTGATTGCATCTGATGCCAGGTCTGGCGAAGATTCACGATCTCCTGCTCCAGATGCTCCAGATGTTTCTTGCGGCCCAGTTTTTTCCCTTCAAACAATCCAATGCTGCCACCAGCCAGTTGACCGGCACGTCGGATCATCTGGGCTTGCTTGTCCACCACTGTCATCGAATTCAGGTCAATAGACGCGTCATGCAGATCCAAAGGGGACCCATCCGACACATATACATGTTGAAGCAACTGCCGGATCAGTTTATCATAGCCCTCTTCGATTTGAATATGATGGAGCAATGGCGAAAGCCCCGGATGACTGTCCGTTGCCGGATTGGACTGATATTCAGAAAGGATGAAAAAATTGGCCCTGCCTTTTTGTGCGAAACTCAGCAGTTTGACGGCTCTTGATGCTTCTTCCCAGTTCTGAACGATGTAATAATTGAGATAGGGTTCCAAGACTTGCTCGACAATGACCCGGTATTGCTGATCACAGTAGATAACGTCAGACAAGAGCGGCGCTGTAACATTCCAGTCCTGTGCTTTTTTCAAAAACTTGATGGACTCCGGAAACCCCTCCAAATTGGAAATCATATCCCGAAGGAGATCCGCTTCATTGGTTCTGACATCCAGAGCCCGCTGGGTTTGTCGAAGATGATCGAGTTCACTAGCCAGATTGATTTCCAGTTCTCGAATAGAGCGTTGCCTTTCGATTTCCTTTTCTTCCAGTGCGCTTAACGATGCCGCAGCTTCTTCTTTTTTCTGGCTTTCCTCAGCTAACTGATATTGAAGGGTATCCACTTCCCGGGAGAGGCGGTCGCTGTCATCTGCCAGAATCTTGTTTTCATTATGCAGGATGTCGGCATTGTTGAGGAGAACCGCAATATTTTTTTCGAGGTCAAAAACATCTTTCTCAAATTGCTGCTGGACCTGGCTTACCGCTTCCCGGTTTTGCACCATTTCCTGGTACCGGGCCGAAACAACATCTCTTTGCTCAAGCGCGATACGCAATGTCTCCTGATGTGTGGTTACCGTAGTCTGCTGTTCGTCGAATTGTTGTTGTAATTCCTGAACGTTGGCCTGCAGAGATTCTAACCGGACAAGGGCGGCTTGAATCTGGGCCTCAAGGGTTTGCTTGTTTTGGCGGATAAACGTCATTCGCTGCTCCACCAGACTTTTTTCACTCTCTATAGACCGGATCCGGCCGACGAGTTCATTGAGTTCTTTCTGAAAAGCACTGACGGACATCTCATCGCCCAGATGCTCCTTTTTACGTTTCTCCAGGTCGGCATGAAGGAGATCCAGATCTGCCTCCAGCCGCATATACTGGTCTGTTTCTTCCTGTATTCTTTTTTCGGAATGCGCAAATTGCTCCCGCAATTCAACATTGTTTCGTGCCCCCAGTGTCAGGCTCAGGGACTTGTATTCGCCTTTGAGCTCAAAGTATTTTCGGGTTCGCTTAGCTTGTTTTTCCAGAGCGTCCAGGTTGATCTCGATTTCCTTGAGGATATCGTCCACCCGGGTGAGGTCGTCTGTAGTCAGTTTCAGCTTGAGCATGGTTTCATGCTTCCGCTTTTTGTATTTGGATACACCGGCAGCCTGTTCAAACATTTTACGCCGGGCATTATCCTTGTCATAGAGGATGTCATCTACCATCCCCAGCGCAATGATCGCATAGGAGTTGGAACCAATACCGGTATCCATGAGGAGCGACTGAATATCCTTTAATCTGCAGGTGACGCCATTGAGTTTGTACTCACTTTCACCACTGCGGTAGAGATGGCGGGACAACACCACCTCCTGGTATTCGGAGGGTAGAAGACCGAGATTGTTGTCAAACGTAATCGCAACCTGAGCTACCGGACTGGGTTTGCGTTTTTTAGTGCCATTGAAGATGACATCCCCCATATTTTCCAGACGGAGTTCTTTTCCTTTTTGTTCCCCCAACACCCAACGGATGGCATCAACGACATTGGATTTCCCTGCCCCGTTGGGCCCTACTATGCCAATCACATCTTCGTCAAAATGGAGAACGGTATCGTTGGCAAAACTTTTAAATCCCTTTAATTCCAGACTCTTCAATCGCATGCGCCAAAGATATGATTTTGAATTATAAGAAATTTTAAGATATATCTATAAAACATCAAATTATAATTTACAGCTATGTGTAAGTTTCTAATTCTGTAAATATTAGGCTGCAGCCTGGGCTTTCAATCTGGAGGCCAGTTCCGGACCAAGGTACCGGTCGATCAGAAAATGACCTCCATAGATCACCGGGGTCAGGAGGATGGCCATGGTAAATTTATAGGCATAATTGACCACACCGATGGCGAGCACCCGGACGAGGTCCCAGTCAGCTCCGATATAAAAAGCGATGATGAGGACAATGAAACTGTCCACAAACTGAGATACTAGTGTGGAGCCGGTCGCCCGCAGCCATACTTTTTTCTCTCCGGTGATGCGACGGATCCGGTGAAACACTGTTACGTCGACCAACTGACCGACCAAAAACGCAATCACGGATCCGGCAATAATCCACATTCCCTGGCCAAAGACGCGCCGAAACGCCAAGTCCATATCCGGAAGACTTTGACTTCCCTCATCTCTCAGACCACTCAGGGATTGCCACCAATCGTTTGGCGGAACATGGATGGCAAGGCCGGCCATGACAAAGGCATACAGGATGAGTCCTACAGTCAGCCAGGAAAGAAAGCGTACGCCCTTCTTGCCGAAATACTCATTGATGATATCCGTCATCACAAACACCACTGGCCACAACAATACACCAGCAGTCAGGTTGAATCCCAAATCCGTCACTCCAAAGAGGGTCATGGACAGGGGTTCCTTTCCCAATAGTTTCTCCAGGGAAAAAATCTTGATGCCAATAAACTCTGCCAGCAGGGCGTTGGCTATAAAAAAACCACCCAGAAGGAGAAAGAGACGGGTGGCTTTGGAAGACAGGATTTGTGACGTCATATATTTATGCGAGAAAGATACCAAAGAACCCATTGATGTGTATCAAGGATCTGCGTGTGAATAATTTTCTGGTTCTGACCCGATTGATCACAAGTGGGTTGCTGATGGTATCGGGGGTTATGATGCCTGGCGCTTTGATCAGCCAGAAGGATCAACTGCATGGGGCTATAACCCGCCTGTTAAGATTTGAGCGTCCTGTAGATTTTGATCGGGTGCCCGGTATTTTGGTCGGCGTTCTAGATGGAGATAGTACGCATATCCTGTCTTTTGGAACTCCACTGCCGGAAACCGGTGTATTTGAAATGGGCTCTGTCACCAAACCCATTGTAGCCTGGATGGCAGAGCAACTCTTGCTTGACCTGGGATGGGACCATTCCGAAAATCTCTGCCGGTTTGTCCCTGATTCTTTGTGCTCCGGTGCACTTAGCCAACTATCAGTAAGTCATGTGCTTCACCACAGGGGTGGCCTCGACCTATTGCCGGCAGGAATCGGGTATTTTGAGCAGGATGCCCGGGATCCGTATGCTGCGTATAGTGAAGGTGCGTTGGGACATGATCTTCGATCGGTGCGGACACATCCGGGGTCGTACAGTTACAGTCATACCGGTTATGCTGTTTTGCATTGGTTGTTTCAAAAGGGGGGAGGGCGCGACACCGTTTTCAATACCTATTGTACCCGACCATTTCAATTCACGACAATGGGATTCTCTACTGCGGATAGTGCACTTGTTACCGGACATGGTATGAATGGACTGCCTCATCCGGTGTGGCACACGGCATCGTTGACAACATCATTGGGGTTGAGGTCATCGATAGGGGATATGCTATCTTTTTTGCGGTATACCATGCCGGAATTGGAAGCGCGACATCCTTTATTTTCTTCCAGGCTAAAACAGGAGCTCCGTTTTCATACCCGGATGAAAACGTATAAGGTCGACCTCGGTTGGTTTATGATCCAGTCCGGCTCCACCTTAGTGTATTACCACAATGGACGAACAGGAGGTCACCATACGAGCGTGGCATTTTCTCCGCATAAAAGGAAAGGGGTTGTGGTCATATCAAACGGGACGCTGGGTTCCGGCGATTTAAGTCTGCGGGTTCTGGATATGCTTGTTCGGTCCCGGACGAAATGAGATGGGTTTGTGATGCAGGTTTTAGATTTGAAACCCTGCGCAAGTATACTAATTTTGCAGTATGCCTGATCCGATAAAAGATTTAGAGTCGCTTCGGAAGTTATTTCCTGAAATGGATACCTATGTGCCGGAAGAAGAAGAAGTGCCTGCTGAGGAAATACCTCTTCTTTCCGACAAAGAAAAAGCACAGATGAAACTCTATGTGTCGCGCGACAAAAAGCAGCGAGGCGGAAAGCAAGTGACCCTGATCCAGGGGCATCAAGGACCTCCAGCCGTCATGTCAAAATTGTTGTCCGACCTAAAATCCAAATGCTCTGCCGGAGGTACCCTTAAAGAGGGTGAAATCATCGTGCAGGGCGATCATGTAAAAAAGATCATCGACTACCTGATCCGATCCGGGTATAAACACACCAAACAAAAGGGGGGATAAAAAAAAGGGGCGCAGCGGCCCCTTATCTTATTTCGCATCCTGATGTACAGCTTTCAGGACCAGTCTGGAGGTTTCGTTTTGAATAAGTACCAGTATCATGCCTGGAGACAGTAAGTGGCCCTGGTATTCCTTTACGGCAACACCGGTGCCATGAGACCATTCCTCCCGGGAGATCACCCGTCCGTTAACATCCAATAGAGAAATCACGATTTTGCCTTCGTGAAGCGGTTCTCCATAGATAAGGAGTCGATCTGAAAAAGGATTAGGTTTGATCTGCCAGGCGGACTCCTTCAGACCATCATCTCCAATATTTGAGATTGTAATATTTACCCAAACAGACGATGTATCCGAGCCACATGGGTTATAGGCGATAAGAGTAATTTCGTAGAGACCAGAGGTTGTATAAATCGCAGTAGGATTCAATGAATTATCGGTCAAGCCATTCCCAAAAAACCAACGCAGACTGTCATAGTCTGTCCCGGTATATTCGAGAAACACCATCGTGTCCGCAGCAGTCATTAAAAAACTGGCATCGGGGGTACCTCCCACCTGTACCAGACCATCCAGGACCAGCACATCCGTACCGGCATCATTGGTGACTTGCAGGCTTACGGTATGCGAGCCTGGTATTTCGTAATGGATCACCGGGTTTTGAAGTGTACTGGTGGAGGGTATACCATTCTCGAAGTTCCATTGCCATGAAGTAGGGTTGTTTTGTGACTGGTCGAGAAACTGGATCTCAAAAGGCGCACATCCACTATGGGCGGTATAGGTGAAAAAGGCATGGGGTGAATCTGATAACACGATCGTTACAGTCATGGTGTCATTTCCACAGGCGTTGGAAGCGATCAGGCTTAGCTGATAGGTACCATGATCGGCGTATTCATGTACAGGATTGATTTCCGTAGAGGTTTGGCCGTCACCAAAGGACCAGAAATATTGGTCAGCACCGATGCTTTGATTGGTCAGGCTCACAGACATATCCGTATTGGCAATGAGGAAGTTTGCATCCGGAGCCGCACCGATGGTCACATAAGCTGGCCAGATCATCGTGTCAGACCCTCCGGGAGAAATCGCGATCAAAGAGACATCATATGTGCTTGCAACAGTATAGGTGACTGTTGGATTTTCCAGCGAAGAAGAAGATGGTGATCCACCTGGAAACGACCATTGAAATGCCGTTGCATTCGCACTACATTCGTTGGTAAACTGTACGGAAGCTGGTACACAATCGCTGATGATCTGAAAAGAAAATCCAGCTTGTGGCGGGGTCTGGATATTCACCTGGGCGGTACTCGTATCCATTCCACATGCACCCGTTACGATCAGCGTGACAGTATAGATTCCATCCAGGCCATAGACATGGGCCGGATCAATCTGGGTACTCGTCTGGCCGTCACCAAAGTCCCAATGATAGGCAGAACTGTAAGCGGATTGATTCAGAAAGCTCACGAGAGCATCGTCCACATTGAAGCTAAACGAGCTGACCGGACTTGAGGCGACCTCGATATAATTTTCGAGCAGAAGAACATCTGTGCCCGTGCTGTTGGAGACGGTGAGTTGAACATCATATACACCTGGTGTATTGTAGGTCACCAACGGGTTTGGCAGATTGCTGGTAGCGGGCGAACCACCCTCGAAGGCCCAGCTAAACTGCGTAGGATTGCCACCGGACTGGTTGGTAAACTGCACGATCAAGGGTGCGCAGCCATACTGAAGATTTGAAGTAAACTGGGCTGATGGCGCGCCTGTGACATTGATACCTAGTTGTAGCACATCCGTGCCACAGTCATTGCTGACATTGAGCGTGACATAGTAGGTGCCGCTTGAGGCATAGGTATGAACCGGATTTTGCTGGACGCTGACATTGCCATCTCCGAAATTCCAGAAATAGGAATCACCGGTACTGCTGGAGGAGTTAAAGTTGACTGTAAGACCATTAGTGGTATAGGTCCAGTTTGATTCAGGTTGAGCGTTGACAGTAATATAATTCTGGATCGTATAGGTGTCTTCTCCGGCATTGTTGTATACCGTGAGTGATGCATTGTAGATGCCGGGAGTCTCATAAAGTACTATAGGCTGAAATGCTGTGGAGGTCGTCGGAATGCCGCCGGGAAAGGACCAACTGTAAAAATTGGAGTTATTGGAGGACAGATTGATAAAGAGAACCTCAAAAGGGTCACATCCCGAGGTCTGATCTGCAACGAAATAAGCCCAGGGAAGTGTGATGATCTGAAGAAACTGGGAATAGACATCAGAACCGCAGGCATTGATAGCCGTCAGGATCACACTGTACGAACCATCTTCATCATACGTATGAGATGGGTTGATCTGGGTTGATGTGCTTCCGTCGCCGAAATTCCAGTGATAGCTGGTGCCGCCCTGGCTCAGGTTGGTAAAATTGACGGTAAGGCCATTGACGGTATAGCTGAAATCCGCAATGGGATCATCTCCGACATTGATGTAATCAGTCTTGGTCAGGGTGCTGGACCCTTGTGAATTCGTCGCGGTTAAAGTCACATTGAATGATCCGCCGGCGTTGTAGGTTACCGTTGGGTTTTTCTGCGTGCTGGTGGCCGGAGTACCACCTTCAAACGTCCAGGACCAGGAGGTCGGGGTATTCTGACTCAGGTCCGTGAAATTGACAGTCATGGGAGCGCAACCGGATATAGGATTACCCGAAAAGTTAGCTATTGGAGGTGCCGAACTTCCACAGGGGGCCAGACAACTTATCTGGTTGATTTTGGCATTGATGGCATTGATGGAGGCCGTTGACCAGTTATTGGTATTGCTGACCGAAGGGGCCATGATAAAATTGGAACCTTCGGCATCATGATTGGCATTGAAGTTATGGCCCATTTCATGTGCCTGAAGAACCCGAAGGAGTTGTTGGTTGTTGGAGAAATCTTCAAGGACATGATACCGAAGACTTCCGCAAACAGAATTGAGCCAGGCAAGACCTATTGTGCTGCCGTTAAAATTGCGCGCGGTCCAGAGGCTGGCTATATCATGCACATTGGAAAATCCGTTAGGACCCCAGCCCGTAAAGTCATTGAGTAACGCTCCCGGATCCGTACTAGAGGTCCATGGATCTGTCTGGGCGTTGATGGCAACATAAATTTCAACGATACTGAATTGCAGGTCATCGTTGAACTCAAAGTCATAATTGGTTTCTACATTGTTGATGACCGTCATATTATGGTTTTCAACAGCCGTGACGCTCCCATACTTGTTGAACATAAGTAAGTCGTTCGCCAGGGCGATCTCCAGGACCTTGCAGGCGCGTCTCCTGTCATCGGATCCCTCTTCTTCAGGCTCATCAGCATGGTCGTGGTCGTGGTGGATCACAGGGCCGTCATGCACACCACAGTTATCGAGCGTAAATTTCCTGACGGTATGGCTTCCCCAATAGATCACAAACTGATCCTTTGGTGATCCTTGAATATGATGGTAGAGGGGTTCTATGTAGAGTTCATCTTCCTCCAGGAGCAACATGGCGGCGAAATACTCCGAATCCAATGTAATCCTGACATCACGATGTCCCTTATGGGTAAAACCATAATAGGTTTTATTGGGAGAGCGGGGCAATTCGTACGATTTCTCCCCATCAAAAACCCGGAGTTTGTAATGAGGTGCTCGTAAATCCCGGGCTCTGAGATTAAAGCTATAAATCTGGCCTTCAACCTCAAGACGGAGGTCATCGGTATACTCCCGGCTGCGGAGCAACTTGGCCAGGTCTTTGGTGTTTAATGTCCCCAGCGTGTACTCCGAAAAGTGCTGCTTCAGGACTTGATCTTCCTGGTCAGAACTGCGAAGGCTACCAAACTTAATAACGGATTGTCCAGAAACGCTGGAGAAAGAAAAAAAGAGAGTAAGGAGAACAAAAAGAGGAGTACTCAGTATTTTTCGACACATACCTGGTCTGAATTTGATCTTATTAACAAATAAAATATCAAACTAATTGATTCTCAGGGATTTAGACTTAAAGGGTGTGGAATTGCGTGCAAGTTAAGAAAAAAATAAATTTAAATTTTCCTTAAGATTGAAAAATGTCTTCCATTCGTTACATTTTTGAACCGGATTTACCACATATCGCACATGCAGCAAACAGCTCGTATTTTAATTTCGTTCCTGATCCTCATTTTGTTTGGATCTTTTTTGCACGCCCAATCGACAGTCCGGAAGAAAGAAAAAGAGCCTTCCCCGATCGGTTTCGGGGCCAACCTGGGCAACATCAGGTTTTTCAATAATACGTTCCAATTTGGCCTCTCCCCCAATATTGCCTACCGGTTTAGCCCATCGTTTGCGGCAGGGTTTATGCTTAAAGCGGACTATTATTCTGTTCGTTATCCATCGTTCAACCTCCGGTTCAGTGCATTGGATCTGGGGCCGACCGTCTTTACGCGATGGAAACCATTGGTCAACATGGATGGCGCAACACCATTCCTGCGGGGAATTTTTATTCAGGCTGAATATGAGCGTGCTCTCATTGCCAGGGAATCAACCGACGAGTTTGGGAATCTGATCCTCAATGATAAGGGCAATCGCATTAAAACAGTCCGTTCAGGAGAGGACTACCTGTACCTCGGCCTTGGCCTGTCAAGCGGATATCCTTTCAGTACTGTTGTTTCCATTCATTACAACGTGATTGACATGGCTACACTGAGCCGGATTCCGTTCGATTACCGTTTTGGGTTTACGTACAACTACTGATCAGAATCGGAATGCCAGATGGGCCATGAGATGCCGTCCGGCCTGCGGGAAGTACCCTTTCAGATGATATAAACCTTGCCCCTCACTTCCGGCATACGGATCATCGGGTACAGGATCATATCCTTCCGACCGGAATCGATAGATCCAGCCATTGGATTCATAAGCATGATCGAGAAGATTTCGGACGAGGAGCCCGACTTCGATTTCCTTTACTTTTCTGCCGAAAATCCTCCAGTGTATACCCAGATCAGCCAAACCGTATGGATTAAGCGCAGAGGCTTCTCTTGACGTATTATCCACAAATTGTTTGCCTACAAACCGACCCGCCAGTGATATATTGATTTCGTGTTTTTGGTCGGAGATCATATGATACCTGGCTTCCAGTCCTGAAACAATCGCCGGCGAAAAAGCAATATGGGTATTACGATGAGAAACGACTTCCTGCCCACCTGAAACCCAAAGGTCAATATATTCTTCAAACGCCTCAATCCGGTTTTGACTCAGCGTAGCATTGAGATGAACTGATATCTTATTTAAGGGAGTAAAGCTGACTGATGTTTCTAAACCCATCCTGTGACTTTTACTGACATTGACACGGGTGTAGGCGCCAACATCATTGAGCTGCCCGGTCAGAACCAGTTGGTCTTTGTAATGCATGGCATATCCTGTAATGTCCAGTCGGAACTCTTTTTTCTGTAGCCGATACCCCAGCTCGGTGTCCCAAAGCCTTTCTGGCCGTGGACGGCTCATAGGCGTGGAGTTGATCTGGTCTTCCCGGTTCGGTTCTTTGTGCACCAACCCGGTAAGGCCATATACACTGCTGTTTTCTCCAAAGGCATATCGAATACCAAACTTGGGATTGAAAAAACGATGTTTCACACCCTGATCAGTGATGACACCATTCCGGTCCGGCCCTTCAAAATCATACCGGATCCAACGCCCTTGCAGGTCTGTAGTGATATCCAGACGTTCGGTGATACGTGCATTGCTTCTTGCAAAAATATTCCAGTCGCGCTTCAGGGCATCGTTTCTAT
Source organism: Saprospiraceae bacterium (assembly GCA_041746735.1). Lineage (GTDB taxonomy): Bacteria > Bacteroidota > Bacteroidia > Chitinophagales > Saprospiraceae > Opimibacter. The sequence continues at coordinate 92,809 of JBGTGP010000020.1, forward strand.
AGTACGGAAGGATGCCTGACAGAGTCCCCGATTCAGCCGTCCATGTCACTTCGCCAAAATGATCTCCATCATAGGTATTCCAGCCTCCTCCCAGGATAAAGTATCTGGAGCCGGGTGAGCCGACATGGACCGTGGAGGTAAATCCATAAAAATGATTGTCCAGCCAGAGCCGGTGGATGAGATCGGAAGGATCGCCCGATCCTTCGAGTCCGTATGCACCAAGATCCTGTCCCGCCTTGTACTGTTCGAAAAATCCCTTACCCCGTGTATAATGGACGGCACTGGTCCATCGGGCAAAAGGAGTCAGCGCCTGATCAAAATGCAACTGCATATGGGATTGTCTGTAGTCATCGACTTCGTTGTCATGGGGCATACCTGCTCGCTCTGTGCCGGCCGTATTGAACGTGCGAAGGGCGGGATCGTTGATATACTGTGCCGGTACACCATTCCATGCCTGATAGGTCAGTTCATCTCCAATGGTGTAGAGGAGTTTGATATGGGTCTGGTCATGATGATACCCGGCTGATCCATACGCTGACCAAAGCGTGCTTGCCGCCCTGTCGATATAACCATCGGACCGAATGAATGACGCCCTGCCATCGAACGTATATCGTCCACGGAGCAGCCCTGTGCCTCCACCTGCGGAATACCGCTGGGTGTTGAAACTACCTGCCCCGATCTTGACCTGGGCATAGGGTTCGTAATTAAATCCAAGTGTATTGAGATGCACTCCACCGCCGAGATCTCCGGTCCCGGGCTGACTCCAACCAAGACCCCGCTGGATCTGAATACTGGAAGTTGAGCTGGCCATATCCGGTAGATCCACCCAAAAGACATTGTGAGATTCGGCGTCATTGACGGGTATGCCATTGAGCGTCACATTGATGCGCGTAGGATCAGTCCCGCGGATGCGCAGGCCTGAATATCCTATACCATGGCCCGCATCTGACGTCGTCACAACAGAGGGTGTATGTTCAAGGATATAGGGCATATCCATGGCAAAGTCTCTGCGCCGGATTTCTTCTAATCCTATATTGCTATGCGTTACCGGTTCTTTACTGCCAGCCCGGTTAGCGACCACACTGATCTCATCCATTTGGATATTACGGGCGATATGGAGGGTGATATCGATACTGGTACGGAGTTCAATCTTTTTTCGCCGCATGCCATAGGAGGTAATGAGGACCAGTTCATACGATCCCGCTTTAAGATTCTCAAAGCGGAAAACGCCTAATTCGGTGCAGGTTTGATGGCTGTAATAGTCCGGCCCGCGGAGTTCGGCAAATGCATGCGCATAAGGCTGTTCATTATCATCCAGGCCCCTGCCCAGGATATAGTATTGGGCGTGAGCAGGTGACAAGAACATGCCTGAAAGCCAAAAAGAAAGGAGCAGTGTTCCACAGCGTAGCATCATAGTGTATAAGGTCTAAGAATAAAAAAGGTCATTCTTACCGCTTTTCCCTTTCCGGCATTACCCGGACAGGTTCGATGGGTTTGATCTCAGCCTGGAATTTAAGGCACCCCATTGGAAACGTATGGACGCAAAAATACGTATTTGGATCCAAATTCCTCAGATCCGGCAAGGCTCGCCTGTATCTCCCTATATTTGCGCCTCAATCAGATCTACAACCATTTCAAACGCATGAAGTATAATCTTATCGTCATCGGCAGCGGTCCCGGCGGATACGTTGCCGCTATCCGGGCCAGTCAGTTAGGGCTGAAAACGGCCATTGTAGAAAAGGAATCCCTGGGAGGTATCTGCCTCAACTGGGGTTGTATTCCCACCAAGGCCCTGCTCAAAAGCGCAGAAGTGTTTAATTACTTGCAGCATGCTGCCGAGTATGGAATACAAGTCACGGAAGCAACACCGGATCTCAAGTCTGTCATTCAGCGTTCCAGAGGGGTCGCGGATGGGATGAGCAAAGGTGTGCAGTTTCTCATGAAGAAAAATAAGATCGATGTGATTTCCGGTACGGGCAAACTCGTTCGCGGTAAAAAGGTAGAAGTGACGGATGATAAAGGCCAGGCCACGACGTATGAATCTGAACATATCATCATCGCCACAGGTGCACGGGCAAAAGCACTCCCCAACATCCCTATAGATGGTGAAAAAGTCGTTGAATACCGCAAGGCCATGGTGCCCGAAAAACTCCCCAAATCTCTTGTGGTCATTGGCGCAGGGGCTATTGGTGTTGAGTTCGCTTTTTTCTACAACGCCATGGGGACGAAAGTAACGATCATCGAGTATCTGGAGCAAGGACTTGTACCCCGTGAGGATCCTGATGTATCCAAAGAACTGACCCGTCAGTTTAAGAAAAGCGGAATCGATGTACTGGCCAATACCGCCGTAGAAAAGGTTGATACAAAAGGAAAGACCATCACCGTGACCGCCAAAGATCGGAAGACCGAAAATGTCACTGAGATCAAATGTGATCTGGTTCTTTCCGCCGCAGGTGTCATGTCTAATATTGAAGGCATCGGATTGGAAACCCTTGGCATTAAAACTGACAAAGGAAAGGTCGTCGTCAATGAGTGGTACGAAACCAACGTACCCGGCATCTATGCCATTGGTGATATTACTGAAGGTCCCGCGCTGGCCCATGTGGCTTCAGCAGAAGGCATCACCTGTGTGGAGAAAATTGCCGGACATCATCCCCAGCCATTGGATTACAACAACATTCCCTCCTGCACCTACAGTCAGCCCGAAATCGCTTCGGTAGGTATGACTGAACAGCAGGCCAAAGACGCCGGCTACGAACTGAAAATCGGAAAGTTTCCCTTTACCGCCAGCGGTAAGGCCAAAGCAGCGGGGCATCCGGAAGGTTTTGTCAAGCTGATCTTTGATGCGCGGTACGGAGAGATTTTAGGCGCACACATGATCGGACATGGAGTCACGGATATGATAGCCGAGATCGTACTGGCCCGTAAACTGGAAGCTACGGGAATCGAGATCATCAAGACCGTTCACCCGCATCCGACCATGAGTGAATCCATCATGGAAGCTGCAGCCGCTGCGTACGGCGAGGTGATCCACCTTTAATCCTGTCCGTTTAAAGATTCTCCAGCATGCAAAAAAACAGACGCCCCCTGATTCTCGTGACCAATGATGATGGCATGTTTGCCCCCGGCATACGGCGACTGGTGGAGATCACAAGGCACATGGGTGAGGTGATCGTGGTGGCACCCAATTCACCTCAATCGGCCAAAGGACATGCGGTGACGCTGGCCGATCCGATCCGCCTCAACAAAGTGGATGTATTCGATGGTATCGAGGCGTATGAATGTTCCGGCACACCCGTAGATTGCGTAAAACTGGCCAAAAACATTTTATTGAAAAAGAGAAAAGTCGATTTGTGTGTTTCCGGAATCAACCATGGCTCGAATGCCTCGATCAATATTCTGTACTCCGGAACATTGTCCGCTGCGATGGAAGCATCCTTAGAAGGTATTGAGTCCATTGGATTCAGCCTGGAGGATTATTCCCTTGACGCTGATTTTGATCCCGGTACGCCCTGGATCCGCACGATCATCGAGCATGTATTGAGCAATGGCATGGGTCTCACCAAATTGTTGAATGTCAATATCCCGCATCCCAGCCTCGGTCCGATCCGCGGGATGAAGATCTGCCGACAGGCCGAAGGCCGGTGGGAAGAGGAGTTTGTCGAAGGCATTGACCCGCGAGGAGAAAAATTTTATTGGCTCACGGGCAACTTCACGACACAAGACACCGGCTCAGGAACAGATATCGGTGCCCTCAGAGAAGGGTTTATCGCGATCGTGCCCTCACTCCATGATCTGACACATCACAAAGCTATACCTGAACTTCGTGTTTTAGAAGAAACCAATTCTCGCCCATGAATGCATATTTAAAAAAAGATTCCGTCTGGGTTGGATTTGCTATCGGCCTGGTGATACCTGTGGTGGCCTATGGTATCTTGCGGTTGATCTATGAGTTTATGGATACCGTTGGTGTATTTAGTGATGTGGGTTTTGCAGAGGATTTCCGCACGCGTACACTCATGTTGATTGCTATATGTGTCAATTTGTTTGTCATGCAATTCTATCGCAGGACGCACCGGCATCATGAGACGACGCGCGGGATGCTGATTGCGAGTATGGTATTGGTGGGTATTTGGTTTTGGAAATTCGGCTTGAAAATGATCCGGATTTGAAATACTTCATCCTGGCCGGTGAAGCTAGTGGAGACAAGCAGGCCGCTTTGCTTTGCAAAGCCCTGGCACAGTTGGATCCTGCGGCTCAGATGACAGGATGGGGTGGGGAGGCCATGACAGCCGAAGGCGTACAGATCACCCGGCATTATCGTCAGCTGGCGTTTATGGGTTTTGTAGAGGTGATCCGCCACCTGCCGGAGATCCTGCGTAATTTTTCTGCCTGCAAGAAAGAAATATTGTCGCTGAGACCTGATGCACTGATCCTGGTGGATTATCCGGGGTTTAATCTTCGCATAGCAGCATGGGCCCACAGACACAGTATTCCGGTATACTACTATATCTCTCCCCAGTTGTGGGCCTGGCATACTTCACGTGTGTACAAAATCCAAAAATCGGTCCGTAAGATGTATGTGATTCTTCCGTTTGAGGAAGCGTTTTACCGGCAATATGGTATGGAGGTTATGTATATCGGCCATCCGCTGGCTAAAGAGATTCATAAGGATAGTGCGTATGAGTATAAGCCAAAGTCCCTCCGGATCGCTCTTTTGCCGGGGAGCAGGCGGCATGAAGTCGAACGGATACTGCCGGAGATGGTAGCCCTTGCGGAACTCATGCCGGAATATTCATTTTCCATCGCAGCCGTACCGCATTTGCAGGACGAACTGTATGAACGATGGATCAGTGGCCGGTCCAATATTCATCTTGACCGGAGTGAGATGAAGGAAGTACTCCGTCAAAGCTCAGCAGCTATAGTGACCTCCGGGACGGCAACTCTTGAGACTGCACTGCTCGGCGTTCCGCAGATCGTGGTGTATAAAGGAAGTCCACTCAGCTATCAGATTGCCAGACGACTTATCAAAGTCAAGTATATTTCGCTGGTCAACCTGATACTCGATCGGTCGGTTGTGCCGGAACTGATCCAGAAAGATTGCAATGCCGGAATGATGATATCCGGTTTGCACAATATTCTCCATCAAGATACCTCCAGGCGCATACAGGAAGACTATTCGCAACTGCGTGAGATGCTGGTGGCTGGCGGCGGGGCAGAGGCTGCAGCAGGAGATATTATTTCCGATATTCGCCAGCATAACGATTCCTGATGTCCAAGGTTAAGCGAGATACCCGTCAGCTCACATATGAAGCCTGTGCGAAAAAGCTACAATGGACATTGCGGCCGAAAGATGATACCGGGATGCTCAAGTGGCTGCTCGATTTTCAGTTGTTCAAGCGGGGGGGACGGAAAACCTTTTCACCAATGATGATCCAGCATCACGGCGATCTTGAATTTACCTGTGTGTTTGATTATGCGTACACGGTTTCGAGTGGCAAGACCACAGTAACTTTTCGGCAAACGGTTTACTTTAAATACTCAAAGGCTCTGGCGCTGCCTCATTTCATCATGGTACCGGAGAAATGGTTTCATCGCATTGGTACCTATTTCGGGATGCAGGATATTGATTTTGTGGAGTATCCGGTATTTAGCCAAAACTATTTGCTGCGGGGAGAAGATGAGGACTACATTCGCCATCACTTTGATCATCCGGAGATGATCCGCTATTTTGATAAGCAGAAATTCTACAGCCTGGAAGGGATGAATTATCTGATGGTCCTCTACGTACATAATGTGGTCATGCCACAACAGCAGATCATGCAACTGGTCACGATCGGAAATTCACTCCACAATTTTTTTGCAGATAAAACACCCGGTATTGATCTGCCGGAAGACGGAACTGAGTATGACATGCCTCCGTTACCCGCAAGTGATTAAAGCCCCATCTTTTTCTTTACCGTTGCCGGGATGCTTCCTTCTATGATTTCTTTGACTTCCTCCAGCGTGAGCATAGCTGCCGTTTCAGGCGTCATACGTTCTCCCTCAACTTTTGGAATATTGATGGCCTTCTTTCCTTTCCGGATAAAAGGTCCCCAGCGTCCGTTCTCAATCGAAATTTTCTCCTTTTCCCATTGTTGAATAAACCGGTTGGCCTCCTTTTCGAGTTTGGCCTCCAGCAATTCGAAGATCTGGGATTCGGTGATCGTATCCGGATCAAACTTTCTGGGGATGTTGACAAAAGTACCTTCCCATTTGACAAAAGGACCAAATCGGCCTTTCCCTTTTGTGACAGGTTTGCCCTTATACATAGCGACTGGACGGTCTTCAAAGATCTTGGCATCGATGATCTCATGAGCGCGCTCTTCCGAAAGGGTCAGCGGATCTTCTCCTTTGGGCAGGGAGATAAATTGGTCTCCGTGTTTGACATAGGGACCGAATCGGCCCGTACCGATCAGAACGTCTTTGTCCTGATAGGATGCCAGTGTGCGTGGAAGTTTAAATAGCTCCATGGCTTCTTCCAGCGTGATGGTTTCGATGGACTGACCGGGGTTAAGATTGGCAAATCTGGGTTTTTCGTCTTCGCCCATTTCTTCCCGATCACCGATCTGGACGACGGGCCCGAAGCGAGTCATTTGGGTCAGGATCGTCAGACCCGTTTCCGGTTCAGTTCCCAGATTCCGGCGACCTTTGACACGCCCGGCCGTATCCAGGGTCTCCTCGACAGTTTGGTGAAACGGACCATAAAACTCTTCGATCATTTTATTCCAGACCAACTGGCCATCCGCGATGATATCAAACTGCTTTTCTATATCCGCGGTAAAGTTGTAGTCCATGATCTTCGGAAAATTTTCATTCAGAAAATCCGTGACCAGCAGGCCCATATCGGTTGGGACGAGTCGATTGGTAATCGCTCCGGTGATTTCGGTTCTTGTTTCTTCCCGGATGGTTTTGCCCGTCAAGGTGATGACGGCGTAGTTTCGTTCGGATCCGGGTCTGTTTTCCCGTATGACGTAGCCGCGGTCTTCTTCCATGATCTTGGTGATCGTCGGCGCATAGGTCGACGGACGACCAATGCCGAGTTCCTCTAGTTTTTTGACCAACCCGGCTTCTGTATACCGTGCTGGTGGTTTGGTATAGCGCTCTGTGCCGGTCATCTCTTTCAGATCCAGTGCCTGACCTTGTTTCAATGGCGGGAGGATAGCCGTTCCTTCTTCTTCGGGTTCATCATCCAGTTGTTCGATATAGAGTTTTAGAAAACCATCGAACTTGATGACCTCTCCTTTTGCCTGAAGAAACTCACCCGGATGTGAGGATACTGCAATGTTGACCTGCGTTCGCTCCAGTTTGGCGTCGGACATTTGCGAGGCTACGGCGCGTTTCCAGATCAGGTCATAGAGACGTTCCATATCGCGATCGCCATCCGGGATGGATGGATTTTCTGGATAGGAGGGGCGGATAGCTTCGTGCGCTTCCTGGGCATTGGCGGATTTGGAGGCGTATTGACGAGGCTGGGCGTATTTATCTCCAAACTCTTTATGGATCTGAGCCAGGATACTTTGTTGGGCGGTTTCGCTCAGACTCACACTATCGGTACGCATGTAGCTGATGTAACCGGATTCGTAGAGTTTTTGAGCGGCCGTCATGGTCCGCTTGACATTGAAGCCCAGTTTACGGCTGGCTTCCTGCTGCAGCGTAGAAGTGGTGAAGGGTGGTGCGGGTTTGCGGGTAGCCGGCTTGACCTCGATACTGTCTACGTTGAAGTCGGCATTAGTACAGGCTTCGATCCATTTTTTTGCCTGGGGTTGACTGCTGATTTTTTCTGTGAGCTCGGCTTTGAGGTCATAGAGTTTTCCGCTGTCATCTTTGACCTTGAAGATGGCCTGTATTTTAAAAAAAGCTTCCGGGACAAAGGTGTTGATCTCCCGTTCTTTTTCAGCGACCAGTTTTACGGCAACAGATTGTACGCGTCCGGCCGATAGTTTGCCTTTGATTTTGCGCCAGAGTGTTTCAGAGAGCTCGAAGCCTACGAGGCGGTCCAAAACACGCCGGGCCTGCTGGGCATTGACGAGATTGAGGTCCAACGTACGGGGTTCCTTGATGGCTTTCTGAATGGCGGGTTTGGTGATTTCACGAAAGACAATACGCTTGGTTTTTTCGGGATCCAGATCCAACACTTCACAGAGGTGCCAGGAGATAGCTTCTCCTTCCCGGTCCTCGTCCGTCGCGAGCCAGATCTCATCTACACCTTTTGCCGCATCCTTCAGGTCCTTGACCGTTTTCTTTTTCTCCGGGGAGATGATGTAGCGGGGTCGAAACCCATTGGCGATATCGATCGCGTTGTTTCCCTTTTCCAGATCCCGGATGTGTCCGAAGCTGGATTTGACCTTAAAGTCTTTGCCAAGAAATTTTTCGATAGTCTTGGCTTTGGCCGGGGACTCAACGATCAGCAGGTTTTTTGCCATAGAAAAAAATTAGGTGAAGCAGACCCCTCACAGGATTAAGGGCGCAAAAGTATAAAGAATTGCGGTTTTGGCACAAAGATAGGGCGAATGGATATCCAACAACCCGGCAGTGAGTCAGTGACCCTCCGAGTTCGGCCCCTAAATCCCCTTAAAGGGGAATACTTCTAACAAGCCGAATGGGGTTTGGGTTTGCATTACTTCTATTCAATTGAGCCCTTACATTTAATAAAGATCATAAGCGTAGAAGCTACAGTCCCCTAAAGGGGACTTCTAACAAGCCGAATGGGGTTTGGGGTTGGATTACTTCTATTCAATTGAGCCCTTACATTTAATAAAGATCATAAGCGTAGGATCTACAGTCCCCTTTAGGGGATATAGGGGCAGACCAAGCAGGAGCGTTATCTGCTGTTGTTGGAGTTTGCTCCAACAACCAGGCAGGATTTAATCAAACAAATTATCATACTCGCTTTTCCCGCTGTTGGGCCGCAGTTGGGCCTCACGACGGGGAGCATTGATATCCAATTTTTCTTCTTTATGGCCACCCAGCAACAACAGGGTGCTTTTCTTTTCCCATTCTTCCAGCATCTGCAGTCCCTGCTCCTCAAAGACACCGTTTTGCAAATCCACAGAATCCATAAAACTGGTCGACATCTCCATAAAACGCTCCATCTCACCTACCTTCATGGCCACATCATCGGCGATCACCTCCAGCGCCTGATCAAACATCGCACGCTTATCGGCATTGCCGGAGATGATGCTCATGGCGGACTTCATCGCGCTGTGACTGGCGCGAATGGCTTTGCGCTCTTCCTCTTTCAACTTGACCTGATCCTTTGTATCCTCAAGCAGGATCTCACTGTTTTGATACATCTTCGTCAGCACCCGGTAGAGGATATTCATTTTGGTTTCCAGCACCGCGTACTTTTCATTGGATTCTTTCAGACGGGCGGCTTTACGACTCGACAAGAGCATCTGTTTTTCGATCCCCTGTTCACGCGCTTTCTGGGCGAGTTTCATGTTATAGTCGATCTCCTTTGCGTTTTCCTCCTGAATGGTCTTGAGCTTTCGGATCTGGCCGCGTAAGGCTCCGATTTGTTCACCCATCTTTTTGAGATTGTCCTGCAGATCTTCGATATAGTTTTTAAGAATCCCGATCGGATCGATGGTGATAAAAATACCCGTGATCTTGCGCATCACGCTTTTGTACATATAGCTGATGAGCGTCCGCATTTTAGGATCCAGCACCATGTAGATGATGGCGCCCAAAACCAGCAATGTCACGACCAAGCCCAACAAGGAAGACGCAAACGCCACGATCTGTGGCAGATATGTCACCAGCACATAGCCAAGTCCGGCGAGCACGGCCAGCATGAAAAATAATCCGGTTCGTCCTTCAGGTCGCCCCCAAAAGGTTTTGGGTTTGGAAAGATTACCGCTGAAATCTTGTACAGGAGTCGTCATGATTTGTGTTTTACAGGTTTTGTTGTATCGCCGTCATGTCCCGCTCGATCGCGGCAACAAATTGCTGATACGTAGATTCAAATTTCAATTTCGTCTGCTCAATAGAGGATTTGGCCTCCGCGACTTCTTCATCCGATCTGGACATCCGGCCCTGGTACTCCAGGATCTCTTTCTCCAGTTTCGCGATCTGACGCTTATGCTCCTCGATCTGCTGGTGCAGTTTATGAAGTTCATTTTTCTTGGAATCAATACGCTGCTGCACCTGGTGATTCAGCGCCTGATCAAACTGCCCCTTCTCATTTCCCAATACCGTCAGATAATGACGGGCGGACTGAAGCAGCGTATCTTTCGTTACCCCCATAGTGGAGGCCGTGGCAAAAGCTGACTTCAACGCTGTATTGGCATCCAGACGGAGACTGGCCAACTGTTCGATCGACTGTCTGAATTTAAGGTAGTCAAAACCGGGCTGAGTCTGCTTGATCAGCGCCGCCTCCAGAAAGTCCACGCTTTTCTGATCTGCCTCTTCACCAAGGCCCAATAATTGTGAAATCTTCATGTGTACAGTAAAAAAGTAACGTCAAATATAGAGTAACGCCCGTATTAGTGGCAAAATAACTGAAAAGTGGGCTGCGATGTTGCAAACTTCGCATAGAGGAGTCCACACCCACACCAACTCACCACGGTTGCTGAGCTGTAGCACGAGGATGTGTCAAGCTGGTCGAATCACCCCACTCACCACGGTTGCTGAGCTGTAGCACGAGGATGTGTCAAGCGGGTCGAAGCACCCCACTCACAGATGTATAGAGACATCCTTGGAGTACGGATAGCGCATCAGGAAGTCGAGTGCTACCTCAAAGGGGAGATTTTCGTAGACGATCTTGTACAATGTCTCGATGATGGGAAGTCGGACTTTTTCGGTTTTGGCCAGATTATAGGCAATCTTGAGAGTACGGATTCCTTCAGCAAGCTCCTCCGTGGACGCCATCACATCCGCAAGACGACGGCCCTGACCCAGTTGGAAACCAAAAGAAAAGTTGCGACTGCTGGTACTGGTCGAGGTGGCGATGAGATCACCGATACCCGCGGTCCCGAGAAAAGCTGATTTGTCCGCCCCCAGCAAACCACCGAAATAGGTGATCTCATGAAGCCCCCGTGTGATAAACAATCCCTGAACATTTTGTCCCAGCCCTTTGCCCTGTAGATACCCTGATCCCAGGGCAATGATATTCTTAAAAGCACCAGCAAGCTCAGCTCCAAGAATATCTGACGAGCCAAACACAAATATTTTTTTACTGGACAACATTTCAATCCCGATATGGATGACCTCATCATACTCACTGGCGATCACCGTTGCGGTAGGCTGACCTTCCAGGATCTCTTTACTCAGATTGGGCCCGGATAGACAACCTACCCGCAGGACATTGCTTTCCTGCATGATGACATTGGACATGGTACACACGGCCTCACGGTCCAAGCGTCCTTTAAAGGTCATGATGTCCGCGATCCCGGACGTATCAAGGCCTTTTGTCCCGTGAATCAGGATATGCCGCGGGCTCAGCAATGGTCCGAGACTTCGCATCATGCCCCTGAATTCACTCGACGGCACCACCGGAAATATCACCTCACACATCTCCGCCACTTGTGCATAAGAAGAAACCACCTTGATCCGGGGCGCAATAGCAATACCCAGCCATTTTCGGGAAGTGTTGATTTGGTCCGCCACCTTCGGATCACGGGCCATGAGGAGTACATCATTGTTGACCGCCAGCAACTGCGCGACCGTCAGGCCGAAACTGCCTGCGCCAACGACCCCAACAGGGACGGATTGCGTGGATGAATTGCTCGCCATGATATATGCAGGGGCTACTGTCATACCGCACGAGCGGCAAGGGCCCTTCACAGTTTTATTTTCTCCTCTTTGGTGCCGGGCCTGTTTCGCGGTTCTTCTTGGCTTCAGCCAATCGCTGCTGCTCTTTCATCGCTTGCTCCAGGCGCGCCTGAAAGCCCCCTTCTTTCTTCGGCTTTTCTTTGTTTCGATTCAACTGCGCCATGATTTTACTTTCATCAAAAAGCCATCTCTTGGCACCGACCGTCTGCATGATGTTGAGGAGGTTGGAATAGAGCAGATATAAGGTCAGGCCTGATGCATAACTGTTGAAAAACACCAGAAACATCACCGGCATAAAATACTGCATATACTTGAGCGCCGGATTCATGTTGCCCATATCCATATTCTGCATATTGTAATAGGTATAGGCGACCGTACTCAGAGCCCAGAGCAAGGTCAGTAAGCTGACATGCGCGCCGAAAAACGGTATTTCAATCGGCAGATAAAAAAAGACATCATAGGACGACAAGTCGGTCGCCCATAAAAAGGATGCCTGCCGAAATTCGATCGATGCCGGAAAAAACCGGTACAAGGCAAACCACACCGGCATCTGCAGCAAGACCGGAAAGCAGCCACCGAGTGGATTGACCCCATACTCCCGGTAGACTTTCATAGTCTCCATCTGCTGCTTCTGCATATCATCCTTATGCTTTTCCCGCAGACCCGCCAGTGAAGGCTTGAGCGCAGACATCTTGGCCTGACTTTGCAGCATTTTATAGGATAAGGGAAATAGCGCAAGTTTGACCAGCAAGGTCAGCAGCAGAATCACCAGCCCTTTACTTCCGATAAATCCGATCAGGAAATTGAAGATCGGACGGATGATCCACCGGTTGATCGAGCCAAAAATGCTCTGTCCGAAGGGTATGATGTCCTCCAGATCCACACTATAGGATCTCAGGTTTTCAAAATCATTCGGACCGATATACATCGTCATGGATGTTGCGCCACCATCCCGTTTGAGCGGAAGTCCTACGATAGCCGAAGTCGTCTTGAGGCGGTCATCCTGATCTTCCAGCATCCGGGTTTCGAAGAGACCCCCGTCAAAGGACTCGTCTGCAATGAGAGAACTGTTGAAAAACTGATTGCTGTGAGAGAGCCACTTGATCGGTTGTGTGGTCAGATTTTCCTGATCATTGCTGCGACAATTGCAGTAATCGACGGACTCAGCATTTTCCTTGAAGTAAATGGTCGAATAGGTGCGTTCAAAACTACTATTCCGCTCCAGTTTGTCAAGATGATTGACCCAGGTGAGTTTGGCGGTATTGGTGGTAGGATTGATCAGGCCTTGTGCATTGGCGAGTTGGACCTGATATTTGATCTCGTAGGGTTTGTCGGTCAGGTGATAGGACTGGATGATTTTCTCGCCTGCAGCACCGGTGGCGGTAAAGGTGACTTTCTGCCCCTCTATTTGCGGTTCGAACAGCAGGTCTGCGGTATGCAAATCGCCCCGTTGTGTAGGAATCGAAATATCCCAGATATTGCCTGGGTCTTTTTGAAGGTGGAGAGACAATTTGTACTCCTTCTTGTTTTCGTCGATCAGGGCTTTCTTATAGTGTTTCAACTCCACACCGGAGATTTTCGCCCCGCGGGTATCAAAATCGACGATAAAATGTTCGTTTTCCAGCCGGATAGTCCGGGACTGGCCGCTGGCTGCGGTGGCGAAGCTCCCAAAACGGGCTGACAGTCCTGCCGAATCTACCGGTTGAGCGGCTTCTTCACTTTGGATTTTGGCGGCAGTCACCGAGTCTTTGACGATCTCCAGTCGGTTGAGGCTGTCCTGCCGCTGTTTCATAACCTCCATTTGTTCTTTGGAGGGAGAGTTGACAAACGTCCAGACCAGGAGGAGACCGAAGATGAGGACGAAGCCTATGATATGATTGCGCTCCATGTGATGCTTTACCTGAATAAAAATAAACCGCAAAGGTAGACCGTATTCCTAAAGCGCCAAATTCCGGATGGCGGAGCGGCCCTGTTCAGGGCTTTTCAATGATCCTCGCCCACCAGTACCAGCACGGGTACCTCGGTATGAAATTTGTCAGCCGGCGTCCGGGTAGGACCTAATGTTTTTTCCAGAAAACCCCTTTTCCGGCGGATCACGCACAGCATATCTGCGTGATGCTGCGTCAGATATTCGTAGATGCTTTCATTAAAATTGTCATTGCCGTACCGCGTGATATCGTGAATGACCTGAAGGATGCTGATGCTTTTGTCGGTGGGCGGATCTGGTTGTTCGCCAAGATGAAGGAGTTGGATGAGTGGATCAAACAACCGCAGCAGATCCCGTACGGGCTGCAGCGTTTCTTCGGAGCTGACAAAGGTATTCTTGGCAGCAAAGACGATCCGTTGAATGCCTCTGAATTTAAACCTCGGTGGTATCAGCAGCACTGGTATATCCGTGGTCTTGACCATCGCCCCAGCCGTCGACCCGAGAAAGGTTTCGACATTTTCATTCGCTCCCTGGCATCCCATCACGACCAGATCGGCTTTCGTTGTTTCTACTTGTCGGCGGATGCAATCGATGGCATCGCCCTTGATGATTGCTGAGTTCACCTGCAGTTTTGGATGTTTGGTTCGGATGCGCTCCAGGCGTTTACGGATCCATTTTTCAGGATCTTTTTCGTGATATCCTTTTTTGGTGGTATAGATGATGGCCTTGTGGAGCAGGCTGTATGCATGCACGATGGTGATCGCAGCTTCGGCCTTGACCGCCAGATGCACGGCATACCGTAGTGCTTCCTTAGAGTTTTTCGACAGATCGACAGGGACGATGAGATGCTTCATGGCAGGTTGGACGGGCAGCAAAGCTACAGAAGTTATTGTTGGGTTGAGAAGATGAGAGGTTGAGAGGTTGAGAGGTTGAGGAGTTTAGTGTTTAGGAGTTTAGTGTGTAGTGTTGACTATGCTTTGATGATGAAGTAGCCGGCAGATATGAGCTAATGGATACGGCTGGTGTTCCGGGTACGAGATCTTGGGCGACCCATTCAGGGTCGGAGGTGGGGGGTATGCCTCAGACCCCGGGTTGCAACCCGGGGTTATAGATGGGTAAGCCCTTCAGGCTTATGTGAGATCAGTGGTGAATGTGTAGGGGCGGGTCGCGACCCGACCGTACAAAATCACCACGACTCGGCCGTACGGATGATCCCCTCGATATCACCCTGGGTTTTGACATACAAACCCAATAGGATTTTGTGGGCAATGATGGTGAGGGTGCATGGTCGGGTCGACGTATCTACACCTTTACCGTTTATCCTTCACCGTTTACCCCACTTGTGCGCAGTACGCGCAAGCCCCCACTTTACCTTTTACCCTTTACCTTTTACCCCACTTGTGCGCAGTACGCGCAAGCCCTTAAACCTCGCCGATCCGCGTTCCCGCCGGAATCATAACCGACTTTTTTAGCACCACGATTCCATCGACGATGACGTAAGACTCCGTCTCTGTATCCTGGAGGCTGGTGCTGCCTTTGATCACGACATTGGGGCCGATACGACAGTTGATATCGAGGATGGCATTTTCGATATGGCAGTCCTCTCCGATGCCCATCGGGATCGTCTTTTGGGAGAGGACATCTTCGAGATTTTCATACGAATCCATCCCCATCATGATCACGCGTCTCACCACGGAGCCACGGCCGATGCGGGAGCGGATACCGATCACTGACTGACTGACTTCCTTGGCATTGATGATGCAGCCGTCGCCGACGAGAACGTGGGTGCACACCGTGCCCAGTATCTTGGAGGGTGACAACATCCGCGATCGTGTGAAGACCGGATTGTGCGCATCATACATATTGAAGCGCGGCAGGGGCATGGCGAGCTCGAGGTTGGCTTCGAAAAATGAGCGTATCGTCCCGATGTCGGTCCAGTAGCCGTCATAGGCATAGCTCATCACCTTGTAGGATTGGTTGATGGCAAACGGGATGATGCCTTTTCCAAAATCCACCTCGGTCGGATTGAGCGCGAGGAGTTCCTTCAGGGTTTCTTTTTTAAAAAAATAGATGCCCATCGAAGCGAGAAAATGCTTCTTCTCTTTGGCATAGATTTCCGGTACTTCGGATTTCCAATCGTCGAGTGTATCGGTTGATGGTTTTTCTATAAACTTTTCGATCTGTTGTTGCTGATTGACTTTCATGATCCCAAAGCCGGTGGCATCTTCGGCCACGACGGGGATGGTGGCGATGGTCAACTCGGCATCATGATCGAGATGCTGCTGGAGGAATGCCTCGAGATCCATCTGGTACAACTGATCCCCGGAAAGGATGAGCACATAATTGTATTCGAAATCATCCATGCGGTTCATCACCTGGCGTACGGCATCGGCGGTGCCCTGAAACCAATCCTTGTTGGTGGGTGTTTGCTCGGCCGCGAGGATATCGACAAAGCCGTGGCTGAAGGCATCGAAGTGATAGCAGTTTTTGATATGCCGGTTGAGGGAGGCGGAGTTAAACTGTGTCAGGACGAAGATCCGGTTATAGCCGGAGTTGAGGCAGTTGCTGATCGGTATATCGATGAGCCGGTACTTGCCGGCGAGGGGTACGGCGGGTTTGGAGCGTCGTGCTGTCAGCGGATACAGGCGCGAGCCGGCACCGCCGCCGAGTATAACACAGAGGATTTCACGTTTGAATTTACGCATTGGGCGCAGTTGGAATTATTTCGTGATAAATATCCAGATATTTTGAAGCACTGTGTTCCCACGAGAGGTCTTTTTCCATAATTTTTGTGCGGACTTGCTGGTGGAGTTCGGGTTGATGGTAGAGGCGTGAGGCGCTTTCGATGCCCCACATGCCCTGGTACTCTTCGAGGTCGCGAAACAGGAATCCGTCGCCTTCCTGGCCGTCGAAGGGATCGATCGTATCGAGGAGTCCGCCGGTGGCCCGGGCGATGGGGACGGTGCCATAGCGCATGGCATACATCTGATTGAGGCCGCAGGGTTCGTTGCGGGAGGGCATCCACAGAAAATCCGCGGCGGCATACAGTCGGTGGGCGACGCCTTCATTGTACATGATGAGGGCCCGGACGTGGGGGCTGAAGTTGCGTTCCAGCATGCGGCATTGTTCTTCTGTGCGGCCGTCGCCGGTGCCCAGGATGATAAAAGTGGCATCGCGGCGGTAGATCATGTATTTGTAGATTAGGCCGGCGAGGAAGTCCACGCCTTTGTCATGGACCATGCGGCCGATAAAGATGTGGAGGGGCAGGTCGGTGGGCATCTGGAGTTCGGTGAGGAGGCTGGCCTTATTGTCGTGTTTCCATTTGGCGGCGTTCTTTTTGAGTTTGATCTTGAGGTAGTGGTCGGTGGCTGGATTCCAGTAATCGTAGTCGATGCCATTGATGACGCCGCGGCATTTATGCCATTCGCTGCGGAGCAGAGCCTGCAGGCCAAAGCCTGAGGTTTCCATGAGTTCGCGCAGATAATTTTCGGAGACGGTGGTGACGCGCCAGGCGCATTTGATGCCGCAGGCGAGGGAGTTGATGATGCTGCCCCAGTCGAGGAGGCCGGAGCGGTCGCGGTGGAAGTCCGGGAGGAGGTGTTGTCGGTCCCAGCCAAACATGCCCTGGTAGGCGGCGTTGTGGATGGTGAGGACGGTGGGGGTATGGCCGAGGCGCCAGAACTCGGGGCACTGGGTCATCATAAAGGGCATGAGGGCGGTATGATGATCGTGGCAGTGGATGGCATCGGGCAATTGTTCCCAGTGGTGGACCCAATGGAGGACGGCGCGTTGGAAGGCGATATTGCGTTCGACCTCATCGCGGTAGTAGGGGTGGTCGTGATCGCCGTATACGCCGGGCCGGTCAAACTTGCCGGGGATATCGGTGACATACATATCATAGCCCAGGGTGTCGTCGAGGATCTGGCAGATGCGAAACTCTATATATTCGGGGCCCATATGGAAGGCGCCGATATGGGCTTCGCGGTATTCGCGGGTGGTGAGCCAGGTGTTGTGATAGCCTGGGAGGATGACGGCGCAGCGGGCATGTCCGGAGGCATTGAGATAGCGGGGCAGGGAGCCTACTACGTCAGCCAGGCCCCCGACTTTGGCGGCGGGATAGCATTCCGCGCTGACCATGAGGATATGGGGGGCATTGGGCAGGGTGTCTTCCATGGATAGTTGTATTCGTTACTGGACTTTCGACACTAAGATGCAATTAATTTGTAATCCCGGCATGAACTGGAGTGGGAGTGTTGGTGTGGGTGGGAGGGAGTGTGTGAGGGAGTGTGGGAGTGAGGCATAGGGTGGGTGAGTGGGTAAGAGGAAGTGGTGGAAAGTTATTAAATTTGGGCCGGGCTCAAAGTGCTGTATTTACGTAAGGAAACGTAAGTTTACGAAAGTGACTGGGGAGGAAAAGTGGAGATGAAGTGCGTCAATAAGGCCATTTTAGGGGGATAGGCGTATATGAAATGCGGGTATAAGGGAGTTAGCTACAATAGCCCCAAAGATTTGGCGATTTATATTTGGTGGACAGTTACTAGTACCATATTTCAAATGCCAAAGCCAATCCTTTGTTAGCTTCATAGATTACAACTTTCCTTTCTCCTGGAATTTTAATCAGTTTTTTTTTGGAAAATACAACTGATGTCCGTATATTTGGTCAAATATTGTCCAAACGAAAAGGTTCCAAATCTATGTTGTCAATAGGAGAACAAATAAGAAAGTTGCGAGAAGACATGGGCCTTCCACTAAGAAAAGTGGCAGCAGAACTTGATGTAGATCAATCCATTTTGAGCAAGATAGAAAGAGGAGAAAGGAAAGCCTCAAAAGATCAGATCATTCATATTGCAAAAATCTTCCACGTTGACGAACGAGAGTTGCTCATTAATTACCTTAGTGATCGAGTTTTATATGATCTGGTTGGTGAGGAACTTGCATCAGATGCTTTAAAAGTTGCTGAAAAGAAAATTAAGTACCTGACAAACCAAAGAAATGGGAAGTAAAATTTCTATACAGCCTACAGAAAGTGAATTGCCAAGTTGCTTTGCGGATAGATTGGGGGTTGCTTATGCCTCCTCCGTAACACAGCATCATAAAAAGGAGAATGGTCAATTTTTTACTCCCATTGAGATAGCAACCCTGATGGCCTCATATGCTGAGTTTGACGGAGAGGCAATAAGGATTCTCGACCCTGGATGTGGCTCTGCAGTTTTGTCATGCAAACTAATTGAGCACATAGCTATGCACAATGAGAATTTGAAATCTGTTGAGCTTGTTGCCTATGAAACGGATTCAGCGTTGATGCCAATTGCTAAGCAATCACTTCTCTATTTAGAAAAATGGGGTAAGAGCAATGGTATAAAAATATCTACAACGCTATATGCTGAAGATTTTATTCTTCATAACTCAGATAGCTTCAAGGAAGATGGTGATTTATTTGCAAAGCCATTTGAGCCGTTTGATATTGTAATTTCTAATCCGCCTTATTTCAAACTTTCAATTGATGATAAAAGGGCGTTAGCTGCCAAAGTCGTTATCAACGGTCATCCAAATATTTATGCAATATTTATGGCTTTGTCTGCAAAACTCCTCAAAGAAAATGGAGAGTTAATTTTTATAACACCTCGTAGTTATGCCGCGGGCGGTTATTTTAAGTTGTTTCGTGAATACTTTTTTAAGTTGATTGATTTAGACAAAGTGCATCTCTTTGTTTCCCGTAAAGATACTTTCAGTCGAGACAAAGTATTGCAAGAAACGGTCATCATTAAAGGGACAAAGCGAAGTAAGCCGGAACCATATGTAATTATTTCATCCTCGGGTGGATTGAAAGACCTTAACACACCATTTTTAAAGACGTTTCCGAAGAAAGATGTAATTGATCTAAGTTCAAACGAAAAAATATTATATCTGCCCACAACAGATAGCGAAGAAGTGATAATGGATGTTTTTAAAAATTGGACTGGAAACCTGTCAAAGTATGGAATTAGAATATCTACTGGTCCGGTGGTGGCCTTTAGATCCTGGGATTCCGTTATAGAGAATTTGGAAAATCATTCTAAACAAATTGCTCCACTTTACTGGTTGCATAATGTTAAGCAAATGATTTTGGAATGGCCGATCGAAAAGGCTGGGAAAGGACAATACATTTCTATTGAAGAAAGGACGATGCCTATTTTGATTCCTAATAAAAATTATGTTCTTTTAAGAAGATTCAGTAGTAAAGATGATAAAAATCGTTTGATTGCAGCTCCATATTTCTGTAATTATATAAAGTCTGATTTTATAGGCGTAGAGAACAAGGTGAATTATATCTATCGACCGGGAGGAAATTTAGGTAGAAATGAAGTTGTTGGGATTTGTGCTCTATTAAATAGCAGCTTGTTTGATACCTATTTTAGAATATTCAACGGCAATGTTAATGTGAGTGCCACAGAATTGCGCGAAATGCCCCTACCTCCGTTAGATATCATTCAGGAAATTGGTGATAACATTATACTTTCTAACGATTTTTCAGTTGAATTTGCAAATAGTATCATAGTTGAATATTTTCAACAAGTTTATAGCTCATGAGTAGGATAGAAGAAGCACAAGAGATATTGAAAGCTTTGGGGCTACCAACAGGTCAGCAGAATTCAAGATCTGCCTTAATCCTCCTTGCATTATGCAACCTGAAGGAGCAGGACAGTTGGGCCAAAGCAAAGGCCACTAACATGGCTGTAGTTGGCAATAAGGATAATGCGAAATATCCGGGGGTAATGCGTTTTATAGCTGAGCACTACAATAAAAAGTATGCGGAAAACTCGCGGGAAACATTTCGTAGACAAACACTACATCAGTTTGTCCAAGCTGGCATTGTATCTCACAATCCTGAAAATTCAGATTTGGCAACGAATAGCAAAGACAATCATTATCGCCTTTCGCCGGAAGCTTTGAAGGTCATTCGATCTTACAAATCAAAGAGCTGGGATAAGGAAGTCAAGGGATTCAAGAAAAATGTAGGTTCGCTTCAGGACATATATCAAAAGAAAAGGGATTTAAGAAAGATTCCGTTAAAATTGAGGAATGGCATAGAGCTTACATTTTCTCCTGGTAAGCATAATGAAGTTCAGGTTGCAATTATAAAGGAATTTTCTCCTCGCTTTGCTCCCGGTTCTGATTTGCTCTATGTTGGCGATACTGCAAATAAGGATTTGTTTATGGACAAAAAGGGATTAGAAAAGTTGGGCATTCCGATTGGTCAACACAGTAAGTTACCTGATGTCGTATTGTATGATAAGAAACGTAAATGGTTGTATCTTATTGAGGCGGTTACCTCGCATGGACCTGTATCCCCGAAAAGAATTGTCGAACTGGAAAAAATGTTGAAAAATTGTGAGGCTGGTAAGATTTACGTTACGGCGTTTCCTGATTTCAAGGAATTCAAAAGGCATACACCAGAAATTGCTTGGGAAACAGAAGTATGGGTTGTTGAATTTCCCGATCATATGATTCACTTTAATGGAGATAAATTTTTAGGCCCTAGATAAAAATAACACCAATATTAAAATATGAAACGCCAACCGACTACTCAGCAGATCACTTGGTTTCTAGACCTCTATCGAAATGGTCAGCTTGATTTGAATCCTCCGTATCAAAGAAAAAGTGTTTGGTCTCCAAAAGACAAAAGATTTTTTTAGATACAATATTTAGGAATTATCCCACCCCTCCAATTTTTATTCATCGACCCTTGATGACAACGGTTTTGCACTTTACCATGTTGTAGATGGGAAGCAGCGACTGGAAACAATTTTGAGTTTTACCAATAATAAATTAGCCATTGATAGCAATTATGGAGATGTAAATCTAGATGGCAAAAAGTTCAATGATTTAGATGTTGAGCAAAAACGAAAGTTCTGGGACTACTGGCTATTTCGGTCTGACCATGCCAGTGTTTTCGGAGTAATGGTGCCACTTTAAAAGACACTCAATAATAGGTATTTTTCAGGAGTCCGGGTCATTGATTTTAGGCCAAGCATTACCATACTCCGGAGTGCAAAACATGTCCGGCCCGGGAGCAATTTACCGCCAATCCGGAAGATCGCATCATCGATAGCTGCGAGTACGTGCTACTTCTGTTCCCGAAGAGAGCTCGCCCTTATCTACTTCACATACACTCTGCGCCGAATACTTACTATATTAGGTGTCGATGGGGTAAAAAAGTGGGCCAAAAGGTTTATTTTTGTGAAAATGGTGTTACGGCGCATCGTGGAGCGCTGTAGTGAGATTTTTTCATTCAGAAATTTTTTGATGTCAAGGCGTGATATGGAAGGGTATAGGATCGTGGGAGTGGGTTATTGCACGAACTGCCGTTATGCATCATGCTTGGAGACACGGCAAACCTGAACATTTGTGCAAGAAATGAGCAGACAAAAAGCGGAGATGCCAAAAACCAATCAGAGTAAGAACTAAACTAAAACGAATAATTCAACTATGAACAAATTAACTGTAAATGACACAGAATGGGCTTCGAAGGTTCTTGAAAAGGCATTTTATACAGACCCAATGTTAAATTTTATTTATGGAAAAGCGATAAATGAACCTGGCAAGCTCAACAATTTCTTTAAGGCCACTTTCCGCTATGCAGCTTTATTTGGTGAATGCTATTCATCACCTGATAGAGACGGAGTACTTATGATGTTGCCACCTGACCAGACAAATATGACCATTGTCAAAATGTTTAAAGCAGGTATGTTGGCCGGATTTCTCAAGATGGGATGGGCTCCTATATCAAGGTCTTTGGCCCTTATGGACTTTGTCGAAAAAGAACATAAAGCAGCAGCACCTTTTGACCATTACTATATAATGACTATGGGAGTTTTGCCTGATCGGCAAGGCATGGGACTTGGCAAAAAACTCATGTCAAAAGTCATAGATGTTTCAGAAGCCAATAACAAACCGTGCTACTTAGAAACGCAGAACAAAAACAATGTGCCTTTTTATCAAAGTTTTGGATTTGAAATTGTTTCCGACAAAGAAATCCCGAAAGGGGGCTTGAATAACTGGGGAATGTTACGGCAAAGAATAAACACTTACGGTTAAATTGTTGAACAATATGACTCAATGTTCATTTATGTAAAGATTAGCACGAACGCATAACTGGCGTTTGGCTCAATGGCGGCTGACGTTGTTAATTGAACATTCTACCTCGCATCAATCCCGAAAGCTTTCGGGATGGGGTATTGGCAGTTTTGTACTCCGAAATCCGCCACAGCGCCAAGCACCAAAACGTCAGCCTGTGCAATAACCCCTATATTTTAACATTATTCCTTCCTCTTTTCCTTTTAATCTCGAAATATATTTTCTGAATTTCGGAAAATCCCAGCATGATGTATGTACAAGGTTTCAACCGACGTCAATCCCTCATTTTCTTTATATTTACTTTAAGTGACCTTGAGTAAGGGCCCCGAATTATTTGATTAATTTTCTGACAACAAGTACTGCCTGATTTTTTTAACTTTAGATCATACATTATCCCGACTACGATACTATTGTCATAGGTTCCGGTGCCGGAGGACTCACAGCAGCGCTCGTCCTGGCACGGGCAGGACAAAGAGTGCTCGTATGCGAGCAGCACGAAGTACCAGGAGGCTGCCTCCACTCCTTTACCATGGAGGGCCATCGATTCAATACCGGCGTCCACTATATCGGTGAGTTGGGCGAAGGAGACCGGTTCGAACGACTGTATCGGCAGCTTGGGGTGCTGGAGGACGTAGAGTTTATCGAGATGCATCCGGACGGATATGACCACGTGGTGATTGGACACCAGCGATTTGATATCCCAAAAGGAAAGGAAGCCTATATGCAGCGCCTGACTGAATCCTTTCCGAAAGAACACGCCGGGATTAAAAAGTTGTTTGCAAAAATAGAGCAGATCGATGAAGTCCTGAGATGTATGGTGCTCGATCAGTATGGGTCACTGGTCCATCATGTGACGACATGGCCCTGGCTCTTGCGGACAGGACGGGATTTAATACACGCCTATGTCAGAGACGAGATGTTGCGCGGCATTGTACTGGCACAGGCAGGCAACCATGGTATGCCACCTGGCCAGGTCTCGGCAGCCGTTCAGGCCGGGATGATGAAACATTATTTCAACGGCGGTTATCACCCCAAAGGAGGTGGTATGGCCATCGCAAGAGCTTTCGTACGGGCATTGAAGAAGCACGGAGGTGTCATACGACTTTCTACACCTGTCCGAAATATTCGGACCACCAGCAGAACGATTACAGGCGTAGAGCTGACGAATGGCGAATATATCACAGCACGACAAGTCATTAGCAATGCTGATCCCCACACCACCTTCTGCAGCCTGATGATGGAGGATCAGATCCCATGGCGCTTGCGGCGTAAACTTGCGGGCACCTCATATTCGACCTCCTGCCTCAGTTTGTATCTGGTGCTGGATACAGACCTCCGGGTCTGGGGACTGGACTCAGGCAATTACTGGATCTATGACAGCCCCGATATGGATCTGCATTACAGCAAGGCTATCACCGATCACAATGTGTATCATCCACCCTCGGTTTTGTTTGTGACCGCCACGATGCTCAAAGATCCTTCCAAGCGGGATAAGCAAAGGCATCAATTGGAGGTGTTTACGCTGGTGGGCTATGATGCGTTTGCCAAGTGGGCTCATACACCACAGGGCGATCGCGGCGAAGCGTATCTGCAGCTAAAGGAAGCAATCACAGAACGGATGTTGCAGTCAGTAGACCGCCGGTTTCCGGGACTCGCAGCCAGGGTCGTGTGGAAAGATCTGGGCACACCTCTGAGTAATTGCCATTATATCCGCGCTCACCGGGGAAATATGTACGGTACGGCAAAAAGTGTAATGCAATCAGGTCCTTTGGGCTTTGCTACCCGAACCCCGTTTAAAAATCTGTACTTGTGCGGGGCAAGTACGATGGGGCATGGTGTCGCTCATGCATCCGCTACTGGTCTGACGGCAGCAGCGAAGGTGCTGAAGTGCCCGGTGGCGTCGCTTTGGCCGGACAGGTAGATGAAGTTCAGCCAAAAGACTTATTTTTATGAAAATGGCGATACGGCACCTCAGGGAATGCCGGGCTAAGATTTATACAACCAGAAAATATTCTGTAACAGGGTGAGGTTTGAGGGGATAGGGTGGGATAGATTGTTGCATGAACTTCCATTACCAAAAGGTAAACCATTTAGACAAAAGCTAATGACAACCATCTTTATCATCCTGACCATCTTATTACTTCCTGTTCTGTATAATATGTTGTTTCCATTACAACCACCACGTCTTGACGGGTATTTCAAAGCAGGACAAATCTTTAGCAGTAATATGGAAGGCGTAACCCAAACCATCATCAAACAGAATGGTGACAAAGTGTATAGTGAGGTGACACTTTCTCCAGGGTCAGCAGGACCACCCGAACATCTGCACATCAGCTTTGACGAGAGTGCCACGATAACCAAGGGGACGTTAACAGTAAAGCTGAACAATGAAGTGACAGAGATGGGTGCAGGTAGCAGGATATATTTTCCAAGAGGACAATATCATGCCTTTTCTAACAAGACCAACTCAGATGTTGTACTCTCCTGCGATCATGACAGTGATTACCTGCCGGTGAGTTTTGCCTACACGCTTTCACAATTTTATCCGCTGATGGACAGCAGGTCAAAGTTTAAAACGATTCATTTGATTTTCAAGATGTCAATGTTTGGCGAGTTGTTTGACAGCTATTTGGTGGAGGTACCCATACCGGTCCAAAAAGCAATCAAAATGATAGTAAGACCCTATGCTAGAGTTTTGGGTTATAAGCTTTACGACAGCAATTCAAAACCATAATAAAGTATATAATGTATTGCTTAATCTTCTAATTTCACATTATGAGCAACTTTAAGTATGCCGCTATTAACGAAGCTCCGATTTATGAATCGGTAAAAAATAACAAAGGACAAAAGCCTGTGAACAAGATTCTCATGGGAACCTATGTTCGTGTTCTTGAAAGTGCCGGAGATTGGTACAAGATCGTCACCGCCGGTACACCTATGCCCGGGGCGTGGATGCATAAGGATACCCTGACAGACAACATGGGACTCAAAGTCTTCTTTTTAGATGTAGGGCAGGGGGATGGCGTCCTGTTGGAAATAGGCAAGTACAAGATTCTGATCGATGCCGGGCCGGACAGTAGCATGTTTAATTACTTAACGAAGTGGCAGTATAAGTATCTATTGACAGCGAATAAGCCGGTACATATTGATTATTTAATCGTGAGCCATTTTGACAAGGACCATTACAATGGATTTACCAAAATACTTGAGCATCCGGGATTTACCTTTGGGACGATCTGTCATCCGGGTATATTGAAGTTTGCCGGCGGTCATCCCTACGCGACCGGGTTAGGCAATACGGTTAAGAACGGTACAGATACGATCCTTACTCAGGTTTTCAATAACTTAACCACTACAAATAGTGCTGTACCTTTTAATAGCTACATCACGCCTTTCATAGCGAAGCTGCAGACTGCATTCGGTGAAGGAAGGGTGGGAAAGGCACGACGTTATGAAGCAGGTGAGGTTATTCTTAAGAAAAAGATAGAAGGTCAGGATTTTACGTTGGAAGTACTAGGTCCTTTCACGGAAAAGGTTGGAAATAAAAAGGGGTTTCTGTATTGGAAAGATGATGGCAAAACGATTAATGGGCACAGTCTGGTCATTAAGGCTACCTATGGATCCCGGACCTTTTTGTTAGGCGGAGATCTGAATACTTATTCACAGAATTACCTGATCAGTAAGTATCCGGACCAGAACCCGTTTGAAGTAGATGTCGCCAAATCCTGCCACCATGGGTCTTCTGAGTTTACTGAAAAGTTTATGAAGATGATTAATCCTTATGCCACAGTCATTTCTTCAGGAGATAATGAATCACATTCACATCCAAGAGCTGATGCCATAGGTTGTGCGGGTAAATATTCTAAAAGCAAGCGACCTCTGGTGTACTCCACGGAGCTCGCCCGGTCTACCAATTTGAAGAAGAATGAGATTTTGTTTGGACTGATCAATATGCGTTGTAATGGCACGGATATCTACATGAGTCAGATGAAGGAAGCAAGAAACAGTTATGATATCTGGGATTCGTACGAAGTAAAGTAGGAAAACTATCGTACTAAATATTTCAATTCTTTAATCTTTGTTACTTTTTCCGTGAAAAGTAACCAAACTTCAACTGCACACGCGCATCCATGTGCTACAGCTCAGTAACCAAAATAGTCTTCCAAAGAATTCGCTAATTTTGTTTCTTTCATTTGGTTGTTTGGTTGGGACGATATTTAGCTGATCAATCAATTTGCTATGAATTTTTTGACGAGGATGAAAGACAACACAAGGGATGAAAGGAAAACCTAAAATTTTATCAGCTAAATTGCAAAGACGGATGTTTCGTGGTACTAATACAGTGAAGTGCTAAATCCAAGTTCTATGGTTGTGATGAAGTTCAGTACTTGTTATGGGAGGATAGCCCTTCTCTACCCAATCCTTGCTGTCCTCTTTGGGACAAACCCGATTTTGTCTCAGTCCGAAACAGGGGACTTGAAGCGAGAAGTGCTCCAAGTCATGGACAGTCTCCTTCTCGCAAGTCCGGCTTTATCATACAAGGCAATGATGCTGTTTAAAGGCATGGGGGAGGATACGTATGAAGAAAGACATTTCTCAGTAGCGCTTAAGTGGAATGAGAACAATCCCTTGCATGCGTATGATTTTGAAGTGCGGGAAACATTGCCTAACGGCGAGTGGTATAGTATTATTTCACTTGACACGTTGGTGTATGTTGTATACACCGGAACAAAGGGCATGGGTGTCAGCAACGCTCCAGCTTATATCAACAAGGGCAGTTACATTGAGACACTTTGGGAATATTTTATTTTACCTGCCGTTTATGCACCATTCTTATATCCGACCTCAGATGGGCTCAAGGTAGAGGATGTAGGTAGTGTGTATTATTTGCATCGCAGTATATCGGATAGAGCATCCCGTGAAATTTGGATAGATAAAACTACACGACTACCACAAAAGTATATCGATGTAAACCGGAGTAGAGAACTTGACCTGAGCCAGGAGATGGAAGTAGCGTTTTACTTTGACACTTTGTGTCATACTTTACCTGACGATATGTTGTCACCTGGTTATTATACTTCGCTCGGTTATACTCAACGGTTTGATTTTGAGGAGATCGATATTCAAATAGAAACCGTCTCTGGTCTTTCTGATGTTGCACAGAAGTTGTTGTTAAGTTATGCCTTTGTAAATGGAGAAAACGATACAATTCGGTTGACAGGAATGACATCAAGGTATATTGTTCTCGATTTTTGGTATGCATCCTGTTTGCCCTGTCTTAGAGCTATGCCCGCATTACGTGATATGGCAGAAAAGTTTTCCCGTGAGGATGTAGTAGTGGCAGGAATCAATTGCTTTAACGCCGACATTCGGCATTCTTTAACCTCAAAGTTCCGTGACAAGAATATTGACTTTCCTTTGCTTTTTGGTTCCCGCGATCTGGTACAGCATCTTGGTATCAATAGCTTCCCTACATACCTGTTGATAACACCAGAACGGGAGATTGAATTTTTATTTGGAGGCGTAGCGGAAGTTGAGCAAGCACTTATGCGTTTGCTGGGCAAGGAGTAGGCTCATGCGATCATTGCTGGCACGCTTGTTTGTGTTTCACTTTTCTGCTTCTTTTATGAGATGCCAGTCGGAGCGCAGCGGAGATTCCGACTCACTCACTACTCACTACGGTTGCTGAGCTGTAGCACGAGGATGTGTCAAGCGGGTCGAAGCACACCTCTCACCCCTCTAATCCCCCAGCTTCCCATCTCCCGGAATCCCCTACCTTTGCTCCTTCGCATGAGCACAAAAGGCAGGATATTGGTCGCCATGAGCGGAGGCATCGACTCCACAGTCACCGCTATGCTCCTCCAGGAGCAAGGCTACGAGATCATCGGCATCACCATGAAGACATGGGACTATGCCACCAGCGGCGGCGACCGGAAAGAAACCGGATGCTGCAGCCTCGATAGTATCAATGACGCCCGCCAGGTCGCCGTCGACAAAGGATTCCATCATTTTATCGTCGATATCCGCGAAGAGTTTGGCGACTATGTCATCGACAATTTTGTGGAAGAATACCTCTCCGGCCGCACCCCCAATCCCTGTGTCCTCTGCAACACCCATATCAAATGGGAAGCTCTCCTCAAGCGCGCCGACGCTCTGGGATGTGATTATATCGCCACCGGACATTATGCCCGTATCGGCCAACACCGGGACCGATACTTCATCCAGCGCGCAGTGGATCTCAACAAAGACCAATCCTATGTCCTGTGGGGCCTGAGTCAGGAATGCCTCCGCCGCAGCCTCTTCCCCCTCGGCGGCATGACCAAACCCGAAGTGCGACAGCTTGCCGCGGATTATGGCTATATCGACCTGTCCAACAAACCGGAAAGCTATGAGATCTGCTTCGTCCCGGACAATGACTACCGCGGCTTCCTCAAACGCCGCATACCCGATCTGGCCGGCAAAGTCGACGGCGGTACCTATATCAACCGCGAAGGCAAGGTCCTCGGGCGTCATCACGGGTATCCATTCTATACCGTAGGTCAGCGCAAAGGGCTTGGCGTGACATTTACCGAGCCGATGTTTGTCTCCGAGATCATCCCGGAGACCAACACCATCGTCCTCGGCCGCGAAGACGAACTGATCCGCAACCGCATGGTGGTAGGTGGTGTCAATCTGCTGAAGTACGATACACTACCGGAAGGGATCGAAGCGCTCACCAAGATCCGCTACCGGGATCCCGGGACGATGAGTGAGTTGCACTCATTGCCCGACGGTCGCATCGAAGTATCTTTTCTGGCCAATGTCAAAGGCATAGCTCCGGGCCAGTCCGCCGTTTTTTATGAAGGCGAAGACGTAATCGGCGGCGGTATCATCCAGGGGAGCTCCAAAATCTGACCGACCATGAAAACTTTTTTTCCCGCCTTAGCCCTCTGTTTGCTCTTCCTGACCGGCTGCCAGCCTGAGAGCCAGGTACGGCCCTACGTCCAGGACAGCGAAGATTACTACCCCCTGACCATCGGCCACTTCGTCGAGTATCAGGTGGATTCGATTGTGCTGGACGATGCCCCGGGAGGGAATACCCGGGATACCGTCCGCTTTCAACTCCGCGAAGAGATCAATGGGTTCGATATCGGCCCCTTTGGCGATACGGTGTATCATGTCCGTCGCTTCAGACGCCCCCATGAACACGAAGACTGGTCGCTGCGGGCCATCTGGACGACCCACATTCGTGACAATAAGGTCCTCCGCACCGAAGAGAATCTCACATTTCACAAGATGACCTTGCCGCTCTATCCCGGTCAGCGATGGGTACCGACGTCCTATATTCCATTTCAGACAGTCGTGCGTATAGGGACGGAGTTTCTGGAGATGTATCAGTACTGGCAGTCGCGCATACTGGGCATCGATGAGAGTGGTATGATCGGTGATTTTCAGTTTCCCCCCGGCCACCTTATGCGCATCAGCGTCGTCGACGAAGATGATGATCTCAACCGGCGGTTCGTCCACGAAGTCTATGCACGCGGTATTGGCCTCGTGTCCCGCACGGATACGATCCTGGATAGTCGCTGTATCCAACTCGGAGACTTTACCCCCTGCCTCGACAAGCCCTGGCTCGTCCATGCCTCAAAAGGGTATATCCTCTCTCAGACCCTCATATCCCATCACTGATATGCCTTTTCCATCCGTTCAGGCGTATTTTATCGTAGGTAAAACACTCAGGTCTCACAGCACAGCCGGGCAGCTCCGTGTCGCAGTGGAAGATCGCCTCAAGGGTTATCTGAAGAAAGGCCGTTATATTTTTTTCAATCACGACGGCTCGCATGTCCCATACCGGATCACAGGTTTTGAGGATGATGTACATACCCTGATCACCCTCGAGGATGTGAAGGGCAAGCAGGCATCGGATCGTCTCGCCGGCCAGCAGATCCGCATTCCACTCGATGAGGTGCAGGAACGCCACCTCCTCTCACCGGCCAACCTGACCGAAGAATGGGAGGGCTATACGATCGTGGACAATGCCTCTTCCCGTCAGTTTATACTCCAGCGCACAGAGCAGTTTCCGCAACAGATGATGGCCGTAGTCCTGCATGAGGACCGTGAGGTGCTCATTCCACTGCACGAACTACTGATCACCGGGATCGACCGCCAACAGAAAATCATCCGGATGGATATTCCGGAGGGATTGCTGGAGCTTTGAGGAGGGTAGGAATTGGAGAAACCAATTCCTACTACATCTTGCTGCTGCTCATGCTTGTGCTATAGCTCAGTAGCCTGGCTCGGGAGCTTCCGTTGGAAGGAGTATGATCTGACTTCGTCAGGGGGGTGTCACTTTTTGCATCGCCCAAAAAGTAACCAAAAACGCTAGTCGTCCAAAAAACTCGCTCATCATGGTTACTTGCGTTTGGTTGTTTGGTTAGGCCTTTTACGCCATGTCGTGCATTGCTTCCTGTTTCTTGATACAGATTCTTATTTACGAGTCTTGTTGTGCCAGGAAACAGGTCATCTGGTTGCTCAGACAATTTTGGCCGACAGAGGCTACAACTCCCCGAGGTGATTTTTTTAATTGCGTGTTGGTGCGGGTAAGGTTGCGTTGAGAACGCCTTGGCGTTCAATGTCCGGTTGTTGGAGCCAACTTCAACAACAACAAATCATACTGAATCACCCTGCATCAAGGGAAAACCAGCATGAGCTGCTGTTGCAGGAGTTCGCTCCTGTCAACCTATATCATGAGGGCACAATAAACTCTAAACTCCTAAACTCCTAAACTCCTAAACTCCTCAACCTCTCAACCTCTCAACCTCTCAACCTCTCAACTTCTCAACTCCTCAACCCCTAACCCACTCAATTTCCCATCAACGCTTTTCCCTCGATCGCCCTGAATCCATTCTGATCGATCACCGCGACATACGGAGGTGTCGTGCCTTCAAGTTTGATAGAAGCGACTCCTACTTCACCCGATTTATTGAAGGCAACCATTTTGACATTGAAATTGACCTTGGAAGGTCCGCCATTGAGGTCGATGATACGTTCGACGACGGCTTCGCAGGCTTTCTGTGGTGACAGTCCGGCCCGCATTTTTTCTACCAGGAGAAACGAACCGCAGGTCCGAAGCAATTCCTCACCCCGGCCGGTGGCACCGGCGGCTCCGACCTCATTGTCGACATACAAGCCCGCGCCGATGATAGGAGAGTCCCCGACCCGGCCAGGAATCTTGGCAAAGAGCCCGCTGGTCGTCGTGATACCGGCCACATCTCCAGCCTGGCCCATGCCCAGCACATTGATCGTACCACCTTTGCGATCCGGACGTTTGTAGATCCCATCTGCAGGCGGAAACCAGTCATCATCCTTGCTGAGGTTTTCTTTCCATTCAAGCCAGGCGATACGCGCCTCTTCCGTCAGCAGATTTTCCTCCGGAAATCCATGCGCCTTGGCAAATTCCAACGCACCGGCACCTACGATCAGCGCATGATCCGTACGCTCCATGACCAACCGGGCCACCGAGCAGGCCTTCTTAATATTTTCAAGGGCGGCCACACTACCACATTTGTGTGTAGGACCATACATCACAGAAGCATCGAGGGTGACAACACCACGTTCATTCGGCAGTCCGCCATAGCCGACGGACATATCTTCCGGATCCAGTTCACATACATTTGATCCGGCTTCCACAGCATCCAGGATGCTGCCGGTCTCCTGAAATTTTTCCCAGGCGGGGATCAGCACTTTTTTGCCCCAGTATTCGCCACGACTGCACAGGATCAGCGGTGATGCAGCAACCTGAGGAGCACTGTATCTGGAGGGATTTGTGAGTTTGTGAAATACCGGCAGGCTGATACCCATCATACCCAAGTGTTGAAGAAAGTCACGACGTTGCGTCATAGTGTTGGTTTTGTTTTTCGTTTTGTCTGTAGTGTTTTTATGATTTTCCAGGTAGCATGCCCGGTTGAAAGAGTTTAAAGCCTGTTTCTTCTTTTTCCTGATCCACCATAGCCTTCACATCCTGCAGAAGTTGTTTGGCGTCATAGATGATGCCGTCCTTGATCGTATAGCGCACACCACCCACGCGCTCGACGACATTGTCTTCATTGAGACGGATGGCGCCGGTACCATAAAGGGATTGCAGATTGACCAATGGATTTTCCTCCAGGAGGATCAGGTCCGCGAGTTTGCCCACTTCTACAGATCCCAGATCACGCTCCATACCCAACGCCTCCGCACCACTGAGCGTAGCCGCACGAATCACTTCAAGTGGATGAAAGCCAGCCTCCCGTAGTAGTTCCAGTTCACGTATGTAGGCAAAGCCATACAACTGAAAGATAAAACCCGAATCCGAACCGGTCGTCACACGGCCTCCCCGGTTTTTATATTCATTGACAAAGGTCATCCACAACCGGTAGTTTTCGCGCCAGTTGACTTCTTCCTCTGTGCCCCAGTAATGCCAGTAACTGCCATGCGATATCCGGCTGGGCTGAAAAAACATCCAGAGTTTCGGCATCGTATAGTCTTCATGCCATTCAAGCCGGCGCGCACGATGCAGATCACGGCTGGCTTCATAGATATTGAAGGTGGGATCAAGTGTAAAATCAAGTGAAAGCAGTTCATCCATCACTTTATTCCAGTGCGTGGAATAGGGTGGAGCAGCTTGCTTCCACAGCTTACCGGCTTCTGCAAAGCGGTTCTGCTCATTCTGGTAATTGTACTCTGGCGGATAGTCCTGGATGGTCCGGTTTTCAAACAACGCCTCCGGAAGACCATACCAATGCTCCATCGTCGTCAGGCCTGCGTGGGCACTGTGCAGGACATTCCATCTCGCTACATCCAGTTGGGCATGATGACAGGAAGATCGAAGTCCCAGTTTTTTATTTTCATCCAGTGCCGCTGCCATGACCTCTGGTGATGCACCAAAAAACTTGATACCATCAGCACCATTTGCCGCATTTTGGCGAACCCACGCGCGTGCACTTTCTGCATTTTTGATCGGCTCTTCTTTGCCAGCTCCGAAAACCGTGTACGCGAAAATCCGGGGGGCCGTAATTTTATTTTCTGCGCTTCTTTTCTTCTCGTTGAGCACCCAGTTCAGTCCGTTGCCGGCTGACGGATCCCGGATGGTGGTGATGCCGTGTGCCATCCAGAGTTTAAACACATATTCAGCATCCGCTCCTTGCGCACGACCGCCGATATGGCCATGCATATCGACAAAGCCGGGCAGGATATACATGCCGTTTGCATTGATTTCCATACCCTGAGGCAGCAGTTTGGGACGTGATCCGGGCTCTGGCTCTACACCCGGGTATCCGACAATCCGGATATCGGTGATGCGATTGTGTTCAATGACGATATCTACCGGCCCCACAGGTGGGGCGCCGGTACCATTGATGAGTGTGGCACCGCGCAGGATAACCTGCGGATATGGACCCATCCCTTCATTACGATCTGGCGCCGGCTTTACTTGTGCATGCAGCAGGTTGAAGCTCATGGTCACCAATAGGATCAATTGGATATGCGTCTTCATAGACATCGGCTGAGGGATGAAAGGTAAAAAAAAGAGCCCGGAATAGTCCGGGCTCAGTGGTAATCAATTGATTCGGGTAATATCTTGTTATCGGCCGGATAGCTCAGAGACGAGACGATCGGCGCGGTAAATATAGCGAAGTGCGGCAACAATACCCCCGGCATGGACGGCGACGGTACGATTATCTTTTTCATCAAAAATAAATTTGCCGGGCAGGGACTCGATATTTCCATCAAATACCAGACCCACGACTTCCCGGTTGACATTGATGATCGGACTACCAGAGTTACCTCCGATGATGTCGGCCGTACAGACAAAGTTGATGGGTGCTTTCAGCAATTCCATCGAAGGGTTCATCCATTTTTCCGGTAGCGACCAGGGAAACTGACCGTTATTGGAATAATGGCGATCGTACATACCAAAGTAGGTGGTTTTGACAGGCGCCACGGTGCCATTGTATTCATAACCTTTCACGATACCATCTGAAATACGCAGGGTGAAGGTGGCATCCGGGGGCAATTTGTCACCGTATACTTTAAATACTTCTCCGGCCACCTGCTGTTCGATCTGACGGCGTGGACCACCAGTAGAGGAGAAGGCATTGACGGCTCTGATATATTCCTCACCGATCAGCTCAGCCGCATCGATCAGCGGATCTTTCTTATTGAGGAACTTTTTGGTCTTTTTATCCAGCAGTTTGGAGAGATCTTTCTCACTTGCAAAGACCGTTTTGCCTAATATTTCAGCAGCGGCTTTTTCAGGGGTGCGACCATTGAGGATGGTTTGGATATACTGATCATCGGGCTGAGCGAATTTTTTCATTTCACTCAATACCATGGCGAACGCCTTGACTTCTTTCGGATCGTTGATGGAAGTCGCCATTTCCATCATCTTGGTCTCCAGGCCTTCGAGTTCAGTGCTTGCCGGATCTGCGGTGGCCGTCTTTGAATATTCGTTGATAGTATGCAGCAGAGGAAGCACCTTGCCGGAGAGCGGGGTAGGCGACATAAAACGGATCTCTGAACCATACCGGGACAGCACCTGATAATGCTTGTGCATATCATCCCAATACGTCTTACCGCTCGCATTGGACCGGATCTTTTGCTCCATCTTGACTTTGCGTGTAAACAACTCCGGGTTGTGCAGGCCGGAAAGAGTGCCTTTGATGGCTTTCAGCGAATTGGAAAGGCTGAAAATGGTATTCTTCAGGTCATCATTGGGATTCAGGGCATATTCTTCTTCCAACATCGCCATACGGTTGGTATAAAACTCAATGTCCACCGGATACCGATAGTCCCGGTCGTATTCCAATTGGGAAACGGTGCGGTAGCGCTCGGTCGATCCCGGATTGCCGATCACGAAGACCGGTGTGTTTTCATGTACTCCATCCGTGTTGAATTTGAAATAGTGAGATGTCGTATTGAGCGGCTGACCATTGTCATCATATACCCTCCAGAAGGTGACGTCCAGATTGTACCGGGGATAGGTAAAGTTGTCGGGATCTCCGCCGTAGAAGCCCAAGTCCAGTTCGGGCAAAAACACCAGGCGAACATCATTGTAGCGCTTGTAGCCATAGAGTGAATATTTGGCGCCACTATAGTAGGCTACGGTTTGAAGGCGGAGGTTTTCCCAGCCGGTCATTTCAGTATACTCGCGGACTACAGCATTGATAGCGGCTTGTGTTTTGGAAAGACGCTCTTCCTCGGACACTGTGCCAATGGCATTCTTGATCTTGTCGGTCACATCCGCGACTTTGATAAGTTGTTCGACAAAGAGCTCGGGATTACGGCGCTCATCGGACAGGGAGGAAGCGTAAAAGCCATCGCGGTCAAAGTTTTCTCCATCACGCTGAAGGTCGCTGACCACTGGCTGACTGCAGTGGTGGTTGGTCATGACCAGTCCATTGGGGGAAACAAAGGAAGCAGAGCACCAGTTGGCAAAACGCAGGGCGGCTTCGCGGCCTTCGTCAAACCATTCCTGATCGAGGTTGTAGTTATAGGCTTCTTTAAACCAGGCTTTGGGTGGATTTTCAAAGGTCCACATCTTACCAAAATCAAACGGACCGGGCTCTTGCTGACCCCAGGAAACCGTCACGATAAAAGATGCCAAGAGACTGAGCATCCACATTTTACGATTGCAATTCATATTAGACATTTTAACTTTTAAATATATTCGCTTAGGCCGGACCAGTTCGAGTCCGCCGGTATGGAAAACCGGTGCAAAATTAGGAATAATTATCAGGAAAGGCCCTCTAACAGGATGATCCGGTCGGAAAGCCAGTTTTGTCTTAACTTTTCGAACTGGTAAACGTTTTGGTGAATATGAATGTACTCAAAATGCTTGTTTTTATACCCGCGGTGGCGACCTGGAGTTTATCCTGCACCTCCCAGACCCCAGCGAACGCTGTCGTTTCGAAAGCCCCTTCTATTGATCAACCAGTTCCTTCTAATATGAATACACAAACTGCCACTTTTGGTGCCGGATGCTTCTGGTGCGTTGAAGCCGTTTTTCAGGAGCTGCGTGGTGTCCTGAAAGTCGAATCCGGCTATATGGGCGGCCATACAACTGATCCAACTTACAAAGAGATCAGCACCGGCACTACAGGCCATGCTGAAGTCACCCAGATTACATTTGATCCGGAAGAGATTTCTTTTGAAGAATTATTGGAAGTGCTCTGGACCACGCATGATCCCACCACACTCAATCGTCAGGGAGCCGATGTCGGAACGCAGTATCGCTCAGCCGTCTTTTATCATACTGACGAACAGAAACAAGTGGCTGAAAAATCAAAGGAAGAAGTAGCGGCGCAGATATGGGAGAAGCCTATTGTCACGGAGATCACGCCCTCCGGCAGGTTTTTCGCGGCCGAAGCCTATCATCAGGATTATTATGCCAACAACCCCAATGCCGGGTATTGCCGCGTCGTGATCGCGCCCAAGATTGAAAAACTTAGAAGCCGCTTTACAGACAAATTAAAACCCTAAATCTTTCCTCCATGATCAGGTCTGCTGCGTTAACCGTTTTTCTGTTATCCCTCTCCTTGCAGGCTTGTCTGCAATCGGGCCACAAACCTCAAGCGGTCGCCACTTCGCATCTCCCGGCCGGCTATTTTATCAATTCATCCGGAGATACGATACGGGCTGTCGTGCGTACAGATCAGGAGTGGAAAGCCCAGCTTGATCCCTCCGCGTTTTATGTCCTTCGGGAAAAAGGTACCGAACGTGCTTTTTCAGGGCCTTACAATACCAATAAACGAAAAGGCACGTATCTCTGCAATGGTTGTGCATTGCCGTTGTTCTCTTCAGCAGCCAAGTTTGATTCCGGCACCGGATGGCCAAGTTTTACAGCGCCTGTGGATACAACCCATGTACTGGAGATATCCGATCATTCCTTTGGGATGAGAAGGGTAGAAGTCTTGTGCCGTCGCTGTGGCGGGCATCTCGGTCATGTCTTTGATGACGGGCCTCGTCCCACAGGGATTCGGTATTGTATGAATTCCGTTTCACTGACGTTCAGAGAAGAATAATCAAGGTATGATGCCCAGCGGAGATTCCGACCGCAAGGCGGAATGATGCCAGAGCAGCAGATGCCAGACTAGAGGAAGCCTGATGGCACAGGTTCCAGATCGAAGCACAGCAGAGATTCCCACACACTCACCACGGTTGCTGAGCTGTAGCACGAGGATGTGTCAAGCGGGTCGAAGCACCCCACTCACCACGGTTGCTGAGCTGTAGCACGAGGATGTGTCAAGCGTGTCGAAGCACCCCACTCACTACTCACCACACTCAACCTCTCAACCCCTAACCAACTAAAACTTAAGCCCCAACGTCAACGCCAGGAAATGCCGTGTCTGATCGGTGACCACTAAAGGTGCCGGTGCGTCGATGGTTTCGTATGGCAGGTAGCCGATGTCTGTTTTGGCCAGTTTATAGCCCAAATCCACAAAGTAATGTTCGCCTCTGTAGCCAATACCCGCGTGGTAGGCAGGATCCAGACTATCATCATTCGAAAAGGGCGATTGTGCAAGTGAAACACCACCTCGTAATCGCAATGCCTCCAGGACAAACTCACCGCCCAGGTTGAGATCCACGGCACTGCCATATTGGATCCGGATATCCTGATTGACTTTTCGTTCGATTTGTTCGAATCCATTTCCGTTGCCTCGCACACTGTAATCATATTTCATAGACCCGTAATCGGTCCATTTGAGACTGGCGGAGATAAACCCTGATTTTCCTGCAATAATACCAATACCTCCCATGAGCGACCACGGGGTGCGGAGCGCGTATTCGAAACTGCCATAGGGTGATTCAGCCCGGATCGGCCCGTTGTTATTGGCATCGGTATAATCATACGACAAGGTCGTATTGTAATTATCCGTCAGGAAAAATTTTGTAGGAGTATGGATGGCGGCAGCGAGATGCAATTGCCGCACAGGCTTAATGGTGATCCCAAGTTTGCCATTAAGTCCGTAGCCGGTGGTATTGGTGTACCGGTCTAATCGAAGGTTATTGAAGAAAGGTATGCCATTGTCCGTACCATCTACTTCCCAATAGGTCCGGCTCTCTGTCAGATTGACAATCGGAAGATTGACGGTAAAACCAAAGAGCAATTTATCATCATAGTTGGCGCCATATCCTAAGAAGATTTCTGATTTACCACCGTTGATGGTGGTCCGTTCTTCTTTGTGCAGGGCATATTGGGGATTGAGTCTGTAATCGGACTCATAAATATTGTCGCCTTCAAAATCATAAATCGCACCGGCTTCATAGGCCAGTCCTTCTTCAAAACCGTTGAGATTGGCCGGTACGGTGCCGGTGGCGTTTTCCCGCCAGGCATCAGTGATCGAACCGACAGTCCGACCTGCATAACGAATCTGATTCCGGTACTCCGCCACCCGGTTGATACCGATCGCCCAGTTTGACGTTTTCCAATTACTGTTCAAAGGACGATTTGCAATGACAAGACCAATGTTGGGCATGGTCATGTAACTGAAAGGCTCCACAATAGTATTATTCCGGTCTGCCACCAGGGCGGCATCGTTGCGTTGAAATGAGAGTCCGCCGGAAATGACAAATTCACTCTTCCAGAATCCTCCAATACCGGATGGATTGGAGCCGATGGCGGAAAAGTCAGGCCCGATGGCAAACATACTGTTGCCGGTACCCAGGTTGCGCCCTGTACCCAGCGGCGTTGAGATCGAAATACGTTGAGCCTCTGTGGCTGTTTGTCCGAATGCGAGTGCCAGGGTCAGGCACACTCCTGCACCGGTGAGGATGGTCTTGAGTTTCATGATGGAACGTTGATCAGCAGTACGGCATTCACCATGCCGTACTGCTGAAGGTTATTCATTTTTAAATTAGCCGCGTCCGCCTCTTGGCGAAGACGATGATCCGCCACCACTACCGCCGGAAGAGGAGCGACTACCGGAAGATGATCCGCCTCCACCTGAGGGGGAACTGCTCCGGTTGCTGGAAGGTGAATAGCTGGACCGGTCTGAACTCCGGTTATTGTCGTTGTTCCGTGGCGGAGGGCTATAACTCGGCCGGTCATTGTTGCGTTGTGGCTCCGTCCGTGGAGCGGGGGCAGCAGAAGGCCGGTCATTATTCCGCTGAGATTCTGTCCGTGGCGGCGGGGTATAGCTTGGCCGGTCATTATTATCCCGCTGAGGCTCTGTCCTGGGCGGAGGTGTATAGGCCGGTCTTTCTTCCGGACGTGAAGCCGGTGAGGTTGAAGGCCTTTCATTCTGTGTCCGTGCAGGAGGTGTATACGCCGGCTTACTTTCTGTCCGCGGAGGTGTATAGCCAGGGTTGGGCGTAGCAGGTGCAGGGCGATCAGCTTCCCGGGTAGCAGGGGCAGGTCTCTCTTGCGGTGTATATGGCCTGTTGTTATCCGGTTGCGCGTTTGGCCTGGTCGTGCCTGTCTCTCCACGCGTAGTGGGATAGGGCTGATACTTTTCAGTCTCAGGGCGGAACACCGGACGTTTGGATGTAGGAGGAGTTTCTTCCCTCTTGATCTCACGATCCACAGGTATCTCCCTTACTACACCATCAGCTTGAGGTTGTCTGACAGCAGGAAGTTCAGAAGGTGTCGGATCAAGGGTCCGGCCAGCAGGAGCTGCAGGTGGAGCAGAGATAGGACCGTCGTTTGACCGGCCGGTCACATCGTTCCGCATCACCGGTTGTACCATGATACCCGGACTATCAACAGGTCCTCGTGGTGAAGAACCCGTATTGCCTGTGATCCTCGGACCATAGTGTGTCCCTCGAGTTCCCCCCTGGTTGATCTGATGGATCGTAATATGGGTAATGCCATTGTAATAACTTACCGGAAACGGACTGTTGTTAAAGTAGTTGTTGTAGTAGTTGGCATAACCATAATAGCCGTGGTAGCCGCCCCAGTGATTGAATGTGGGAGCAAACCAGGAATTGTAGCTATAGTAATAGCTGGCCGGTGTCAGACACCAGTTATTCCAACCCCCATTATTCCAGCCCCAGTTGTTCCAGCGATTCCAACGGTTCCATCTGCGCCAGCGATGATAGTCGCCGTAACCATAGTTGCCGAAGTTGACATAGATGCTGGACCCCGGATAGAAATAAGAGTCATTGAAAAACGGATCATACATATTGAAACCTACAAAGACCGGATTATAAAAATCAAATCCGGAATACGGGCGGTGAAACCTGCGGATACGGGAGGAATAGTAGTAATCATAATCATCGTATTCATACGAATCATCGTCATAATAGGTGACGTCCTCATTATAGCCCGATGGCGCATTGGTGGTCGCATAAGAATACGCCAATGGTCCATCCTTATCGGGATCATAGTAGACGTCATCAAACTGCGCCGATACGTCCGGGAGGAAAACGATGAGGGCAACAAATGCCCAAAAATGTTTCAGCATGAAAGTTTTCATAGTCTGTACATAGTTAAAAGCCGCGTGGCAGAATCGCTCAACATCCAAGGTTAAAAGTATTACTTTTGTCGCTCATGTGTAGTTAAAGGGAGCTTAAATAACTGTCACCGCGTTGTTAAAGTAGTTGAAAACAACCTGTCCTAACGTTTCAGGTCGATGTTGTTACAACAGGGATGACGCTATTCCGACGTTTTAAGTTTCAGCAACACCAATACTTAAAAGGAAATTAACTAAATGCCCTCAAAGGCGCTTTATTTATATGGCAAAGGAAATCACCCCGAGGGCACAGGATTACTCACAATGGTATCTGGACATCGTCCGCAAGGCCGGCCTAGCCGACAACTCTGCTGTCAGAGGGTGTATGGTCATCAAGCCCTATGGCTATGCCATCTGGGAAAAAATGAGAGATACACTGGATGCTTCCTTTAAAGCAACTGGTCATGTTAACGCCTATTTCCCCCTTTTCATTCCCAAGAGCTTTTTGAGCCGCGAAGCCGAGCACGTAGAAGGCTTTGCCAAAGAATGTGCCGTGGTCACCCACCACCGCCTGAAAGCCAATCCGGACGGTAGTGGCCTGATCGTAGATCCCGACGCCAAACTGGAAGAAGAACTGATCGTTCGCCCTACATCAGAAACCATTATCTGGAGCACCTATAAAGACTGGATCCAGTCCTACAGGGACCTGCCGCTGCTGATCAATCAGTGGGCCAACGTCGTACGCTGGGAAATGCGGACACGGCCATTTCTTCGGACCACCGAATTTCTCTGGCAGGAAGGTCACACCGCTCATGCCACACGTGAAGAAGCCATAAAAGAAACTCAATTGATCCATGACCTGTATGCTGATTTTGCAGAGAGCTGGATGTCGATGCCCGTTGTCAAAGGGATCAAAACTGCAAACGAACGCTTTGCCGGAGCAGAAGACACCTATACGATTGAAGCGCTGATGCAGGACGGACGCAGTCTGCAGGCTGGAACCTCTCATTTTTTGGGACAAAATTTCGCCAAAGCATTTGATGTGCAGTTCCTCAATGAAAGTAATCAGCAGGAATATGTCTGGGCTACCTCGTGGGGTGTGTCGACCCGACTGGTGGGTGGCCTGATCATGACGCATAGTGATGACGAAGGATTGGTCCTGCCTCCCAAACTTGCACCACTCCAGGTCGTGATCATTCCTGTACCCAAGCCGGACATCACCATCAATGAGGTGGCAGAGAAACTGATGAAAGATCTCCGGGCACAAGGGGTTTCAGTGCAATATGATACAGATGAAAAGAACAGGCCGGGCTTTAAGTATGCGGAGTATGAAATGAAAGGCGTTCCGGTGCGGGTTGCCATAGGACAGCGTGATCTGGAGAAAGGTCAGGCAGAAGTGGCTCGCCGGGATACGAGAGAAAAGGAATTCGTGCCCCTGGAGGGCCTGGCCCGTCATATCACATCCCTGCTGACGGATATTCAACAGAATCTCCTCCTCCGGGCATTACGTTTCCGTCAGGAGAACACACATGAAGCTCAGGATTTCGATACGTTTTCATCCATTATCGAACAGCAAGGTGGCTTTGTTTCCGCCCATTGGGATGGCACGACCGAAACAGAATTGAAAATCAAAGAACTCACGAAGGCTACGATTCGTTGTATTCCTCTGGAGCGGTCAATTGAAGAGGGTGCCTGTATCCTGACCGGTAAAAAATCGGCCGGAAGAGTCCTTTTCGCAAAAGCGTATTAATCACCAATTAAAACATAAGATCATGTCCTACGAAGTTGAAGGCAAGCTCCACAAGAAGTTTGATACGGAGCAAAAATCCGGGACTTTTCAAACCCGCGAATTTGTGCTGTTGGTCGAAACTGGCCAATATCCCAATTACATCAAGTTTCAGTTGGTCCAGGACCGCGTAGAAGCTATCGATGCCTTTCCCGAAGGCACTGAGATCAAAGTCTATTTTGATCTCAGAGGCCGGGAGTGGCAAGGGAAATATTTTACCAACCTGCAGGCCTGGCGCATCGAAGCAATGGGTCAGACGACTCAACCCAGTCCCGCTACAGCGGATTTTCCCTCGGCTCCTCCCGCAACGGAAGATGGTGCGTCGTATGATGACCTGCCATTCTGAACTATTCCTGTACTTTAGTTGTACGTAAACTAAATTGCAGCGAATCGGATATGCGGAAAGCAGTAGAAAAAATACATGTTAAAGGTTGATCACGCCGGAAAATAAACGACAGGGCAGCTGCCTGCCATACTGGCTGAGTATATTCTTCCTGGCCTTTTTCCCATGGATTGGGGAGGCTCAGTCCATCATCGGCATCGGCACGAGATATGACAATTCTTTCCGCGAATGGATCGTCACTACAGATGATGAGGATATTCGTGGAGAGATCCGGATGCGATGGAGTTTTCGCGATGATTGGACCGTTTGGGATGTCCGCATCGGCGATCTGTCGGCCACCATTGAGCAAAAGTGGAAGGATGATCCTAACCTGTGGGAGATTCGTTGCGATGGTGTGACCGTCAATGCGAGGACTGCCTGGCCGGGAGAATTTCACCGGTGGAAACTCCATGACGGGCGACACATGTATAATTGGCTTTCACTCAATCCCAATACACGGGATGAGTGGGTGACGGAGCGTCCACGTCAAGAGTTTTTCCAGGCCTATATGTACTGGGAGGGAGACCCGAGAGAGTGGGTGATCGTTGATCAGTTGCCCGAAGAAGTCAGCATGGCCATGCGGCTTTCCATGATTTTTCTGGCTATCCACTTCAGCTCGCCCCGGATATAGGTTATTGCGTTAACAACCGGTTTAAATCTGAACTGTAACATCAGGTTTTACAATATAGTTAATGATAATGTGGAAATACGCCAGTAGAAAACCTATACGATATTTCAGGTTTGGTGCGTTGTTTCTTCGGATGCAAAATGACGTTCTCATCATATTGAATCACAGTATCACTGAAAATGGCTAGACAAAT
Source organism: Saprospiraceae bacterium (assembly GCA_041746735.1). Classification (GTDB taxonomy): domain Bacteria; phylum Bacteroidota; class Bacteroidia; order Chitinophagales; family Saprospiraceae; genus Opimibacter. The sequence continues at coordinate 137,063 of JBGTGP010000020.1, forward strand.
GAAAAGACCACTTTTGAAATTACTCTTTCTGCTCGTCCTGGCGCCTTTTGTAAACGGACAGCCTATCGATTTACCCCGGATAAGCCCCAAAGCAGGTGTTTCGTACACCGTAGGGATGACCGAAATCCAAATGAATTATGGGGCTCCGGCCGTAAAGGATCGTGAGATCTGGGGTCAGTTAGTCCCTTATGGTAAAATCTGGCGTGGTGGTGCCAATGAAGCCACCACCCTTGAGATTAGTACGGATGTCAATATGGAAGGGCAGACCCTCAGAGCCGGAAAGTATTCCCTGTTTTTTATACCAGGTGAAAGAGAATGGACTGTCATCCTCAACAATCAACATGATCAGTGGGGGGCTGATGCCTATGATGAATCAAAAGATGAGATCCGATTTACCGTCGAGCCCCGAATGAACGAAGGGATGCAGGATCGCCTGACCTACACGATCCATGATATGAAACTGGATATGGGATATATCAAACTTGCCTGGGAGCGTATGCGTCTATACATCCGCTTCAAAACCGATGCCATGGATCTGGCGATGTCCAACATTCGAGAGGCTTTGGTGAAAAGTGCCCCAGACCGGAAATGGTCTGTGTACGCTCAGGGCGCTCAGTTTCTTTTAGATGCTGATGGTAATATAGATCAGGCTCTCGATTGGGCTACTTTGTCCACGGAACTGTTTAGTCACAGTTGGAACTGGTTTATCCGTGCCAAGGTCGAAGCAAAGAAAGGGGATATGGCAGCCGCCGTAACCAGCGGAACCAAGTGCGCAGAAACGGGTCTGGCCAGTGAGCAGGACAATTTTTATGAAAACAACCGAACGGAAATCAATAACGCCATTCAAACCTGGGCGTCTAAAATGAATTAACACAGAAAGGGCGGTGCAACATCACCGCCCTTTCTGTTGGGTCTAGTTAGGTAAAGCAGAGCCGTTGACATCTCCTTTTTTAACTGCTGCGAATTTGGGTTCCCGCAAGCCATCCAGGATATCCTGCACTGGGATACCCGAACCTTGAAACGTTGGAGGATGTTGGTTTGGCGGACTGAATTGTGTATCCAATGGCAGTACGATCCAGTTTTTCCCGCCTGGAAAGCCACTGGATTGCCCCAAAATAATTTTTAGAATCGTGACGATATCTAAGGATGAAATGGTAGCGGAGGAATTGGCATCAGCTGCCAGTTTTCGCCATGGACTGACTAATGGCTCGATAAACAATAAGTGCTTTTGAATGATAACCAGGTCTATCGCCGAGAGACCATTGACCGCATTTCCGGTTTTTTCCACTTTCAACTCCCAGTCTGGTTGTACTTCACTAGCCAGAATTTCCAGGCTAAACTGCCCTGTCGAATTGGAGGTTGTACTCAGGATTATCTCTCCGGCTCCGTTGACGATCATCACATCCGCATTGGAAATGCCGGTGGTACCTTCCATAAGGGTGACACCGCCGGATACGGTGACTGGTACTTCACCGGCCTCGGGTTTTTCCGCACCGGTCGCGAGAAGTGCGGCATCAATATTCTCTAGCGTCTGCTCCTGCGTAGCGCCGGACAAACCATAATTGACCTGGCGATTAGGCCCGATGACGACAAATACAGGAACATCCTCCTGAGGGCCATACATACCATTGGTGTAAGGCGTGACCGCAGTCAGGCTACCGCCTGTGGGACTTATGGAGGGAAAGGTGATATCCAATTGCTGACGAAACAGGTTGACAAGCGCATTATTGTCATTGGGGTCATCGGAAAGGGCGAAGAATATGACATCATGTTCCCCTTCTCCCCATTCTTCATATAATTCTTGAAGTGAAGGCCCGATGGACATGCACGGTGCGCATTGCGTGTTGAAGATTTCAAGTAAGACACTTTTTCCCTGATTGAGATAACCGTTGTAAAGTTGGTGCCCCTGACCTTCGGAGTCGATCAGACTAAAGTCAGGTGCTGGTGGAACCTGACCGGGCTTCAATGCACCTGTAGCAGAGAGTGCGGCATCCACAGCATTAATGGTGGCCTGATTGCCCGAACCACTGATGCCATACTGGACGGTTCCATCCGGTGCAATCACAATAAAGGTGGGGGTGCCATACCATGGGCCGAACATTCCGGCTTTGTAGGGCTGCACGGCTTCAAGACTTCCACCCTGCATACTGATCGCAGGGAAGGTTTCACCATACATTTCCGCATACGCCTCTACAAGGGTATTGGTGTCGAAATTTTTATCGGTCATTTCAAAAAACTCAACATCATACTCACCCGCGCCCCATTCCTGATAAAAAGGCTCCATCAGCGGTGCGATTGAATTGCATGGTGGGCAGGTGGTAAAAAAGATTTTGACCATCACGGTCTTCCCCTGATCCAGATAATCTGCATAGAGGTGATGGACCTGGCCCTCCGTATCTGTTACGGTAAAATCAGGTGCCTGCTGGGCCTGCAGTAATGACAGATTCAGCAGGAAAACAATAAGTAAAATAAAGTGTCTCATAGGTCCGGGTTTGAAAGTGAGCAAATGGAAAATACGGTGTGATGGAGCTGAAATGTCAAGTGACATAAGTAAAAACTGATCCTTGTCCAATATGTGGGTGTATGTGGTGGTGTCGCGATGAACCAATTGTCCGATTTTACCAATTGGGCGGAAGTGTACCATGTGGAGCAGTTTTTATTTTTTCCGGGGTGAGCGGAATGAAATCCTGCAGGTTGGATGCCTAAAGTTATAACATATCTGATACATTGTTCATATACCGGCCTGAAAGTGAAGGGGCTGAATAAGTGTAAATTTGTGCCATGGAGTCAATGCCTCGCCAAACTATGGAAGTAATCGACCTCGGGCTGATTCCGTATCAGCAGGCCTGGGACCTCCAGACGATCCTCCATGCCCGGCTTGTGGCGAATAAGCGGAGTGGATATCCCGAGCCACAAAAGCATTACTTTTTACTCTGCGAGCATCCTCCTGTATATACTCTTGGGAAAAGCGGTTCGGAGGACCATCTCCGGATTGATGACCGGAAGAGGAAAGAGTTCAGCATCGAATATTTCAGGATCAACAGAGGTGGGGACATTACCTTCCATGGGCCAGGTCAGCTTGTAGGCTATCCGATCCTGGATCTGGATCTTATTTTCACAGACGTCCACCGGTACGTCCGTAGTCTTGAAGAGGTCATCATCCGAACTCTGAGGCATTACAATATTAATGGTATCAGAAACGACAGATACACAGGCGTTTGGGTGCAGTCAAATCAAGTAAGCCCAGAAGTCAGGAAAATCTGTGCCATCGGCGTACATCTCAGCAGATGGGTTACGATGCACGGATTTGCATTCAACGTCAATACCAATCTGTCTTATTTCGACCACATCATTCCCTGTGGGATTTCCGATCCGGATAAAAGTGTATGCTCCCTGAGTAGCCTATTGGATAAAGACGTAGATTTGCCTAACGTAAAAGACCTGGTCGTCAGGGAGTTTGGTGTCGTTTTTGACATTGACATCCTGACCTCATCGCCTGATCAGATCCTATCATTGACCACACAAACTGCTACATGATGAACACCGTTAAATTACTTTCCATCTTTGGTTTGTTCCTTTTCGCCACAGCCGCAACAGGACAAGCTCAGATCAACCCGGACATCAAGTCCAAACTAGACGCCTACATTGAGTACTCCAATCAGCAAAACTGGGACAAAGCCTTCGATTTGTTGTATCCGAAATTATTCGCCCAGGTCTCTAAACAAGATTTGGTGAATTTGATGAAGGATGCAGAAGCTGACGGGATGTCGATTCAAATGAACAACGCCCGCATCACCTCCACATCTGCCCCTTTCGAAGAAGGTACGGAGACCTTTGTCCGGGTAGAATATGAAGCAGACGTCATAGTCAACATCGTGAAAGATGGAATTTATGATGCGCCTAAAGCGGTTCAAGCTATGGAAGAGCAGTTCAAAAGCACTTACGGCCGAAAAGTAAACTGGGATGCAAGTAAACGTACGTTTGAGATCAGGGCAAAAAAATCCATCATGGCCATCCGGACAGACAATAAGAAGGATTGGTATCTCGTGGAGATCAATATGGATCAACCTGAACTCATGAATGCTCTTTTCCCTGCTTCCGTCATGGAGGCCTTGGTCCGTGTCGAGTAGAAACGGGCTCTGTATAAGCTGCATAACATCTAAATCCGATACATGAGTACGCAAGAAGCCCGTCCGGTGAATTATAGCCGGACGATGATGACGGAATTGGTCATGCCCAATGATACCAATCCGCTGGGGCATTTGATGGGGGGCAATCTCATGCGCTGGATGGATATCGCGGGAGGCATCTGCGCTGCCCGACACTGTGGTGCTCATGCGGTGACCGCATCGGTGGACAGTGTCTCGTTTAGCAAACCGATTCATCTGGGTGATGTCATTACGATCAAGGCTTCTGTTACCCGGGCATTTACGACGTCAGTGGAGATCTATATTGAAGTTTTCACCACATCATCCTTTGGCGCGGATCTGGAAAAATCCAATCATGCGTACATGACGTTTGTGGCGCTCGACTCGCGCACCTCCAGACCCAAAGCTGTGCCACAGGTGATTCCCGAGACAGAAGAAGAAGAAAAGCTGTTTGAAGGCGCAGCCCGCCGACGAGAGGTACGTCTGGTACTCGCCGGCCGCATAAAACCGGAGGAGGCTGTGGGGCTCAAAGCTTTATTTAAGGAACTGGAGGCCGCCTCCGACAAATAGTCCATGATTTCGTCCAGAATCAAGTCTGTAGTCAAAGCCTGGATGTCGCGCTATCAAAGCCTTCATCTGGAATATCCGGTGGACATGCGTCCACGGTATGGTCATGGCCTCCCTGCACACCCTTTGCTCCATTCGATCATCCAAAAAAATAGGGATATATATACTGAATGGCTGGAGAAAGCACGCTCCTGTACCGACGAAATAGCCTTAATCCCTGACGCCGAAATGGTCCGTGACCCGGGATCTCCGTCTTGGAATAACGGTTTTCTGCCGGGCCTTGACATGGTCATCCTTTATACACTCATAGCGCATATGGAGCCGACTACATACGTAGAGATTGGTTCAGGTCATTCTACCAAAGTAGTGGCTTTGGCCAAAAAAAACCGTCAATTGGTAACACGCATGATTTCGATTGATCCATCACCCCGGGCTGAAATCGACATGCTGGCAGATGAAATCGTCAGAGCCCCTTTTGAAGAAACCGATTTACATTTCTTTAAAAAGCTAAACGCCGGTGATATTGTATTTGTCGATAACTCACACCGGATATTCCCCAATTCCGATGCTACGGTTTTCTTTCTGGAGGTATTGCCCTTTTTGCCTGAAGGGGTAGTCGTCCATCTGCATGATATCTACCTGCCGTATGACTATCCGCAGTTTATGTGTGATCGGTACTATTCGGAACAATACCCTCTGGCCTGTTATCTTATGGCCAATCCGGAACGTTACCAAACCCTCATGCCCAACTATTATATATCTGAGGATCCGGAGTTGAAGAAAATACTTCAACCGCTATGGGAGCATCCGTCCATGCCCGTCGTCGAACAGCATGGGGCTTCGTTTTGGTTGCGGATAGGAAAGTAGACGAAAAGTCGAGCTGTGTCGTCGCTTATTTCAACAGCAACACATCCCCTTTTGCCACTTCCAATCGACCATCCGGATACCGAAGCGTAGCCGTATACACATAGGTATCTGAAGGAGCAGGTTGATTTTTAAAGCGGCCATCCCAACCCTGTAAATCATCATTTCGGGCTTCGTAGACCAGCTGTCCCCAGCGATTGAAGATCATAAACTTCTCAATCATAATATTACCGTTGATGATGATCCGGAAATTGTCGTTGATATCATCCCCATTATCAGGAGTAAAGGCATTAGGAATCATAAAACTCGGAGGAACCGTTGGAAACGAAATCGTATCGGTCTGGGTACATCCTTTGGAATTGATGTATGTCGCCACAATAAAATTGCGGGGATCGTTAGCATTGAATTCTATGGATGGAGCTGTCGTTGAAAGATTGACGCCGTTGACGGTCCACATGATGGATGTCGGTGTGGTGGGATTGACATTGAGCGCGACCATGACCCTGGAGCCCTGACCGATCTCTGTGGTATTCGGATCCGGCATAATGAAAAACGCCGAAGCATCCGGTTGAGCTAAGGTGACCGCGACTGTACCGAATACCCGGCATATATCCGGATCAGGTGACTGTGCAGTAAAGCTGAGTAGGCCGGGCGAATTGACCGTTACAGTCGGAGAGGGACAGGCATTACAACTCAGGGACAGATTACCATTAAAAACATTCCATTCGATATCAGTATACTCGGGATTGCCGGTGATAGCTACGGTTGTTTCGCCCTGACAGGCAACGATTGGCGGGCCAGTCACTTGCGGACGATCTCCGGTAAGGAACTGGAAAAAGCCTGCTGCCCCGCAAAAATTGGGATTAGTGGTACTGGCGGTGAGGAGTACATTGATTGTATTGTTTTCATTGATGGTGATGATCGGATCCGGGCAGGTGGAACAACTGAGAGACGCATTTCCAAAAACAACATTCCATTGAAAATCAGAAAGTCCGGACGGATTGGTGATGGTGATGGGCACCATATCTCCTGCACACACCACCGGGTCGCTATCCAGACCAATCTGTTGAAGTGGCGGAATGCGGATGACCAGGTTGGCACCAACAGGACATTCGAGGATCTTACCTGAAAACTCATAGATCAGGGTAGAACCCGGATTGCCGATGACTGTGACTTTCGGATCCAGGCATCTCGTGCAACTCAGGCCATCACCCGGTGACCATTCTGGTTCTGTAACCATGGTCGCCAACACCTCGACGTCAAACATTGCTCCCGGACACAGCATGGTATCCATGACAGATAATGGAACGACTGAGGGGACTACATTGATCAGAATCGAATCGCGTGACACGCAGGCATTGTTCACATTTTCACGTATATACAAGGTTGTATCAATCAACTCCAGGGCCACGTTCAGAAAGTTCATCGGTGTCAGATAGGTGTTGTTGTCTGGCATCCATTGAAATGTAAGATCCGGGTACGATAACGAATCATACGACGGAGAGAAAAGGGCGACGATTTCTCCGGCGCAGTAATAGGGCTTGGCCGGTGCGATGGCGATTGGCAGCGCGGCCGGTAGCGAATCTACTTTGACGACGACTGTATCAGAAGCTATACATACGCCGATGTTTGAGGAGAGAATATAGGTCGTGGTAACTGTGGGATTGGCTATCGGATTCAGTACCAATGGGTTGCTGAGTGTTGAATCTGAGGGTGTCCAGGTAAAGGTTGTCGCAAGTCCCTGTATCTGGCCTTGCAGGATGACGCCTGATTCATCCAGACATATAAAGAGCGTATCTGCCGATGCGATATTGGCGATAGCAAGATCCAGATAGATACTGTCTTTTGCTTCGCATCCTTCACCTCCAACAGCTGCAAAATACCAGGCAGAGACAAAAGGACGGACTGTTACCTCAGGTCCGGAGGTGGGATCAAAAGCTGGGGAAGGGGACCAGTGGATCGTGGCATCAGATACCGCCTGCAATACCAAAGGCTCAAAGCGGCACCAGGGAAGCGTATCATTTATGCTGGTAATCTCTACGGAGTACGCATCGATAATTCCGGTTTCAATGAAAGCCACATCAGATTTTTGGCCAGAGAGATAGGCGAACTCCCATAGGATATCTTCGAAACCTTCGATCAAACCGTCATCCACAGGATTGACTGTGACGGTGACCACCGTTTCTTCCGGTGACATAATAATTGGAAATCCGGGTCCTGAAAAGGTATAATCCAGATTGGCCTGCGCTTGTCCGGTAGCACTGAAAAATATTTCGATCGTTTCGACATTGCCTGGATCCCGGACAAAGACCAGCTCGTACGGACCGCTGCAGGTTTCCGACATGATACCGGCATTAGCAGGTGTGTTGAAAAAAACCTCCAATGGAGGATTGGATTGAGCGAAAGTGATCATTGGAAGGCAGGCCAACATCAACATTATCAAAAGGCCTGCGGGGGATTGTTTTACCATGGTACCTGACATATAATCTAGCTGTTTCAGCGAACGGTAAAAATAATCTTTTTTGGATAGCTCTTCGGTGCGATCAGCGGGTTTGACAGCCAGCCAACATCTTTTTTACGTCCTGAACCTGAACGGTTTGTGGAAGAGCAGCGTATTTAATGCCCAGAAAATTGATGAGATTGGTCATTTCCGTGTCACTCAACGCCTTATTTGGCAACATTTGCTGGCCGGTAGCCGGATTCACCGGTATTCCGTTCCGGATGAGACAAACAAGCCGCTCAGGTTGGGAAAAACCGAGGGACGCTTTGGTCAGTGGTGGAATAAGTTGAGCCAGTCCGCTACCATCATCCATGTGGCACGGCGCGCAATGATACCCATAGAGGACTTCACCCTGGCTGTAAGGATGCTCTTTGCAAGCCGGTATCAAAAGCCCCAGCAGGAACAGGATAGCTGCGGCTTTACGAATCATACCAGAAGACATACAGGAATAAAGTGGGAATAGGCAACTGGCATCCATGAGTAGAATAAACTTTTACGACCAACCCCAGCCCGCATCAGTATTCCTCTCGCAGGAGTTTATCAATTGTATCGAAGAAAGCGGTGACAGATTCGGCATCAGTCCCTTCACAGAATCCACGGACATGACGATGATGATCCACCAGAATGATCCGTCCGCTATGGTCAAAACCCATCGGGGCCGAAGGATCTTCAACCACACTCACAAAGTATTGATCCGCCAGATGAAAAATCGAATCCTTTTCGCCGGTTACAAATTTCCATCGCTTTGTATCCACGCCCAGATTATAAGCATACCGGTGCAATACACTGACAGAGTCATACCGCTGGTCAATGGTATGCGACATCATCAATACTCTCGGATCATCTTTGTACCGGTCGTATAACCGAAGCATTTGTTTTTTGACCTTTGGACAAATACTGGGACATGAGGTGAAGAAAAAATCAGCCAGCAACACTTTGTACCCCAAATCGGAAATCCGGAAAATCTGACTATCCTGATCCGTGAGTGCGATAAGCGGTATCGTATGAAATGCTGTATCTCCATTATGGATATCCATGTTACCTAGAATCGGCAACGGTTTGGCGTTGTCCCGGCAACCCGGCAAGAGACCCAGAAGGCCCACAATCGTTATGTAAAGTAAAAACTGTTTCATGATTTATTCAGTCGGATTTGCGGCAAGCCAATCCTGTGCCTTTTTAATACCACCGAGCATATCATCCTTTACTTGCTGTACTTTGATCAATTCTTGCTTGTAAAAGGCCTCCAATTGCGCAGGTTGGAGTCCGGATTTGGCATCACCATACGCTTTCATCCAGTCCCACATACTATCTTCTCCTTTTTTCAATGCCTCCATCGCTGCATTGAGGCCGGATATGGCGGCGTCGGAACCTGCTTCTTTTTCTTCCAGTTTGATTTTCATTCGTTTCAGTTGTGCTGTCAGATGTCCGATATCATTCATTTTGGGCATCACTTCATCATGGATGGCCATGACTTGTTGCTCCAGCTGGTCTAATTGTTCTTTGCTGGCCCCAGCGGTTCCATCGGAAGATGCAGCAGGTTTACAGGCTATCATAAATGCCATACACAATAGAAGAAGGAATAAAACTCTCATGATCAGTATTTGTTATTTACCGACAAAGATACAGTTACCTCGCATGATGTGAAACTCGGGTTACATTTGATGTGATGATGTTACAACGATCCATACTGTGGTTCAGGCAGGATTTACGATTGCATGACAACGAATCATTGCTGGAAGCGGTCCGGTCCTCAGACGAACTGATACCAGTGTACATCATTGATCCTGCAATAGTGGCGTATGGCGCGGCCCGGCGCCAATTCTTGCTGGAAAGCGTGAAGGAACTGCGCGCTTATCTCAGGCACAGAGGCTCAGACCTCGTGGTCCGAACAGGTGCTGCAGATGAAATCCTCTACGAAATGGCATTGGAGACAAAGTGTCAGTGGGTATTTTGTAACCGTGAGCGTACGCGTGATGAAGTACAGATACAGGATCGCCTGGAGCAAAAACTTTGGACGATCGGCCGGGAGTTGCGGTATAGTCGCGGCAAGATGTTGTATTACACGGCTGATTTACCTTTTCCGGTCACGCATTGCCCGGATGCCTTTGCTGCTTTTAAGAAGGAGGTGGAAAATTTCATTCCTGTCCGTCCCCCGTTGAATGTTCCGGATAAAATCCCGCCCTTTCCTTCCGAGCTGGATGCTGGTTTTATTCCGGACATTTCTGGAAAGGAGCGGAAAAAGAACTTCGACTTTTTTTATGGAGGTGAGGGAAATGGGATATTGACGCTTCAACAGCTCTATCCCATAGAGAAGCAGGATCATATAGATGGGGAGGGCAGAAGATTATCGCCGTGGATCTCCCTGGGTTGTCTTTCGCCAAAGAAAGTATATCATGAATCGTACAAATGGAATACAGATGGGGAAGAGACCCGTCAAAATCTCATCTACCGGGATTATCTCCGACTGATGGGGAAGAAGTATGGTGACCGCATTTTTTATGCTTCAGGTATCCGGAATAAAAAACTTTTCTCCAAGCATGATCCGATGATGTTGCATCGCTGGCAATCGGGTCAGACGGATATCGATATTGTCGATGCAGGGATGCGCCAACTTTTACTCACCGGATGGATTCCGGATACAATCAGACGACTTGTGGCGGGTTATTTTTTAAAAGTACTACAACTGGACTGGAGGCTGGGCGCCGCCTGGTTTGAGTCGCAATTGATCGACTATGATCCCTGCACTAACTGGGTTTCCTGGCAGAATATAGCCGGCATCGGGCCGGATGCCAAAGAAGACCGGACCATCCACTTTGAGATGGCGGGACGAAAACTGGATCCAGACGGTAGTTATATCAGTGCCTGGAAAGATCAAATCTGAATTCCTGATCTCCATGTCTAAACGTGGGAAAGAATTCCATCCTTCATATGATACGTCGTATCGCTGAGCGCTGCGAGGTCCAGGTTATGCGTCACGATAATAAGGCTCTTACCCATTTCTGTGGTGATGCTCCGGAGCAGTTGATGCACCTGAATGGAGGTCTCTGTATCGAGATTACCTGAGGGTTCATCCGCCAGGATGATATCCGGTTCATTCATCAGGGCTCTGCCGATGGCCACCCGTTGCTGTTCTCCACCTGATAATTGGCCGGGTTTGTGATCAGCGCGTTCGCTAAGTTGAAGATATCCGAGTAATTGACGGGCACGGGTGAAAGCTTCTTTTTTTCCGGTGCCGGTGATCAGGGCCGGCATGGCAATGTTTTCGAGGGCTGTAAATTCAGGAAGGAGATGATGAAACTGAAATACAAACCCCAGATGTCGACTTCTGAAGGCTGCTAATGCTTTGCTCTTCATGCCCGTGACCCTATGTCCGCATACCTTCAGGTCTCCCGCATCGGGGGAATCGAGCGTGCCCAGGATATGCAGTAATGTGCTCTTACCGGATCCGGATTTTCCCACTATAGCAACCATCTGCCCTTTGGGGACAGTCAGATCGACACCCTTCAGCACTTCCAAAGGCCCAAAGTGACGATGGATGCCAGTAGCCTGGATAGCCAATGCAGCCGGGTCTGTTTCCTTCATTCGGGTCCAAATTTGCGAAATAACCGACAATTCCCACCGAAACCTTTCTCATTGAGATCGAAATCGCAATACCCTTTGGCCATCTGAAAATCATTACTTTTGTACCCCCCCCTCCAAAGAGTGTATGAAGATCCTGTTTCTCTGCAAGAAATTTCCATATCCGCCCAAAGACGGTGAATCAATCGCGGTCAGCAACTTGGCCCGTGAACTCAAGGCATTAGGCTGTGACATATCCTTGCTGAGTATGAACACCAGCAAACATTACAGCGACCCTGCCGCGCTTCCTGTCGCCTACAATTACTTTACCTCCATCCACTCCGTAGATCTCGACAATACGATCAAGCCATGGAAAGCCATTGCCAGCATGGTCTCTGGGGAGTCCTACCATATTCGTCGCTTCAGATCCAGTGTTTTTAAAGCCAGGCTGATTGAGATCCTCACACAGGAGTCCTTTGACATCATTCAACTGGAAACCCTGTACCTGGCCCCTTATGTAGACACCATCCGGGAGTACTCCAACGCCAGAGTCGTGATGCGGGCACACAATGTCGAACATGAAATATGGGAGCGGATCACATCTAATACAGGATCTCAACTCCGCAAATTGTATCTGGCCTACCTGACCCGGAAGCTGAAGGAATACGAAATCGGACAATTTCCCGTGTATGATTACCTGGTGACCCTGACCGAGCAGGACCTCCTGAAATTTAAAAGTAAAGGCTACAGGAATGGAGCATCCGCAGCACCCATTGGGTTTGACACCAATGCGTATACCTACATCAAGCCCTCATTTGGGACAAATTTGTCTCTCTGCTTTATCGGTTCTCTGGACTGGCTACCCAATCTTGAAGGTCTTGATTGGTTTTTAGCACATTGCTGGGCCGAGATCCACGCAATCTGGCCGGATTTGTCTTTCCATATTGCTGGAAGAAATACACCTGATCGTTTGCTGGAGCTGAAGCTACCAAATGTAACTGTGCATGGGGAGGTTGCGGATGCCACAGCATTTGTCAACCGACATTCCGTGATGATCGTCCCTCTTTTCTCCGGCAGCGGTATGCGGGTAAAAATGGTCGAGGGAATGATGCTGGGCAAAGTTGTGATCTCAACATCCCTTGGACGTGAGGGGATTGACGGAGAAGACCGTCAACATTTCCTAACTGCAGACACGAAGGAAGAAATGATCCGTGCCATCCGGTTTTGTGTGGAAAAACCGGAGGAAGCCCTACAAATAGGACATCAGGCGCAAGCACAAGCCGCCATTCAGTTTGATGGCAGCCGTGCCGCCCGGAAGATGATGGAGATCTATCGCTCATTGCTGGAATACCCTCCTGCTCGTCCACAAGTCACCGAAGCCGGTACACGTTTTTAAAACCCTGGAATCTGGCGTGCGGATCGTATTTGTAACATCGCGTTTTCCTTACCCGGTAGAAAAGGGAGATAAACTCCGGGCATTTCATCAGATCCGTGTACTCAGCCGTCAGCATGAAATCCATCTGGTTGCCATTTCGCACAGGAAAGTACCATCTGCAGATATGCAGGCCATGTATCCGTATTGCAAATCCATCAAGATCTTTTACGTCCGAAATTGGCTAGTACCCCTTCAGTTGTTGATGGGCTGGATGGAGGGATTACCCCTGCAAATCAGTTATTTTCTCGACCGGACCCTCAAGCGTCAGGTACAGTATCATATCATTCATCTGGAGCCTGATCACGTGATCTGCCAACTGATTCGTGCTGCGCCATATGTCAGGGCCCTGCCTTTCCCCAAAACTCTGGATTATATGGATGTGTTTTCTGAAGGGATGAAGCAATTGGCTCAACGGTATAAGGTGCTGGGGTTTGCATTCCGTTGGGAAGCGGACAGGCTCGCGGCCTATGAAAGGACGATCTACAAGGATTTTGACCGGCATATCATTATCTCCGGGCAGGACCGGGATCGGCTCAGACTGGCATCTCATGAGCAAATCGCGATTATCCCCAATGGTGTAGATGCATCATTCCTCGCGTATGATTCCTCCCGGTCATCTGCACATGATCTTGTATTTGTAGGGAATCTGGGATATGGTCCGAATAAAACAGCGGCAAAATATCTGGTGGAAAAACTGGTACCCGCACTTCACGACCAGGGGCTGGTACTTAGCGTTCTTTTAGCCGGAGCCCGTCCTGGTCGAAGTGTCAGAAATATGGCCCGGGTGAAGGGTATCACCGTCAAAGGATGGGTGGAAGATATACGTGAGGCCTATGCAGATGGTCGTATTTTTGTGGCTCCAATGTTTACCGGACTTGGACTCCAGAATAAAATATTGGAAGCCATGGCCATGGGGTTGCCTTGTATCACCACGACGCTGGTTAACAATGCCATAGGAGCAGTACCCGGCGAGGAGATATTAGTTGCCGATACGACGGATGAATTTGTACACCATATTATCCGGTTGCGGGAAGATGCAGATCTCTATGCCCGGTTGTCGGTAGCAGGCCGACGGTTAGTCCAATCCCGTTATACATGGGAAGAGCAGGTAGAGCGGTTGGAGCAATTTATCAGATCAGAAAATGTGTATTCACAGGTATGATGTTTATGGAAAAGGAAATGATGGAGGTACAAATAGCTCTGGACAGCATTGAAGCGGCCATCGAAGATATACGGCAGGGGAAGGTCGTCATTGTCGTCGATGATGAAGACCGTGAAAACGAAGGTGATTTTATATGTGCCGCCGAGTGTGTCACACCAGAGATCATCAACTTCATGGCGACCCATGGCCGCGGTCTTATTTGTGCACCCCTGGACGAGAAGAGGGTAGAGGAACTCAAGTTGCAAATGATGGTTCGGGACAATACTGCCTTGCATGAGACTGCTTTTACGGTCTCTATCGATCTGATCGGACATGGATGTACGACCGGTATCTCGGCCCATGACCGGTCGACCGGTATACGGGCGTTGGTCAATCCCACCATTGTAGCGGCAGATTTCGCGCGGCCAGGCCACATTTTCCCGCTCAAAGCCAAGACAGGCGGTGTGCTGCGAAGAAGTGGTCACACCGAAGCCGCTATTGACCTGGCCAGACTCGCCGGGTTTTATCCGGCAGGCGTGCTGGTAGAAATCCTGAATCCTGATGGCACGATGGCCCGACTGCCCCAACTGGCCGAAATTGCCAGAGTGCATGACCTCCGGATTATCTCCATTCAGGACCTCATTGCTTACCGGATGGAGCGGGAGCGAATTGTGGAAAAATTATCCGCCTATACCATTCATTCCCGCTATGGAGAATGGGAGGTCATCCCCTTTCGCCAGCTCACGACAGATGACATTCATCTCGCGCTGGTCAAAGGACATCCGGTACAGGAAACGTCAAGCCTCGTACGCGTCCACAGTATGTCCCGGACGGGTGATCTGCTCGGCCTGATCTTTGGTGATACCGGGGCTGAGGTCGATCGCGCACTCCAGCTGATTCAGACAGAAGGTAAAGGTGTGTTTCTGTTGATGCGACATCGCGAACAATCGGACAACGTGCTCGAAATCCTCAGGGTCATGGAAGAAACGGCAACCGTAGAAGTGTCACCGCAACAGAAGGATATTGGGGTAGGGGCTCAAATATTGCGTGAACTTGGGATCAGGAAAATGAGACTCATGTCCAATCATGATGTCCAGCGCGTCGGGCTGATCGGCTTTGGACTGGAGATCGTGGAAAATGTGCGAATCTGATATGCGGGTTGCAAGCGTACAAAGTGTCCGGAAATAGAATACTAAGGCTGGCTCATACCCCATGCTGGAGAAAAAACACAATCAGACCAGCGATGTAACCAGCCAGGGCATACAGGGAGATGTTTCTCAGGTACCATAGAAAATCAATTCGTAAAATACCCATCGACGCCACGCCGGCCGCTGATCCAATAATGAGCATGCTGCCCCCGGTTCCGGCACAGTAGGCCAGCAGTTCCCAGAATACATGATCCGTTGGATAGGTGGTCAGATCATACATACCCATGCAGGCTGCTACCAGTGGGACATTGTCCACCACAGCAGATAGTGCTCCGATGAGGGCATTGATGATATAGAGGTTGCCGAATTGATGATCCAGTAGATTGGCCATAAGATTGAGATGACCAGATGCTTCCAGCGCACCTACCGCCAGCAGGATGCCCAGAAAAAAAAGGATACTCGGTGTATCGATTCGGTGGAGCATCGCAGCAACTGAAAACTCTCTCCGTATTTCTTCATCCATACGCCTGTGGATCAGCTCTGTTATAATCCACAGCAATCCGACGGCCAGCAGGATACCCATATACGGTGGCAGATGTGTAATGGTTTTGAATACGGGAACAGACAAGAGTGCCAATGCCCCCAATACGAACATGACTTTCTGCTCAAACGGGGTAGTCGTGCTTTTCTGGTTTGTTTCATTTGGTGCTGTGGATTCAAGTTTAGCCTTGTCCTGGCGGAGGTACCAGCTCGCTATGCAAAGGGGTACCAGCAGTGCCACAATAGATGCCGGAAAGATGGCTTGAATAATATTTAATGTGGTGACCTGACCTCCAATCCAAAGCATGATGGTGGTGACATCACCGATTGGCGACCAGGCTCCGCCGGCATTGGCTGCAATAATGACAAAACCGCCAAACAACCAGACATCTTGTTTTTTCTGGATGATACGACGCAAGAGTGCGCACATGATGATCGACGTCGTCAGATTGTCAAGCCCTGCTGAAAGGAAAAAGGTGACCCAAGCTATGATCCAAAGGAGTTTTACCCGGCTGGTCGTAGTGATCCGGTCCGTGATCACCCGAAATCCGTCATGGACGTCAACGAGTTCTACAATCGTCATAGCCCCCAGGAGGAAAAACAGGATTTCTGAAATAGATCCCAAATGATGGGACAAGGATTGACTTATATATTTACTGGCATCCGGATGAGCCGATAGTATTTCTCCGGAAGAGGGCATTTGCTCAATCCCAGCCACCAGTAGCAGCCAGCACCCCACGCCCGTCACGAGTGCGGTGGCGGCCTTATCTATTTTTAAAGGATGTTCAAGTGCGATCAGGATATACCCTGCAACAAAGGCAAGGATCAGGATTGTAGCCATACAGGAAACTGGAAAGGATGATCAAAGCAAGTCCAAATGTGTTTTCAACCTTATCACCGGTACAGACGCTTGCTTATCCTCCGGTGATATATTTTTCCAGAAAACTGATATGATCCGTCTGCTCCTGCATAATGTTGCTGACAATATCACCGATGCTGAGCAGACCAATCACTTTTCCATTTTCAACCACCGGCAAGTGACGGACAAATTTATCTGTAAACGTACTCATACAATCTTCGATATCCATGTCAGGTGTTACCGAAATAACATCCGGGATCATCACCTCGGAGAGCGGAGTGCTTTTGGCTTTGCGGCCCTGAATGATTCCTTTGCGGGCATAATCCCGTTCTGAAAAAATACCTACCAGATCTCCTCCATCCATGATCAGGATAGCACCCACATTAGCCATCGACATGAGTTCCAATGCTTCAATGACCGTATTATCAGGTCGAAGAGAGTACAGGACATTCCGTTTTTTTCCGGCAAGAAGTTTTTTTACTGAAATCATAACAGACAGTTTTTAAATCATAAAGACATGGATGGCAGGTGATGGTGGTTCAAAATTCCTCATTAAGATATAGTTTTTTGGGTATTGGTAGATGCCGGGTCTATTTTTTTCAAAAATCTTATTTGATGTTAATACGTTATATTTATACAAATTCACATTCATGCTTCCGCTACTGCTTGCATCTGTTATCCTGGTTTCTGCTGCTTTTGCCATGTTCAGCTTACGCATACTCTTTATTAAAAATGGCGTTTTCCGGGGGACCTGTGCCGGAAACAGTTCCTTTCTCCGGAAAGAAGGCGTGGTCTGTGGAGTCTGTGGGAGTCAGCCCGGAGAAGATTGTAAAAAGGACGAGACCCCGGCAGCCCCTACTTCGGGAACCCGGGCGTAGCCAGGATGCGAACCATACCAGCTGTGTCAATCAGTATGCCATACAATTCCAGTTTTTCTTCTGTAGCCAACACTATTGCCTTTTCAGGCCCGAGGACCATGAAAGCTGTCGCCCAGGCATCAGCGGTCATACAGTTTTCCGCCACGACCGTGACACTGACCATCGTATGATCAGCCGGAAAACCTGTGACAGGATTAATGATATGGCTTCGTTTTTTACCATTTAACTCCAGATATTTTCGATAACTGCCGGAAGTCGCCATACTTCTATCTTTCAACGATACTGTGGTCTGCAACGGCCTTCCCGCCTCATTGCTCCGATGTGGACGGTCGATGCCGACCTGCCAGCTTTGGCCTCGCTCATTTACACCCTTTGCAGTTAACTCTCCACCCACTTCTACCAAATAATTCGATATCCCACTGTCCCGCAAAAATCCCGCGATCACATCCACGGTGTACCCCTGAGCAATACCATTGAAATCTAATTGTATCCGCAGATCATCCTTAACAAGCCTGGTGGCTTCCAGCCTGACTCTCGTATAGCCTGTAAACTGCCGGATGCTGTCGATCATCAATGCGTCGGGCATTGCCTGTGAAGGGTTGGTGCCGAAGCCCCAGGCTTTGACCAATGGACTTACAGTCGCATCAAATGCTCCCTGCGATCGGAATGACACATATTGGGCATGGGTAAAAACGCGCTGGAAATGATCATCAACCATCACCGCGGTATCGTTGCGGTTGATCCGGCTGATCTGGGAAGAATCCTGCCAGAGGGACATACTCGCATCCATCAGACGAAAAAGGCTATCTACTGATCTGGAAAAGTCCCGCCCCAATGAATCCTGATAGACCAGACGAAACGTGGTCCCCTGTGCTTTTCCTTCCAGGATGATATAGGATGACGATCTTTCCCGACAGGATATGAGAAATAGGACGAAAAACAAAAGGATCAATGAGGATGGACGCGTGACCATGTCAACCGCCAAAATCATCGAAAGCAATATTCTCATTAGAGACACCCAGGTGATCCAGCATGTGCAGCACAGCCGCATTCATCAGAGGTGGACCGCAGAGATAGTATTCCACTTCATCCGGATCAGGATGTTGATCCAGATAGTTTTTTAAAACGACGTTGTGGATAAAACCGGTTTCCCCTGTCCAATTATCATCGGGCAAGGGCTCTGAAAGGGCAATGATAAATTTGAAGTTGGGAAACTCGCGTTCAATGGATCTGAAATCTTCTTCATAAAAGATTTCTCTTCTGCTTCGGGCCCCATACCAGTAGGACACCTGCCTTGAAGTCTTCAGGGTATGAAAGAGATGAAAAAGATGCGAACGTAAGGGTGCCATTCCGGCACCGCCCCCGATATACACCATTTCTTTTTCGGTGTCTTTGATGTGAAACTCGCCATATGGACCGCTGATCGTGACTTTGTCTCCGGGCTTGCGGGAAAAGATAAAAGAAGAGCAGTATCCCGGTGGCACATCCATCCAGGTGTTTTTAGTGCGGTCCCACGGAGGTGTGGCCAACCGGATATTGAGCATGATTTTGTTGCCTTCAGCGGGATGGTTGGCCATAGAATACGCCCGGAAAAGTGGTTCTTCCACAACAGTTTTCAAGTCCCAGATTTTAAATTTGTCATAATCATCCTTAAACCGATCGGGGATCTCGTACAGATCTGTTTTAAACCAGATAGTAATTTCAGGTACGTCCACCTGCACATAGTCTCCGGATCGGAATTCCAGATGTTCGCCAGGAGGCAGATCAAGAACAAACTCTTTGATAAAGGTCGACACATTGTCATTGGAGGCTATCGTGCATTCCCATTTTTTTACACCAAAGACGGCATCCGGTACCCGGATCTCCATGTCTTCCTTGACCTTGACCTGGCAGGCAAGTCGTTTCATGTCTTTGACATCCCGGCGGGTGAGGTGATTGGTTTCCGTGGCTAAAACGTCTCCACCACCGGAAAGGACCTGGCATACACACATGGCACAAGTGCCTCCACCACCGCAGGCAGACGCCAGGAATATATTTTTTGAGGCAAGCGTGGACAGCAAAGTGTTGCCGGGTTTGACTGTGAGGGGATCGTCCTGTGCACCATTGATCACAATCGCGACATCACCCTGAGGCAACAGCGTGGTCTTGGCCACGACAATCGAAATGACGAGAAACAGGATCACAACGATGAAGACGATGATGCTGGTGACGATGACGGGGACCATGAGCGTTAAAGTTGTATGCCTGAAAAACTGAGGAAAGCCAGCGCCATAAGGCCGGTCACAATAAACGCAATACCCAAACCCTGCAGCGGCTCCGGGATCTTGGAATACATCAACCGTTCCCGTATGCTGGCGAGCAGGACAATGGCCAGGAAAAAACCAATACCGGATCCGACGGAGAACACCACCGTCTCTGAAAAATTGTATTCACGTTCCTGCATGAAAAGTGAGGTCCCCAGGATCGAACAGTTGACCGTAATGAGTGGCAGGAAAATGCCGAGCGCATTATACAATGCCGGGGCAAATTTCTCCACCACCATTTCCACAAGTTGCACCGCTCCGGCGATGGTGGATATAAAAAGAATAAACGCCAGGAAGGTGAGGTCTACAGACGCCAGTGAAGGATGTATGGCCCCCAGCGCCCCTTCTTTCAGCATAAAAGAAAGAATAAGGAAGTTGAGTGGCGTCGTCAGCAACATGACAAAGATGACCGCGAGACCCAGACCAAAGGCCGTCTTGATTTTTTTGGAGACTGCCAGGAAAGAACACATGCCGAGGAAAAAGGCGAAGACCACATTTTCCACGAAAATGGCTTTGATCAACAGATTGAGTAAATGCTCCATGACCGCCGGTTTAGTCTTTTATGTTAGATGGAATGAGATGCATATCAGGAGACATTGATCAGTTTTTTATTGCGATATCGCTGCCACCAGATAAATACGCCGATGATAAAGAGTGCAGCAGGCGGAAGCATCATCAGGCCGTTATTCACATACCCATGTGTATAGGCCCATCCCGGAACTATCACATAGCCGAGGAGTGTGCCGGACCCAAAAAGCTCTCTGAATACCGACACGATGATCAGGATCAGACCATATCCAAGCCCGTTGCCTATACCATCCAGAAAAGAGGGCCACGGACGCTGCGCCATGGCAAATGCTTCCAGCCGGCCCATCACAATGCAGTTAGTGATGATGAGACCAACAAAAACAGAAAGTTTTTTGCTGACATCAAACATAAAAGATTTCAGTACCTGATCGACAATCGTCACCAGAAAAGCCACAATGATAAGCTGGACGATCATCCGGATGCGTCCAGGTATAGAATCTTTGATGAGGGCTATGATCAGATTCGCAAATGCAGCTACCAGCGTCAGTCCAATCGCCATGATGATAGCGGGCTTAACCTGCGTGGTCACCGCCAATGCCGAACAAACGCCCAACACCTGAACGGTAATCGGATTGTTGTCATCCAACGGATCGGTAAGCGTTTTCCGGTTCTTTTTTGAAAACAGCCCGTCCCGTTTTTTGACGGGGGTTTCCTGAAGTGTTGTTTCTGCGCTCATAAGGCCTTGAGTTTATTGAAGTACACCAAATAGGGCTCTATACCTTTTTCCAACATCGCATCTGTTCCGTCAGACGTAATCGTACCCCCGGAGATTCCATCTACGCGGTGCTCCTCTCCAAAAGGAGTTTTAGCCGATTTCTTGACGACATTCACCGAGATAAAGGACTGATCGGAGGCCATGATCTTTTTTCCGCGGAACTGATCCTGAAAAGGTTGTTCCGAGATCTCTGCACCCAGGCCCGGTGTTTCGGACTTGTGACTAAAGTAAGCACCATAAACTGTATTGAAATCATTTTCGAGACTGATATATCCCCATATCGGTCCCCACAACCCTTTCCCGTATAGTGGGATGATATACAGTGGTTTTTCGTCAATGCCCGTATAGATATATAAAGGCAGCTGACGTTGTTCAACCGGCTTGGCTACTTCCTTGCGCATGTTGATCGCAGTTGCTGACACGTTTGGTACTTCATTGCCGGCAGCATCTATGACAAGTTCCTGTATGCGGGAGCCATAGGCGGAAAGAATCTCATTTCGATCCTCGCTGTCGTAAAGCACCGCGCGTAGGATGCTCGTTTTGTTGTCCAATTCTATATTCGCGATCTGCCGGGGTTTCAACCCTTCGGCGGCAAAGGCCAGCACGACGGCCGTGATCAGTGAGATCGCGGCGGCGTAAAGGAAGGTATATAAGTTGCTATGCACGGCGAAGTCGTCTTTTTATATGCCGCTGTACGACAAGGTGATCAATCAGAGGGGCGTGTACATTAAAGAGCAGTATACTCAACATCACGGCTTCCGGATAGGCGGGATTGAATACACGCAAGACTACCGTGAAAGCACCAATCAAAAGTCCATAGATCCATTTTCCATGTTCGGTATGAGCAGCAGTCACAGGATCCGTAGCCATATACACTGCACCAAAAGCAAATCCACCGGTCAGCCAATGGAGATAGGCGGGTGAATGCATGGGGTGGGTGAGGGCATCTGCGGGGGCTATCAGGTTGAGACCTGTCCCCATCAGCCAGGCCCCTGCAAAAACAGCGGCCATGATTTTCCAGCTGCCTACACCACTGACGATCAAAATCAAGGCGCCAATGAGACAGGCAAAGACACTGGTTTCGCCAATACTTCCCTGTTCAAAACCCCAAAACATGTCCCATGCAGACTGCATCTGGGTATAATCCGTGTCAAACGTCACCAGATTGGTAGCACCCGAATAGGCATCCACAATCGCATAACCGGCCTCTGGCGAAAGATCAGTCCAGATGTCACCACTCATATATGCCGGAAACGCGAAGAAGAGAAAAACACGGGCCAGCAGTGCCGGATTCATAAAATTCATACCGGTACCTCCAAATATTTCTTTACCCAAAAGGGTACAAAATATCGCGGCCAACGCTACCATCCAGAGGGGGACAGTCACCGGTAGTGTGAGCGGAATGAGCATGCCGGTGACGAGATAGCCCTCACTGACAGGATGTTTTTTTACAACGGCAAAAATGAATTCAACGCCAAGCCCCACTGCATAGGAAACAATCACAATAGGAAGTACTTTTTCTAAACCAAAAAGAAAGCAGGTCAGATGAGACACGTCGATACCGTAAGCCAGATAGTGCTGATACCCGGTATTCCACATTCCAAATAACAACGTGGGAATCAGGGCCACGATCACCGTAAACATCGTACGCTTGAGGTCCATGGCATCCCGGATGTGTACACCGTTGGATGTCGTATGACCCGGCACAAACAAAAACGTTTCCAGGGCTTCAAAAGCCGGATACCATTTCGCCAGTTTGCCACCGGGTAGAAATTGCGGTTTGATCTTGTCTACAATACGTCGTATGGGCTTCACTCTTCCATAAATTCAAAGGGTCAGTTAAACGGATCGGGTCAACCTTCTTCCCGGATCAGATCCAGTCCTTTGGAAATGATCTTTTGTACTTCAATTTTGGAGGTACATACAAATTCACACAAGGCAAAGTCCTCTTCGGATACCTCGTAAATCCCCAATGCCTCCATTTTGTCAATGTCTTTTGCCAATATCGCTTTGAGGAGGAAGACCGGATAAATATTCATCGGGAGCACTTTTTCATATTGACCGGTCACCACGAAAGCACGTTCCTCACCATGCATATTGGTGGTGGGGGTATAGGTCCTGTTGGGTGCCAGCCAGGAAAAGTAGGTGCGCGATAAACTCAGTTTTTTAAATCCCGGAAGCATCCATCCCAGAAACTCAGGCTCATGTCCTTCCGGTATCACGGTGATCTGCCGGGTATAAAAGGATAGAAAGTCATCCTGAGGTGATTTCCTGCCATGCAGCACATGGCCCTGTATGATACGATGATCTCCTTCGCTGATCCGGCCATGCAAAATCTCCTTTAAGCGTTCTCCGGTCTGAACCCGGAGATAACCCGGAGTAGTGACACTACTGCCGGCCAGCGCAATCACGCGATCAGCTCTGTAGCGGCCTTCAATAAACAATCGTCCGATGATGATGACATCCTGAGGATGGACATACCAGGCTACTTCTCCTTTCCGGATCGGATCGATATGGTGAATCTGTATCCCGATATTACCGGCCGGATGGGGTCCGGAGAAATAATGAATATGCGTATCCGGAACACCTGCTGTAAAAGGGTTGTCCGATCGTTGACGGTCAGCCTCCCGGAGGCCCAGATGTAACTGGTTACCAGATACGACCTGCAATGCCCGGATGCCGGCATGGAAGTTGTCTTTTTCGGCTTGTACGATGTAGGAAATTTCAGGCGCTAATGGCGCGCTGTCAAAGCAGGAGACAAAGATGGCTTTAGGTTGGTCAGCAGGATCAGCGATAGTATCGAATGGTCGCTGAAGAATATAATTCCAACAGCCGCTTTCCAGGAGTCGCCCGACTATAGTTGCCCGGTCGAGATTGGAGGGCTCAGTGGGGGTGAAGTCAACATATCGGTTTTGGTCTTTGTCGCGCAGAATACGGATTTCCTGTATGCGCCTTTTTTCGCCCAGAATAATCTCGGCGATTTCACCGCTTACCGGTGAGGGGAAGCAAAGATCAGGCCGGAGTTTGTCGGTAAATAGAGACTGACCGGCCAGGATACTGTCTCCGGGCCCAACGATAATTTTTGGCTTGACCTTATTGAAATCAGAAGGTTTGATGGCAAAGACATCTGCAGGGTGATGCTCCAGCAAGGTCCTTTCCGGAGCACCGGTAAGTTTGATATCATATCCGCGACGGATGTTAATGGTCCTTCCCATACGTAGCAATTACTTACCCGGTTTATCGTGCTGCTGCAAGATCGTATACACTTCTTGCCCACGATCCCACAAAGTGGAAAATCCTGTCATAACCCATAGCTCCGGTTTGCCCGCCATTGTAAAAAGGTTTTAAGAATGAATCTGTCCTGCGCCTATAGCCATCTGTTTGTTATGGTGTGAATATAGTATTTCATTTAAACTCGAATGTTTTTGGAATAAAAAAAAATTGTTGATGTAGTATTTATCGGTGGAAATCAGTTGGGATCATACGATCTGTTTCATTGTGTCGTAATTTTGCACCACATTCAAATGGAAAGCCGGCAGCAGCCTCAAACCCTACATTCTGGATTGGAATACAATATATAAGGAGATTACCTTCAGGACCAGCAGGAGCTCTGGCGCCGGAGGCCAGCATGTCAACAAAACGGAGACCCGTGTTGAGGTGCTTTTTGATGTCCGGGCATCCGCAGGCCTGACTCCGGAAGAAAAGGAGGTCATCTACAGTAAGCTGGCACCCCGAATGAACGAGGAGGGAATTCTGGCGCTGGCGGCCCAAAAAGAAAGATCTCAGTTGGCCAATAAGGAGCAGGTAGTACTGCGCCTGCAGCAGATGCTAATCAGGGCTTTAACCCCCAGACGCAAAAGAGTAAAAACTTTGCCGACAGCCAGTTCTGTAGAAATACGGCTCCAGGAAAAGAAAATGAAAGCTGAACGTAAAGCGTCCAGGCGCAAACCAGACCTCTAGCTGGCCGATTTGGACCGGGAATTTCCTTTCGTCGGGAAATGGATGAAGCCAATCGAATATTATGCGTATGTAAACTTTTAAACCAAAAATAGTTTCCTATGTTTACCTCCGCATGTCGCCGGAAACCAAACAAGAAATTCAATGGCTCACCAGGGTAGAGGACCTCTTTATGAGGTGCGGAGTTAAAAGTGTCACCATGGATGATGTGGCGGCTGAACTCGGCGTGTCCAAAAAAACAATCTATCAATGGGTGGAAAGTAAGGATGATATGGTGCTGCGGGTGCTCAGCCATCACATTTCCCGGGAAAAGGATCAGTGTATCACCCTGGCAGCCCGTGCTTCCAATGCCATTGATGAGATTTTTATCCTGTTGGACTCTAATTCTCAGGACTTATCGCAGATGAAATCCAATATCGTCCATGATCTCCAGAAGTATCATCACAAAGCCTGGGAGATGATGCGTAAGTTTCAATATGACTTCATGTACAAAGTGATCCGCAACAATTTGCAACGTGGTCGTACGGAGGGATTGTACCGGGAGGACTTTGATGAAGATATTATTGCACGGCTTCATCTGGCTGCGGCTTTTTCTCTATTCGATCCCCAGCTTTTTCCGGACCATGCGTATTCCCGGATTACGCTGATTCGGGAGTACATCCTGCATTATCTCCATGGAATCGTATCACCCAAAGGGTTGACCTACCTCAAACAGAAACTATACTGACCATGTATATTCGAATCACATCACTACTGTTCGTCCTCATTTTTACTCTTCCGGGCCGTGCCCAACAGGCTATGTCACTTGCACAATGTATAGATTATGCTGCTGCGAATCATACCGAAGTCCGGCTGGCCCAACTCAATGTCAAAGACGCTGAATGGCAGATCAAGGAGAATCGCGCTATTGCGTACCCCCAATTACAACTTGGCCTCACCGCCCAACATTTTATTCAGCAACCTGCACTGCCTGCTGAAGCACTTGGTTTTGGTGAGCCGGGGCAGAGACTCACTTTTGCCCTGCGCAACAGCCTTGGTGGCAGAGTTGCCTTCCAGCAACTACTCTTCAATAATAGCTATCTGGCATCTGTTAAAGCCGCCAGAATGTATAGGGACTATGCCAAGCTCCTGCTGGCTTCCACGCAGGAAAAGTTGCGAAATCAAGTGACGGATGCCTACCTGCCCGCATTGCTCCTGACCGAAAGCGTAGCCGTGCTGGAGCAGAATATTGAAAATCAGGAGAAACTTTTTCGGGAGACCACCTCCATACAGCGCGCCGGCTTCGCAGAGCAGTTGGACGTGGACCGCCTTGACTATGTGTTGTCCACATTACGAGTCGAGCGAGAGCGTCTGTTGCGTCAACGGGACATTCTGATCGATGCCCTCAAGTTTACTATGGGGATGCCGTTGAGTGAGGTCCTCATTCCGTCAGACGATATGGACCAACTCCTGGTCCTCTATGGTGACATCAATCCCGATGAGGAACTCAACTATATGAGCAGACCGGATTACCTGACGCTCCTCAAAGCCCGGGAACTAAGTGAAGTTCAAGTGACAGCCTACCGGAGGGAATGGTTTCCCACCTTGTCCTTTTTTGCTTCGTATGATCCGGGGTGGCAAGGCAATGATAAACTCTTTTGGATTCCGTCTGCCATTGCCGGTCTGCAGGTGAGTATGCCCCTGTTTGATGGAGGTATGACGCGGGCCAAGCGGGAACGGGCAGTGCTCCAGTCGCTCCAGGTAGAAGAGCAGAAACAAATGTTGGTCAGGGCATTGGATCTCGAAATGAATACAGCCCGCAACCAGTACAAGAGTGCGAAGCAAAAGCTTGCCGACCAACAGCGAAATCTTGATCTGGCACAGCGGATTCATGATGCAGCACAGAAGAAATTTACAGCGGGCGTCGGGTCCAGCTTTGAAGTGACGCAAGCGCAGGGCGATTATTATATGGCTCAAGGGAGTTTGATACAGGCTCGTTATGAGTATCTCAATGCCATCGTCGCCATTAAAAAAGCCTTAGGTAAAAATTAATTCAACATCAGAGCAACATAACATGAAACACACCTTTTATCTCCACTCAACCAAACCCCAACTATCCGCTTTTAATATTCCCATGATGAAAACGAACCAAATCCTATTCGCCCTTTTTGCAATTTTTATCATAACCCTTCTATCGGCTTGCGGATCATCTTCCACCCCAGAGGATCCAATGGCGCAGTTGTCTGCTCTCAAGGATCAGCGGGCATCCCTTGAAAGCCAAATCCAGTCACTTGAAGCCGATCTTGAAGCTCAGGGTATACTCGAGAGAAAATTGCGCTTTGTTTCCCTGGCGGAAATGAAACCAGTTTCGTTTAAGCATTTTATTGACTTACAGGGCCAGGTAGATGCCGATGAGAGTGTGGCCGCCACATCGAAGATGCCGGGTGTTTTGAAAAGGATTCATATTCGGAATGGGGATCAGGTGAAAAGAGGTCAGTTGCTGGCTGAATTGGATGATGCCGTCATGCGTAGCAGTCTGGCTGAATTAGATGGCCAGCTTGCAGTAGCCACTGACCTGTACTTGCGGCAGCAGTCGTTGTGGGAACAATCCATTGGTTCGGAGGTCCAGTATATTCAGGCAAAAAACAACAAGGAATCTCTTGAGCGGTCGATTTCTACCCTCAAGGAAAATTTGTCCATGACTCGGATTCTGGCGCCTACTTCTGGTGTTATAGACCTCGTATTGCTGAAGCAGGGCCAGGCTATTTCTCCTGGTATACCCCTCTGCAATATTGTCAATCTGAGCCGCCTAAAGATTGTCGGTTCAGTGACAGAAGCCTACGCCGCCAAAGTCAAGCGGGGAGACAAAGTGCAGGTCTACTTCCCGGATATGAACAAGGAGATTGTCACAACGGTGACGCATGTGAGCAAGACGATCAATCCCACCAACCGGACCTTTGCAGTGGAATGTGCGTTGGGTGCCGGAGATTTTCGAGTCAACCAGATTGCCGTAATGAAGATTGTGGACTATCACAACCCCTCAGCCATAACTGTCCCGGTCAATCTGATTCAGGCCGGAGAAGAAGGGGACTATATCATGGTGGCTGAACCATCAGAAAAGGAAGGAGAGGCAGTTGCCAGACGGGTTACCATCCGACAGGGACAAAACTATAACGGGGTCGTTGAAATCCTGAGCGGACTCAAGGAAGGGGATAAAGTTATTGCCACCGGATTTCAGGATGTCAACACCAACGAAACCGTACTGTATTAGTCTTTGCCATTCGTTAGCCACCATCAAGTCATCCTGGGTTTGAACCATTGAAATTTCACCATTGCTGCTGTACAGCACTATTTAACAGCTATGAAAGAGTTTAAATTAACCTCCTGGTCAATTGACAATAGTACCAGTGTGTTTATCATCACCATCCTCATCACCATGGCCGGACTGCTTTCCTATCTGGCAATCCCCAAAGAGCAGTTTCCAGACGTCACTGTACCCCAGATCTTTGTCACCACCATTTATCCGGGAGCCTCACCTTCAGATATGGAACAATTGGTCACCAAGCCCATTGAGAAGCAGCTCAAAGGATTGACCGGAGTCAAGAAGATTACCTCGTCTTCTGTACAGGATTTCTCCAGCATCATTGTGGAGTTCAATACAGACTTGGATGTTGCAACCTGCAAGCAGCGTGTCAAGGATGGGGTGGATAAAGCGAAGCGCGATTTGCCAACGGACTTGCTGGAAGATCCGACGATAACGGAGTTTGATATTTCAGAAATCCCCATCATGAATATCAACATTGCCGGTGATTACAACCTCGACCGTCTTAAAGAGTTTGCAGAAGAGGTTCAGGATCGGGTAGAGGAGCTTCGGGAGATCACCCGGGTGGATATGATTGGTGCGCTGGAAAAGGAGGTGCAGATCAATGTCGATAAGTATAAACTTGCCGCTGCGAACCTGACCTTCCGCGACATCGAGAATGCACTGGCGTTTGAAAATGCGACCGTTTCTGCTGGTAACGTGGATATCGGAGGTATGACCCGGTCGGTTTCCATCCGGGGCGATTTTAAGAGTGTGGATGAGATCCGAAATCTCATTATTGCCTCTCAGAGTGGTGCCTTGCTGCAACTCAGAGATATAGCCGAAGTCCGGATGGGGCATAAATCGCAGGAAAGTTTCAGCAGACTCAATCAGCGGAATGTCATCTCCCTCAATGTCATCAAGCGCACCGGCGAAAACCTGATTGAAGCTTCTGACAAAATCAAAGTCATTGTAGAGGGATTGCAGGCGAGTACATTTCCGGAGAATCTTGAAGTCAGTATTACCGGAGATCAGAGTCGGGCGACAAGAATCACGCTCCACGATCTGATCAATACCATTGTGATTGGGTTTATCCTGGTGACGATTATCCTGATGTTCTTCATGGGGTTGACGGATGCGATTTTCGTGGCAATGTCTGTGCCGCTGTCGATGTGTATCGCGTTTCTGATCCTGCCGGCCATTGGATTTACGCTCAATTTTATTGTGCTGTTCGCTTTTCTGTTAGCGCTGGGTATCGTGGTGGATGATGCGATCGTCGTGATCGAGAATACCCACAGGATCTATCATGGAGAAAAACATCTGACGATTGTTCAGGCCGCAAAGAAAGCTGCCGGCGAAGTCTTTTTGCCGGTATTGTCAGGCACCGCGACCACCCTGGCTCCATTTTTTCCATTGGTATTCTGGGGCGGCATATTTGGAAAATTTATGCACTATCTGCCAGTGACGGTTATTATTACGCTGACAGCCTCATTGCTGGTCGCGTACATCATCAATCCGGTCTTCGCTGTAGCGTTTATGGGGGATCCGGTGCGTGAAGGTAAAGTGGTGTCGCCGGAACGCCGGAAACGAAGAAAGATATTTGGCTATACGCTACTGGCGCTGACGACACTTGCGTTTTATATGTCAGGCAATATCGGCATGGGCAATTTTGTGCTGACCCTGGTGGCTTTCGGCGTAGTGTATAGGTTCGGATTGTCAAAGGGGGTGCGTTGGTTCCAGACCCGAGGCTGGCCTGCTGTACAGAATGTGTATGCGGGATTTGTCACATGGGCATTGCGTCGTCCCTGGACCATGCTGACGGGCATGACCATGTTGCTACTGGTATCGTGTGGTATCACCATGACCCGCCAGTCTAACATTGTACTGTTTCCATCCGCTGATCCGAATTTCATCTTTGTCTATATGACCCTGCCGGTAGGTACAGATGTCAATGTGACGGATTCTCTTACACGCATCATGGAAGATAAAGTGATCGAAACACTTGGTGTGGACAATCCTATTGTGGAATCTGTTATTTCCAATGTAGCGATGGGTGCTTCTGAAGATCAGTTTGACCGATCAGCGACGTCCAACAAAGGTAAGGTCGGTATTGCTTTTGTGGAATATGGAAAGCGAAACGGGGTCAGCACCAAAGCCTATATGGATGACATCCGGAATGCCACTAAAGGTTTGATACCAGGGGCAGAGATTGTTGTAGATCAGGAGCAGGGTGGGCCACCGGCACCTAAACCGATTTCAGTTGAGATTATCGGAGACGATTTTATTCAGCTTTTTGAAGTATCGAGATTGGTCAAACGATATCTGGATTCACTGGCGATCCCCGGAGTAGAAGAATTACGCAGCGACCTGATCATGAGCAAACCCGAAATCAATATTCAGATCGACCGGGACCGTGCGAATCGCGAAGGGATCAGTACACTTCAGATAGGGTCAGAGTTCAGAACCGCTATCCTGGGTCGTGAGGCAACCAAATTTAAAGATGGTGAAGATGAGATTCCGGTGATGATCCGGTTGAAGGAAGATCAACGTACCAATATCAATGCCGTCGAGAATCTCAACATCACGTACAGGGACATGAATTCGGGTATGCTCAGATCTATACCGATGGCGGCCCTTGCAGATGTGAAGTACTCCAATACCTTCGGTGGCATTCGGCGAAAGGACTTAAATCGCATGGTCACCATTTCGTCCAATATTACTGCAGCGTATCAACCCAAGCAGACCCAGGTGATCAATGCGGTAAAAGATGCAGTCAGCCGATATCCGAAGCAGGAGGGCGTGACTGTAGCATTTGCCGGAGAAGATGCGGAAATGTTGGATGCCATAAATTTTTTGGGACGATCACTTGTGATCTCCATCTTTATCATTCTGTTGATCTTGATCACCCAGTTTAACTCCATTGGGAAGACACTGATCATTATGTCGGAAGTGGTTTTTTCCATTATTGGGGTGTTGCTGGGCATGGCCATTTTCAATATGGATATGTCCGTCATTATGATGGGCGTGGGGATAGTGGCCCTGGCCGGTATTGTGGTGCGAAATGGCATCCTCCTGGTGGAGTTTACGGACAAACTCCGGGGAGACGGAATGTCGGTGGTGGATGCTGTGATAGAAGCAGGGCGTATTCGGATGACACCAGTTTTGCTGACGGCGACGGCGGCAATTTTGGGACTGGTCCCTCTCGCTGTTGGATTCAATATTGATTTTGTCAGTTTGTTTGCTACTGGCGATCCCAGGATTTATCTGGGTGGTGATAGTGTAGCTTTCTGGGGTCCTTTGTCGTGGACGATCATTTTTGGTCTAGGCTTTGCCACCTTTGTCACGCTGATTATTTTACCCGTCATGTACCTGTTAGGCTGGAGAGTCAAGCGGTGGTGGGCGGATAAAGTATAATCCATACGGCTTCCAATAACATAGAAGTGACTAATTTTAAATCGTCAAAAGAAAATTGTATGAGAAACATCGAATTTTCCATCCCGAAGCTCATGTTTATGGCATGTTTGTTTTTTGCATCTCTTTTGCCGGCATGCAAAAGCACGCAATGCATGGAGAAACCTATTGCAGATTGTGTATGCACGCTGCAGTACGACCCGGTGTGCGGATGTAATGACAAAACCTATGGCAATTCATGTGAGGCAGAATGTGCCGGCATTAAAAAGTATACTCCCGGCCCATGCATAAAATCCTAAGCAGACCTTGTTGATTTTGTATTCAGCTATTGTTCAGGTGGTGGTTTAGCAGTACCATTGCATAGAAAACCAACACATCATTTGCGATGCCCTTTACTATTGCTATTTCGACCTCCCGAACTCCCCTTCGTTCCAATTACTGGCTGATGGCATTCATCAGCGTCTTCTTTGCCGTGTGGGTCAGTTCATTGTTAGGAACAAATGATTATGCCAACTGGCTATTGGAAAACACCCTGGTCATTCTCTTTGTCGGGTTTTTGGCTTTTACCTATCGGCGATTTCAGTTCAGTGACCTGAGCTATCTCCTGATCTGCATTTACCTCTGTCTTCATATATACGGATCAAAGTATACCTATGCGGAAAATCCATTTGGGTTTTGGTTGCAGGAACAATTCAATGGATCACGAAATCATTACGACCGGATTGTGCATTTCAGCTTTGGATTTCTTCTGGCCTATCCTATGCGGGAGATGTTTTTACGCTGGCTGCGGTTTCCCCGCTGGGTCGCCTGGGCGCTGCCGATCGAAGTCACCTTGTCGATCAGTGCGTTTTATGAATTGATTGAATGGGGCGTGGCGGATTTGTTTTTTCCTGAACAGGGCCAGGCCTATCTGGGCACACAAGGGGATATCTGGGATGCACAGAAGGATGTTTTTTTAGCCTTTTTGGGGGCTATCATCGCGACTACGATCGTTTCGCTGGTCAAACGCCTGGGCAATATCTATTCAGAAGATGAACGAAATGCCCAAGTGGCCTGAACGGAATATTACACGAACCATTTGAAGTGATACACATGAAACTATGTTTACTTTGTTTGCTCAGCGTTTGGCTGTTGCTACCGGGATGTCGTTCGGAACAACAAACGACAAATTGTCTTTCACCCTCGGGTAAGTATACCAACAAGACCGCATTGTCGCGATGTCCCCTGGATATGCCAGCCGATGCACCTTACTATAGCTTTGAACTACAATTCCTGCCCGGTGATAGTATGTTGCTGGATAATGGTTTTGAAAAATGGATCCTGCAGTTCTCGAAGGAGAAGGATTGCCGCTACCGTATAGGGGATGCCACACGTTACGGCGATATGTATTTTGTCGTGGAAAGCGACAGCACCATAGTGTTTTGGGATACGGCCTGGACCAAACGGGCCAAGCCCACCTTGTTTCTCAATACGGCAGATCCGGTCTATAAAAACTGGCGGTTTGAACAGCACGTCAACCATTGTTTTTTTGCAGGCCAGTATTTTGTCTATCAGGATGGTCAGCGGATGGAGCGACCTGTGATCTTTCTGTACAATGGTCAGATGAATGGTTTGCGCCCTTACATTGGATATGAAGTATGCTATGCCGGTGATTGCCTGGAAGAAACGGATCCACCATCCAACACAGTGACCTTTATCACGGATCGTGGCACAAAAGAGACGTTCACCTTCACCATTAACGATGGCAGACAAGGCATCAAATTGTACAGCGTAGGTCCGCCGATACCGGATATCAAAGGCAGCCGGGCCATCGGTCCTCTGGTCTATGAATTGAGCGTCAGATAACGACCCTGGCAAGATTAATGTGCAGTCATAAACAGTACTGACATATCATTGATAGCTTACTTTTTCTTTATGTCCGGTACCTCCCGACATTCTTTACCTTTGTGCGTATCAATATGATACGTCCAGGGGCAGGTATTTCGTGGTGGGCTGGCATTACGTTCAGCTTGTTGTTTCAGTTCGCTGTGGCACAGTGTCCTGAATTTACCTCCTCTTCAGCTTCTGGCAATTCCATGACCCTGTGCGAGGACGCTTCCGTTACGTTTTCAGTTGCAGGACAGGAAATCGCAATGGGAAGCCACGTGCAATGGTATATTCATCCAAGTAGCACGTTTAACCCCTATGCAGGTGAGGGCACCCTTATCGGATCCGTCCCGGTCATTCAGGATCCGTGTGTGGATGAGCCTGAGATTCTCTATATCATGGTCAATCCCGACAATACCCAGGTTGGTGGCTCCGGAGATCAATGTGACGAGTTCCTTGTTCTTTGGACCGGTTCAGGTGGATTCAATACAGGTGATATTCTCGTGTCAAATCTGGGTCCGGGTTCATTTCAATGGGATAGTTATGTCGCCGGAAATGCAGCCAACTTTAGCTGTGGAACTGCCTTGCCTCCTGGACCTGTGCCAGCGAATGCCATCCTGATCATTCAAAGCAGCCCCAATAACAATGTCTTTATTGATAGTGATGATCTCTGTGCATCAGGACTGCCAGTCTATATCATTGCCTATGACGGAACCGTTGCCTGCACCGGCGGGTATTTCGACAATAATTCACCCTGCTCCTCCTGCCCCGTGATGGTCACTATCAGCGGATCAACGTGCCAGTACTCCTTTTCGTTAGACTATCAACCACCTGGCAGTTCAATTGACGGGTGGGGATGGGCCAATACAGGCTCTGGTGTATTTGCCAATATCATTCCGACCCTTGATATTCCAACGCCGGATCCAGGTGGCGTCATGATAGATGATTTTATATGGACTATACCGGCCAACTTTTGTGAAAACATGGGTGGAGGTGATTACTTCGTTACCGGTATCCTCAATCCGCCCCCACCACAGGGCTGCCCACAAATAATGACATCGTTTTTCGGACTTGCGATAAGTTGCCCGCAAATGATCCTTTCCGGTGGTGGTGATGTATGTGCCGGCAATTGCCCGGATAATCCGACGCTGATTTCTTTTGAGATCATTGGTGACGACACACCATTTGAAGCTGATCTTGTAGTCAGCGCTTCCTTGTTCCCTTCCTTTCCTATCAACAACCTTCCATTGGAAAATGGCCAGACAATCTCGGTTTGTATGGGGAGTGGATTTTTTCCCACATTTGACCCGGTCACAGGGGTTCTTACTGTACCGACTTTGGCGATCGGCATCACCGCTACAGTGGAAGTCGTATCCGCTATAAGTAATTCGGGCTGCGAAGTCACTGTCAATCCAAATTCGATATCCCTGACCTTTATTGCTGCACCTACGTCCAATGCCGGGAGTAGTCAGATCATCTGCGCTGGAGAATCAGTAGTACTCAACGGCATGATAGGCGGCTCTGCTGTCACTGGATTGTGGACAACTTCCGGAGACGGCCAGTTTGATGATCCCAATGACCTGACGACTGTCTATATTCCGGGACCTGGGGATATCGCCCTGGGCCAGGTGCAGTTGACCTTATCCGGTATGGATTTGAATGGAGCCTGTGTTCCGTCTCAATCGACCCTGACCGTCACCATTGACCCGTCTTTGTTGATTGAGGTCAACTCACCGATTACGATTTGCAGTAATGATTTTGCGTTGGTGGAAGCGATGGTGAGCGGAGGCAATGCACCTTGTGTATGGCAGACATCGGGTGATGGAAGTTTTGATGATCCTTTTGCCGAAACCACTGGCTATACACCCGGCCCGGGTGACATCAGTTCAGGCTTCGTTCTCTTGACTTTTAGTCCGATCAACTCCGGCACATGCGTACTTAGTAATGAGCCGGTGGAACTGACTATTGTCCCGGCCGTGACAGCAACTGTACCTCAGAATCTGCAAATATGTGATGCTGAAAGTTTGGAGATTATGATCACGATTCAGGGATTGTACACCACGGTTACGTGGTTCGCACCAGGCGATGGTATGTTGGAGTTTGTATCTGATACATGGGTTACCTATACACCGGGCCCCATGGATATCATGGATCAGTTCTTTATCATATCCGTTTCTATTCAGAGTGTTTTCCCGGAATGCGGTATTACGACTTACAATATACCGGTATTTATCTTTCCTTGTGATTGTCCGCCGCTGATCACGGATCCGCCCATGGATCCCCTTTGTTTTGAAAATGATGCACTAGATCTCACAACGCTCCTCGTTGAGGGAGGAGCAGGTATCTGGAGTATCACATCCACTCCTCCTGGAGGCAATCCGGCGACAATCACAGGTACTGTTTTTGTGACCTCCGGTTCTAATCCTGGTGTCTACACGGTGACATTTACACTGAATACACCGGATCCCGGATGTCCCCCCTCCAGTGACGAGATGATCACCGTGATACAAAGTGTCTTTCCCTTTGCCGGACCGGATGTCACGACCTGCGGACCGCAAGCAGTTCAGCTCAATGGTTTTGTCGTGCCGCCGGGAAATACAATCACTCAATGGACCACATCAGGAGACGGTGTTTTTCTTGATCCTCAAAATCTGATCACGTTATACACACCAGGCCCGCAGGATTCGGTGTCACAGGGACTGTATTTGATACTGGAGTCTCAGGATCCAGTGTGTGGCCATCAGATAGACTCGATGGCGGTTACTTTTTTGCAGGCTCCTTTTGCCACGTTCTCACGGGATACATTTGTCATCTGCAATGAAGAGGAAAAAGGTTCAGTTATTGATTTTCCCGGTCTCATCCTTTCAGGTGATATATTAGGTAGTTGGACCAATGTATCTGGTGTACCAGTTGATTTCAGCCGGCCTGATTCCGTCAATTTTGTTGGGATAGCAGTAGGTTCCTACGAATTCCGGTATCAAACGCAATCCGCTGTTTTTCCATGTATGGATGGAACGTATTCCATCTTCATCGTTGTGGAAGAATGCAATTGTCCCCTGATCCTCATCCAGAATGCTCCTGAAGGATTATGCAATACACAGTCAAGCCTGGCATTGAATGCGTTTATCATGGCTGGTGCACCGGGTAGCTGGCAGGTTATTTCTGCTCCACCCGGCAGCAATCCAGGTACTATTGCTGGAGCTGTGTTTCAAATCAATGGATGTGATCCGGGACTTTATGGATTCCGGTTTACGTTTGATGATGCTCCGTTGGAAGGGTGCCCGGATAGTGCCGAAATGGAATTGTATATTCAGGAAGCCCTTACACTCTCGGTATCAGGCGATACGGCCATCTGTGGACAGACCGCTTTTCAACTTTCCGCTAATCTGGGTGGATCAGCCACTGGCATACTTTGGACCACATCCGGATTAGGTGTTTTTGATGATCCACTTTCTACCAATACCTTCTATACGCCTTCAATGACAGATGTAGCAGCAGCCCAGGTGATGCTCATGGCGTCATCTATGGATACTTTGGGGTATTGCCCTACTGCACGCGATACAATCGATGTGGCTATTGTCACTCCGCCGTCTACAGTTTTTAGCATGCTTTCAGATACAATATGTAATCACCCTGACAGTGGCTCAGTCGTCAACCTGATGTCCTGGATTGTGGAGGGCGATGGTACTGGTGTATGGGCTGATCTGGATGGTGCAGGTGTAAATCTCTCAGATGCCACACAAGTCGATTTTGATTTAGTGCCTCCTGGTGTTTACAGGATCTTGTATACCACGCAGACGGGGATTTTGCCCTGTGAAGACAGTATGTATGTCCTGCAGATTGTGGTAGAAGATTGTGCCTGTCCGTCTTTACTGATCGATACAAATATTCTTGAGCTCTGTGAATCGGTCACGACCGAGCTTCAGGCATTGATCATATTGGCAGCTCCCGGAAATTGGACCATCACTCAGGGACCACAAGGTATATGGCCTGCGATCGCAGGTACTGTTTTGAATACCACCGGCGCCACTGCGGGCAACTATCTGCTGACATATTCGCTTCAGGATAGCATCCCGAATTGCCCAGCAAGTGTCTTAGTACCACTGATCATCGAAACCGAGCCATCTATCCAGATCACGTCGCTGAGTTGTAATGTGGAGAAAACGCATTACGAGGTGGTGGTTATGACAAATGGGGTATCAGTGACTTCAGATTTTGGAGATGTGACCACCGCAGGGGCAGGAGGTTTTCTTATCGCCAATATTCCAGCCGGACAGGATATTGTGTTGTTAGTAGCCTCAGCTTCGGGGATCTGTTCTCGCGTCTATGCTATCATGGCACCACCATGCGACTGTCCGCTGCTGGTAGAGGATATTCCAGATACCATCAGGATATGTCCGGGCGAATCCGTTACTGTCCAACCCACCATAACAGGAGCCCAGGGTTCAGCGCTGATCACCTGGATGACACCTTCCGGGACCCTGATGCAATCGGGGATACTGGTCACTGCCTCCGGGATGTACAACTTTACAGTTGTCGACTCTGCCGGTTGTACATGGCAGGATAGGTTTGATGTCCTCGTGGAAGGACCGCAGTCATTCCAATGGACCAGCAGCCCTGCATCATGCCCGGATTTTGCCAATGGTGAAATTTCTATACAAGGTGTTTCTGGTGGTCAACCTCCTTTTATGGTGCAGATCAATAGCGGCGAACCGGCAGATGTAGATTTGTTTCCTTATCTGGCGGGGCCACTAATACCTGGTATCTATACGGTTTCTCTCATTGATCTGAATGGTTGTATGCTGGAGCAGGACATAGAGGTAGGGATGGCCACGCCAGGATCTCTCGATCTCGGTCCTGACCACCTGATTGACGCGGGCGATTCCGTTTGGATCAATCCTCAGTCTGTAGGAATTTTTCCTGCCATTGTGAATTGGATGCCACCCCAAATAGTATTGGGTCTTGAGCCATTTTGGCTGGTTCCGGAATCGGATATGATGCTCACTGTCCAGGTGATCGATACCGCCGGTTGCTTGTATGTGGATATGATCACTATCCGTGTGGTTAGACGTGTGCATTTCTATGTGCCTAATGTTTTTTCACCCAATGGTGATTTGATTAATGATATCATTGAGGTGTATAGCCGGATAGATGATGATCGATTACTTTCATTTGAGATTTTTGATCGCTGGGGCAATCAACAGCACGCCCAGTTTGAAAATCCTCCTTTCCGGTGGGATGGTATGTTCCGGAGTAAGCCAGCGCTGTCAGGCGTCTATGTATACAAACTGACCTGGGCAGATGACCGTGGAAGGATACAGGTACAAACAGGCGATATTACTTTACTGCGGTAGGTGTTGAACAAAAACCTGGTAGGTTTCGGGGATCCTGGTTGAGTCCTACCGGATGCCGGTGATCTTATGCGTTTGCAGACTCAGACGCCATTGTGGATGCTTCAGGCAGTAGTCAATGGCCCATCGGGTATGGATGTCTGCATCCGGACCATCCATGGGTTGCAAATAAAAATAATCAAAATCCCAATCGGCCACATCTTCCGGGGTGATTCCTGTCTGTTGCACGACCAGTTTGAGCTCATTCCCAGTGCGTAGTACCACCTCTGTATTAGCTTTAGGACTCACACAAACCCAATCAACGCCTTCGGGGAGAGGAAGAGTACCATTGGTCTCTAATCCGATCTCAAATCCTGATTGGTGTAAGGCATCTATCAGAGGTAGGTCTAACTGAAGAAGGGGTTCGCCACCGGTACAAACTACATATTTATTCGTTTTACCTTTTGGCCATAAAGCATTAACGGCAACAGCTAGTTGTGTAGCCGTATACCGGCCTCCGGCTGTTCCATCCATACCGACAAAATCAGTATCGCAAAAGGGGCAAAGCGCTTCATGCCGATCTTCTTCACGACCACTCCACAGGTTACAGCCGGTAAACCGGAGGAATACAGCCGGTCTTCCAGTCTGTGCGCCTTCTCCCTGCAGGGTATAGTAGATTTCCTTGACTTTGTAGCCAGACATGCGATCAGGTATTGGCTATAGCAGAAGCTTCGATTTCTACTAGAAATTCAGGTGCAATCAGTCGCGATACTTCCACCATAGTGGTCGCCGGACGGATATGACTAAAGAATTCACCATGGGCGCGTCCGATTTCTTCCCATAGATCAATTCGGGTAACATAAATACGCGTACGTAGCACGTCCTCCATCCTGCCGCCTAATCCTTCAACTGCCTGCTGTATAATTTCAAGTACACGTCGGGTCTGGAGGTATGCATCGTCGGGTGCAAACGGAGCGCCTTGCTCATCGACCGCACAGGTGCCTGATACTTCTATGATTTGACCATGCCTGACGGCCCTTGAATATCCGACAATGCTCTCCCAGGGTGCACCTGAACTAAATCGCTGTATGGAATTGTTCTGCATACTTTTTTTTATGGAATGCAAAGGTAATGGGTTGTGTGTTATGCAAAATGGACCGACGGCAAGATGAGGATTAGAGAAATACATTGAGCAGCAGAAACAGCAACAAGACTGCCATCATAAGTCCGTCTATTCCACCGCTGAAATACAGATCATCCTGTTGTTGGTAACTCTTGCGGATCAGAAACATCATAGACAAACTGATCAGCGTCATGGCGATCACATAGGAGGGTTGTAGGTAATGAAATGCAGTTAAACCACTGCAGAATGCCACAATCAGACAAAGCCGTAACGCTAATTGACGGATACCTACAGGTCCAATCCTGGCTGGCAGATTGATCAATCCCGATGCCCGGTCGATGGTCATATCCCGGATATCAAACGGAATCGTGAGAAGGATGACAAAGGCCATCCGGTCTATACCATGGAAGAGCGAAAGTTGGACAGAACTGTCACTCAAAATGAGTAAGGGTACAAACGCTGTCAGCCATCCCCAGGATATACCAATCAATAAGATTTTCCCCCACCCAAAGTCACGAAGTCTTCGACGTCCCGGAAAGACAGGCAGTACATAAAGCCCTGCTATAATTGCGCCAGGCAAGAGCCATAGCATGAGGTTCACATCCCACAAATAGACAAGAGCGAATAGTGTTAAAGCCATCCATGCTAAACAAGCGAGCCGAATAAAATTGAGGTATCGCGCTACAAATTCAAACCGGCTTTCAGGTTGTTTTACCTCGCCCATTCTGGCACGGCCTATAAGTCTGTGACCCGTGTATAAAGCCGCCGTAGCGCCACCAGTAAAGAGAATGTAATAGAAATGCCGTGAGGTATGGCCTGTCAACTCCAGTGTCAGAAAGGTCAGGCAGGCAGCACCAAAGCCAATATGGGCACCACTATAGACCCAAAACTCTATACCCTTCCGCAAGAGCGAATTACTTGTCAAAGTATTTAAAATTATGACCGGACTTGATCTGTTGAAGGGTGGCGGTCAGTAAATCTATCAGGTGGGTTATGTCTTCAAAATGAGCCATCTCTACGGTCGTATGCATATACCGGAGTGGAATGGAGACCAGCGCTGAAGGAATGCCGCCATTAGCATAGGCAAAGGCATCTGTATCGGTACCTGTACTACGGGAAGACGCAACACGCTGGAATGGAATATTGTTATCCCTGGCAGTTGCTTCGATCAGTTGTAATAATTTGCGGTGAACAGAAGGGGCATACGCAAGTGCCGGGCCAGCCCCCAGTCGTATATCACCTTCTAGTTTGGGATCAATCAACGGGGTAGAGGTGTCATGCGTTACATCGGTCACGATAGCTACATCCGGACGTATGGATTGAGCGATCATCGTGGCTCCGTGCAATCCTACTTCTTCCTGTACAGAATTGACCACATAAAGCGAATAGGGGAGTTTGATCTTTTGTTCATGCAGTCTTCGTGCCACTTCGGCTATGCAATATCCACCGAGCCGGTTGTCGAGCGCCCGACCGATGAAGCAACGCTTGTTGATCTCTTCATACGTATCATCGTAGGTGATGACACACCCCACATGGATGCCCATTTCTTCAACTTCCTTTTTGTCTTTAGCTCCGACATCGATAAAGATATTTTCCAATGTAGGAGCAAGGTTGGCATCCTTTCCTTTCCGAACATGTATAGCAGGCCAACCAAAGACACCGCGGACGATGCCTTGTGGGGTATGGATATTGACCCTTCTGCTGGCGGCAATAGTCTGATCAGAACCTCCATTGCGGATCACATGGATGTTTCCTTTGTCCGAGATATAGTTGACATACCAGGAGATCTCATCTGCATGGCTTTCGATGACCACACGATATTTCCGTCCCGGATTGATGATGCCATAGGCCGTTCCATAAACATCAGTGTGCCATTCATCCACAAATGGGGTGATATAATCCAGCCACAGCGTCTGACCTTTTGTCTCATGGCCGGTAGGACTGGCATTGCTGAGGTATTGCTTTAGAAATTTTTTAGATGTCTTGTCGATCACGTGTACCGGTAGTTAAGTTGTATGGTGTGCAATATAAGCATCAGACCAGGCTTGTGGATCACGGGCCCAGGTTGAAAGTAGTTCATGTTGTTCAGTCGTAATACGTCTGGTTTCGGCGGCCACCTGAATAATCGTCGCATAATCGGTCAGGGTTTTGAACGGGCAATCCGCTGCACGAAAAGCATGATGGGCTTTGGGCAGACCATATTGAAAAATAGCGACAACACCCGTCACCGTTGCGGGCACATGACGCACAGCCTCCACTGCCTGAAGGCTGCTCATTCCGGTTGAAATCAGATCCTCGACGATAAGCACACGGGCTCCGGGTTGGATCAATCCTTCTATCAGATTTTGGCGGCCGTGCTCCTTTGGTTTGGAACGGATATACGCAAAAGGCAACTTCAGCCGGTCGGCCAGTA
The DNA here is from genome assembly GCA_041746735.1 of Saprospiraceae bacterium. Classification (GTDB taxonomy): domain Bacteria; phylum Bacteroidota; class Bacteroidia; order Chitinophagales; family Saprospiraceae; genus Opimibacter. Next base: position 179,687 of record JBGTGP010000020.1, read on the forward strand.
AAGCACCATGCGGGATGCCCGCCGTCGCTACTCCGGCAACGGTATCAAACATTTCAAAATCTTTTATCACCTTCACCATGAAATCGATCAGGCCGGTTCGTATCTCCGGAAATGACAGGAGGATTCGATTGTCACAATAGATCGGAGAACGCATGCCGGATGCCCAGGTAAATGGGTGATCAGGCTGGATCCGGATTGCACCCGATTCGAGAAGTTTGAACGCAACTATTTGATTGTTAAACATTTGCAATTAAAGATCTTGAATGCAAAGGTATAAAATATACATCAATGAGAGCCCGCTGATTCTGACCCAGACCACCGATCTGGACGATGAGACTGCCTTTGAGCGTTCCCTCATTCACGCCATATACCGTGGAAAGCCGAAGATGCTTCTCAACTACATTGAATTGCTGGAAAGAAATAAGCATCACGAAGGCATTATTATCCGGGCGGACAACGTCGTTCAGCTTTGGAAGGATTTCAGGTCGTTGTATTCCTATATCAGGGCTGGCGGTGGATTGGTCATCAATCCATTTGGTAAGGTGCTGCTCATCTTTCGCAGAGGGGTGTGGGATTTGCCAAAAGGCAAACAGGATCCGGGTGAGACCCTGGCTCAAACTGCACTCCGCGAAGTCCAGGAAGAGACCGGACTATCGGATCTTAAGTTGATCGAAAAACTCAACAATGGCTACCATTGCTACCTGATGAGCAAACAACGAACGCTGAAACGTACACGATGGTATCTGATGATGACACAATCGCCTGATCAATTGGTATTGCAGAAAGAAGAGGGTATTTTGGATGCCGCATGGTTTGACCCCCGCGAGCTGCCTAAACTCCGGATGCCGATGTACAATAATATCCGGGATGTCCTGATTCGGTATAATGCGGAGAAACTGGCAATAAAACCATAACAGACAGTCTCATGGGAATAGCAGGGTCCCGATCCGGAGCATGTTGCTGCCTTCCTCCAAGGCTATACCATAGTCACCGGACATCCCCATACTGATGGTGTTGAATGCTGCTTCCCTTAGAAAGTAATTCTCCTTGAGCTGATCAAAGTATACTTTTAACTGCCTCATTTCACGCCGGATCTGATCAGTGTCTTCTGTGAGGGTCGCCATACCCATCACACCCTCAGGGATAACGAAGGGCATAGATCTATGGATACCACTCCGTAGCACTATGTCTAAAGCCTCATAGTCCCAGCCATACTTGGATGCTTCACGTGCGATTTTGATCTGAAGCAGACACCGGATCGGCTGGTTTATTTTTTGGGCTTCTTCGTGGAGAGTTTTCCAAAGCTTTTCCCGATCCAGGGATTGGATACAATGAACATAAGGTAATACCTGACGGACTTTGTTGGTCTGTAGATGACCGATCAGATGCCATTCGATATCGGCTGGCAACACAGGTGCTTTCAGGATGAGTTCCTGTACCCTGTTTTCAGCAAAGCATCGCTGGCCCTTGTTATACAAAACCAATATGTCTTCCACACTTCGGGTTTTGGAGACCGCGACCAATCGTGCATTATATTGCTGGAACTGTTGGGTTAGAAACTCCCAGGGATGTTGCGCTTTTGGCACGATTTATGATATTATAATTTATTTTAATATAAAATTGGGTCCACGCTGTTCTGTCGATCGGCCACAATCTTGGTTGCAATATCGCAAACAGCTGAAACGTTTTCTCGTTGATCTAAAATCCAGGAGGATATGTATGGCCCATTCTTACACATCATCAATCACTGACAAAATCAAACCTGAAATGCAAGTACATCGTGAAAAAACAACCTCTTGGACGGGTCTTATCGTGTCCGTGCTCCTGCATGGAATTTTCTTTGCCGGATGTCTGGCACTGGATGCCAATACGGTATCCGCAACAGCCGGAGTGGATGCGTCACAACCCGCCATGACCAAAGTAACTGAACCGGTCGCTTCTGCGAAACCGAAAAGCTGATCTCCCGGATTAAAACAGGCCATGGATCTGGCTGGTGACAAGTGCTATAATTTTACCCAAATCCTCGGCATTTTTCTCAAAATCGATATCATCCGCATTGATGACCAGGAGCGGACCTTCCTGGTAATGCGCGATCCAGTCATCGTACTTCTGATTGAGTCGTTTCAGATAATCGAGACTCATGCTGCCCTCGTAGCTTCGGCCCCTGTTGTGAATATGCTTCACCAATGTCGGAATACTGGCCTGCAGATAGATCAGCAAGTCCGGGGGAGACACCTGGGTGCTCATGTTTTTAAAAAGGGTAAAATAATTTTCAAAATCACGCCGACCCATGAGCCCCATTTCATGCAGATTGGGGGCAAAGATGTACGCGTCTTCAAAAATTGTCCGGTCTTGAATAACCGTCTTATCTCCGTTACGGATCTGAAGGATTTGCTGATACCGGCTGTTGAGAAAATAGATCTGAAGATTGAAGGACCAGCGATGCATATCATCGTAGAAATCACTTAGATACGGATTGTTCGTCGTGTCTTCGTAATGAACCTCCCATCCGAAATGTTTGGCCAACCTGGTGGACAGGGTTGTTTTACCGGCTCCGATATTGCCAGCCACTGCGATGTGTTTGATCAGTGTTTTAGGTTTCTGCATTTCAGTTGGAATAGAGGTACAAGCCTAAAAGGTGGTAAAATAAAAACCTTCGCCGATTGAACACCCCTTATCATCCAAATAATTCCAAACGGATACCCTAAAAGCCCTACTTTTGAAGATATGGAACAGATCAGACCCCTCATCTCCGTGAAGGACCTTTCCCGGACCTATATCATGGGGATGGAGAAAGTACATGCCCTGCGCTCCGTCACCCTCGAAATCACCCGTAATGAGTATGTAGCCCTGATGGGCCCTTCCGGATCTGGTAAAAGTACGCTCATGAATATTCTCGGTTGTCTTGATACCCCCACTTTGGGAGAATACTATCTCAACAATCAACTGGTCAGTGAAATGACGGATGGGGAGTTGGCCGGCGTGAGAAACAAAGAGATTGGGTTTGTATTCCAAACTTTCAATTTGCTGCCGCGCCTTTCAGCATTGGAAAATGTAGCGCTCCCTCTGGTCTATGCCGGTATGGGACGTTCCCGCCGGGAAGAACGGGCAGAAGAGGTGATGGAGCAGGTGGGTCTTGCAGACCGCATGTACCATAAGCCTAATGAATTGTCTGGAGGCCAGCGCCAGAGAGTCGCGATTGCCCGGGCTCTTGTCAATAATCCGTCGATCATCCTGGCAGATGAACCCACCGGCAACCTTGACACCAAGACATCCCTGGAGATCATGGATATATTCGGCCGCATCCACGGACTTGGTAATACAATTATTCTCGTGACGCATGAGCCTGATATTTCGGAGTATGCGCACAGAGTGGTCAAATTGAGGGATGGGTATGTCGAATCAGATGCCTTGAATCCGCATTATGTCGTGTCCGCCTCAGAAGCCGGACAGGACTAAATTTTACCTTTCAGTGTATGGCGACAAAGATTTATACGCGAACCGGTGATGATGGGACAACAGGTTTGTTTGGCGGGGCTCGTCTTCCCAAGGATCATATCCGCATAGAAGCTTATGGCACCGTAGACGAACTCAATTCTGTCATCGGCTGGCTGATGGCCAATATTCCTGACCGGCAGATCGATATGTTGTTGCAAACGATTCAATCCCGATTATTTACCATTGGGTCTAATCTGGCGAGCCAACCCGGTAAGGATATGATCACACCGGATTTGCTGGATGAAGATGTTAGGTTGATCGAAGATTCCATCGACAAAATGCAGGAGACTCTTCCACCTCTTAAGCACTTTATTATGCCGGGAGGTAGTGCGTCAGTCAGTGCCGCCCACCTTGCGCGTACAGTCTGCCGCAGAGCAGAACGACGATGCGTTACGCTGGCGCAAACATCTGATGTGCAAGCTATTATTATCCTTTATCTCAACCGGTTATCTGATTTCTTTTTTGTGCTAGCTCGATGGCTGGGTGCACGGGAAGGCGTAGAAGAAATCAAGTGGATTCCAAGGGAACCAAAGAAGAAAGAGCCTAAATAATATCGAATCAGGCAGGTAAGTAGTAGGAAGGAATTATGCTAAATGTCGTTTGGGTTTCAGCATAAAAACATGGAGCGCTACGCCAAACAGGATGAGGCTATAGAAAAGATCTCCCAGTACCTGGTTGACGAAAAACGGCAATCCGGCTGTGTAGCAGGCTAAGAGACCGGGAAGATTGATGGGATATGCAGAAGACGAGGCCCAGACCCCAAAGTTCGACAGTAAGAAGAAGATACCAGATGAACCCAGCGCACCAAAAAAGACCTTGGGCATGGTGATGCTGTTCCTGAAAAGGGCATAGCCAAAGATCACGATGATACCGAAAGCAGCATAACTCCAAAGCGCACCCCGGTACAGAAAAACAAAATGTTTGTAATCGTCCGGATAAGCCGCAGCATAAATTACATTATTGAGGATCATGTCACTGATCAGCATGACCAGGTAGGGAATGACAATCGCAACACTCCGCCTGCCGGCAAAAGCTGCACCAAACAAAGAAATGGCTCCAATCGCGGTAAAATTGGGATAATGAGGTATCAGACGGCTCCCGATTCCAACTATAAGCAATGAAATGATCAATCCCCTGGTCTGGTTCATATAGTGCCAAAAGTAAAAAGATTCTTCTAAACAATCACCGGATACGTCCATTTCAACCCCGGATATAGCGATCTGTTTGTATAATTACGATCAGGAACGGCCCCGGGGTTGGAAAAACTTCTCCGTTCTGATACTTTCAAATATAAAATTTACTTTTTATGTGTGGATCGTTTGGGGTGCGTATTTGTCTGGTAGCTGGCATTTTCTTAGCGGCCAGGGAGGCCATTACAGCCCAGCCATCACGCTACTACTGGCAACAGGAAGCTCATTATCAAATGGATATAGATCTGGATGTACGTACCAATCGTTTTGCCGGACGGCAGGTCATCCGGTACAAAAACAATTCCCCAGATGTCCTTGACCGCATTTTTTTTCATTTGTATCTCAATGCCTTTCAACCCGGCAGCGTGATGGATGTCAGGTCCAGAACGCTGGCAGACCCGGATCCCCGGGTCACCTCCCGGATACATACTTTGCAACCTCATGAAATCGGGTATCAGAATATCTCCAGTCTTACTCAAAACGGCAACCCTGTGCGATATGAAGTCAACGGCACTATCCTGGAAGTGCAATTGGCACAGCCCATACGCCCCGGACAATCTGCTAAACTGGAAATGGTGTACGAGGCTCAGGTGCCCATCCAGATTCGCCGAAACGGACGAGATAATAAAGAGGGGATACGCTATTCGATGTCCCAGTGGTATCCTAAACTTTGCAATTACGATCGGCAAGGGTGGCACGCACATCCCTACGTCGGGAGAGAGTTCTATGGCGTTTGGGGTGACTTTGATGTACGGATCACCCTGGATGCCGACTATACAGTAGCCGCTTCAGGTGTGTTGAAAAATGCCCGGCAAATCGGACATGGATATGCCACTGAACCCAAACGACGCTCCGACAAATTAACATGGAAATTTCTGGCTGAAAATGTGCACGATTTTGTCTGGGCGGCTGATCCTTCCTACATCCATGATGTACATCTCTGTAAGGATGGAACCATCCTCCGTGCCTTTTACCATGATCACGAACGGTTTACTGAAAATTGGCAGGCATTGTTACCCATCATGGAAGAGGCGTTGACCTTTATCAATAGGCGCTTTGGCCAATATCCGTATCCGGTGTATTCATTTATTCAGGGTGGTGACGGTGGCATGGAATATCCGATGGCCACGCTTATCACCGGCCAGCGTTCCTTGACCAGTCTGGTCGGGGTCTCCGTTCATGAGTTAATGCACAGCTGGTATCAAATGGTATTGGGTTTTAATGAAAGTTATTATTATTGGATGGATGAAGGATTTACACAATATGCCTCCGAGTTGGTCATGAATCATCTGGCAGAGAAACGATTGATTCCTGGCGATCCGGATCCAGACCCTTTTGGTGGTTTCTACAGAGGATATCAGAATATGGTCAGCAAAGGCATAGAGGAGCCCCTCTCTACCCATGCAGATCATTTTGAAAATAACGCCGCCTATAGCGTATCCGCTTACGTGAAAGGAGCAGTCTTTCTTCATCAGTTGGAATATGTGATTGGAAAACCGGCCTTTGACAAAGGCATGCTTGAGTTTTACAATACCTGGAAATTCAAACATCCGGATGACAATGATTTTATTCGGGTGATGGAAAAGGTATCAGGTCTTGAACTGGACTGGTACAAAGACTATTTTGTCTACACGACAAAGACCATTGATTATGCTCTGGATACGCTGATAGAAGCAGGGGGTGGCACCATGATCCAGATAAGTCGACAGGATTTCATGATCATGCCGGTTGATATACAGGTGGTATTGGAGCAAGGGCGCGTGCTCAATTATACGATTCCACTTGATATCATGCGAGGTTCAAAACGGGAGTCGCCTGATATAGGAGAAGCTTTTATCGTGTTACCGGATTGGAATTGGGTGAATCCATCATATACGTTTACCATTCCTTTTCCATTACATGAAATACAATCTGTAGAAATTGATCCTTCGGGCCGAATGGCTGATTTTGATAAAGGAAATAATAACTGGCCGTTGATGCGACCGTAATAACCCAATCCTTGAGTCAGAAGGGGCACGATGCCATTCAAGAGTATGGCCGGCTCCGTGAAATAACCTTTAAATCAGGAATGACATGATCAGATTTTTTATGGCGGTATTCATTTTGGGGATCGCCGTGGCTCCCTTGTCGGCTCAGCCGTTGGGTGAAAAAATATTGGAAGGAATGCAGATACGCAATGTAGGTCCAGCCGGTATGAGTGGACGTATCACCGCTATTGATGTGGTGTTGCGCAATCCCAATCACATCTTCATTGGGGCGGCCTCCGGCGGTGTCTGGGAGTCTACTGATGGCGGAGTAAAATGGAAACCCATCTTCGACGACCAGCCCACATTAGCGATCGGTGCCATTAAAATCAATCAGCAAAATCCAAGCGAGATATGGGTCGGCACCGGTGAAGGAAATCCCCGCAACTCACAAAACAGCGGCAAAGGAATATTCCGGACACTGGATGGTGGACGGACATGGGCGCTCATGGGACTCGCAGAAACAAAGGTGATCCACCGGATTCTGATAGATCCACATCAACCCCAGACGGTGTATGTAGGTGCGGGTGGCTCACCATGGGGTGCCAATGAAGAACGCGGAGTATATAAGTCCACGGATAGCGGTAAGTCGTGGAAAAGAATCCTCTTTTCCAATTCGACTTCCGGTATCGGAGATCTCGTGATGGATCCATCAAATCCCCGTAAGATCGTCGCTGCCCTGTATGATCACCAACGAACGCCCTGGTTTTTTACCAGCGGCGGAGAAGGATCAGGGTTGTATCTCACGTATGATGGTGGCGAAACCTGGAAAAGAATAACCGACAAGGAAGGATTACCGAAAGGGCATCTGGGTAGAATAGGCCTTGCGATCTCCCATTCTAAGCCCAATATCATCTATGCCCTTGTCGAAGCCAAAGAGAACGGACTTTATAAGAGTATAGACGGAGGTGAGTCCTGGTCACTGGTCTCGACCAAGAACATTGGTAACCGTCCATTTTATTACCACGAACTCTATGTGGATCCGGTCAATGAAAACAGGATATGGAATCTGCATACCTATGTAACAAAAAGTGAAGATGGTGGCCGCACGTTCGAAACGATTTTGGATTATGGTAAAAGCGTGCACCCGGATCACCATGCCTTCTGGATTCATCCCGACAATCCTGATTACATTATTGATGGTAACGATGGGGGGCTTAATATTTCCAGAGATGGCGGTCGTAACTGGTATTTCTGTAGCAATATTCCGGTAGGACAGTTTTATCATGTCAATCTCGACCATGATTTTCCCTTCAATCTGTACGGAGGTATGCAGGATAATGGATCCTGGGTGGGTCCGGCGTATGTATTGAAAGCAGGGGGTATACGCAATCAGGATTGGCGTGAGCTCTATTTTGGAGATGGATTTGATGTAGTGCCCAGGTTGAGCAATACCCGTTTTGGATGGGCGATGAGCCAGGGAGGCAACCTGGCATACTATGATCGGGAGACCGGTTTCAATCAGTTTGTCCGTCCGGTGCATTCGGATGGAGTCACCTTGCGCTATAACTGGAACGCTGCAATAGCCGCAATCCCTGGTGAAGATTGTGGCATCTATTATGGAAGCCAATATGTACACCAGACTACAGATTGCGGTCAAACCTGGACTATTATTTCTCCGGATCTGACATCAAATGATACCTCAAAGCACAAACAACATTTGTCCGGAGGATTGACATTGGATGCCACATCGGCTGAAAACCACAATACGATATTGTGTATCGCTCCCAGTACATTGGATCCGGATGTCATATGGGTAGGTACGGATGATGGTCATCTTCACTTGACCCGTGATGGTGGTCGTACCTGGGCCAATCAGTTCGGTCGTTTACCAGGTTGTCCTGCGGGTGCATGGATACCGCAGATTGAAGTTTCAGTTCACCACTCAGGAGAGGCGTTTGTAGTGGTCAATCACTATCGCCAGCAAGATTGGGGAGCGTATGCTTACCACACACGTGATTATGGCGACACCTTGCAAAGAATAGCGAATAACGAACAAATTCACTCCTTTGTCCAATGCATTGTGCAGGATCCAGTGGTGCCAGAGCTGTTGTTTTTGGGGGCAGATGACGGATTGTATGTCAGCCTCGACAGAGGTAAAAATTGGACCCGATTTCCATCAACCGTTTTTCCCCATGTTTCAACGATGGATATGAAAATACACCCGCATGAGCATAGTCTTGTAATCGGAACATTCGGACGCTCATTGTGGGTCATGGACAATCTATGGCCACTGAGGCAACTGGCAACTGACCGGTCTATTTCTGAAAAGGTTTTTACTCTTTTCCGTGCAACGGAGGCGATACAAGCTCAGTACAGGTCGGTAGATGGCATCCGTTTTACAGCAGATGCTGAATATAGGGGAGACAACAGGGGAGGTGGGGCCAGAATTCCGGTGTACGTCAAACCTGTACCCGATAAGACGCAAACAGTTGAAACCGTTAAAAGTGATATTAAATCAAAATCTAAAGGAGTTGCCGATTCAGGAGAAGCAGGAACAATAAGCGGTAAAACCCCGGATGCGGCGGAGAAAAAAGAGGAAATGAAGGACAAGGATGTGATACAGATATATGTGCTGAATTCGCAAGGTGATTCCATCCGGTATATAAGGCAAAAATTGAAAGAGGGTTGGAACACCGTGGTGTGGGATTTGCGGCAGAAAGGTGTCCGGTTTCCATCCAGACAGGAACCTGCAAAGGATGCGGATGATCCTTCTGGACCTTATGTCCTTCCGGGTAGCTATTAGCTGGTCGCATTGTATCAGGGTGGCAAAGATTCAATTGTGGTGAATGTTGGTCTCGATCAAAGGCTCAGCATCACAACAGAAGACCTCGACGCACGGAACCAAATAGTCATGACTTTTTATGCAGAAGTAGACAAAGCACATCGTGCATTTCGGGCCCTGCAGGATGTCCGTACGGATATTCGGATGACTGAAACTTTGTTGGTCAATGCGCCCGATAGCGTTCAAACCCGGGTGAAGGAAAACATAAAGGGACTCCAACAAAAAATAACCACGCTGGAGAATAAAGTCATGAACCCGGAAGATATAAAAGGCATCGTCCGCGATGATCTTTTAAATCGACAAATGTTTAGCACCATGAACTATCTCAATACATCGCTTGGGGATCCGGGTTCAAATGCCAGGGCTATGATCTCACAAACCGCACGCAATGTGCAGGCACTGGTCGATGAGGTCAATGCGTTTCTCAAGAATGATTGGCTTGTATTTCAGGAAAGGATGGCCGGTTGGTCATGGCCCCTGTTTAAGAAGATTCAACTGGTGGAATAGGACTCTTCCTATTGCTCAAGTTTTGGTCACCATCGATTATAGGGTTAGGAGTTTAGTGTTTAGGAGTTTAGTGTTTAGTGTGCCCTCATGATTTAGGTTGACAGGAGATTTGGCTAATGGATACGGCTGGTTATCCCGGAACGAGATATTGGGCGACCCATTCAGGGTCGGAGGTGGGGGTGTGCCTCGGGCCCCGGGTTGCAACCCGGGGTTATAGATGGGTAAGCCCTTCGGGCTTATGTATGATCAGCGGTGAATGTGTAGGGGCGGGTCGCGACCCGCCCGTACGTATGGTCCCCTCGGCACATGTCTTTACCTTTTTTCCCTTCACCTTTTCAAATTTTCATTTGTGTTCATTCGCGAGAATTAGCGGCTGAAATGAGCACATGAGATCAGGCTCCCGGACTTGTACTTTCGCGAAGGGATACCTTTAAGTACTTAGAAGATAGCCTGCGGTTACGGGCTAGTAAACTGTTGATGCCCTTGAAAGGGATATTGTGCGACCTATTCAGGGTCGAAGTTCAGGGGTGGTGCACATACCCCGCGTGCAACCCGGGGTTATAAGTGTGTAAGCCCTTCAGGCTTATGTATGATCTTGCTTTCTTGCATAGATCGTGCTTTAACTCTCGATGACTCTCGATGACTCTCGTTTTAGTCGCCGAAGCTATAGCGAAGGTGAAAGACTTTCGATAACTTTCGGTGTCTCTCGTTTTAGTCGCCCAAGTAGAGGTGTCAATGTGTGAAGGGGACAGCGTATGGTTAGGTTTTCACTGGGAGAAATTTGACGGGACGTATGAAAATTTCTTTTCCTCCATTCATGGATGTGACAGCACAGTCACCACGACGATCTATCTGCTTCCGGCTGAGTTGATCTTCCTCCAGGACGAAACCTGTGATCCCACTCAGGCCGGAGTGTTCTTCCAGCATCTGGAAAATCCCAATGGATGTGATACCGTCATACGCACTACTGTGACGCTACTGCCCTCCGATACGGCTACGTATTCGACGATGGTCTGCAGAGCCAATCAGGTCAGTATCCATGTGGACACCCTCACCAATGCCATAGGCTGTGACAGCCTCATCATGACCCTGATGGTGTATGATCCGCCGGGAGATTCTACATTCATATTCACTTCAACTTGTGATTCCCTTTTACTTGGTGTTACATATAGCATCCTGTCGGCCACTGATGGTTGTGATAGCATCGTAGCCACGGTGACAACCTACTCAGAAGTGGATACAACCAATCTCAACGGCACCTCGTGTATATCCCAGGACATAGGGGTGTTTGAGGATCTGCATACAAGTTCTCAAGGATGTGACAGTTTGGTGATCACTACAATCACCCCCGGACTACCCGACACTACATACCTCAGCCTGACCTCCTGCGATTCGTCAAGTCTCGGTGTGACAGAAGAGATATTTGTCGGTGTGAATGGTTGCGACAGCCTGGTCATCACGGCAGTAACGTATTCGGAATCGGATTCG
>JBGTGP010000021.1:0-145393 GCA_041746735.1 Saprospiraceae bacterium
CTCCCCAAGGACTGATTTTACGGGAGGTAAATTCATGGGCTAGTTCATGTACCATTTTGATGTATCTTAGTCATGGCCTACAAGGTAGTAAAGACGCCTGATATCGTCACATCAGGCACTGGCTATTGCAAGGTTTGGGTAAATAACCAATATCAAATATCAGCGCTGGCATCAGATCCAAACTGAATCCCCCATAGAATCGATTTTGTTCAAACACATTTTTGGATATTGTTTGGCCGGCATTCAGGTGGATCTCATCACTTACTTTCAGCCTTACACGTCTGTCCTGTGCTATCTTCCATATCGGGATCGTCATTTGTAATCTATACCGGAATCTAAAATTACCAAAATCATAGCCATCATCAAGTTCTGTCCGTGTAGTGTTCGTCTGATGAAAAAATCGGGCTTCCACTCTATATCGGTGATCGAACGTCATCTTCTCCAGCTTTTGTTTGTAAGCGAGTTCTATGTGAGGTCTGAGTTCCGGAACTGTCAATCTATTTTCATCGTTTGGATCATTTGCGTCTTGTAGAAATAGGCACATACCTAAGGAAGTTTCCCACCCACTGATGCCCCAAACACGATGAACATGACTTCTGATTAAAAACTGATGCTGTGCAGTCGGACGAACAAAATGACGTTCTTGAAACTCATTTTGCACATACCACTTCTCGCTGAGCTCCAGCGTGGTAAAAAGACCATACCACATTAAGCTTTGGCTTTCAATATTTTTTTGTCCCTCCGTACGGATTGCCGTTAAGACCCCAAGAACGAGGATTAATGATCTGCTCATGCATTCTCTTAAGTTGCCAAAAGTAATTCATTTGGCTCATACCTCAATCCGCGTTTTTGCCGGATCTCCTTGTCCGGTCTGTGGGTTGGGCCTTCGTTGAATGAGAGTTGCTATATCAAAGCCCAAATACGTTTAGATGTATATTCTTTGGCAAGCAAGAAATCGTATTTCAGGATTTGATTCCGGCCTCCATGCTTTCTTCAAAAACGGACCAACTCATATACCCATTCTCAGGTCGTGTAGACTCATCGACCTCTGCTTTGCGTTCTGCACTCAGAGCCTTGTTGTGCACCTGCACTGATTTATTGGTCCGCTTGGTTCCCTTGGTTCTCTCGTCCAGTAAGCCATTGGTTTGATTAACGTGTTCAATTGGATTGTCAATCAATTCCCAAGCTTCTTTCATTTCGGGACTTTTGCCTTCATTCCAACCTCCAATATAATCATCGCCTTCAGACATGTTAAAATATTTGTTGCTGTATCGCGGATCGCTTTGCAAAATACCAGGTGGGAAATTTGGCTGTATACTGTCCAATGCGGCCTGAAACATTTGAAAATGTGCTACTTCGCGGGTCATCAAAAATCGCAAAGATTCCTTGACCATGACATCATCGGTAAATTTCATCAGGTTCTCGTACACCATTTTTGCACTGGTCTCGGCTCCAATATTCAGGCGAAGGTCGGCTGTCAGATCTCCCATACCCATGATGTAAGAGGCGGACCATGGATTGCCTACACTATCTGTAAGGGTGGGTGTGCCACCGCTCACAATAAAGAAGTGCGGATTGATCATCGCTTCATGAATATAGGTTTCCTTTGCTGCCTTTCCAACGAGCATCAACGTCAAATCAGATTCATCAGCAGCATTCTTTAGCTCTCCATTTACACCCGTCAGTAGCATTTGAATGGTGGCGCCTACTATTTCCAAATGACTGAACTCCTCCGTGGCGATGTCCATCAGCATATCATACACCGCAGGGTTGGCTTTTCGGCAACCAAATGCTTGTACAAAATACTGCATAGCGGCTTTTAGCTCACCATTGGGTCCCCCAAACTGTTCGAGAAGAAGTTTGGCAAAACGCACATCGGGTTTTGTCACCCTGGCGTTAAACTGTAATTCTTTCACATGGTGAACCCTATCGCTTAATTGTTACCGTCTTCAATTAGACATGTTATTAAATCTCCTTTGATACTCCAATGCATGTTCATGGTGAGCACGCAGGCTGGGCAAGGAGGCTGTTGCCCAACTTCTAATGTCTGCATCCTGGCATTCGGTTGATGCATCTTCAAATAAATCAATAGCGTCTCTGTGTAATCTTACCCGTCTGTCGGTGTACGTTTTATTAAAATCATCTCCTGTCTTATCCAGTAAGGCATTATAGGCATCACGTCCATCCTCCGTGGGTGTGGCGGGAATGCTGATGCCTTTTCGGCTAGCCAGATCTTTCAGTTGAACAAGAGATTGGGTATGTGCCTCCTCCATCTTTCTTCCCAGTTCTTTCACCTCTGTGGTTGTTCCTCTTTGCTGTGCCAGTTTGCCCAACTGAATTTCCTCCAGGTTCATTTCGGCGGCATCTACGAGAAACTGGGCATCGTTCTTTTGCTGGTTATTGTCAAACTTTTCATTGTTGGATTTCTCGGATAAAACTTTTGAGTCCTCCGGACTTTGGGTACTGGTGCATGAAATAAAAAATGCAAGCGTGACCACACTGAGTGTCTGGAGCAATGCCCCTTTCATAAAATGATTGATATACTTTTTCATATGGATTGAATTATATGTAAACATTGATTAAAGGGTGTGACTTTGTCATTTTCAAGCCATTGCATGGGCTTCCTACCGATAGTAGCAGATTCAGGCAATGTATTGAGTTTCGAATCGTAAAGGTGGGCTGTAATGACTCAAATTACATTACAATATTTTTGAATGGGGTTGTATGATTCACATATTTCTTTAATGAATCATATGTACGCTATGATCATACGACTCTTGGTACAAGAAGGCGAACAACTTGCGTCCTTCCATTCTGTAATAAAAAGGAAGAATCGTATAACGATGATTCAAACTCAAACCCGCATATTTGTGGCTACTCAGCATGTAAAAATATTCCACTATGAATCTCTTGAAAATACGGCTAAAAAGAAACGCAATGCGTAATATAGTGGAGATGAAGAGTATAATAAACGCGTCGATACTCCCTTTTAAAGAATTACCGTCTGTTGATCAGACCATAGAAGATATAGATCATCTGAATGCGCATGACCTATTCTCGCTTTATACCGCTGACATTATCAAAAAAGAGATCATATTCGTCCGGTAATCAAACATGGTGAAACAGGAGCCCGTAACTCTCTTCGACTAACACACTCTTCCATTCCTCGATCAGATTCTTGTAGGCGATCCCTACCGGCATGATATTTCGGTCAAGATCATAGAGGCCAAGTTCATTTACATTACCGGCATCGTTTCTGAGTGCGGAATCCCAATCGACCTGATGCAACAGGCTATACCAGGTAAATCCAGTGATCGGTACACCATCTTGCTTCAGCAGATGTAGATTAGCCCATTGTTTCAAGAGCCACTCTTTACACGCAGGCATTTTGATATTGGTCTCGGTATGCATGATCGGAAGCTTATACCTGTTGTAATACTGCTGCGTCAGCACATAATACCCAAATATCTCCCCTGAAGCTTGCGTAGATCCATCCGGGTGTACAAGGTGTTCATTGGTGACATAATAATCGTTTCCCATGATACACCTTGCCTTGACCTGGTTTTGCGCAAACCAGTTGTACTCGTTTTTCGTCAATCCATTTTGCAGCAGGTACTCATACATCGTCACATTTATAGGAAACCCATACGTGAGATCCAGAGACAAAAATCTCTTTTGATTGAGAAAACGAGCCAGTGGCAATGCTTTTGGTTCCGTAGCATGAAAATATTCAGTTGATTCACTTTGGATAAAGGTAGCATCCGGTTGTACCCTTAAAATGGCATGCATCGCCATTACATTGGCTTTCGCCAGATTCTTGAGTGCCGTCACGAAGGCAAAATCCGTACTCAGCCGTTCGTTCCACCATCCATATTGAGCAGAAAACAGAGCAGCAATGAATATTTCATTGACTGGTGTGTAGAACTGCAGGTCGGGAAACCTACTTGCAAAGGCAGTGGCATACTCTGCAAAATGAACCGGGAAGTCCGGGTTCTGAAAATCACCTAACCAATCCGGGACCCCAAAATGGCATAGATCGACGAGGGGGGTAATTCCCAATTCCCTTAACCGTTGGAATGTAATATCTGAGAACGACCAATCAAAAGTACCTGGACCCGTATGTGTTTTGTAATACGGCGGACCATATCGCAGGAATTCTATCCCCATTTCCTTTACCAGCTCAAAGTCCTTCTCCCAATGGACATAATGGCCTGTCTTCTCCATTTCATCCACGCGTTTCGTGGTTCCATCCGGCAAGAGTATGGTGGGATAACTATTTTCTATGCCTGTGGCAAACATAAATTTACTTCCGTGCATATGCTCCATGTAAAATATTATCTATTCAAGTTGTCTTGCGCCCGCCATAATGCTTCTGCACTCGGCATGTGCATCACTCTCTCCGGCTTTTCAGCGGAATAAACATCGTCCCAGATACCTGCATAATGCCAATCCTGCAAATAATCCCAATCCGGTCTGTTGACTATCGGATACCAGCAAATCCCCCAAAAAGGAAGACCGGCATTTAAAAGTTTATGCGTCTCAGTCTCAATCATCTCAATCCACAACGGTCGGTCCTCCTTTGGATGGCTTGTTTCGGTCAGCACAAAGGGACGATTATACTTTTCATGCGCGGTCATCAGTAACTGATGCAGGGGAATATACTTCGGATTCAGAACTCCGATCTTCCAATCCAAAAATTCATGTGGAAATATTTTCCATTGATTGTTGTAATAAAAGTTATATCCTAATATATCCAGGTAGGATTCGTTTCCTCCCAATTCTGGACATAACCTGCCGCATAATATTTCTGTCACCTGAAATTGTGCCTCATGCATGGCCGCCGCTCTTTCTATATCTTCCGATGAGGCCGTGTCCCACGGGACTATACTGATTAAAGGCTCCGTGGTCAGGATACGAACTGATGGATCTGCAGCCTTTACTGCATCAATACCTTTGATATACGCCTTCATCAAGCTGTACTTCACCTCCCAACCTTGATTCGTACAATAGGGTGATGTAGCCTTTGCGTCACCTCCCAACCAGGAAAGGAAGCTTACTTCATTGATGGGTGTAATAATAAGTGTCGAGGTGGAATCTATGCTTCTATATAAGTTCACAAATGCCGTACATAAGGCAACGAACCGGTTTGTAAACTGGGGATGTAAAGGTGTCAAATCATCAGGAAATCCGAAATGACATAAATCCCAAACTTGTTGGATGTTATGAGCCTTTCCGATGAGAATCATCATACTTACGGAGGACCAATCATAGACGTACGGCTTTGTTTCTACTTTGCTCCAGCGGATGCCTTCACGCACCGTAGCCATTTTAAAGGGAACCAGATTCTTATAGTCTGTTTCAATGAGCTGAAGGTGCCCGGTCGTCTGGATCAAATCTACCCGCAGGCCAAAGGCATTTAAGTGGTCAGCACATTCGTAGCCGGCCATCCAGAAGGAACGAAACGGATTATCATGATTCATTTCGTTATGATACTATCGCCATTTGCAGAAGGTACTGCCGCCTTGACTATCGGTAATGGTGGTACGGGCATTAGCTTTTTAAACAAGGCCAGTGATTGAGCCACTACCTGATCCATATTGTAGTATTTGTAGGTACCCAAACGCCCCGTAAAAAATGTATTCGGTTCAGCAGCCGCCAGTGCTTTATACTGATTATATACCTCGGTATTCTCTTTCCTGGGGATGGGGTAATAGGGATCCCCATCCGCCGTGGGATACTCATACACTATAGATGTTTTACTGTGCTTCTGTCCTGTCAGATGTTTAAACTCAGTAATACGGGTATACGCCTGGCTCATGGGATAATTTACAGTTCCTGTAGGCTGGAATGTTTCAGCATCGATAGTTTGACTTTTAAATTGAATCGATCGGTATGGCAGTTTGCCGAAACAAAAATCAAAGTAAGCATCAATAGGTCCGGAGTAAATCAAGGTCTTAAAACTGACTTCATTGACCACATCCTTATAATCGGTGTTGAGCATAACATTTATATTGGGATGATCCAATAACCTGTAAAACATTTGGGTATATCCCTGCAGAGGCATTACCTGGTACTGATCTGTAAAATACCGGTTATCCCGATTGGTTCGCGTAGGCACTCTTGCGGTGACGGAGGCATCAAGCTCCGATGGGTCCAGCGCCCACTGCTTCATCGTGTAATGCTTAAAAAACTTCTCATAGAGCTCTCTTCCTACGGCATTGACCACTACATCTTCGGAAGTACGTACCTGATCTTTTTTCTCGGCTCTGGAATCAAAAAACTGTTGTACCTGTAGTTGAGAGAGATTAAGTCCGTACAAAGTATTGACGGTGTTTTGGTTGATGGGGATAGGCACCAACTGTCCATCAACACTGGCCAGTACGTGATGCTCATAGGGCCTCCACTCCGTAAAGTGACTCAGGTACTGAAATACATCTTTGCTATTCGTATGAAAAATATGGGGTCCGTATTTATGAACCAATATACCATCGCTATTGTAATAATCAAAAGTGTTTCCTCCCACATGATTCCGTCTATCGATCAACAATATTTTCTTGTTGGCCTTTGATGCTAATCGCTCTGCTAGTACGGCTCCTGCCAGTCCCGCTCCCACTATCAAATAATCGTACATATTCATTTATTTTGTCTGTGAGTAAATCCTGATTCGTCATAACTTCATTTTGTATCAATTCATCCATCCTTCCCCAGGTGGCATCCCAGGAGATGGCGCTGAGATATTCATCCACCTTTGTCAGCCATTCCCGTTTATCGGTGGCCGCGAGTTCGGCGGAAGCATATTGCACTAACTCACTCGCGTTTTGCACAATGTGCACTAACCCCAATTCATGATAGGGATGCACGACATCAATAATAGCGGTAGAGATGACGGGCTTTCCTCCTGCCAGATATTCTGGTGTCTTTGTAGGGCTAATGAAGCGTGTGGCTTCATTGAGGGCGAATGGAATGAGAGCAATGTCCCATCCACTCAGGTAGACAGGCAATTCCGCATATGTTTTAGAACCCAGATAATGGATATTCTCATTCTGAGGTAGAGTGTCAGGATCAATTTTTATAACCGGGCCAACTAAAATAAAGTGCCAATCTGGCCTGGCATCGGCGGCCTGTCGTATCAACTCAATATCAAAACGCTCATCAATGACACCATAAAATCCTATCCGGGGATGTGGAATCGTGGATTGGTCTTCGACGTCTTCATTGGGCTCCCTTGCTTTTAAAAAATGGGCTTTATCAATACTGCTTGGAAATGAATAAATATTCTTATGTTGAGATTGCTTTTCTTTAAACAGATTGTTACCTCCGGTAAAAACGATGTCAGCCCTTTGGAATAATTCTTGTTCGTAAATTTTTAAATCAGCAGGAGCAAACTTAAAGGCACTCAATTCATCCATACAATCGTACACGGTCACTAAGGGATCAAAGTTCTGGGTGTAGGCCAATGCCATAGGGGTATAGTACCAAAAAAGGTAGGAGTGAATAAGGTGATCTTTAAAAAGTTTTTTTACGATCATCTCTACCCTTTTTGCAGGATTGAGATTCTCATCTGTCCGATTGTTTAAATGTGGTAATATCACCTTGACATTTTCATCGGTTACATTAATGGTGTAGCCATCCTCCTCTGCGCTGTACACAAATTCTTCTACATAATAGACCGTATACCTACTAGTAAAACGGCTTAACAAATGTTGTGGTCGTTGATAAACAAACTTCCATGATAAATGGGAAAAACATATCAGGTGTTTTTCATAATGACTCTTACTTCTCATCGTGCATAGTTTAATTGTTCAATACTTGGTTGCCTTTGCTAAATGGGTGGGAAAGAATGACAAAAAGCATATCAGTCTTCCCCAACGAAATCATCATATTGGATGTGCTATAGCGTAGGGTCAAATGTATTGGAGTTTTGCTGGGCATGTCTTACACTATTCAATTGACCCATTACATGATTCCTACATTTAGTGGAACATGACGTCATATGATAGAATAGTATAATATTAATAGCCTGACTCCTGACATCACATCTGGCAGGTCAGAAAGAAAAAGCTTCTACGGTTTATCTCCCCAGTATGTTTCTTCCGCATTACACTTTTACATCTTTGACAGATGCTTTTTGCATATACAAGCTTAGCCACTGCTTCCCTGACTATAAGTATAGATGGGCTTTCTGACATTATGCTAACTTATTCTTTTTACCTGCCAGACTTGCTTTAAGCATATCCATTAAGCTATCATCCTGCTTATGTACCACCTTCAACTTTTTGGTAGTCGTCTTGACCCCTTTGGCTTTTTCTTTAATACGTTTTAGTAGTTTGGCCGTGTAGGTATCTTTATATTTGGCAATATTGAATTCCTCCGTCAATTGCTCCACCAATTTATTGGCCATATCACTCTCCTTGGTTTTAGTTTTAGAAACCGGCGGTAAATTTAGATCTGAGGTCTCCTTGATCTCCTGGGAAAAGCGAATACGGTTCAAGACGATGACATTCTTATACGGCTTGAGAATAGCCAGGCCTTCCTTGTTTCGTAAAACGAAGGTGGTGACCCCTACCTTTCCAGTAGAAGCCAATGCGTCGCGCAATAAAGCATACGCCTTCATGGCTGTTTTTTGTGGTTCCAGATAATAGGGTTTTTCATAATACAGCGTATCAATTTCTTCCTCGCTGACGAAATTTAAAATCTCAATCAATTTCGTTTTAACAGCATCTGCAGCTTCAAAATCTTCTGCTTCCAGGATCACATAGCCATCCTCCAACTTGTATCCTTTCACAATGTCTTTGTACTCGATCACCTTGCCTGTGTTCTCATTGACCCTTTTAAATTTAATATTCGCATGATCTTTACTGTCGAGCATATCCAGGTCGAGAGCACTTTCCTGTACGGCAGAAAATAGTTTTACAGGAATATTACTTAATCCAAAGCTGATTGAGCCTGTCCATATAGATCGCATATTATTAAGATTTTATCTTGTTTTAAAATGTGTGCCATGTTTTATTTCTTTTGAAACGTTTCAATTACTTTCTCCAGATGTACTCCCTTGCCCAGCACAGGTTTGAAAATATCACCCATGCTTTTAATTCGATCCAGTGCATTGTATATGGTAAAATCTGTCATCTTTAAACCCGTTTTTACTTCATTCCATTCCAGTGGCATAGAAACAGTAGCACCTGGTTTAGGACGTAAAGAATAGGGCGCTGTGACTGTAGCCTGAGACCGGTTTTGCAAAAAGTCTATGTACATTTTTCCCTTTCTTGCCTTGACAATACGTTCAATACTTGTATAGGTGGGAATCTCTCGTTGCACTAATGTGGCAATGACCCTCGCAAACTCTTTGGATTGATCATAGGTATATTTTGCCCCTAGCGGAATATAAATATGAATACCTGTAGACCCACTGGTTTTTGGATAAGAAGGGACACCCATCCCCTCCAAAATATCTTTGGTCACCAGCGCCGCCTCTACCACCTTTTGGAAGTCTTGTGCAGCGGGATCCAAGTCAATTATGCACCAGTCAGGGTAATCTTCTGTTTTCACTCGACTGTGCCATGGATTCATTTCAATACAACCCAATGTGGCCATATATAATAAACTTGCTTCATTCGTGGCGACCAGATAGTGCTTCAATTGATTATCAGATTCGCTTTTATATTTATAGGTTTCCACCCAATCAGGTGCTGTGCCGGTCACATCTTTATAGTAAAAGCTTTTTCCATGAATCCCGTTTGGATGACGGTTCATCGATTGCGGCCGGTCCTTCAGGTAGGGCAAAATGTAGGATGAGATCTGATCATAATAGTTGAGCATATCCCGCTTTGTAATCTTCTCATCAAGCCAATACAACTTATTGAGATTTGTAAATTTTATTTTATGTCCGTTTATGGATCGTATATCCGATTCGGCAGTTGGGTCCAAAAAGCCATTGGCCACTTTCTTCTTTCCCGGCTTTACTTTTTCCTTTCCATTTACATCCTGCTGCACAATGAGTTCAGTGCCAATGTCGGTCTCCTTGATCACTTCCTTTGCTTTTTTATCTGCCCGCATAGCTACAAAGGAAGGATGGCGCATGATGCCCTCTGTGGTCATCTCCGTAAAATTAACTTCACATACCAACTCAGGCTTCATCCACACAGCCGTAGCATTCGGTGGGTTGCGCTGGAAGCGTGAGGATTTATTAATATCAGGTTGGGAGGCAAATGGTGGCGTTTGAATGATGTAGGGTTTAAATTGCTTCAGCATGTCCACTTGCTGCTGATCACTAAAGCCAGTTCCTGCTTTACCGGTGTAGATCAACTTCCCCCTTTCATATACGCCTAACAATAATGAACTGAATGCTTTCGAGGAACCCTCATTCTTCGTATACCCCCCAATGACCATCTCCTGACCTTTATGGGCTTTTATCTTCAACCAATCCTTGGAGCGATTTCCGGCCATGTACAGACTGTCTGACTTCTTCGCCATAATTCCTTCCAATCCCATCTTCTTTATAGCTTCAAAAAATGCTATTCCGCTAACATCAAAATTTTCACTTATCCGAATGGTGCCACCTTCAGGGATAATTTGTTGTAATATGGTTCTTCTTTCATCCAGGGTGATATGGACCAGACTTTTTCCATTGAGCCAAAGCAAATCAAACACATAATAATGCAGGTCACCATCCGGGATGCTCTTCCAGTTCTGCAACGTTCCAAAATCTGATTTGCCATTTTCGTCCAGCACCACCACCTCACCATCCATAACGGCATGTAAATTCAATTGCTGAAGCGCTTTCACCACCGGATCAAACTTCTCATTAAACGATTTCCCGTTTCTGGACTTCAATTCAACGCTCTTCTTGTTGCAAAACGCTATGGTCCGGTATCCATCCCACTTGATCTCATACTGCCAGCCTTCCTGATCAAAGGGCTTATCCACGCTGGTCGCCAGCATGGGTTTTACCTCCACAGGAAACTTGGCCGTCTTTCCGATTGAAATCATTCTACCATTAATAATGGAGGATTCCTTGTCTGTCTCCTTCGCTTCCTTAACGGACTTTGCAACACTCCCCTTCTTGGACGGATTTATCCCTTTAGATTTTGAAGCTGTTGTTTTTGCTTGCTTTTCTCCATGAACCTGCTCAGGGGATTTCTCGATCTCTGTCAATGTTTTTCCCGAGATAACAGATTTATCCTTTAAGGTCACATCCTTCTTAGAAACATATTTATCCTTGACTTTAAACAATAGCCAGGTATCATCCCCTTTGCCATTCGTTTTGACCAGGGCAAACTCACCTTTAAGTTTTTGTCCATGTAGTACAATATGTAATTTACCAGCCTGTATGCCTTTCAGTAATGCTTTGTCTTGTAATTTTTTATCCAGGCTGTCCGCATCTGTAGATGCATAGATCCCTTCATCCCATACCATCACCGTACCAGCTCCGTACCCACTTGGAATGATGCCTTCAAAAGTTCTGTAATCATATGGATGATCTTCTACCATAATGGCCAGGCGTTTAACATCGGGATCCGTAGAAGGTCCTTTCGGCACCGCCCAACTTTTAAGCACCCCACCTATCTCCAGTCTGAAATCAAAATGCATTCGGGTAGCATCATGTTTCTGAATGACAAAACGCAGGTGGTCGCTATCGGGTTTACCACCCGTAGGTTCCGGACTTTTTTTGAAGTCCCGTTTAGCATTATATGAAGTAAGTGCCATCTTTACAAGTGAGAATTAATATATGCAGCGACCCATCTGGCTGTTGTTCCAGCTT
Organism: Saprospiraceae bacterium; assembly: GCA_041746735.1. Lineage (GTDB taxonomy): Bacteria > Bacteroidota > Bacteroidia > Chitinophagales > Saprospiraceae > Opimibacter. The sequence goes on from JBGTGP010000021.1 coordinate 11,762, forward strand.
TAGGAATTTTATAAAAGAACTATTAACCTCAATGCTATTAAAGAAGGCTGAATAAATAGGGAGTCTACTGCTATTCTCAAAAGGCGGAGGAAACTGGTTACATCGGGATCGGGAGTTGCAAACCGCTGAGTCCAGTATAGAAAGCACCAGCGTTCATCGTACAAATTCAATACCTTACAAAGGTGGTACGTTTAGTGTCATTTTGCATTTCACAATTGTAAAAAGGCTTTGCATAATTCACACCCGGCCTTTCTCACGGGGCACGCAATGGGATGCACCAGCTCTACTTTCGAGTACACAACAGCTAATATATTAGGTACTGAAGCCGCATGGGATTGATGGAAGTATCACCTGATCATACTTTCTGCCGTCCCCAGGCTATCACTTTCACCCCACTTGAATAATGAGATAAATCGGGTTGTCGGTCTGATAAATTTACCTCATCAATGGTATAACCCAGATTAAGTTTCTTGATGTTGAGTGTATTCAATTTCCACTCTTCATGGTGAATGTCGTAACGATACAATTCATTGTTTTTATTGAGATACAAGCAATAACGCTCCGTCAACCACTTGTCCAATGCTGATTTATACTGGATTATACCTCCTACTTCAAATTCAGTGTCAAGGTAAAACCCTTTCAACCCATTTGTTGAGTTGTATGCTCCAGGAGACCTTTTGATACTGGCTTTCTCATACGGAAGTCCGGATAAAGCCTTTGCCAGGAATACAGAGATCAAGGACCCGGCTTCAATGTTTAAAAAGTATACGCCCTTTTTATCACTGTTATCAATATAGGTCCTTAAATTAATTTCGTCAAAATTTGAGATAAAACCAACTGAAGGCAAAAACCGGGGTCGTATTTTTTCCATAGTAAAGGCCACTAAGGTCACATAGCATGTACCATCAAACGTATCAATATTCAATTTTTCCGGTACGCATTTTCGTAAAATTTCAAATGGAATGGTCCAGTGAAAAAACAAGACATCATTCCATTCCTGATAGTAGGTCCATGGTCCTTGAGGAAGACCAAAAGGTCTATGCGATACTTCTGAGCGTATGCGGTCAATTTCTTTCATTTGTACGGTACAAACAAGACTCTTCTGTTCAACATCATCTGAAATAAAACCTCACCCATCCACCAACTGATACCCCACCCCCTTGAGCGTCAGCAACTGCACCCCCGGATCCATCCGCAGATACTTGCGTAGACGCGTGACATAGACATCCAGATTGCGCGAATTGAAGAAGTGATCATCCCCCCACAATTGCAACAGGATCTCCTTTCGCTCCACCGGTAAACCCTTCCGGGCCACCAGCAGCTTCATCAACTCATTCTCCCGGTGCGATAGGGACACTGTCTCCCCATGATGGTTCAGGTGCATACGCACCGGATCAAACGACAGATCCCCGATGGTCCATACCCCCGGTGCCGACCTACCCGACATGGCCAACAGGTTGCTGACCCGCACCATCAGCTCCTCCAGACTAAAAGGCTTTTTGATATAATCATTACCCCCTGACCGGAAGCCTTCCACAACATCCCGTGACTCACTCATCGCCGTCAGAAAGATGATCGGCACCCGCGGATCCAAACCCCGCAGCGATTTGCCGATCTCGTACCCACTTCTTCCGGGTACCATAATATCCAGAATACACAGACCCGGCCTGACTTGACGAAACATCTCCTCCGCTTCCTCTCCCCTTGCCGTCCAATGCACCTCAAACCCATGCCGCGCCAGATGATCCCGCACCAGCATCGCCAGCACTTCCTCATCTTCTACATACAGGATCCTCGTCTTCCCCATCTTATGTCCAGATCTAATTGAGCGCAGGATCCGCCTGCGATGTCAGCCCCGTATCGTGCGAAGCCGGCAGTGTCAATGAAAACACCGACCCCCGGCCCGGCTGACTGTCGAGCCGAATTGATCCCCCGTGCCGGGCGACCACATCCGCCACATAACTCAAGCCCAGTCCATGCCCCTTGACATCATGTCGATTGCCACGCGGCACCCGGTACAACTTCTCAAAAACCTTGTCATGATAGGCCGGATCGATACCGATGCCCTGATCTTCGACCTCCACTTTCACACTCCCATTATCCCGCGACAGCCGCACCCGAATGTCCGGTGGCCCGGCGCTGTACTTCAGTGCATTGTCCAACAAATTGTACAAGACCCCCTGCATGTGCTCACGATCACCCTGAACCGCAAAGCTATCCCCCACATAACTCACCTCCACCTGCGCCTGCCGATTGTCGAATTGCACCTTCATGTGATGCATCACATCATCCAGCACCTGCTGCATATCGATCCGCTCATACTGGATCTGCGGCGCACTGCTATGCAAGATCCGGTCCACGAGAAGCGACAACCTCCGCAGCTCCCCCTGACAAATCTCCAGATACCGTTTGCTTTGATGGGTATTGAGTTCGTTGGACATGTGCAAGGATTCGAGTGCCACACCTACAGTCGTGATGGGTGTCTTGAGTTCATGGGTGATGTTGCTGACAAACTCATCGCGCAGGGCATTGAGTTGCATTTGGCGTCGCAGATTTTTCCAGATATAATAAAATGCCGCTGCCACGATCACCCACAAGACAAAGGCAAAGCTGAAATGAGGCAACAATTCATGAAAAATATCGGACTTGTATTGCGGATTGCTCAGCGCCATTTTCTTTCCGGCCAGTACATCGTACTGTGGACGACTGACGGCCTCGCGGATCATGGTATCACCTTCGAGCCAGCTCAGCAGGCGGTATCCGGCATATTCACCGGTCGAGTCAGCAGCTCGCAGATGCTGCATCACCATCCTACTGAAATTTAATGCCGGTGTATCGCCTTGCGTGGTTTTGGCAGACAATTCCTCTAACAACATACCGCGCATCGGATGGCGCGATCTGAAGGCAAAGCGGGTCTTATCTGGCAGGCGCTCTCCGTTACAGGTCTCTACAGTGCGAAGGGAATCTGTCGCATGGATCATCACGCTCATCATCACGGGTGCATTGCTGTCGCGTGTCGTTGTCACACGGGAGACCCCTGACAGTCTGGAAAAGATCAACGAATCTTCGACCTCCCGGATCGTGGAAAACATGACATGGTTGAGCTTGTCTTCCATGTCCCGGTATTTGTTCCAGAATTCATTGTGGAGCCAGAGATATTCGAGCACCCCAAGCAGGACCAGACTCAGAATCATGAGGACCCGCGCCAGGGATATATCGGTCGATTGTCGCATTACCCTGTAAAAATAGGTCCTGAAGCCTGTGCACGCGCGTTTCGTTAACAATAATTAACCTTTTTCAACCCGGGCAGGCCATTGTATACCCGTACCTTCGTGCATCAAATGCGAATAGCTATGAAACATGTGTTGTGGACCCTGTGTATACTGATCCCTTTATTTTCCTCTGCCCAGACCACCGGCCGGATCGTCTATGAAGAAAAAATGGACCTGCACCGCACACTCCCTCCCGAGCGTGCCGAAATGAAGGACATGATCCCGCAGTTTAATTCATCGCTGTTCGAACTCATTTTCAAAGCCGAAGAATCCATCTATCAGCCGAAGAAAGAAGAAGAGATCAACGAGGTCACGTCTTCCTCTCATGGCGCGCGTATGACGATGCGCTTTGGTCGCGACAATCGGGTCGTCTATAAACATATCGGTGATGACAAAATGATCGACTCACGGGACTTTATGCAGAAACAGTTTCTCATCAAAGGACCACCAACACCCCGCAGATGGAAGGTTGGCAACAAACAAAAACAGATCCTGGGCTATACCTGTATGGATGCGCACTACAGACTCGACAGTGTCACAACGCTGGTGGCTTGGTTTACGCCCCAGATCCCGGTCTCCAACGGACCTGCTGACTATCAAGGCCTGCCCGGTATGATCCTGCAGATCGATGTCAATGACGGACACCGAACTGTCACGGCGACCGAAATTCAACTCGACAGTGTCGATACTACACCGATCGTAGCCCCTAAGAAAGGAAAGGAAGTGACGGGAGAAGAATTTAATGCGATCCGCGAAGAGAAAATGAAAGAAATGGGCATTCAGGGCGGTAGCGGTCCGGCGATGCGCCAGATGATCATGATCCGCGAATAATTTTATTTATACTATACCCTGTTGTATGAAACTCCAAGTATTGAAATCACTGTCACTCTCCCTTGTATTAACCTGTATCAGCCTGGCGCTGACCGCGCAGGTCAATAAAACATCTTTCAAAGGAATAGTGACAGATCCCATGGATCTGCCTGTTCCGGGCGCAACGGTGATGATATTGCATGCCGATGATTCTACTCTGGTTCAATTTGCCGCGACGGATCCGAAAGGCGCGTTTCTTGTAAAAAATGTTGCCAAAGGAGACTATCTCCTCAACATCACTTTCCTCGGGATGGCGCCGATCTATCAGTCTATAACTTCAGGACAGACAGAAGAGGTAGATCTGGGCACGTTGCAGATGCAGGAAGCCACTACCCTCCTCGGCGAGGTCAAGGTCACAGCAGACTTTGTGCCGATCACGATGAATAAAGACACCATCTCCTACAATGCGGATGCCTTTCAAACACAGCCCAATGCCGTAGTGGAAGATCTGCTTAAGAAACTGCCGGGTATCGAAGTCAATCCCGATGGCTCCATCAAGGCACAAGGTGAGGATGTGCGTAATGTCCTGGTCGATGGCAAAGAGTTTTTTGGCTCGGATCCAAAGCTTGCCACCCGCAATCTGCCGGCAAAAGCACTAAAAAAAGTCAAGGTCTATGACAAACAATCGGAGATGTCCGAATTTACCGGCGTAGATGATGGTATTCGGGAAAAAACCATTGACTTACAGCTCCGGGAAGAATTTAAGCAAGGTCTATTCGGCACAGCACAAGCCGGCTATGGCAGCGACAGTCGCTATAATGCCAAGGCTTCTCTCAACCGGTTTTCTAAAACTTCCCAAATATCCTTATTGGGTCAATTCAACAACATCAATGATCAGGGTTTTTCGTTTTCAGACCGAATGAATTTTTCCGGTGGCATGCGCGGCATGATGGGCGGCGGTGGTGGCAACCGGACAATAGAGATCAGTTCGTCTTCCAATATCCCCATGAGTGACGGGCTCTCTACCGGTCTGGTACAGACTGGCGCAGGTGGACTCAATTTCAACTGGCAGAAAAGCAAAAAATTCAATGTCCGCTCCAGTTATTTTTTTAACGGGGTTGATAAAAATCTGATCCAATATTCATTTCGCCAAAACCGCTCCGACAATCCGTTCGATACCGAAGAAAACAGCAACCGAAATACAGACAACCGCTCGCACAGTTTTTCACTCAACTCCGATATCAAGCCGGACTCATTCAATCAGGTGCAAGTCAATGCACGTGTAGGATTTGGAAATGGTACAGGTCTGAATGAATCGTTATTGCGCAACGTTGTATCCGGTACAATTGAAAATGCTTCTCTCTCCCAATCGGATGCCCGGAGCAACAATCTTTCGCTCAACACGGGTGCCACCTTTATGCGACGTCTGGGCAACCGCGGGCGCAATCTGGCCATCGGCGGCACGCTTTCTCAGGGCGAGCAGGACCAGGAAAGTATCTTCGAAGCCCTCAATGAATTTTATATCACTGGCGATACCGAAGCTCTTAACCAACTGCAGTTTACCACATCAAAAGATACCCGACTGGACGCGCAGTTTTCCTTCACAGAGCCGTTGAGAAAAAGGAGATTTCTGGAGTTGAGTTATAACTTCAACACCCTCGATGCGGACTATGATCGTCGTGTCTATGATGTGATTCCCGAGGGACAAAATCTTAACACGATGCTCTCGGCGGATTATAGTTCGGTATTCCGCTATCATCGTCCCGGCGCGACTTTCCGGTATAGTGGTACGGTGCACAATATCAATGCAGGACTGCAATACCAGGTTTCGGAACTCACAGGCTTCGTCAGCCAGAGTGAAACGCAGATCCGGCAGGATTACCGGCATTTTTTACCCCGGCTTACGTGGCGTTGGGATATGGGTAGCGGAGAAAACCTTCGGTTCAACTACACTACGCGAATCAATCAGCCTTCGATCACCCAGCTATCACCGGTGACCGACAATTCTGATCCGCTGCGACTTTATGTCGGTAATGAAAATCTCGATGCCGAATACAATCACAATCTGAGTATCAACTTTCATAGTTTCAGTCAGTTTTCATCCACCAGTTTTTTCACCTCGCTGAGTGGCACGATCACGGATGACAAGATCATCACGTCCCGAAACATCGACGAGCAGTTTCGCGAGATCTCTTCCCCGATCAACATTGACCAGGAGACTCGTGTAAGTCTGTATGCCAGCTTTGGTCGTCCACTGAAAATGATCCGTAGTCGCGTAAGCCTCAACACCACTTTCACCCTGACCAATACCCAGAATGTGATCAACACCGCACTCCTTGACCTCAACCGTTGGTCGCGTTCAGGTGGCGTCACCATTTCAAATTTAAATTCAGAAGTTCTGGAGTATAGTCTTGGAGGCCGCTGGACCTTTACCGACAATTATTTTAAATCCAATGATGTGCTGAATCAGAATACTTTGTTGCACAATTATTTTGTTGATGTGACCCTCACCTTGTGGAAAAAATGGAGAATCGAAGGTGGCTATGATTACAGTCTCTACACCAGCAATCAGTTTTCCGAAAATCAATCGCTCCCGTTGATGAAGGTATCGATCTCGCGCTTTGTCATGCCTGCTGACAAAGGACAGATCAAATTTTCAATTTTTGATGTGCTGGATGAAAACCGGGGTCTTTCCCGTAGCGCCAATATCAATTATCTCGAGGAGATCCGAAGCAATTCGATTGGACGCTATGCGATGCTTTCCTTTATCTATGCCATACGTGGTGCCAAGGTGGAAGCGGGGTCTGGAGGTTTTAGACATATAGAACGAAGGAGATAATTTGGTGTGGGTGTGGGTGTGAAAAGTCAGAAGGATGGATCCTGCATATTGCCCCCCGACCCACTTCGACTGCCTTTCGCGCCTCCTTGTACTCCCGCTCAGTGCAACTCCTGCGTTTCTCCATTCCGCTTCATTGGCATTTCGCTTCACTCCGAAAACGCCGGGGAGGCAGGATGGCGAAGGTGGAAAGGGATTCTGCCTCCCCGGCGTTCGCCCGCGAAAGGATGTGCGTAGTGGCGACGCATGGGGCGGGGCAAACAAGCCAGTATTTCAGCCGCTAATTTTCGCGAATTAACACAAATTGAATTCCTGGGGAGAATAAGTACGGGCGGGTCGCGGGTCGCCCGTACTTATTTTCCTCCGCACCTTTTACCTTTCCTTTATCTTTGTGGATTCGGCGGCCAGCTCAATCCAAAAGCCTGTGCCTGTTGATTGTTAACGGTTTCTATTTCTTTGACCGGGGCAAAACAACCTGTTGACAAAACTCGTTAAGACGGCGGGTCAGCCGTCCGCGTCAGCCCCATTTAACTATTGTTTCATCAGGGTAGTACACCATGAATTTGACCAGCATTTACTTTTCCATTTTATTGTCCATTCTTTCTGCTCTGCCCGGCCTGCTGCATGCCCAGGAGATGATCCTGGTCGTAGAACGCTGCAAAGCACTGGATCAGTCCAGCCCCATCCACAATATATGGGTCGATGAAGACAATATAAAATGGGTTGCTAATACGAAAGGTCTGCATAAGGTACTCGCGATCGACCTCGTCCAAAAAGTCGCCACACCGGCCGGCATCACCCACCTCCTCACCATCCGGGGTGGCAATGCCCAAATCCAATGGAATACCGCCGATATGCAAACCCTACTCAACAACGCCGTCATCTCCAGCGCCTCCTACGATCCTAAAACCAAATCCCTGTGGCTCGGCACCCAGCAACGCGGCGCCTTTCAGGTTTCATTATCACCCCTCCGGATCATTCAGGCTTTTAATACGGACAACCGTAAACTCACCTCCAACCAGATCAATGATATTTTTATCCAATCCAACGGCACCGTCTGGATCGCAACCGATGACGGCATGCTGACCGGCTCCGGTGACAAATGGAGTCTCCAGGAACGGTATCTCAACTTTGTAGGCGTCGATGCCTGGGGTGACAATATGTGGATCATGGGCGATGATTTTCTCTGGCAGGTCGACAGCCGTGGTAAATGGAAACCCATCGCCATCGAACTGAAAAATGTCGAAGGCCGTCTCCGCGATATCGCCGTCGATGATGAAGGTCGCGTGTGGATCGCCTCCAATATGATGACCGGTTATGATGTCAATGCCAACCGATACCAGCGCTTTGGCCCCGGCCAGTATTTTACCAGCCAATATGTCAACTGCCTCGATGTCGACAAGGATGGCTCTATCTGGACCGGCACCGACGACAAAGGTCTCTATCTGATCCAATGGGAAGCCGCCATGACCGTCAATGTCCTCATGGAAACTCCACTCGACTGTAAAAATCCACAACCCACTGCCGCCCTTTTTGCAAAAATCACCGGAGGAGAAGCACCATTCCAGTTTAAATGGAACAACGGACAGACCACCGAAAAAGCCAGTGCACTGCCCGCCGGTAAATACCAGGTCACCGTCACCGATGCTAAAGGTCTGGTCAAGACCGGCAAATATGAAATCCCCGACCCGAACATCAAGTTGTCCGCAGAAGTAATCAAACCCGCATCCGGCGCTACACCCGGTGATGGTCATGTCAACCTGCTGCTCGATGGCGGATCCGGCATCTTCACCTATGCCTGGTCCAATGGAGAAAAAAACCAAACTGCTACCCAACTCGCTCCCGGCCTGCATACGGTAACCGTCACGGACGAGACCGGATGCTCGGCTTCAATCACCATCACCGTCCCTGAGAAAGTCACCTCGCTGGTCACCAGCCTCCAGATCACGAATGATATCCGCTGTGCCCTTGTCGCGGACGGTAGTATCACCGCTACAGTATCCGGCGGTAAAGCTCCCTACCGATATGCGTGGTCCAATGGTAAGACATCTGAAGGTCTGCTAGATGGATTATCACCCGGCATCTACACCGTGACCATCACAGATGCAGCAAGTCAATCGGCTACATCACGCATAGAACTCACCGCACCACCAGCCTTATCGGCCACCACCGAAATGACCGCTCCTGCAGCCGTCAACACTTCCACAGGTCAGGCCCTCGTCAAAGCTACCGGCGGTAAAGCCACCTATAGCTACGCATGGAGTCATGGTGAAACCACAACTACAGCTAAGAACCTCGCTCCCGGCCTGCATACAGTCACGGTGACCGATGCTAATGGATGCACCTCTACAAGCGAAGTCAACATCTCCGAAAATATTACGGCTATGAGCGTCGCCGTACGACAGTCAGGTCAGATCCAATGCCACGGGCTACGGACTGGTTCGCTACAGGCCGAAATCAAAGGCGGCAAAGGACCTTATACCTACCAATGGAGCACCGGAGGCACCGGAGCCTCATTGGATCAACTGCCAGAAGGAACATATAACGTCACCGTCACGGATGCAGCAGGTTCTCAGGTGACGGGTTCTGCCAACATCACACAGCCTGATCCGCTGGTCGTGATGCTGGCCGTAGAAGCAGCAGCGTCAACCAACGGCAGTGATGGTCGCGCCGCTGCCAGAGCCACTGGCGGATCAGGTCTATATCAATGGGCCTGGGATAATGGCGAGACTGTAGCCAAAGCGACGAAGCTGAGCCCCGGACTCCATGTGATCACGGTAACCGATGCATCCGGATGCAGCACCACAGCCTCCGTCACGATCTCCGAAAATATACTGGCGCTGCAAATCACCATTGAACAAACTTCATCTGTAAAATGTGCCGGCTCCAATGAAGGCAGTGTCAAAGCCATCGTCAAGGGCGGCAAAGAACCATACGCCTATGCCTGGAGCCACCAGGCTTTTACCCCCACTGCCGCAAACCTCCAGGACGGACTGTATACCCTCACAGTCACCGATGCCACGGGTCAGACCGCTACATCTGTAGTGACAGTCAACTCACCCGCACCACTGACCATCTCCGCCCGGGCAGATGCTCCCGCCTCTACCAACAATGCAAATGGAAAAGTTACCGTTACCGCAGGCGGCGGTACTGGAAAATATACTTATGCCTGGGACAACGGAGAGAAAGAAGCAAAGGCGGTGGCTTTGGGTGCAGGACTCCATGTCGTGACCGTGACCGATGCTAACGGATGTGCGATCACCGCAGATGTGCAGATCACAGAGAACATCCTCCCGCTGGCCACTATTATCCGGCAAACTTCGGAGATCCGTTGTGCAGGACAGTCCTCAGCGGCCCTGGTGGCAGAAACCACTGGCGGAAAACTTCCCTATGCCATTAAATGGCGCGGTACCCTCGGTGAGATGACATCCGAATCGCTGTCCAATCTTCCGGCCGGACAATATGCTGTCCAGGTGACTGATGCGAATGGTACTTCGGCGACATCGCCATACGAAGTTAAAGAGCCGGCGCCTCTGGTACTCAGCGTGGAAGAAATCACACCTGCTGCCACCGGAAATGCAGACGGCAAGGTCATCCTGAAACTCACTGGCGGAACCGCAGGCTACACCCTGGATGGAAAGCCATGGCCGACCGGAAAGAATACACATACACTCGATCGGTTGGGACCGGGCCAACATCGGTATACCCTCCAGGACGCGTCTGGTTGTACTGCTGAAGTGAGTGTCACGATCACGGAGGATATACTCCCCTTGTCGGTGTCAGTCGGCCAAACGCAGCAGATCCAATGTGCAGGCACATCTGCGGCCGCTTTGTCAGCCACAGTTCGGGGAGGTAAGCCACCCTATACATACGTTTGGAGCCATGGCGCATCCGGTGCGTCGGTGTCGGATGTTGGAGAAGGAGATTATACAGTCATAGTCAGTGATGCATCAGGATTGAAGGCACAAGCAGAGGCTAAAGTGACAGGCCCACCAGCATTGAAAGCCGAGGTCACCAACTTGCGTTCGGCCACTAATGATCGCCTCAAAGATGGCAAAGGACAACTTGAGGTCAAAGGCGGTACCGGACCTTATACCTATCAGTGGTCATCGGGTGAGACTGCAGCGCAGGCTGCCAAACTGGGCCTGGGTGAAGGAACTGTGACGATAACGGATGCGAAGGGTTGCCAGGTCAGTACGTCCTTTGTGATTCGGGAGAAAGTATTGCCGGAGCTTACCGCAACCCGGCTGGCTTCCGGGGAGCCCATCCGGATGGAGAAGATCCAGTTTGATGCCGACAGTATCGTGATCAAACCGGAAGCTGTCCCATCGCTGGATGAATTATACGAATTTCTTTATGACAATCCGACCATCATCATTGAGGTATCTGGACATACCAACAGTCTTCCGGCAGATGATTATTGTGACCGGATCAGTGAAGAGCGTGCTTCTTCAGTGGCAGACTATCTGATCGAAAAAGGGATTGAAGATCGCCGGATCATCGCAAAAGGTTATGGCAAACGCAAACCTATCGCCAGCAATCTGACCCCCGAGGGCCGCAAGCGTAATCAGCGAGTGGAGATCCGGTTGATTAAGATTGAGGAGTAGTTTGGGGATGTCGGAGTGCAGCGGAGATGGGGGATGCCAGAGCATCAGATGCCAGATGCCAGATTTGAGGTTGCTTGATGGCACAGTTTCCAGCTTGAAGAGCACAGATCTTTTTTGGTATTCCAGATTCTATCATAATGATTGATAGCAGAAATCTGATGACATCTGAAGATTAAATCTGGCATCTGATAATCTGGCATCTAAAAACCCATCTGGCAGCTTCATCTTTCCGCCTGGCGGTCGGAATCTACGCTGCGCTTCGACTGGCATCTATAAACCCATCTGGCATTACGCCTAGCGATCGGAAAAGCACAGTTTCAAGTTCGAAGAGCGCAGATCTTTTTTAAACTGCCGGAAGTTATCAGCATGAATGATGGTAGAAATCTGAGGACAGATGAAAATTAAATCTGGCATCTGGCATCTGATCATCTGGCATCTAAAAACCCATCTGGCATCTGATAATCTGGCATCTAAAAACCCATCTGGCAGCTTCATCTTTCCGCCTGGCGGTCGGAATCTATACTGCGCTTCGACTGGCATCTAAAAAAGTGGGCCCACCTGGGATCGAACCAGGGACCACCTGATTATGAGTCAGGTGCTCTAACCGTCTGAGCTATGGGCCCTCAGAACGGGCAAAGATAAGAAAGTATGCTCCTGGAACAAGAAAGGTCATATACGATCATGACGACCTCTTTCAGACTACTACAGGAGCCCAACTCAGCAAATCCCAGCCGAGCCTTCCCTCTCCATACCACATATAAAACCTACTGCACCGGCGCATTCAACCCCTCTTTCTCCAAACGAAAATACCGTCTTCTGAGCTCCTCTTTCTCTTCCGGGGTGAGCAGGTTTTTGAGCGAGTCATACTGGGTCTTCCATCTGCCGGCATCCGCCTCGAACTCATCCATGGTGATGGTCCGGGTTTCAATCATGGCGATGCCTCGCAACAGTTTTGTCTGCAATTCAGAGGCCATCTCCAGATTGGATTGAGCCGGGACATCACGACCCGATTCCCCAGCCGGAGCAGACGATGGCCGGCAACTAATAATGCCACACACCAACCATACAAGCAACAAGATTCTCATTCCTTAAAATTTTACCCGAAAGTATACTTTCTGCCGAAATCCCAGCCAGGACAACCACGAATACCCCCTACAGCCCTCCCTTTCTCACTGCCCCGTTATTCTTTCCACCCACCGGGGTATTTTTTGACCACCCCTCCCCGTTCCTTTGTACTATCAATTTTTTCAAATAAAATTTTCAACAATGAAGATCCTTGCTTTTTCACTAAAGCTCACCCTTTTGCTCTTTTTACCTGCACTGGTCATGACCAGTTGCAAAGACGATGATCCCGAACCGGATACCGCCACCATCCACGGCACCATTACCATCGACAATATCTCCACCTGGGAAACATGGCGGGACAGCGGCGAAGTTCAGATCACGATCTTTCCTGCTTTCAGTCTCAATCCACCAGCCGGTTGGGGTCCTGTCCCGGACAACACTTTCGGTCCCGGTGTACCCGGCGGCACCTTCGCGATCGGAGCTCCCTACAATGCCCAGAATCCGATCGTCCTGACCTATATGCCCGGCGTCAGCACCTACCACTACGAACTGGAAGTAGACCCGGGTACATACTCCGCACTGGCACTTGGCTTGCGACACCACCACATCGTAGATCCCAGCAAACGGACAGCTACCCTCGGCGTTCATTGGGAAATGCCCTCCACCACCAGCCATGGTGTCGTGATCAAAATCAACGTCGGCGGACAGATCATCCCTATCTTTAATTATCCCGCCCCCACCTCCATCACCGTGGAGAAAGGCGATAACGTAGAGATCAACTTCAGAGCCGATTTCGGATTCGTCACTTCGTGGTATCAATAAGAGTTAGATTATTTTGTAGTACAAGCCTTCTCCTTTTAGCCTTCACTTCCTTTGGCCAGTGGACCCTTTCCGGCAAGGTGGTGGATGCCGGATCAGGAGAAGGCTTGTCCTATGTCAATATCACCTTCAGGGATGCCCCCCGACACAGTACCACCAGCGACCAGCAGGGTTCGTTTTCTATCCACGGTCTGACAGCCCGCTCTTATCCGCTAGTCTTCTCTATGATTGGCTACCAGTCTGTCCTGCTGGATTCCGTCACGACATCAGATGTACCCCTACACATCATCATGCACCCCGAAGCCTACCTCACCGGCGAAGTAGTCGTCTCCGCTTCCCGCAAATCCCAAAGTCTCAATCTCGCCCCGGCCAGTGTGGGCCTCATCACCCGCAGCCAACTCCGACAAGCCGGTTCGGCGACATTCGAAGATGCGTTCAACAGCATGAATGGGATCCAGGTCACACGCTCCAGTGGCTCCAATGTTCAGGCCTTTTCTATCCGCGGGGCCTCCGAAGTTGCGGGTGGCGGTATCGGCAACCGCGTTCTGATGCTTCTAGACGGCCGGCCCGCTATCACCCCGGAATCCGGAGGCGCACTCTGGAACCTCGTTCCCACCGGTGCCATAGAACGTGTAGAAGTCATCAAAGGTGCCTATTCTTCACTCTTTGGGTCCAGTGCCATGGGCGGTATCGTCAATGTCATCACCCGCATACCAGACTCCACCTCCAGCACCCAGGCACACGTCCATTACGGGCGCTATGACCAGGCACCCGCCTTTACCGGTTATAATTTGACAGGATCGTACTACGGAGCCGACCTGACCCATAGTCATCGCCAAAGGAAATGGTCTTATGTGCTCAATGCCGCAACAAAAATCAACGACGGACATCGCGAAAATTCAGCCTTCGAGATGTATAACGGGTATGGCAAACTCAAATATGAATTTTCGCCCAACCGCAGCCTCCAGGTATCCGCGATGTACAATGATATATTCAACGACACACCGGCCACATGGCTCAGCACCCGTCAGGCTTATTCCGTAGCTGACTTTCGCAAGGATGATACACAGCACCGCCGAGAATGGAATGCGGACCTGCACTACGTCGCTTTCGCGCATTCCAGAGTGAAATACTCGACCCGTTTTTATTATTACGCTGCGCTCTCCGATTATGTATTTAATGGCGATATCGCCAATGACAGTACCAATGTCAATTTGGGCCGACAATTTATTGATACCGAAAAAGTAATCGTAAATCGTCTGGGGCATACCACCCAAGTGGACTTCAGTGCCGGTGACCATCACTACTTTATCGGAGGCATCGAATTGCAAAAGGACTACATCGATGGCCGGCCGGATACGATCCTGTATGGTGTGCATCATGCATGGAATGCCGGCATCTTTATTCAGGATCAGATCACGATGGGCCCACGATGGACTCTGACCGCAGGTGTCCGGTATGATTATTACCGTATCACCGGAACTTTTATGGAAGGCAATATCAATCCTAAAATCGCTGCGGTCTATCAGGCATCGAAGAAAATATCCCTGCGGACACTCGTAGCCCGCGCTTACCGCAATCCCTCTATCGCCGAACGGTACACCCGGTTTGAACAAGGGGGCGGGCTACGCTTTTCTACAAGCCCCCTCCTCCGTGCTGAAAAACTGACGCTCAGTGCCGAAGTCGGTGCCAAACTCCATCTGACTCGCCTCAAGGTAGATGCAGCCCTGTTTTATAACCAATACAAAGACCTGATCTCCTACCGGCAACTCCCATCACCCGGTGGCGAATTTCTCTTTGAAGTCATCAATCTCAACAAGTCCATCATGCAGGGTTTTGAGATCAGCGCGGAATACCAGCCCTTCACGCAACTCCAACTCCAATCCGGCTACACGTACCTGGATGCAAAGGATGCCTCAGACAACCGCCTCAATGATGTCCTGCCCTACAAATCAAAACATACCACCTACTTCAACATCCTGCTGCATCACAACAAGATACATCTCATGTTGCAGGCGCGGTCACGTAGCCGGATAGATGAGGTCTTTATTTATCCCGGCAGTGAACCGGACGGGTACCTGCTATACAATGCTCGGTTATCCGTGGCCATGAGCTCTTCCTTTTCGATGTATTTTCGCGTTGACAACATCACGGATGTGCAGTATGAAGAAATAGAGCGCTACCGGATGCAGGGACGAAGCTTTACCGTCGGCATGAATTTCGACCTGAACGGAAAGTGAAACGGCCGCTGAATTGGATTCTCCTTGTTCGCCCCCGCTCCCTGCATCGCCTCCACGCACATCCTTTCGTAGGCGAACGCCGGGGAGACATGATCTTACAATGGATTGGGATCATTTTCCACCTTCGCCATCCTGCCTCCCCGGCGTTTTCGGAGTGAAGCGAAATGCCAATGAGGCGGAATGGAGAAACGCAGGGGTTAGGGGCAAACAAGCAGGATCGTCCTCCTTCCTTTTCACACCTACATTCACTCACTCCCACTCCCACACATTCTACCCGGAGTATCATTTTTTATCCCTACCTTTGCACGATCCGGAAAACAGCATGTAACTATGTCAAATTCAGTCGATTACGTTGCTATTTTAATTCAATTTCTGGTCGCCGCGGGATTTGTGGTGACGACCATGGTCGCAACCCATTTACTGGGCCCAAAGAGAAAGACCAGTGACAAACTGGAAAGCTTTGAAAGCGGAATCGAAAGTGTCGGCAATGCCCGTATCCCATTCTCCATCAAATACTTCCTGGCCGCTATCCTGTTTGTCATGTTTGATGTGGAAGTGATCTTTATGTACCCCTGGGCAGTCAATTTTGAAGCTCTGGGCACCATCGGTTTTGTCGAAATGGTATTGTTTATCAGCACCCTCCTGCTGGGATTTCTTTATATTATCAAAAAAGGCGCTCTGACATGGGAGTAAACCGTAAGGTATCGGAATAGCAACCTTACCCGTTGACAACTGTTTTCCAAGCGTACGCTTTCTAAAAACGATCAAGAGATGAGCACAGATATCAAAGTAGCTGAAGCCCCCCCCGGACATGCCGGTGAAGGGTTCTTTGCCACTACGCTGGATAAAACCATCGGTCTGGCCCGTTCCAAATCCATCTGGCCACTCCCATTTGCCACCTCCTGCTGCGGCATAGAATTTATGGCCACCATGGGATCCAATTATGACCTGGCGCGTTTCGGTTCTGAGCGGATGAGTTTCTCACCCCGTCAGGCAGATCTGCTGATTGTCGCCGGTACTATAGCCAAAAAGATGGGCCCGGTCCTCAAAAAAGTATATCTCCAGATGGCAGAGCCCCGGTGGGTTATCGCCGTTGGCGCCTGTGCCTCCAGTGGTGGCATTTTTGATACTTACTCAGTACTCCAGGGTATAGACAAAGTGATCCCGGTGGATGTCTATGTCCCGGGTTGCCCACCACGTCCCGAGCAAATCATCGACGGCATCCTCAAAATCCAGGAACTCGTCAAAAACGAACCGCTTCGCCGGAGAAATTCCCCCCAATACCAGGCATTGCTCACTTCATATGGTATCGAATAAAGCATGGACGGCATTACCAATGAATTTTTACTGGAACGGCTCCAGGGACAATTTGGCGACCAAATCCTCTCCGCAGAAACAACTTACGGAATGGTCTCCCTTACTATTCAACCTGCTTCCATAGCTGATATGCTGCGCTGGCTTCACGAGGACCGAATCCTCCGGTTTAGATTTCTGACCGATATCTGTGGCAGCCATTTTCCGGACCTGAAAGGACAGGAACTCTGTGTCATCTATCATGTGCAGAGCATGGAAAACAACAGCCGCCTGCGACTCAAAGCTTTTCTCCCGATCGATCGTCCAGAAATAGCGAGTGTAACAACTTTATATAGTTCAGCCAACTGGATGGAACGCGAGACCTATGATTTTTACGGGATTCGATTTACCGGCCACCCCAATCTCACCCGCATCCTCAATGCCGACGAAATGGACTACTTCCCGCTCCGCAAAGAGTATCCGCTGGAAGACGGGACGCGCACCGATAAGGTAGATTCATTTTTCGGACGATAGATCAATTTTAAATACGGCATGGCAGACAACGATACAGATCAAATCACCCGTAAACCAACCGATGGTCTATCACCGGCTAACCCGGGCGGCCGTACGGATCACCACACAGAATATACTACACTCAATCTCGGCCCAACCCATCCCGCGACCCACGGCATATTTCAGAATGTACTGACCCTGGACGGCGAGATTATCGTCGACTCTGAACAAACCGTAGGTTATATCCATCGGGCATTTGAAAAAATAGCGGAGCGCCGACCCTATTACCAGATCACCACATTGACCGACCGATTGAATTATTGCTCTGCCCCGATCAATAATATCGGCTGGCACATGACCGTCGAAAAACTGATCGAGATCGAGATCCCCAGAAGAGCCCAATATATGCGGGTGATTGTGATGGAACTGGCGCGTATCGCAGATCACCTGGTCTGCAATGCTGTCATCGGTGTCGATACAGGAGCCCTGACCGGTTTTACTTATATGTTTCAGTGGCGGGAGAAGATCTACGATATCTACGAACAAATCTGCGGTGCACGCCTTACGACCAACATGGGCCGCATCGGTGGCATGGAACGTGATTTCAATGCTGAGGTATATCGTTTGCTGGATGCTTTTCTGAAAGAGTTCCCAAAAGCGTTTCAGGAGTTTTGTGATTTGCTGGAGCGCAACCGGATTTTCTTTGACCGGACAGTCGGAACGGGACCTATCAGTGCCGAGCGTGCCCTCAATTACGGATTTACAGGTCCTAATCTGAGAGCCGCAGGTGTCGATTATGATGTGCGCGTGATGAATCCCTACAGTGCGTACGAAGATTTTGATTTTATCATTCCCGTGGGTGTCAATGGTGATACCTACGACCGGTTTATGGTACGTCAGGCCGAAATGTGGGAAAGCCTGAAGATCATTCGCCAGGCGCTGGACAACATGCCGCAGGGAAAATATTTTGCGGATGTCCCGGAATTTTATCTGCCACCGAAAGAGGACGTATATAACAACATGGAAGCCCTGATCTGGCATTTCAAGATCGTGATGGGCGAGTCAGATGTTCCCAAAGGGGAGGTCTATCATGCCGTTGAAGGCGGTAACGGAGAAGTTGGATTTTATCTCATCAGCGATGGTGGACGGGCACCCTACAAATTACATTTCCGTCGACCCTGTTTTATTTTTTACCAGGCCTATCCAGAGATGATACGCGGCGGTATGCTGTCCGATGCGATCGTCACCCTGAGCAGCCTCAATGTGATCGCCGGTGAATTGGATGCCTGATGTGAAAGGTAAAAGTTAAAAGTTAAAAGGTAAAAGGTAAAAGGTAAAAGGTAAAGGGTAAAGAATTGCAAGTCCCCTTTAGGGGATTTAGGGGTAAAAAATAAAACAAACACAATCAAAACCAGCATACAACAATCGTGAGTGAGCCACAACATATATCGTTTAGTCCCGAGACGGAAGCACTGATGCATAACATCATCCGCCGCTATCCGGAAGGCCGCCATAAATCAGCCCTGCTGCCGCTACTCCATCTGGCGCAAGCCGAGTCGGATGGCTGGCTGAGCATACCGGTGATGAACCGGGTAGCCGAGATTCTGAACATAAGGCCGATCGAGGTATACGAGGTCGCCTCATTTTATACCATGTTCCATCTGAAGCCCGTAGGGAAATGCCTGATCGAAGTGTGCCGCACGAGCTCATGCTGGATGCGGGGAGCCTATGATATCGTATCCCACATCGAAAACCGCCTGGGAATCCGCGACGGTGAAACTACTCCGGATGGAAAGTTTTCCCTTCGGACTGTAGAGTGCCTGGGGTCATGCGGCACCGCTCCCATGCTGCAGATCGGCGAGCAATTTCATGAAAATCTGACGTTCGAAATAGTCGACCAGCTATTGGAAGAACACAAAGATAATTCGACACATAGCCGCTACCTGGATCACAACACATTTCGAAAATTACACTAGTTAATTTCAGGTTGTTCGCCGCTAATTCACACAAATTAACGCAAATGAAAGACATCTAAATACCTAACTCAACGCTTCACCCAATGGAAACAAATTACATCCTGTTCGACGGACCAGGTGAAAATGAATCAGGTTCTCAACAGTATCTTTTTGCTGAGGAAGTATATAGGATCATCGGCGCCTGTATGGAGGTACATTCCACATTAGGAAAAGGATTCCTGGAGATCGTGTACAAAGATGCTTTGGAGTATGAGTTCAATAAGCGACATATTCCTTATGAGCGGGAAAAACGACTTAATGTACACTATAAGGATATCATATTACCTCACTATTACTTCGCAGACTTTTACGTCTTCAACGAGATCATCCTTGAAGTAAAAGCGCAGGAAGGTGTGGTTGAAGATTTATATAAGCAAACTATTAATTATCTGGCTGCATGTCAAAAACAAATAGGTGTATTGGTCAATTTTGGAGGATCTTCTTTAACTTTTAAAAGGTTGATTTTATCCAAGCAATACTCACTTTGATCATCTGGCTAAAATTATATCATACTATAAATTAATTGGCGAACATTTGCGAAAATTAGCGGCTAAAAACTCCCGTATTTTCAAGATGCATATATTCGAAGAATTTCACTGAATCGCGCAATCTGCGTTTCTAAGCTATGGAGAGACGACTTTTATTACAACATATCGACGTACCCGGCATCCGGTCCTATGATGTCTATCGGGCTCATGGCGGATACAATGCTGTCGAAAAAGCAATGAAGACCATGACCCAGGACACCATCGTCGACGAGGTCAAAAAATCCGGTCTTCGCGGCCGCGGTGGTGCCGGCTTCCCTACCGGACTGAAATGGAGCTTCCTCGCCAAACCCGAAGGCGTACCCCGCTATCTGGTCTGCAATGCCGATGAATCCGAACCCGGCACCTTCAAGGATCGATATCTGATGGAACATCTCCCCCATCTCCTCCTCGAGGGAATGATTGCCTCGAGCTATGCCCTTGGCGCCAATACCGGCTACATCTATGTAAGAGGAGAATTCTTCTACATCATCCGTATCCTCGAAAAAGCAATCGCCGAAGCCTACCAGAACGGATGGCTCGGGCAAAATATCCAGGGCTCTGGTTTCAACCTGGACATCTATGTTCACCCTGGGGCCGGCGCCTACATCTGCGGTGAAGAAACCGCTCTGCTCGAATCCCTGGAAGGCAAACGCGGCAACCCCCGGATCAAACCACCATTCCCGGCAGTCAAAGGTCTGTACGACTGCCCAACTGTAGTCAACAACGTCGAAACCATCACTGCCGTAGTCCCGATCATCAACCTCGGTGGAGAAGCCTACAGCGAAATCGGGATCGGTAAATCCACCGGCACCAAACTGATCTCCGCCTCAGGCCACATCAACAAACCCGGTGTATATGAGATCGAACTTGGACTCCCTGTTGAAGAATTTATTTATTCCGATGCCTTCTGTGGCGGCATCCTCCATCATCGCCAACTCAAGGCCGTCGTCGCCGGTGGATCATCCGTGCCGATCCTGCCTGCTCATCTAATCCTTAAAACCACTACTGGCGAACCTCGTCTCATGTCCTACGAATCGTTGGCTGACGGAGGTTTTGCCACAGGTACTATGCTGGGATCGGGTGGTTTTATCGTGATGGATGAAAGCACCAGTATTGTGCACAATCTGTACACCTTTACACGATTCTATCACCACGAAAGCTGCGGGCAATGCAGTCCCTGCAGAGAAGGTACGGGTTGGATGGAAAAAATCCTGCACAAGATCCTGGACGGACACGGAACGATCGAAGACATAGACCTGTTATGGGATATCCAGAGTAAAATAGAAGGCAATACCATCTGCCCTTTGGGAGATGCCGCCGCATGGCCCGTGGCCAGCGCAATACGGCACTTCCGGCATGAATTTGAAGCGTACATACAACATCCGCAAGCCCATCAGGCGATCAGCTATTATGATCACTGCCATGCGGCCACAGTGGAAACGAACTAAACAATATATTTAACCCGGTCACGGCTTTTCCCTATTGAAAAACCGGAGTCCGATGATCATTTATACATGGCAAAAGTAACGATAGACGGTATTGAGGTCGAAGTGCCCGATGGCACCACGATCCTCGAAGCCGCCCGTAAGATAGGTCCGGAAGTAGCCCCTCCAACCATGTGCTACTATTCCAAGCTGAAGACCAGCGGCGGATATTGCCGCACATGTCTGGTCGAAGTCACTAAAGGCTCTGAGAAAGATCCACGCCCCATGCCCAAACTGGTCGCCTCCTGTCGTACCGGTGTCATGGATGGTATGGTGGTGACCAACGAATTGTCGGCGCGCGTACAGGAAGCACGGGCCGGGGTCGTTGAGTTTTTACTACTCAACCACCCGCTCGACTGCCCGGTATGTGATCAGGCCGGTGAATGCCATCTGCAGGACCTGTCTTACGAACATGGTAAATACAACACTCGCACAGATTTCGAACGCCGCACCTTCGACAAGATCGATATCGGCGATCTCATCCAGCTCCACATGACTCGATGCATACTCTGCTACCGTTGTGTCAAAGTCGCTGAGCAAATTACGGACGGAAGAGTGCACGGTGTACTCAATCGCGGAGACGTGTCGGAAATCTCCACCTTCATCACAGAGGCGATCGACAATGATTTTTCCGGCAATATGATCGATGTGTGCCCGGTGGGTGCCCTGACCGATAAAACCTTTCGATTCAAAAGCAGAGTCTGGTTTACCAAACCCGTAGATGCTCACCGCGACTGTGATACGTGCTCCGGCAAAGTCACACTTTGGTACAAAGGAGATGATGTACTCCGTGTGACTGGCCGAAAAGACCAATGGGGAGAAGTCGATGAGTTTATTTGCAATGCTTGTCGCTTTACCAAAAAAGCCACCTCCGACTGGACCATTGAAGGTGTGCGGGACGTACCCCGGCATTCTGTATTGTCGGCCAATAAGTACAAACGTCTGGTCAAGCCGAAAGAACTTACCCTTAACGATATAAAAGCACTGCCACAGTAATGGATTGGGCTATACTTCTGGACAAAACGATTCTCGTCGTCATCATCTTCGTCGTCAGCCTCGCGGTGGCCGCCTATTCCACCTATGGGGAACGGAAGATCGCCGCGGTCATCCAGGACCGTATCGGCCCCAATCGGGCAGGCCCCTGGGGCTTGTTGCAACCGATGGCCGATGGTGTCAAGTTTTTTATGAAGGAGGAGATCATCCCGAAATCCGCCGATAAATGGCTTTTCCTCATCGGGCCATCCATCTTTATGATGACCGCTCTGATGACCAGCGCCGTCATACCATGGGGTAAATCTTTTTATTTCGGTGGACGTGAATTCAGCCTGCAGGTCGCGGACCTCAATGTCGGGATCTTATATATCCTCGCTGTGGTCTCCATCGGCGGTTATGGGATCATGATTGGAGGTTGGGCATCCAACAACAAGTTTGCACTCCTCGGTGCACTCCGGGCCTCCTCACAGATGATCAGCTATGAAATCCCGCTGGGGATGGCCCTCGTCGCCCTCCTGCTCATGTCCGGCTCGCTCAGTCTGCGGGATATTGTCGATATGCAGCAAGGATTTCACTGGAATGTTTTTTATCAGCCCCTGGGGTTTCTGATCTTCCTCATCTGCACCTTTGCTGAATGCAATCGCGCCCCTTTTGACCTCCCCGAATCCGAGAGTGAACTCGTCGGCGGCTATCATACGGAATACAGCTCCATGAAATTGGGTCTGTTTCTCTTTGCAGAATACATCAACATGTTTATCGCCTCGGCATTGATCGCCTGTCTGTTTTTCGGCGGGTATCACTTTCCGGGGTTGGAGAGTCTTAACCTTTCCCCCAATATGGCGGCGGTGGTGAGCATCGTGGTGATGTTTGCCAAAATATTTTTCTTCATTTTCTTTTTCATGTGGGTGCGCTGGACACTGCCGCGGTTCCGATTCGATCAGCTGATGCGTATCGGTTGGAAAATATTGATCCCGTTGTCGATCCTCAATGTACTGGCTACTGGCGCCTGGCTCACCTTTTTTAAATAACGGACTATGTCACTGACCAACCGATCTAAAGTCGTCGCCAATAAAAAACTCACCTGGGTAGAGAAGCTCTATTTTCCGGCTATTCTCAAAGGATTGTCGATCACCTTCCGGCATATCTTCAAGAAAAAAGTCACCGTCCAATATCCGGAACAAACACGCCCAATAGCCGCCGTCTACCGTGGCCTGCATGTACTGAAACGCGATGAACAGGGACGTGAAAACTGTACCGCCTGCGGACTCTGCGCCGTAGCCTGTCCGGCCGAAGCGATCACCATGATCGCTGCCGAACGACAAAAAGGCGAAGAGCATCTCTACCGCGAAGAAAAATATGCGGCCGTTTATGAGATCAATATGTTGCGTTGCATTTTTTGCGGACTTTGCGAAGAAGCATGCCCCAAGGACGCCATATATCTCACCGACCGACTCCTCCCTTCCAATTATGCCCGCAACGCTTTTATCTATGGTAAAGATCTGCTGGTAGAAGGCGTGGACCCGAAGGAGCGAGTGGATATAAGCAAACGTAAAAACAACTATGAAATGAATGTATAGTGCCACCAGGTTCTGAGGGCCGGGGTATTGTACCAAAGAAAATACAGAATGGACCAGCTATTGTTTTTAAGTGTCTCCGCGTTGACTGTGATCAGTGCTCTGGTCGTCGTCCTGTCGAAAAATCCGATGTACAGTGTGCTCTCGCTGATCTTTTGCTTTTTCACCATCGCAGGTCATTATATCCTGCTGCATGCCCAGTTTCTCGCCATCACCCACATTATTGTCTATGCGGGAGCTATCATGGTATTGTTCCTGTTTGTGGTGATGCTGCTCAATCTCAACAAAGATTCCGACCAACCCAAAGTCGGTAAGCTCCGGGTAGCCGCTACCATATCCGCCGGCATGCTGTTTGTCACGCTGCTGGCCTCCCTGAAGTCAACGCGTCTGGGTGAATTCACACTGCCGGCTCCCTCTGACATTGGGTTGGTGGAACATATCGGCATCCGGCTGTTTACGGATTATCTGTTGCCTTTCGAAATCTCCTCGATCCTCTTTCTCTCGGCCATGATCGGCGCCGTCGTGTTGGCTAAAAAAGATAAAAACTGATATGGACACCCTCATACAAGCCGTACCGCTCAACTGGTATTTATTCCTGAGCTCCTTCCTGTTTTGCATTGGCGTGATGGGCGTGCTCTTCAGGCGCAATGCCATCGTCATCCTGATGTGTATCGAACTGATGCTCAATTCGGTCAATCTCCTGCTGGTCGCCTTTTCTTCCTATAGTGGTAATAGCGACGGGCAGATATTTGTCTTTTTCATTATGGTCGTCGCTGCCGCGGAAGTGGCTGTGGGCCTGGCACTGCTCGTCAGTATATACCGGAATACCGGCAGCACTGATATCGATTTCCTCAATAAATTAAAATGGTAAGGTCGTCACCTGCGCGTGACGGATAAACATAAAACTGTGGAAGAATCATTAGATCAAATCCGAACGACAACATTCCTGGGACTGCTGATCCCCTTGTTGCCCCTGCTGGGTTTCCTGGTCAATGGGTTTCTCGGCAAGTACCTGCCCAAATCCGTGATCGGCTGGATCGGAAGCCTCTCAGTCCTGGGGTCCTTTATCTGTACCCTCATCCTGTTCAGACAAGCAGGACCTACAGATGCTATTCAAATCGATCTCTTCAGTTGGATCGCGCTTGGCTCCATTGATATTTCATTTGGGCTCACCATCGATGCCCTGACCCTGATCATGCTGATGGTGGTGACCGGCATCGGATTTCTGATTCATCTCTATTCGATCGGCTATATGCATGCTGATGAAGGATTCACGAGATTCTTTGTCTATCTCAATCTCTTTATCTTTTTCATGCTGCTTCTGGTGATGGGCAGCAATTTGCTCATGATGTTTATCGGCTGGGAAGGCGTAGGCTTATGCTCCTATCTGCTGATTGGATTCTGGTTTAAAAATCCATCCTATAATGATGCAGCACAAAAAGCCTTTGTGATGAATCGCATCGGAGATCTGGGTTTCCTGCTGGGTATGTTTTTCATCCTCTTTCATTTTGGTACGCTCGATTTCAGCACCATCGAACAAATGGCCCCCTCATTAGTGGCTGACAACGGACTGCTGATCGCCATCACCATGCTGTTGTTTATCGGCGCTACCGGCAAATCCGCCCAAATCCCGCTATACACCTGGCTGCCTGATGCTATGGCCGGCCCAACGCCCGTATCCGCTTTGATCCATGCGGCGACGATGGTGACCGCGGGGATCTATATGATCGTCCGCACCAATGTTCTTTTTGCCATGGCACCTTTCACCCTCGCCGTCATCCTGTGGATCGGTGTGGCTACCTCTGTGGTCGCGGCCATCATCGGTCTGAAACAAAACGACATCAAAAAAGTACTGGCCTACTCTACCGTCTCGCAACTCGGATTGATGTTTGCCGCCCTTGGCCTGGGCGCATTCAGCTCCGGTATATTTCATCTGGTCACACATGCCTTCTTCAAAGCATTGCTGTTTCTGGGTGCCGGCAGTGTGATCCATGCCCTGCACGGCCAGCAGGATATCCGCTGGATGGGTGGGCTCAAAAAACTGATCCCGATCACGTATATCACCTTCATCATCGCCTCGCTCGCGATTTCGGGATTCCCGTTGCTCTCCGGATTTTTCTCCAAAGATGAAATCCTGGCACATGCGTTCCAGCAAAATCTTCCGGTCTGGATCATCCTCTCACTCAGCTCGCTGCTCACCGCTTTCTATATGTTCCGGCTCGTGTATCTGACCTTCTTCAACGACTTCAGAGGGACAGAAGAAACACGAAGCCACATCCATGAATCACCTTGGACGATGACAGTGCCACTGATCATCTTGTGTGTGCTCTCCGTGCTTGGAGGGCTGATGGGTCTGCCCGTCGTGTTTCATGCCAATCACTGGCTGAATACCTGGCTGGCCGATGTAACAGCACCGGCTGCGGCGATCCTGCATCAGGGACATCATATCAGTCATACGATGGAGGTCATCCTGATGTCTGTGGCAGGTATCGGCGCGATACTGAGTATCCTGTATGCCCGCCATGTTTATCTCACCCGAAGGTCCGTACCGGAGAGTGATGAAGCAATGAGCGGATGGGGAAAAGTCATCTATCAAAAATTTTATGTGGATGAGTTGTATGACCGGTGGATTGTGGCTCCCGCATTCAAACTGGCCGAATGGCTTGGAAATGTATTTGACAAACATGTGGTGGATCGGGTCGTCACGCTGACTGCCGGATTCCTGGATGCCAGTGGGCGGACCTTACGGGTTTTTCAAAGCGGCAATACAGGTTCCTATGTCTTCGCCATGGTGTTAGGTATCGTTGTACTCTTTATAATCCGACTGCTGATCTGATGCTAACCTTACTCCTTCTGTTTTTTCCATTGGCTGCAGCGCTGCTGGTGCTGCTGGGCGGCGCCCGTAACGCCTCACGACTGGCACTGGGGTTTGCTGTCGCGGAACTTGCCCTGACGGCCTATGCCGTCACTGTGTTCCAGGCATCCGGACCGGAAGCATTCTACATTTTCCAGCCCTGGATCGAAAGTCCCAAAGTAAGTTTCCACCTGGGACTCGACGGTCTGAGTCTGGTGATGGTCATGCTCACCAATTTTCTCATGCCCGTGATCATCCTGTCGGCCTTCCATCGCAATATCCATCATGCCTCGGGTTATTTTTCGCTGATCCTCCTGATGCAGTTTGCTCTCATTGGTGTGTTTATAGCCATGGACGGACTGCTGTATTATATCTTCTGGGAACTGGCGCTGATTCCGGTATACTTCATCGCTTTGCGGTGGGGAGGTGCTAACCGGGTAGCCGTAACGCTGAAGTTTTTTATCTATACCCTCGCCGGCAGTTTGTTGATGCTCTTTGGATTTATCATGCTGTACTGGTACAATCCCGCTCAATCATTTGATATCCGTGAGTTGTACCGCATATATATCACGGACGGTAATCAAAGTTGGTTGTTCTGGACTTTTTTCCTGGCCTTTGCTGTAAAGATTCCGATCGTACCTTTTCATACCTGGCAGGCCGACACCTACAGAGAAGCCCCGACACAGGGTACAATGTTGCTATCCGGTATCATGCTCAAAATGGGGACCTACAGCCTCATCCGATGGCTGCTGCCCATCTTGCCAGTCGGGGTAGCCAAATGGGGACCGCTTGCGATCACCCTTTGCGTCATCGGCATCGTGTATGCGTCTATCATCGCGATGCGGCAGCGCAATCTAAAAAACCTGCTGGCTTATTCCTCGCTGGCGCACGTGGGACTGATCTCGGCCGGGATTTTCGCCCTCAATATCCAGGGCCTCCAGGGCAGCGTCGTCCAGATGGTCGCGCACGGTGTCAATGTAGTGGGGTTGTTTTTTTGCGCCGACATTATTTTCAACCGGACCGTGACGATCAACTCGGATAACCTTGGTGGAATACGTACCCTGGCACCTCAATTTGCCACCGCCTTTCTGATCATTGTATTGGGCAGTGTGGCACTTCCGCTGACAAATGGATTTATCGGAGAGTTTTTACTTCTCTATGGCGTCTATGAATACAATACCTGGCTTTCTGTTTTTGCCGGACTGACGGTGATCCTGGGAGCGGTGTATATGTTGCGGATGTATAAAAAAGTGATGTTGGGTCATCCAGGCGCACGGGTACCGGAATTTTCGGACTTGTATTGGAATGAAAAATTGGCCTTGGGAATGCTGGTCGTAGTCATCATTGGAATGGGTATCTATCCCAAACCGATATTGGATCTCGCCGAACCGGTCCTGCAAAGTATACTGAATAAAACTATCATCTAAAGTCCGCGGAGTCCGGCATGTCCGCTCCGCCATAATGAAAATATCGTGTATACCCTACTCTTTACCTGTGGTCTCGGATTGTGCTGCCTTGTGTTGGAGATTCTCAACCTGCGCAAGGTCCTCGTCCCTTTCATCCTGGCCGGACTGGCTGTGATCTTTTTTGTCAACTATCAGGATTGGATACATACAGGCCCTGTGGTGTTTTGGGGAATTGACATGAGTTCGATGTTCAGAACCGATTCATTTTCGGTGGCGTTCAATGGATTGCTCATCATGGCATCAGCATTTCTTTTTGCGCTGTCGGCTGATTTCTACAAAAAAGAAGCACACCATCTCAGCGACTATCTGGCGATCCTGGTATTTATCCTGTGTGGGGGCATCGTGCTGACCGGTTTTTCCAATTTGGTCATGATGTATTTGGGTATTGAGATTGTCTCGATCTCCCTCTATATCATGGCAGGCAGCCGGAAGCATGACGAACGGTCCAATGAGGCGGGCTTTAAGTATTTTCTCATGGGCGCATTTGCTTCCGCAATCCTGTTGTTTGGAATCGCCCTGATGTATGGAGCTTCCAATACATTTGTAGTCAGTGAGGTGGCCTCCTTTGCAGCCGCTGGTGGTATGGATAGTCCATTATTTTTAACGGGGGCACTCCTGACCATCGTAGCCCTTTTGTTTAAAGTCGCTGCGGTCCCGTTTCACTTCTGGAGCCCGGATGTATATGAAGGTTCACCCACCCTGGTGACTGCATTGATGGCGACGCTGGTCAAGGTGGCCTTCTTCGCCGCTTTCTACCGGCTGATGTCAGATGGTCTGAGGGCGATCGACGGCTATACCAGCGATATCCTGGTGATCGTGGCCGGCGCCACCATGATCGTGGGCAATCTGATCGCGCTGAGCCAACACAATTTCAAGCGACTCCTGGCCTATTCCGGTATCTCCAATGCGGGCTACATGTTGCTGGCCATTCTGAGTGTAAAAACCGGAGCGGCTTCTTCCCTCCTTTTCTATGGTGCCGCTTACGCTCTAGCCACGATAGGCGCCTTCGCGGTGGCGATACCTGTATTCCAATCCATGGGGAAGGAAACCATTGATGCCTTTGACGGATTGGGTAAAAAACGACCTTTCACTGCAGCATTGCTTACCATGCTCATGCTGTCTCTGGCCGGAATTCCACCCCTGGCCGGCTTCCTTGGAAAGTATTACATTTTTTCAGAGGCTATACGTAACGGATATCCAATCCTCACCATCCTCGCGGTGATCACATCGATCATAGGCGTGTATTATTATTTCAAAGTCATCATGGCCATGTATACCCGCCAACCCGATGAGACGGAGATCCGCTCTCCCCTGATGTATACCATCGTGATGGTGATCTGTGTGGCACTCAGTCTACTGCTCGGCGTATGGCCCGGACCACTGATGAATCTGTTGTCCTGAGAACCTGGTAGCAATCTCAATGCCGGTGAACCAAACACCTGAAGTTTTGCTTTATACTGCAACAAACTTTTATACAAATGGCATTACAACCTTTGACACCTGAAGAAGCGCGTGTCATCCGGGACAAGGGCACTGAACGGCCTTTTACGGGTGAGTATGATGCGAACAAACAACCCGGCACCTATATCTGCCGGCAGTGCCATCAACCCTTGTATCAATCAGAAGACAAGTTCGCTTCGGGTTGCGGATGGCCCAGTTTTGACGAAGAGATAAGTGGTGCTGTGCGGCGCTATCCGGATGCCGATGGTCGACGTGTAGAAATTGTTTGTTCCCACTGTGATGGTCACCTGGGGCATGTATTCACAGGCGAGCGCTTCACCCCAAAGGACACCCGACATTGTGTAAACTCGATATCATTACGGTTTATCCCGCAAGGAGAGCCATTGCCGGAAAGGCTGGACAATTAAAATGCCGACCTTTTCTACTCCTCGTTGATCCTTCCGATATCCCCCATATCCGGATTGGCCTCAATGGTCGGGACATGACCTGCTTCCGGTGAGGAATC
Organism: Saprospiraceae bacterium; assembly: GCA_041746735.1. Classification (GTDB taxonomy): domain Bacteria; phylum Bacteroidota; class Bacteroidia; order Chitinophagales; family Saprospiraceae; genus Opimibacter. Next base: position 42,096 of record JBGTGP010000021.1, read on the forward strand.
AACAGAATTGGTCTCCGTCTCTTCATCGCGGGCGGTTGATCCCTTGGCGGCATAGGGCCGCGGCCCAATCATCTTCTCAATATCCGATTTATGAAGTACTTCTTTTTCCAGCAATGCTTTGGCCAGCATTTCCAATTCAGGGCGGTGCTGTCGTAACATTTCCTGGGCGCGTGCATACTGCCCATCAATGATCTCACGCACCCGATCATCGATCAGGGTGGCGGTATCATCGGAATATGGCTTTTGAAACTGATCCTGTGAAAGGCCATAGAAGGAAACATTCCCCACTTTATCATCCAGGCCATACACTGCCACCATACTGTAAGCCATCTTGGTGACATGATCGAGATCACTTTGCGCTCCTGTGGATATTTTATTGAAAATCACACTCTCTGCGGCACGGCCACCCAGCGCCATACACATACGGTCGAGCAACTGCTCCGTCCGGGTGATATACTCTTCCTTAGGCAAATATTGCGCAAAGCCAAGTGTGCCTATACCGCGGGGCACAATGGTCACTTTCACCAACGGTGAGGCATGCTCCAGATACCATCCGCAAACGGCGTGTCCGGCTTCATGATAGGAGATGATCTCCTTTTCCTCCGGCGAAATCAGTTTATTTCTTTTCTCCAATCCGCCAATCACACGGTCCAGCGCATAATTGAAATCATCGAGATCTACTTCAGTCTTGTTGCGACGTGCAGCGATCAGAGCGGCTTCATTGCACACATTGGCGATATCTGCACCAGCAAAGCCCGGTGTCATCTCACTCAGAATCTTCGGTTCGACCGATGGGCCAATCTTGATATTCTTGAGATGCACTCTGAAGATCTCTTCCCGCCCGGCAAGGTCCGGCCGTTCGAGCCCGATCTGCCGGTCAAATCGTCCCGGACGCATCAACGCACCATCCAGAATATCCGGACGATTGGTCGCCGCCATGATGATGACGCCTTTGTCGGTGCTGAAGCCGTCCATTTCGACGAGCAACTGATTAAGCGTATTCTCCCTCTCATCGTTACCTCCCTGAAATGCATTGCGTCCCCGCGCCCGGCCTATGGCATCGATCTCATCGATGAAAACGATACATGGCGCTTTCTCCCGGGCCTGCTTAAACAAATCCCGCACGCGGGAGGCTCCGACCCCAACAAACATCTCCACGAAATCCGAACCGGAAATCGAAAAGAACGGCACACCGGCTTCCCCGGCAACTGCCTTTGCCAGCAGCGTCTTACCTGTACCCGGAGGGCCTACCAACAATACCCCTTTAGGAATCTTACCCCCCAGGGATGTATACTTTTTTGGCTGTTTCAAAAAATCCACCACTTCCATCACCTCTTCTTTGGCTTCTTCGAGTCCGGCGACATCGGCAAAGGTGACGGTGACTTTGTCGTCTTTTTCAAAGAGAGTGGCCTTGCTTTTTCCGATATTAAACAACTGACCTCCCGGACCACCGGCTCCACCAGATACCCGGCGCATCATAAAGATCCAAAGTCCGAGAAACAGAAAGATCGGGATCAGCCAGCCCATCAAAGGCCCCATCCAGTTCTCTTTGTCTATATAATCCGGAAAGACCCGCAGATCCGCTGATACGCGGCTGTTGAGTTCATTGATCTGGCTGGCAAAAGATTCGGGAGGACCGATATTGAAGATAAAGTGCGGCCTGGTCCTGCTGAAGTTGGAGTCCTTGATTTTTTTAAACTCGGGCTTGGTTAGGCTTTCCGTTTTGATATACACCCGGGCATCTTTCTTGTTGACGATCTCCAATTTGGCGACATCACCAGATTCGACCATCTGGGCAAATCGCTGGAAATTGACCGTCTCTGATGCCATCTCTCCGAGAAACATCAGATTGAAGATGATCAGGCCGAGGATGATCCCACCGTAGATCCAGTAGGAATTGAATGAAAACCGGCCGGGCTTCCGGTCCTGGTTGTTATTTGGATTGTCCTGACTCATGAATATTACTGCTATAATGGTGTTGACCACCGGCTCCCTATAAACGAACAGGCCCTGTAGAAGGTTCTGCCCGCCAAGAGCCAGCACAATGGGCGTATGCTATCAACTGTCATAACTGATCCGGACCGCATCGCTCCAGAGTTGTTCGAGATCATAAAACCGGCGGGTTTCCGGATGAAAAATATGCACCACGGTATCAAAGTAGTCCATACATACCCATTTGGCATGTTGGGTTCCTTCGACATGCCCGGCGTGGAGTTGCTCCTCTGATTTGAGCCTCCGTTCGATATTGCCCGCAATCGCCCGCACCTGCGTGGTGGAATCCCCCTCGCAGATGATAAAGTAATCCGCAGGCGCATCATCCAGATCCCGGAGATCCAAAAGGATGATTTCTTTACCCTTGATGTCGGTGATACAGTCGATGATCAGTTCCTGAAGGCCGTCTACCGGGGCCCGCTGCTGTTGAATGGCTTTCCTTGTACTTACCAAATGTTTCTACTTTTCACGTCTCCAGATCAGAAAAGCTGATCTTTGGGACGTTGTGGTCAAAATGTCTTGGGGGCTTGACCGGCCTTGATTCTCCTGAATCGGATTCCGGCTTTGGCACCAATGATCTAAACAACAAAGGTAAGGGTCTTTTCATCGCTATATGCACTATTTACGAATCTATAACACAGTTGATTCTACCAACCTCGAGGCCCGGCGACTCTTGACTACGGGGGCGCTGGCAGACGGCACCACCCTGCTCGCGCTCGATCAGACTGAAGGTAAAGGCCAATACGGCCGGACCTGGACTGCCCAACCTGGTCTCCACCTGGCCATGACCCTCATCCATATCCCGACGGCCATGCCGGTCTCCGACCTGCCGACCATGAGCATGAAAGTCTGCCTCGGCATCCTCCAGGCACTACAGCAAATCGCGCCGGATGTCCCTTTCCAGATCAAATGGCCCAATGACATCTATACCAGCCACCACAAGCTGGCAGGTATCCTGATCGAAAATACTCTGTCAGGTCAATACGTGCAACAGGCGATCATCGGTATCGGAATGAACATCAATGAATCATCATTCTCCCCGGATCTGCCAAATCCAGTCTCCCTGGGCCTCCTGACCGGCAAATCCTATGACCTGGCTGAGATCGCCGGGAAGTTGCGGGAAGAAATCCTGATCCAGTTGCATTCCGATTTGCCCGTTCGTCAGGAAGTCTTTGCTCCCTTTCTCTATGGCCTGGATGAAACCCACACCTTTATACGGAATGGCCAGCAGATCAGGGCTGTGGTCAAAGGTGTTACTGTCGATGGTCTGCTCCGGCTGCAATTGGACCCGGGGATGTGCGTGGCATTTGCTTCCCATGAAATTCGATGGGTGCTGCCCAACCCTCCGGCGTCGGGTTCGGATGATTCATTTTAAGGAGAGATAGAGATTTCAGACCTTTGTCCTGATGGCAAAACAAAAAACCGCTTCCATCCTGACGATCGGGGATGAATTGATGATTGGCCAGATCCATGATACCAACAGCGGCTGGATAGCTTCCTTCTTCGACCAGTACGGCTGGCTGGTGACACGTAAAATGGGTGTACGGGATGATATCCATGAAATCATGGAAGCCATTGATGCCTGCCTGTCGAAGTCCGACCTGCTCATCATCACCGGAGGGCTCGGCCCTACCCGCGATGATCTGACGGTGGATGCGCTCTGCCAGTACTACGGGTGCAACAAGGTCTGGCATGAAGAAACGTGGCATCGCATCCAGTTGATCGTGGCCCGTTTTGGGCGTGAGACGACAGAGATGCACAAGTTGCAATGCTTTCAGCCGGAGATCGCGGAGATCATTGCCAACGATCAGGGATCTGCACCTGCGACCCTGTTCAGACAGCAAGGCAAGATCGTCATATCACTACCCGGGGTGCCGAATGAAATGAAACATCTGCTGGCCGACAAGATCATCAATCTGTTGCCTGCCGGAAATACGGTACATCATCGGATCATCCGCACCGCAGGCGAGGGTGAGACAGTCATTGCGGAGAAGATTGCCGATCTGGAAGCTGCCCTTCCTGATGATATCAAGCTCGCATATCTGCCACACTTCGGGATGGTGACTTTGCGGCTCACCTCATACACACCCGGCATGGAATCCCTGATGGATGAATGGCAGTACCGTATCCGGCAACGATTGGGGAGATGGGTCTATGGCACTGGATCTACGACCCTCTCAGCGTCCATTGGCCAGATGCTGATCGAACGTGGTGAGACCATTGGTACCGGAGAGAGTTGTACCGGCGGCTATATCGCGCACCTGCTCACTTCGGTGCCGGGGTCATCTGGCTATTATCTGGGCTCGGTGGTACCTTATGCCTATGAATTGAAAACGTCTCTGTTGGGGGTCACGCCAGAGACACTGTTGCTATATGGCGCTGTCAGTGCGGAGGTGGTGCAAGAGATGGCAGAAAGCGTGCGTCAGCGGCTGGGTGTCACATGGGCTATTGCGACCAGTGGCATTGCGGGGCCGGGTGGTGCGACGCCACACAAGCCGGTGGGCACGATCTGGATCGCCTGTTCGGGACCGTCCGGCACACGCACCCGGCTACTGCGTCTGACCCGGGATCGGATGAGCAACATCGAGTATACAGCTATCGCGGCACTGGTGTTGTTGCGACAAATGATCCTGGAAGAGGGTGCGTTTCACAATTTGGGTTCTGAGGATTAGCTATTCGAGTTTTGCGTAGTAGAATGAATGTACCCTAACGGGGATAATTTCACTCAAAATAATGAATAATGCACCCTATCGGGTATTGTTAGTGCTCTTTTTATTAAAAATACACCCCAAAGGGTACAATATCATAAAATTATTGTATTTTTGTACCCAAAAAGGTATAATATGAGTTTGGCAGACTTTGTAAAAGAGAAACGGAAATCAGTACAACTCACCCAGCCTGAACTGGCCGAAAAAGCCGGTGTGGGTTTGCGTTTCATCCGTGAACTGGAGCAGGGAAAAGAAACCTTGAAGTTGGATAAGGTAAACCAGGTGCTGCAACTCTTCGGCTTCGAAGTAGGAGCCGTACACAAAACCTCCAATCCTGAGTCCTGATAAAAAATTCCAGATTGACCCAAGTGCGAAAAGCAGCCATAAAGATAGAAGACCACATAGCCGGATGGCTCACACAAGATGAGCAGGGGTATCATTTTGTGTACGACGCGGCGTATATAGCCCAGACAAAAGCCCGGCCAATCAGTCTTACCCTGCCGGTACAGGAAGCGCCTTATACGTCTAAGGTACTGTTTCCTTTTTTTGACGGCCTGATACCCGAAGGCTGGTTGCTGGATATTGCCGAAAAGAACTGGAAGCTGAATCCCAGAGACCGGATGGGGTTATTGCTGGCCTGTTGCAAAGACTGCATAGGTGCCGTAAGTGTGGAAGAAGTAAAAGAGGATACACCATGAGTAACTGTTTATTTTGTTATCAGCCATTGGCCGAATATGAGCAGGACTTTCATGCATCCTGCTCCAGGAAAATATTCGGTCTGCCAACTCCTCCGGCTTTGCCCTATTCGGAAGAAGACCTGGAGGCATTGGCCAAAGAAGTGATCCAAAACCAGACTGCTGTAACCGGGGTGCAGGCCAAACTATCCCTGCACATCTCCGGCAATAACAAAGAAGGAACAGAAAGAAGATTCACTATTGTGGGCTTATGGGGAGGCTATATCTTAAAACCGCCTTCAGCGCTGTATCCACAATTGCCGGAAGTGGAAGATGCGACCATGCATTTGGCTCAAATAGCCAGAATAAAAACAGCACCACATAGTTTGATACGCCTGAAATCGGGCCATCTGGCGTATGTAACTAAACGGATAGACCGAACTAAAAATGGAAAACTGGCCATGGAAGACATGTGTCAACTTACTGAACGGCTTACCGAAGACAAATACCATGGCAGTTACGAGCAGATTGGCAAAGCCATATTGAAATATTCCACCACACCGGGCCTGGATGTAATCAACTTTTTTGAGCTGGTGCTCTTTTCATTTATCACCGGAAATGCCGATATGCATTTGAAGAATTTCTCCCTATTGGAGCAGCCGGGGTTAGGTATGACCTTATCGCCAGCCTATGATCTGGTGAATACAACTTTGGTCAATCCCGCCGATGAGGAGGAACTGGCTTTAACCCTGAATGGTAGAAAAAAGAAGTTAAAGAAGCAGGATTTTGTGGCCGCCATGAACTCCCTGAACGTGGAAGAAAAACAGCAACAAAACATCTTTAATAAAATGTGGAAAGCAATGACCAAATGGGAAGAGCTGATAGAAAGCAGCTTTATGAGTGAGGGGCTTAAAGAACAGTATAAAACCATTATAAAAGAAAGGATGAACCGGTTGCAGTAACTCCTATTGTCGCGGTCTATACTTTCCGAAGCCCAGATGATACCCCAGCCCCAATGTAACGGCAGTGTACCTCGTATACAGTGTAAGTTCCTTCAGGAGGGTTTCAACCGGAGGACTGCTTTCGTCCGTACTATAGACGCTGACTGTAAACGGATCCAAACCGCCACCAAACACGGTAGATTCCAGCCCGGCTGTAAGCCTCAGATTACGGGCGATCTCATACCGGAGTCGGGTCTGGAGCAGAACAAATTTCCGGCCATTCTCGTCAGGGAATTCTTCACGTAATCGGTATCCAGATCCTGCAAGTTGTGATACGATATAGAGATTCGTTACGCTTCCATTTTCCCGAATACCGGACGATGTAACCTGCATGGGGCCTTCGGCTGCCAAATGGACACTGGCCATTAACTTATTATGACGATATGCGATCCCTGCGCCAGGGATCCATTGTCGGATACGAAGGACATACATATCCCTCAACACAGTTGTATGTCCTTCAAAGTCAAGAGGAATCCGATAGCTGGCTTCATACGAGAAGGTATGATACCCTATCCCGGCTTGAATACCAAAATCTCGAAGTGGCCAGTACCAAAACTCAGCGTAAAGAGCTTCTTTTCTCAAAGCATCTCCTTTCATCTCTATAGAAGCAGAATGAGACGTAATGAATGCGCTGCGGGAAACCGGGAAGATAAACAAATCGCCCTGAATACCCAGATGGAATTTCTCCTGAGCCAAAAGCCCCGGAGTTGAATTCATGATACAGAGGATCACCAACAAAAGAAAGCGTAGAACCATAGATTTTCTCAGACTGATGAAGCCAAAAGACAAGACTATTCAACTAATTTTTTGGTAGTATACATCCATATCCTGGATTTAAAAAATCCTATACTCAGAACCAATACTATGATCAGATACCCAAATGTCAAAAGAGTATCATTTACTGTATTAGTCCTTGCCATGACGTATGTGATTATTAGCATTGAAAACATGATAAATGTGTAGCCTATAAGTAGCAACCACACAATAATAGCCAGAAGCACTGTTTTGTTGATCAAATATTTTGCCATCAATGAATTAGGTTTGTTAGTGATCACAATGAATCTGCTTATTCTGGACCCGATATTAATGGAATATAATTCCAACAGGATCGTGCAAGATGGAAGTATGCTAACTTCCAAAACTTTGCACCTCTTTATTTTAATTAAGCAATATTATAATAAATCTCAAAAAAAACATGAAACATTAACGCAATATCAACATATTATTTTTCTTGAAATGGGAGATCCTTTTACCTACCACCAGCCTACACAATGGGATTCAAACCTGCCTTTCTACTGCATTTCGCACATGCGCCAGATGATGCTCCCCATGCCATGCATAATGCACCGTCACGTTCCGCAAGGGATGCAACTGCTGATACTCCGGATGAAAGAAACCCCTGTCCCAGTCACGGTCTGACAAAGATTGCATCAGCACCGTCCAGCGCACATGCACAAACTCCAGGATCTGCAGGGAGACATCAGGCGCCATACGACTGTCGGGAAGCTCCGCCCAGGCCGCCTCCAGATAGGGCTTGATCACAGGTGCGTCCTCAGTCAGCGCTAACTTGTACCGTACATACGCATTGATATGGCTATCCGCGCAATGATGCACCAATTGCCGAAGGGTCCAGCCGCCCGGCCGATAAGGCATGTCCAAGACTGATACCGGCATTCCGGAGACCGCTTCACGCATGCGGGCCGGAAAAGTCGAAATGGACTCCACCGCCTGGATCAACTGCTCTGCTGAAACAACCTCAGGCCATACGCTCCGACCAATGGGATAACGCCATTTTTCCAGTCCATCTTCCATCCCTGCAAAGTACGATTTCATCCCTGAGTTCAGATCTCTATCGATAAAAATGACCTGCCGGATGCCCGCATTTGGACATTCGGCGACTTTGTACTTGGATAATCCGGTTTCTATTACGATATTACCAGTCGATTATGAGTATGTCGATCAGCCTGACACTCCAACAGGAGCGGGACTTCATTGAAGCCTGTGTCGCCAAAGAAAAATGGGCGCAGAAACGGCTCTATGAAGAAAACTATACCCTTCTGCTCGGCGTCTGCCAACGTTATGCCAGCAATCCGGACGACGCCATGGACATCCTCCACGAAGGTTTTATCAAAATTCTCAACCACATCCACAAATATCAACCAGGTACCTCACTCGTGGCCTGGATGCGCCGCATCATCGTCAATACCGCTATTGATTATTACCGGATGCAGTCCCGCCGGCGCACAGACGATCTGGAAACCGCCTACGATGTCCAGTCGTCCGATCCGGACGCCCTGAGCAAACTCACCGTGCAGGAAATTATCAGGTGTATACAGCAGTTGACACCCGCCTATCGTTCTGTATTTAATCTCTACGTTGTGGAAGGGTATTCTCACAAGGAAATAGCGGATGTGCTCGATATCACCGAAAGCACCAGCCGCTCTAACCTGGTGAAAGCCAGATCCAAACTCAGGGAATTACTGTCCGTAACACTGAGAACCTATGGAAAGTAGCGAGTGGGATAAACATTTGCGCGACAAGCTGGACCAATTTACTTCCGAAGGTGATGTACCTCTGTGGGAGGATTTTGCTCGTGAGCTCAATGCAAATGAGTCTTCCTCTCCCGATAGCCTCACTCCCGCCGAAGATCAGCTCCGCCAGACCCTGAAGGACTTTTCTCCAGATGCGCCTGTCACTGGCTGGGAGCGCATCGAAGCCTCCCTCCATGCAGCAGATCAAACGTTTGACCACAATATCCGCCACAAAATCCACCAATACCACTCCCCCCATGATCCGCATTCCTGGTCTGCCTTCCTGCAGAAGTGGTCAGCCACCAAACGCCTCCGCTTTAAACTGATCAGCCTCAAGGTGATGGAAGGTGCTGCCGTCCTCTTGTTGCTGATGACGGTCGTTCAGATGGGCCGCTTCGGTCCACCACCTTCCACACCTTCACCGACCCAAACACCCTTAAATACACCATCGAACATCCAATCGACAAATATAGACATGGCGTATGTCCAACCGGGTCCGGCGTCTACAGATGAAATTTATGCAGCAACACCGCCTATCGTTTCAGACGCCACGCTGACACCACCCTACGCTGTCGCACTCCGTCAAAAACAGACCCGTGAGACAAAGAAAAAGTCATCCCCTGGTCCTTCATCCGACATCAAAGCCAGTAATCTTTATACAGGACAAGAACAATCTACCTTTATCATTTTACCACAAGATCATCTCGCATCCGATGTAACTGCTGAGTCAAATCAAATCATCGAGCACCCTGCATCGGATCCAATCACCATTACTTTACCACTGGCAACAGTTGCCTCCCTCCACACCTCCAGCACGGAAGCGGCAGAGATCACGTATGACCACGCGTATATCACGGCAATGCTGGAGCACACTCCCACAGCACTTTCGTATGCTTCATCACCGACTATCCCCGATCCTCAATATGTAAAACCGGTGCGACGCACATACCTCGAACTCGCCATGCTCGCCCAGGGTGATTACAACAAACTGCGTATGCCGGAAGACCGCCTGTACAGTGCCGGTAAGCAGATCGTATTTCCCCAACAGGGCATCATCAGTCATGGATATGGTGCCGGCTTTACCATCGCTATAGGACACCCACTTTGGGCACTCGAAACGGGGGTCATCTACAATGCAAAAGACTTTAAACCCGGCCGCCAACTCATCATCGGCGGGGCCTTCAACAATGGCAGTGTCGACTTCGAAGCCATGCGCCTCCAGATGGTGTCTGTCCCCGTGCATTACCGGTATCGTTTCCTGCATAAGAGCCGCACCAAAGCGTATGCTCTCGCGGGCTTTGGCATGCATGTGATCGCTCAATCCGATATCGATGTGCAGATCCGCTATCACTTTCCATCACTGGCTGCCGGTCAAAACCCCAACAGCGACCCCCTGCTCGCGAATACAATACGTGAAACACGACGCATCAGCGAACATATCCGGGACGGTGCTCCTTTCAGCACCAAGAGTTTTGTCTCCACTCATGCCGGTCTCGGGCTGGAATACGGCCTGACACACAACAAAACACTATTTCTGCAAGGGATCCTCCAATACCAGATTCCGGAACTGAAGTTTAGCAACAACAATGGCAAACATATCCGGACTATGTCCCTGCAAATGGGCGTGCGGACTCCACTCGGTGTGTAAACCGGCCACCACCATTTGAAAAGGTATCCATCCTTTCTGCTCATCACCAAAGGAAGGAAAGCAAAACAAGTTGACGTTGCATGCGCCATCGATGCAAACTGTCTGAATTCAATTCCGCTCCCCTATATCTGTCGTATATTTTCGATGAGCATCGCTGAAGTTTAGACTATAGACGGCGTTCCTGTTTTGCCGGACAGACCCAATTCACGACCTTTACTACACGTTTACGACTTAAATACTATTTGATGAAAGCACGTTGGATCTTTGTTCTACTCCTGGCCACACTTACAGCCCTCCTGCCGGATCTCCATGCCCAAAAACAAATCACCATTGATGACATCTGGGCAAACGGCACCTACCGTACACGAGGTGTTCCCGGATTCCGGTTTATGAACGATGGTCGCCATTATACCACACTCCGCCAGAATTATATCCTGAAATATGATCTCACGACCGGTGATCTGACCGACACTCTGTTGGATGTCAACCTGCTCAACCTGCCCGGCGAAGACAAACAAATTGGGGGGTATACCTTCAGTGATGATGAACACCAAATCCTCCTCACCGCCGCAAGTGAATCCATCTACCGCCACTCCACAAAGGAATGGACCTATGTCTACAACACTTCTACGCGCACCGTATCGCATCTCGATGAGGAGGGCAAACAAATGCACGCCACCTTTTCACCCGACGGTAAAAAAGTGGCCTATGTCCTTAACAATGACCTCTACTACAAAGACCTGGCCGCCGGAAAAAGCACCCGCATCACCACAGATGGCAAATGGAATCACATCATCAATGGTTCATGCGACTGGGTGTATGAAGAGGAATTTTCATTCACCAAAGCTTTTGCCTGGTCACCGGACAGCCGCTATCTCGCCTACTACCGTTTTGATGAAAGTCAGGTCAAAGAATTTCTCATGACAAACTATACAGGTGAGCTCTATCCCGAAAATGTAACTTTTAAATATCCAAAAGTGGGAATGGACAACTCCAAAGTCAGCATCCATATCTACGACAGTAAAAGCAAAAACAGAACCACCGTCGACCGCGACAGTGATCCGGACGGGTATATCCCACGGATCAAATGGACCCGTGATCCTTCCAAACTCTGTGTCTTCTGGATGAACCGTCATCAAAATCATCTTGAATTGCTGCTCGCCAACGCGACCACCGGCAAAACCACCCTGCTCCTCCGGGAGGACAACGAGTGGTATATCGACATCCACGACAACCTGACCTTTCTCTCCGATGAATCATGCTTCCTCTGGACCAGTGAACAGGATGGGTACAACCACATCTACCTGTATGGGATGGATGGGAAACTCAAGAAACAACTGACCTCAGGTGTCTGGGAAGTCACCGCATTTTATGGCGTAGACGAGAAAAACAAGAGTGTCTTTTACCAGGCAGCAGCGCATTCTCCGCTGGAGCGGGAAGTGTACAGTATTGATCTGAAAGGAGAAAACAGGAAAAATCTTACTGCAAAAAAAGGCATGAACGGAGCGCAGTTTTCCACCACACATGATCTCTTTGTCTGGAATCATTCGACACTCAATACCGCGCCGGTCTATGCGGTACATGATCGTAGCGGCAAACTGGTCCGCACCCTCGAAGAAAATACGGCCGTAAAAAAACAGCAGGAAGAAGCCGGTACGCAGCCCGTGGAACTTTTTACGTTTACCACCAGTGAAGGGGTTGAGCTCAATGGGTATATGATCAAACCTTATAATTTTGATCCTACGCGTCAATATCCCGTCTTTATGACGCAGTATGGCGGCCCGGGTTCGCAGAAAGTACTGAATGGATGGATCGGTACGGATTACTGGTGGCTACAGTCTCTGGCGCAGCAGGGCTATCTCATTGCCTGTGTTGACAATCGGGGCACAGGTGGTCGCGGGGAAGCATTTAAGAAAATGACCTATCTGCAGCTCGGCCATTATGAAACCATCGATCAGATCGAAGCAGCAAAATACCTCGGCCGTCTGCCTTTTGCAGATCCGGCCCGGATTGGCATCTTCGGCTGGAGTTATGGGGGCTATATGTCGTCGCTCTGTTTGCTCAAAGGCAATGATGTCTTCAATTCTGCCATCGCAGTAGCACCGGTCACCAACTGGAAATGGTATGACACCATTTACACGGAGCGGTATATGCGCGATGAAAAAGAAAACAGCAAAGGGTATGAGGATAATTCGCCGATCAATTTTGTCGACCGGCTTAAGGGAAATTATCTGCTGGTGCATGGGAGTTCGGATGACAATGTACATTATCAGCACGCTGCGGAAATGGCGGCTGCTTTGATCAAAGCCAACAAACAATTTGATACCTACATCTATCCCAACCGTAACCATGGTATCCATGGGGACAATGCACGTCGGCATCTCTACATCAAGATGACCGATTTCCTCAACCAGAATCTGAAACCGGAACGTCCGATGACTTTTAGTAATCAGCCTTCTAAGAGTTGATTAGAGGGGTTAGGAGGTTAGAAGGTTAGAGTCGGTGCCTTCGACTCCGCTCAGTCACCTTTTGTTCCGTGTGGATATCAGAGTATTTTCCTATTCCGCAGATCAACTCACCACTCACTACTCACTACTCACTACTCACTACTCACTACTCACCACTCCTAACCCTCTAACCTCCTAACCTCCTAAGCTCCTAAGCTCCTAAGCTTCCTGTATCTTTGCCCTTTCATCTGTCCGACCCGATCATGGAAATCCTTAACCGAAAGGCCCGTCACGAATACCACATGCTTCAAAAATTTGAAGCCGGCCTTGTCCTGAAAGGTACCGAAGTCAAATCCCTTCGACTCGGTCAGGCCAATATGAGCGATGCGTGGTGTGTCTTCGAACATGGGGAGCTCTTTCTAAAAAATCTGCACATCAACGAATACCAGCTTGCCAGTGCTACACAGCATATGGCGAAAGCTAACCGGAAACTCCTGCTCAACAAAACCGAGCTTCGCAAAATCGAGCGACGTGTCACCGAGAAAGGGTTGACCATTATCCCGTATCGAATTTATTTTTCAGAGCGCGGGCATGCCAAATGTGAGATCTGGCTGGCTCAGGGAAAAAAGGAATTTGACAAGCGCAATACGATCAAGGAACGGGATGTCCGACGAGATATCGACCGGAGACTCGCATAGGGGAATTCTTTATATTCACAGCCGGAATGAAACTGAAAGACCTTGCCACCCTCGTTGATGCCGGCGTCATTGACCAGGCTACGGCCGACCGGATCGCTCAATACTATATTGACAAGGCAGGACCTCCACAAAACAAAATGGTCATTGTCTTTGGCATTTTCGGCGCCCTGTTGGTCGGTCTGGGCACCACGCTGATCCTTGCCCACAACTGGGATGAGCTCTCCCGCAGTATCAAGACCATCATTGCGTTTATTCCATTACTGGCGGGCCAGATTTTGTGTGCCTATTCATTGATGCGAAAATCGGGAAGTACGGTCTGGCGGGAAGCGTCTTCCACCTTTCTGGTGCTGGCCATCGGGATCTGTCTTTCTCTCATCAGCCAGATCTATAATATTCCCGGCAAAGTCAGCTCGTTTATGCTGACCTGGGTACTCCTCGCGCTACCAGTCATCTATGTCATGCGGTCCTCCACCGCCTCTATGTTATATCTGGCTGGCATCACCTTCTATGCATGCGAAGTCGGCTACTGGACCAGGCCGGTGTCAGAGTCCTATGCGTACTGGGGATTGCTGCTGCTGGCACTACCTCATTACTATATGCTCTATCGCCAGCGCCAGAGTAGTAATTTCTTTGTCTTTCACAATTGGTTCATTCCCCTTTCCGTGATCACCGTTCTGGGCACCGTCGCTACTGAAATCGTGGAGCTCATGTTTGTGGCCTATATGAGTCTTTTTGGGTTACTGTATCTCCTCGGCCTCACACCGGTGCTGGGCGACCAGAAGATTCGCAACAACGGATATCTGGCGCTCGGGTCATTGGGTACGGTGGGACTTCTTTTGGGCCTGAGCTTTGACGGATTCTGGCAGCATTTGCGAACGTATGAGTTTCCGATCCAAAACTGGATCCTGACGCCTGAGGCTATCGCAGCTACGATCCTGACCTTGGCAGCATTGGGATTGCTGATCTTTCAAAAAGTCCGGCAAGGTCGCTGGATGATGCGACCTGTAGAAACGGCCTTTCTCCTTTTTGTCATCATCTTCTTTATCGGCACCGTATCGGCCTGGGTGACGGTCCTGATCAATATCCTGGTGCTGGGGATCGGTATCCTCACCATTCGGGAAGGGGCGCGCCAAAATCATTTCGGGATTCTCAATTATGGATTGCTCATCGTCTCCGCCCTGATCATGTGCCGATTCTTTGATACCGAGATCAGCTTTATCGTACGGGGACTTTTATTCGTAGCTGTGGGTATTGGCTTCTTTGTGGCGAATTACCAAATGGCGAAAAGAAAAAAACAAAACGCTGTATGACCGGAAAACTGCTCATCCCTGCTTTTATCCTCATGGTCATCGCCCAGTGGTTTGTTCCGGCGAGAATGATTCTCCAATTGGAAAACGTCATCTCCGGTGGCCACGAATTCCGGTTCCGCACGGCACCGGTAGATCCCAATGATCCGTTCAGGGGCAAATACATTACCCTCTCCTATCTCAACAATGATATCCCCGTCGAGGAAGGTGTCTGGCAAAATGGAGATGCCGTGTATGTCCAACTGAAAACGGATTCGGCAGGTTTTGCCATCATCTCATCTTTATCCAATGACGAACCCACGGATACAGATGCCTACATCAACGCGTATATCAGCTATGTCGGTTGGGACAGCATACATACGGCCTATATCCAGTATCCTTTTGATCGCTACTATATGGAGGAAAAGAAAGCGCCGGTAGCCGAGCAGATATATAATGAAGCCTCACGGAATCAGGAAAAAGTGACCTGGGCTGTCGTCATGGTGGATCGCGGCAGAGCGGTGCTGAAGGATGTGATGATTGATGGTGTCCCCATCCGCGAACTGGCTCGAAAACCTGGCACAACAGTGGAGTGAGAAGATGGCAGTCGAAGCGCAGCGGAGATTCCGACCACAAGGCGGAAAGCAGGAGACATGTGGCGACTGGAGTCGAAACCTGCAGAGTCGAAACGACCATCACTGGCCCTCTTTTGCACTTTGCATTAGTGGTTTAAGTGAAGTTGCAAACTTCAAAAGAAACATTTCTATCCGAAGTTGCAAACTTCGCATAAGTAGGAGGTCTTTGACTCACAGAAAAATCCTATCCTTTAGAACTCTGCATTACCTGGTGTACGTGGAAATGGAATCACATCCCGGATATTAGTCATACCCGTCACAAATAAAACCAGCCGTTCGAAGCCCAGCCCAAATCCTGCATGCGGGCAGGTTCCAAATCGACGTGTATCGAGAAACCACTCCATCTCTTCCAGTGGAATGTACATCTCCTGCATTCTTGCGGTCAGAACATCCAGACGCTCTTCCCGTTGTGAGCCTCCTACGATCTCGCCGATCTGAGGGAACAAGATATCCATGGCTGCAACCGTCCGGCCATCTTCTGAAAGACGCATATAAAACGCCTTGATCTCTTTCGGATAATGGGTCAGAATCACCGGCTTCTGAAAATGCTTCTCTACGAGATACCGTTCATGCTCACTCTGCAGGTCTGCACCCCAGCCTTCGATAGGATAGGTAAACTTTCCTTTCTTATTGGGGGTTGAATTGCGCAAGATCTCAATCGCCTCGCCATAGGTCAGGCGTTCAAAACGATTGTCCACCACAAAGCGAAGTTTGCTGATGAGGTCCATCTGGCTTCGCTCTGCCTGAGGCTTTGTTTGTTCTTCCTGCTCCAGTCTTTCTTTCAAAAATTGAAGATCGGCAGCACAATGCTCCAGGGTGTAGGCGATCACATACCGCAGCATATCTTCGGCGAGATCCATATTGTCCTCCAGGTCAAAAAAAGCCACTTCAGGCTCAATCATCCAGAACTCAGCCAGATGGCGTGAGGTATTGCTGTTTTCTGCCCGAAAGGTCGGCCCAAACGTATAGACTCTGCTGAGTGCGAGTGCCGCGAGTTCTGCTTCCAACTGACCTGAAACCGTCAGGTGGGTTTTCTTCTCAAAAAAATCCTGCTTTACATCCACTTGCCCTTCCGGCGTAAAGGGTATTTTCTCCAGCGGCAACGTCGTTACACGGAACATCTCGCCCGCACCTTCCGCATCCGATCCGGTGATCACCGGGCTGTGGAAATAGAAAAATCCACGCTCATGAAAGAAGGTGTGAATGGCATACGCCAGCGCGTGACGCACCCGCATGATGGCGCCAAACGTGTTGGTCCGGATGCGTAAATGTGCGATCTCGCGTAAAAATTCCATGCTGTGCTTCTTGGGCTGCAGCGGATATTTTTCCGGATCGGAATCGCCGGCTATTTCAATGGTATGGGCTTTCACTTCTACGTCCTGACCTTTCCCCTGAGACGCGGTGAGGATGCCGGTAGCGATGATGGCAGCACCAGTCGTGATCCTGCGCAGCAATTGCGGGTCAGTCTGTTCGTGATCTACAACCACCTGGATGGTCTGGATGCAGGAACCGTCACTAATGGCGGCAAACTGATTATTTCTGAACGTTCGGACCCAGCCACAAATGATCACCTCCTGCCCTATTGGCTTGGATTTCAGTATTTCTTTAATGGTTTGCTTCATAACACGCCTGCTCCTGTAAGGTGGGCGAAGATAGAGAGATTGCCGTCATTCTGAAAAAAGCCAAGGGTAATTGGGCAGCCGGAGCAGCGTCAAGGACACTTCTCTCTGACAAAAATTTCAGCCTCCCGCACGTCCAGGGTCATTGCCTTTTGCCAGTCCGCACATGCCAGCCCGATATTACCTAAAGCCTCATAGGCTCGTCCCCTAAAAAAATATGATGCGCCGTGAGCGGGCTGGAGGGCAATCGATTGTTCCATATCCGCCAAAGCCTGTGGGAAAAGACCCATCTTACCATAGGTAAAACCACGTTCGTAAAAAACATTGGGAAACTCTGGATTCGCCACGATCAGCTTTGAAAAGGTCTCAATAGCCTGGTTGAGCAGGTTAGCTTCCTTATACGCCACTGCCAGATTGAAGATGGCGTGAGGATTGCCGGGATCTGCATCCAGGATTTTCTGAAAATCCACCATCGCTTCCGACACCCGACCACTCGCTCCCAACGCGCTGCCTCTGAACTGCAGTGCTTGCAGATTGCCGGATTCTTTGGCCAATGCATGATTGGCTATGTCAACGGTTTCATTATACTTTCCCAATTTAAAGTAGACTTCAGCCAACCGTACTTTGGCATCCACATAGTCGGGGCTAAGTTGCACGCCTTTCTCCACATAAGGTAAAGCTTCCTCCCAGCGGCCTTCATCACGTAGCATAGAGCCGTAGTTGAGGTTGGCCAGACCTGAACCGGGATTGGTGGTGATGGCATTGGTATAATAGGCCTGCCAGTTTTCATACGTGCCAATGCGCCAGAAATTGATGCCCGACCATACAAGTAATACACCCACCGATACCCTGACCCCTGTAGGGCGAAATGTCCAGCCTGATTTTTCTGCCATAGCCATGAGGATAAGCCAGAGTCCTGTAAACGGAAACCAAGTCCTGTGATCCAGATAATCATAAGCCACACCTGCAAAGGAAGGTTCATAGGCCATGGAGGGCACCAATGAGCCGAGCCATATAGCTCCGCCTGTCAAGACCAACCTTTGGTCCGGCTTATATTTTCGGACCAGATATACCACCACTGCGAATAATGCAAATCCTGCAAGTGTCCATAACAAGGAGTAGCCGGGCATAACACTAAATCCAAAGGGGAGTATCATTTTAAAAAACTCTTCAGGCAATGAACGCAAATTGCTGAAGAAAGCCATCACTGACATATTGCCCGCATCTGCAATGGCAGGCGACCGCATCACATAATACCCGGCAAAAATCGCGGCCAAAACAATCAGCCAAACAGACTCCCGCGTTACAGGTAATTTTTTCTTTTCCGCATACAGCATGACGGTGGCTACCGGCAATAAAGCGACTGCGGATTCCTTAGCCAGCAAGGCCAGAAAGAAGACCGGAGCTGCGGCCCACAGATAGTGCATGGACCTCGATTGAAGGTAACGTTGCACCAGAATCAAAAAGCCCATTCCAAAGACCATGAGATACAAGTCACCCCGGGATGCAATCCACCCCACGGCATGGGGTGTCAGAAGATTGAGACTGTAGAGCAGGGCGCCCGCCCAGGCGACCATCGGTTTGAAATAATGGCTCAGAAACACAAACAACAACAGGCTGCCCGCTAAAAAAACCAGAAGATTATGCGTGTGGTAGACGGCTGCGGACTCCTTTCCGATCGCATAATCGATCATGTAGGTTATACTCTGCCAAGGTCGGTAAAGTTCAATCCGTGCGTCCATAAACCATGCATCTGTCGTGAAGGCAAGACCCGGATTAAACCCCTGCCGGATGGCCTCATTTTCGAGGATCATCTTGTCATCATCATGCATGACATACCCGAACATGGCAGATCTGCCAAAAACAATCAGTGGCAGTCCGATGAATACAAGATAATGCCAGACCTTGAGTTTGGATACCGCCTTCTTTACCGGTTTACTCTTTTGCTTGTGTGTAGCCATCGTTGCAGTTCAAAACAATAACGGACTTTGCCGTCGTCAGAAGGATGCAATGCGAAGGCAATACTATGAAGAAAAAAGTGAAATAATCACACGGGTACCACATCCAGTTCCTGAATCATGGTTCTGCATTGTCTCAGCATTTCTTCCCGGCTGTATCCGCCAGGAATACCACCATACCTGACGGAAAGACATTGGTCAAAAAAAGCCAATGCATTGTCCTTTAGCGAAACAGCAATATTGGCTTGAGCAAGATACGCTGACAGCTTCGTGGCATCAAGATCCGCCGGCGGAATAGCAAAACGGTCGATCAGAAAGTTGTAATAAATTTCTGTAGTCCTTTCGAAAAAAGCTACTGATGGCAACCCTTCCATTTCCTCTTCCATTGCTTTCAAACGATCGAGGGCATCCTGTCTGGCTAATAGACGTTTACGCGCGGTAGGTGAAATGGATTTTTCCCGTCTTCGCTTGTAGGTCGACCAACTACCAAAACAGACCCCTGACAGAATCAATCCCATTAAAACCAGATGGGGAAAAGAGCGCCAAAAAGCATCCTGAATATACAGCACCGGAAGTTCCATCAATTCCGGGACTGTAATCGTTTGGTCCTGACCCGGACGAATTCTTTGCGGAGCTTCTCCTGTACCGGGTTTTACGGTTACCTGGAAAGTATCACTCTGCATCCTGACGAATTGCCCCGCTTTCGGATCGAAGTAGGTGAAGGGAATATAAACTGCATACTCGCCTGGCGTCGATACCACCATCTGGTATTCAACGGATCTGACCTGAATGACTTCGTGGTCTTTCTCCAATACATTGTCCTCCAGGATGCGCGGTTCATAAATCTGAAACGCACTGTCGGCTACCGGCACAGGCAGATCCCACCGTCGAGCATCTCCATTGCCCGTCCATTCCACTCTGATCCGCAAGGCATCATCTGTTGTCATAGTGGGTGGCACGGGAGCCACTTGCATCTGATATTGTCCTACAGCACCTGAGAAGGTTGTCGGAGCGCCACCCGGTAGCGGGTGCACCGTAATAGACAGCGGCTGGGATGCCACCTGAACATCCTGAATCCTCTGCATATTGAAATAGCCAAAGCTGCCCGGAACAGGGGCGTTGATCCCCACGGTCATCACCATGGGATCAATTGTGTAGGTGCCGGACTGATGGGGATACAAGGCCAGGGATTTGATCACTCTGGAAGTATAGGTGACCCCTTCAATCGTCTCATAGGCAGCTTCCGTACTGATATATGAAATCGGTTGGACAAAAAATTCAGCATAGTCATCTTCGGCAAGCGCTCCTACGGTCTGGACATTCTCCCTGAACAGGAGTCGATAATCCAGTCGAATCTGCTGGCCCGGATAAAATTTCCCCGGTGCGATTTCTGCTTTTAAGAATACGGGTTTCGACTTCCCTGTCTCCACCCCTGGTTTTGTATCATTCTCAGCCTCCACAACCTCAAGTACAATGGGCCGGGTTGATATCCTTTTTCGTTCGGTTGTAACTGTGGCGGGGCCGATCGTGAACTTGCCGGGCTTGACTGCAAGGAGGGAATAGGACCAGCTTTGACTACGGCTCATAACACCATTGATGAGCGTGGTACTGGAGGCCATGCTGGGTCCTCCTACCACCCGAAAGGGTTCGAACGAAGGGGGAACAAAATCTGCTCCGCCGGTTTCTCTAAGTTCAAACCGGACTTCTACCACTGTGTGTTGCTGAATACGCGTAGCGGAGACCCTGGCTATAAAGAGCCCATCTTGCGCATGCCCCTCAAAAAAAGTAAGCAAAAACACCACCCACCCCAGAATCAACCGGAGTCTGAAGTTGACTATGGAGGAATCTGCTACGAGTTCAGAACTTTCTCTTCTCACGTTCAGGTGTTACGGGTGCGGTTTCAATTTTCTTCTTCTGCACTTGTGGCCGGTCACGATACGCCAAAACTACAACTTCAACAGGCTGAATGGTCAATACCTCACCCTGGATTTCGTAGGTGGTCTCCGGTATTTGGATCCGTCCCACCTCTACCGGTCGCAAGCGAAAGGAATACGTCTGACTGGAACTCACTTTGCCGTTGCTGTACATAAAACTGGAGGAGGTGTTGGGGCCGCTGACAACAGGTAACAATGTAAGGTCGGGCATCTGAAATCGACCTTCACCACCTTCTATGGTGTACTTGATATCTACCCATTCACCAACTGCAATAGTATCCGCACTCACGTGCACATTCACCAGAGGCTGGCTATACAGACTATACGTACAGATCAGACCCATGAGAAAAAGCATAAATTTCATATCACACAGGTAGTTGTTTCCATGAAACTAATTCTAAATTTTCTATCCCGCAGGAATTCAGATGGTATCCGATCACCAATCCTTTACAGGAGGTGATTTCCTGGCCTGGGTTTTCTTTAATTTTTCCTGTACCCGTTGATCTTCTCGCTCTATGGCCTTGAGGATCTCACGTGCTTCCTCCTGGCTGAGTTCTTCCGGGGTCATTTGGTCACGGGATTCTGGTGAAGTCTGGGGTTGCGGTGAGGGCTCTTGCTGATCTCCCGTATTCTGCTCCTCTGGGTCCCGCTGTTGGTCCTGGTCCTGCTTGGGGTCCTGCTTTTGTTGATGCTGTTGCTGTTGTTGCTGCTGTTGTTGTTGCATGGCCAACATCAGATTTTTTTTTGCATCTAAATCGTCAGGCATGAGTTTGAGTGCCTGTCTGTACGCCTGTATGCTTTTGTCATAAGCCTGGCTTTGAAAATGGGCGTTTCCCAAATTATAATACGCATGAGATTTGAGCTGAATATCGTCGGTAGTTTCAATAGTTTTTTCATACTCCCGGATCGCTTCGGGTAGCCGGTTCTGATAGTAGATGGAATTGCCCAGGTTGTATGACGTTGCAGGTTTCTCTTTTTCCTCACGGGCTTTCCGGTAGGCTGTTTCAGCATCTGCGAAACCACCTCGCAGAAATAACTCATCACCAGTCCGCAACCAAGGATAATCCTGCTGGGCTTGCAGACTCAAGGTCATCAACATCCCTGTCAGGAGCATCAGGGTAAAAGAGAACGAAAAACGCATCAGATCACATCATGTTTAGAGTTGAACGCGGCCCATCCCACCAACAGAACAAGCGCTGGTAACAGAAACCACTGATAGTAGCTTTTATGTTCCGAAAAAGAACGTTTTTCCATCCGTTTCCGCTCCATACCGGACAGGGCCTGCCGGAGTTCTCCGACGATGGCGGTTTCGCTGGTCAGGTCAAAATAGCGGCCTCCTCCATTGGAGGCCAGGTCTTTCATCAAGTTTCGGTTGAGTGCCGTCAGGACGGGCTGTCCGGAATCATCCCGTTTCATATCCTTCCGACCATCGATCGCGATGGGAATCGTACCACCGGTCTCTGTCCCCACGCCGATCACATACGTCGTCCAACCCCGGGATGCCGCAATGCGTATGGTTTCCGTTGCATCACTGTCATGATCCTCACCGTCGGTGATCAGGACCAAAGCACCGCCGGACTGCGGTTGGGCATCAGGTTGTTGTTGAAGCACAAGCCGAATAGCTTCGCCAATGGCGGTGCCTTGAGTACCAGCCTGATCCGGATGAGCGGCATGGATAAAGAGTTGTATCGCGCGCCAATCTGTAGTGAGCGGGCTCTGGATATAGGCATTCCCGGCGAAGAAAATCAACCCCAGACGGTCTGATCTGAAAGCCGTTGACAATTCGAGCAGCAGTCTTTTAGCCCGTTCCAGCCGACTGGGAGGGACATCTTCAGCCAGCATACTGTTGGAGATGTCCAGTACCAGGTAGATATCCGCTGTGGTATTTTCGACCGAAACCGTCTTAAAGCCCCATTGGGGATTGGTGACCGCTATGACCATCAAAATACTAGCCACTAAACCTGCCCACCTCCAGCGTGGCCGGATATGAAGAAGGTTAGCCATTCGGCTATTGGACGATGCCGTACCCCACCGGAGCCAGTCTTTTCCATTCAGATAGGCTCTCAGGTACCCGGCACACAACAAGGTGACAGACAGTATGGCTGTCCAAAGGAATTCAGGATGTTCAAATCGAAACATAACCCGATATAAAATGTGTCATGCCTGTATGGTTTATACTTGCTGTGTGAACCTGACCGTTATCTGATCAGGTGGATTATATCCGGATCCTATTGGGTTTTCGCAAGATCCCCTTTAGGCATTTTGTCCAAGGCAAAAGTAATGATCTGTTCACCATGTTCTGACAGATACCACCGCTCTAAACGACAATACGTTGGTGCCGATTATCCAACGACCTGGAAGGATACGATGAGAAGCTGACCTCCGGACAACTGGTGACTCCAAACTAAAGGGACTTGAAGGCGTGTTCGTAAAATAATTGACAATTTGTCAAACCGGCCAATTGTGGACCCACTGAAGATGGAAATAAGCTTTGTCTGACTATATCTTTGGTTATCATAGGGCAATATGTGACAGAATAGTATTATATAATCAATACAACCGAAGGATCAGATATTTTGAGATCATGCCCTGTTTCAAAATTTATATCTTACTGCGGATGCAATTGAAAAATAAAAATATTTTTGCACCCGTGTTTCTCCTCAGGTGAGGTGCATGTATGTTATCTTCTCATCATAACAGAGTGTTGTCTACTTAAAACATTAAATCATCCATTTATGAGCAATCCGAATGTCAAAGCTGAAAAAGTTGCCGGCAGCAGTAAATTCAGTTCCCTCTTTGCTTCCATCCTGATTCCGGTGTCCCTGGTGATCGGTATCCTTGTTTTCAAATTTATCCTGGGTGATCCCAGCAACTTTGAAAACAACGACCCGGCGGGTCACCCGCATCCCGGAAATTATTTGGGTATGATGTACAAGGGAGGCTTGATGGTACCGGTGTTGATGGCCAATGTGATCATTGTGCTTTCGGTAGCCGTAGAGCGTTATATCTCTTTGCGGATTGCCAGTGGTCGCGGGTCTATTCCGGTATTTGTCCGTAAGATTAAAGGAATGCTTGACCGTAATGATATCCAGGGAGCCATCAAAGAGTGTGATACACAACGTGGTTCGGTCGCCAATGTGATCCGTGAAGGTTTGCACAAGTACAATGACATGTCTTCAACAACGGGGATGGAGAAGGATCAGAAAGTCCTGGCCATTCAGAAAGAAATCGAGGAGGCCACTTCACTCGAACTCCCGATGCTGGAGAAAAATCTGGTGATCCTGGCTACGCTTGCGTCAGTTGCGACGCTTTTGGGTCTTTTAGGAACGGTTATGGGGATGATCAAGGCCTTCTCTGCTCTTGCCACTGCCGGAGCGCCAGATGCTATAGCGTTGTCGACCGGTATTGCCGAAGCGCTCATCAATACTTCGTTGGGTATCGGGGCATCTGCACTGGCCATTATCTTCTACAACATTTTCACCACCAAGATTGACGGTTTGACCTACGGTATCGATGAGGCCGGATTTAGTATTGCACAGACGTTTGCTGCGAAACATTAATTTCTCTCTTACCGTTATCGTATAAGATATGCCTAAGGTCAAAATACCAAGGAAGAGTACAGCAATCGACATGACCGCCATGTGCGATGTGGCCTTTCTGTTGCTTACATTCTTCATTCTGACCACCAAATTCAAACCCCAGGAAATGGTCAACATCGATATCCCGATGTCGACGGCTCAGGTGCCTATTCCGGAGCGGGATATCATGATGTTTCAGATCGCCCCTGATGGTCGCTTATTCTTTGGCTTGGATGATCAGAATACACGTCTCAAACTTTTGGATCGACTCTCTGCCCAATATCAACTGCCTTTTTCAGAAAAGCAGAGGAATGCCTTCAGGACGCTTGAGTTTTGGGGCATGGATATTCGGGCACTGCCTGATTTTCTCGACCGGGATCCCAAAGACTGGGCCAAGATTCAGCAGCCGGGACTCAATATCGATACGACAGGGGGGCAGCAACAGGTAGAGGATCTCATTCTGTTTTCCCGTCAGGAAAATAATGACCTTCGTATTGCCATCAAAGGCGACAAGACGACCAAGTATAAGGATTTCGATAAGCTGATCCGTGCATTGCAAAACCGGAAGGTCAACAAATTCAACCTGATCACCTCAGCAAGATCCGCACAAGAATAATTTACAAAAGCGAGTAAAGAAAATTCGTGAGTTATGGCTGAAATGAATACCTCCGGTGGAGGAGGTCATAAAAAAGGCGCCAAGAAAGTCCGTACCAAAAAGTTGTCTACCCGGGTCGATCTCACGGCCATGGTAGATTTGGCTTTTCTCCTGCTGACCTTTTTCATGCTGGCCACTACGATGAACAAACCGAAGACCATGGAGGTCAACAAACCGGCCAAGGAGGATGATATCAAAAAGGAGGAAGAGCCGCCCATCAAAATGTCCAAAACCGCCACACTCATGCTTGGCGATAACAACAAAGTGTATTCTTATGTCTCTCCCGATGAGATTGATCCGAATACGGAACTTCAACTGGATAGTCTGGATTACAGCCCCCAGGGACTCAGATCCTTTATTCAACGCCGCCAAAGTGAGGTACAGGAAATGTGGGGGAACAAAGACGACCTCTTTGTCATGATAAAACCTTTGCCCGGTTCTACCGTTAAAAATATAGTGGACGTTCTGGATGAAATGACCATTAGCGATGTCAAGCGATATGCTATTCTGGAGCCCAATGATCCGATTGATTCACTTGTAGCCATCACGATCGGACAAAGCCGAAAATAAATTTTATGTAATCCGTCGGGTTTTTGCATCCTTGTATTAACCTGATTAAACGACGTGACCATGGAAAATCAAAATATGCTCAATCGGTCGATGGATGACATCGTATTTGAAGGACGCAATAAAGCGTATGGCGCCTTTCAACTGCGCAAAGTGTACTCTAAAAACATGTCCCGGGCCATGATGACCGGAATTTTGTTTTTCCTCTTGGTTATCAGTTCACCTATTATTATCCGGATGGTAAAGGGTATGCTGCCGGCCGCAGAAAAGGAGGATTTGACGATGCGGGAAGTCATTTTGGCGGAACCCCCTCCCATCGATCCCAAGAAGCCACCTCCGCCACCTCCACCCAAGGTAGATCCCCCCCCGATCAAGGACCAGATCAAATTTGTCCCTCCTGTTGTCAAAAAGGATGAAGAGGTTCTGGAAGAGGAACCCCCTCCACCGATGGTTGAGGAGCTTAAAGACAAGGAGATCGCCACAGTGACCAAGAAAGGTGAAGAAGGAGGGGTGGATGCCTCCTTACTGGAACCTGAAGCACCTCCGGCGGCTGTTTATGAAGAACCCAAGGAAGAAGCCCCTTTCTCGTATGTAGAACAGATGCCGTCATTCCCGGACGGTACTGAAGCCATGTACAAATACATCTACGAAAAGATCAAGTATCCAGCCATCGCCCGCGAAAACGGCATTTCCGGACAGGTCATCATACAGTTTGTCGTTTCCAAGGACGGTGATATTAAAAACGCCACTGTCGTCCGCGGAATCGGAGGCGGTTGCAATGAGGAAGCACTACGCGTCGTCAATGGTATGCCGAGATGGAAACCCGGTAAGCACAACGGTAGAGCCGTGCCTGTGACGTTTACCCTTCCGATCAAGTTTGTACTCCAGTAGTACATGGGCTTTCTAACCCTGCGACAGGCATTCCTGCTGCTACTCGGCCTGGCCTATATCGGCGCTGGTTTGTTTATATATGTCCGTAAGGTGATGCCTATATCCCCGTGGAATGAAATACTCAGCATGGCCTTTATCGTCTATGGCGGATGGCGAATCAGCCGGGCATTTAAAAACCAACAAGAAAACCATTCTCAAGAAAATGAGGTCTGATCTTCTGAAAGGAATCAGACCTTTAGTTCAAACCACACATTTTAATCCCACATTAACGGCCATTAACGTCCACTTAACGGAAACCAGATTTCATTCACGTCATTACTATAGCAAATACAACGACCTGATTTAGTATGAAACGGTATAGCGGACATATCCTCTTTCTGATGCTGATTTGCACGATCGCGTGCAGCAGAAAAGCAGACGATATGGTCGGGCCTACGATCGGCAAGATCAACATCATTGCAGATGAAAGTATGCGGGTGATCGCCCAGCAGGAAGAAGAGATCTTTGAACGCTTTTATCCCTATACCGATATCTCCATCACGTACATGAATGAGTTTGATCTCATGGAACGATTTCTGGCCGACAGCATCCGGGTGATCATGACTACTCGTGCGTTGACCCCGGAAGAAGTTGATTTTTGCAAAGCACGTAAAGCTTTTCCACGCCAGACGGCCTTTGCTACGGGTGCCATTGCTTTTATCGCGCATCCGGAAACCCCGGATACAACCTATACCTATGAATCGTTGTTAAATATGCTAAACGATCCTGCCTCAGGGAAGCAGTTTGTCATCGAAAATATAAAATCCGGAATCACCCAGGATATCCTGGACCGGATCAATCGTCAGGATTTCCCTTCCCACTTTTATACATTACCTGCCAAACAAGAGGTGCTGGACTATGTGCGACAGCACATTCATGCGATCGGGATTATCGACTATAGTGATATCAGTGATTCTGATAGCGCCTTCACCCGGGAGGTACTGGCCAGCATCCAGCTTCTCGGCATATCCCGGCCCATCGACTCCATTCAGCATGGATTCGTCAAGCCATACCAATATAATCTCCAGGATTGGAAATATCCGTTTACCCGGGATTTGCATATCATCAGCACTACGGGAAAAAGTGATGTATCCACAGGCTTTGCGTCTTTTATTGCTGGAGAAATCGGTCAAAAAATCATCCTGAAAGCCGGATTATTGCCTAAATTTCAAACCGAACGAATTATCGAATTTAATCACATCCCCGATATAAAAGTTGTCCAATGAACACTTGGATTAAAAATCATGTTGCAATTTTGCAATTGCGTCACTTAAACACCACGATGATGAAAAAGCTAGTATTTGCTTCGATATGTTGGATCTATGCCCTTTCGGGGTCTAGTCAGGTTCCGTCACTTAAGGATGGCATCAAGCAACTGGAAAATGAAAACTTCAGCGCTGCCTTGTACACCTTTAACGCCATTGCCAAGGCAGATCCGAAAAACGGAACGATATACTATTACATCGGTGAGGTGAGTTACCGGACCGAGGATTATATGGAGGCAGAGAAGTCTTATAAGAAAGGTCAATCTATCAATTCGCAGTGTGCTGAATGTAAAATCGGCTTGGGCAAATTGGCACTGGACCAGGGAAAGACCTCGGAAGCGGACGAGTTACTCCTCTCAGCATCCAGACTGGACAAGAAAAATCCTCAAGTTTTTGGCTTGATCGGTGAAGCGTATCTCACCGCGAAAAAGCCCAATGCAAAGAAAGCCATCGAATTTCTTGAAATCGCCAAGGGCATGAATCCGAAAGAAGCGCGTTACTGGGCCAATTTGGGTGATGCCTACAAACTGTCAGGTGATAATGGCGCTGCGATGACCGCTTATGAAACTGCGGTATCCAAAGATCCTAGCAATACCTCCGCCTATATCAGTATGGCGCGGATCTGGAGTGGTTCGAGACAATATGATCTGGCCACCGCGAGGCTCCTGGAAGCCATCAACCTGTCTCCGGATGATGCATTGCCCTACAAAGATCTGATCGAACTCTATATCCGCGACGGGGCATACTCGAAAGTAACACCCCTATTGGAAAAATATGTCTCGCTCACAGGCTCGGATGTGGATGCCAAAGTCCGTCTGGTCAAGTTCCTCACCTTTCAGGCCAAAGATTATACCCGTGCTATTGAACAGGGCGAAAGTGTGTTACGGACCAATCCGGAGCAGTATACCCTTCATCGCTGGCTTGCCTGGGCGTATGCAGAATCTGAAAACTACCAGCAGGCGCATGACCACAGTGTCAAGCTTTTTGATGCGCTGAAAAAGAAAGAAGGCCGTAACTCATTTCCATCTGACTATGATTACTGGGCCAAGGCTTCCTTTGAATTGGGGATGATCGATGAAGCTGCACACATCTACCGAAAGTATCTGGAGTTGGAACCGACCAGGTCTCAGGAGATATATGGCAAAATCGCCAAAGCGTATTACGATGCCAAAAACTACGAGCAGGCTATAGCTTACTTCAAACGAAAAGCAGCTGAAAAGTCCTTGAACAATGTGGATGAATACTGGCTGGGATACGCCTATTATCTGTCAGATAAAAATCTGGAAGCTGATTCCGCCTTTGCCCGAATATTGCTCATGACTCCTGAGTTCACTACGGCACACCTGATGCGGGCCCGGATCGGAAGTGCCCTGGATACGACCGAAACTAAACTCTATCTGGCGATGGAACATTATGAAAACTTCATCCGCTACGCCTCCTTAGACAAAGAGAAGAATAAGAAAAATCTGATCGAGGCGCATAATTATATGGCCTGGTATTATATTCAGCATGACGAACTGGGCGAGGGCGAAGAACAGTATGAGATGATCCTTGCCCTGGATTCTACGAATGAAACCGCTCTTGAAAATCTCAAGATTCTCAAGAAGAACTAAGAAGAGTCCTTAGATATGTAAAAGAAAAAGGGGCCACGATCGTGGTCCCTTTTTCTTTTACCAGGGCAATGACCGCAGCCAGGTAGACCGGAGCAGCGTAAGCATCAACAGGATCATCATCCCTACCATCAGAGGGCGGTAGTACAATTCCGTATACCGTTTATAAACGGTAATCTCCACTTCTGTTTTTTCCAGCTGGTCGATCTCATCATAGACCTGTTGCAGCGCTTCCGCCGAAATCGCACGATAATATTTACCTCCGGTTTGATCGGCAATGGAGCGCAACAATTCTTCGTCGATCTCTACATTGGTGATCCCAAACATATACTCTCCTGAGGCTCTTCTGCGGACCGGTGACAGCGCCTGACCGTAGCTGCCCACACCAATGGTATACACCCGGATACCAAACTCTTTAGCCAGACCTGCGGCGGTTGCCGGACGTATATACCCGGCATTATTGACGCCGTCTGTAAGCAACACGACGACTTTACTTTTGGCCTGGCTATCCTTGAGACGGTTAACGGCAGCAGCCAGTCCCATACCGATTGCGGTGCCATCTTCCAGTGTTCCGCACTCCAGACTCCTGAGATACTCGATCAACACCTGATGATCATGCGTCAGCGGGCACTGCGTATAACTTTCTCCCGCAAAAACAGCCAACCCAATTCGATCATACGTCCGCTGGGAAATAAAATCTTCGGCCACCCGCTTGCTCACGCTTAATCGGTCGGGATTGAAATCACGGGCCAGCATCGAAGATGAAATATCCATCACCAGAAAAATATCAATCCCCTCACCTTTGACAACCTCCTCTGAATGTTCTGCCTGGGGACGTGACAATGCGAATATCATTAAGGCTAAGGCTAACCAAAACAATGGTTCTATGGTACGATACACCAGGACCTTTACAGATGTCCGTGTAGGTCGAATCCATGTTGGCATTGCTATTGAAGGAATCAAACTCCTGCTCCGCTGTCTATGTCGCCACCAAATCACCACGGGAATCAGGCCCAGCAACAGCAACCACCAGGGGGATTGGAGTATCATGTTATCCCACAGCTTCATCTTCTTCTTTCTCTGGTGTAGCGGATACGGGTTCCGGGTATGTCGGAGTCGTGGCCTGAACAAAGTCCTGCACACGACTAATCGTCACAGCATGGATATCTATACCGGGATCCGCTTTGGCAAATTTGATCAAGTCAGATAGCGCCAACAATTCTTCCGTGTCCAGCAGAACATCCGGGCTTATATTCAGAATCCGAAGTTGATGGATGATTTCATCCGATATCTGTTCCATTGCGTGTATACCATACCGGCGCTCCAGATACTCCCGAAGAATAGAGGTCAGTATGCTATAGTGCTCCTTAATCTCACCGCGCTGCCATAATTTTTGCACCTCCAACTCCTGCAACATCTGCTGTGCCCATTCATGTGGGAGCGGAGGGGGTGGTGGTGGTGTCTTCGATACCGTCGTTAGTTTCCGTCTCTTCAACCCTACATACAAGCCCATGGCCAACAGCAATGCAAGTGCCACATACGGAAGATAGCGGGTATAGTACCCGGGATTGAAGGGTTCCAGATGGATACCCTTGATATCCCTCAGCCCTGCAGAATCAGGTTCGACCGATAGTACGCGAATTGGAATATCCTGCGTGTGAAACGTATCGATGCGGCTATCCTGCTGAATGATCACAGGTAAAGCAGGCAATTGCACCCAACCCGTATCAAAGATGGCGAGTGTCCAGGTGGCCCTGACTCTTGAAATCTCCGTACGATCCCACTGGGGTCCTGACACCTTTTCGAAAGCGGAGGCCGTATCCGGCCAGATACGGTCAGCATTGACCCATTCCCGTCCCCCACTTAGATCCGTTTCTATCGTAGCCTGTATCTGATCACCTATAGTGATCTCGGTGCGGTCAACACGTATGACCGCCTGGCCCCAACAAAAGGTAGTCAGAAAAAAAAACGCACCGGCTAATATAACTTTCATCGCGCAGCTCGTCTTTTAAAAAACCGATGAAATTCCTGGATATAGGATTGATCTGATGCAAGGGTCATGGTATCACATTGGGCACGCCTAAACTGCTCCATAAAGGCATGAACATCACCGGTATACCTGTGGACAAAAGCTTCGCGTACTGATGGATGATCCGTATCGACCATACTCCCCTGACCCGATTCCGGATCATGTAAACGAATCAGACCAGCAGCAGGCAATGTCCTTTCTGCCGCATCGTACACATGAATACCAATAATATCATGCCGTTTGGCGGCCAATCGGAGTGCATCTTCAAACGGAGTCGTCTGAAAATCACTCAGGATAAAAGTGATGCATTTCTTTTTGATGACGTGGGTGAGGTATTCCAGTGGTACAGTAAGGTCAGTCCCAAGGCTCTGGGGTTCAGTATAAAGCAATTCACGGATGATCCTTAATACATGCTGCCGGCCTTTCTTTGGTGGGATATACATTTCAACCTGATCGGAAAATAATATCAAACCGACCTTGTCATTATTCTGCAAGGCGGAAAAACCCAAAACGGCAGCTATCTCAGCTATAAATTCATTTTTCCAGGGTTCGCTGGTACCAAACTGTACAGACTTGCTGATATCGACCAGGAGCATGATGGTCAGTTCACGCTCCTCTTCAAAAACCTTGATATGGGGCTCTCCGGTGCGTGCGGTGACATTCCAGTCGATATCCCGAACCTCGTCACCATACTGGTACGCCCGGACCTCGCTGAAGGACATTCCTCTCCCCCGAAATGCTGAATGGTATTCTCCCGAAAAGATATGTTTGCTCAAGCGCTTGGTCTTGATCTCAACTTTTCTTACCCGTTTAAGCAATTCTGTTGTATCCACTGTTGGTTGTTACCTATGAGCGATGCACATCACCAGCCAAAGTATTTCCAGTATTTTTTTCTGATGAGTTCCTTGCTGTCAGCAGGTGGGATGAGTCTGAGGTCATCGCCATATACCATACTGAATTCGGTAACCATCAGTATCCCTGCATGAGTGGGTAAACCAAAGACATATCCCGTTTGCTGCACCCATTGGCGAAAAACGTCATCCTCCATTTTCCCAGCATGTCGTAATGCCATAGCGGATCCCTTGCGTATGTCTTCCGGTGTGGCAAGCCAATCTTCCTGAGTCAGAAAGAGATCCTCCTTTTTGAGCCAGAGAAAAGGTTCGCGTCTAGTAGCTCCGGGATTGATATAGGTGACCAGGCCGCTGACAAACTGGTCACTTTCATCCAGGATCTCGATCCACCCGGATGAACGGTGGATCAGTCGGCCGGCACGTTCCTCCCGGCTCATGATGTTCAGGTGTTGTATCCCGTCCGCCCAGATCTTTTCAATCCATCGGGATCTCCAGGTATCAAAGGTTTTGCCGGAAAACTGTGGGAAGGCGAGATCCATAAATCCGGTGGAACCGTCAAACTGTCGCACCGTCATGGGTGTGACGGATCGTATGACACCGGTATAATCCGTACCATTGAAGGTCACCCGGTAACTGCCCGCGTCTTTTTGACGCATCTGCACCCGAATAGGTGCCCCTCCCGGATTCTGAATCACCGTATTCCAAATCGAGCATGTACCGTCGAGACAATACCCTTCAAAACGGGAGTAATGACCATACCGGACGGCAATGCCGGAGACCAGGCCATAGTCCATTTTCTGAACGGAGATCATGACTTTGGGCGAGCTGTTGATATCAATAATTTCCGCTACGGATTTGAAATTTTTAATCCGGATCAGGCTGGAAGGAAAAGCGCGTACGTGAAAGATCCGGCTCTGATCTGCGGACATCCAATCCATCTGAACCAGGTCATGGGTGATGATGCCGGTAAGATAGCCGCTGAGTTTGTCGTGTTCGTCCCATTCCTGTAGTTGAAACCGGTCCGTGGTACTCCAGTCTCCAATCAGTCTGTGCCGGCGTTGATCACCTTCGTGGATGAAATAGCCTGCCACCATCTTATGGTCCGAGGCCAGTATAATGGTCACCGGATGATAATCCGCGAGAACTCCTTTAAATGTTTTCTCCCATTGAATTTTTTGCAATTGCGAACTTACCCAGGGATCATTTGTCATCTGGGCGGCAAGGTTGCCACAAAGTAATAGGAAAAGAATGAGTACGCGGTACATCATGGGATAAAATCGGTGTCTAAGGTACTTCAATACTGTTGAGTATCGTCCGGATAATGTCTTCCTGACTGATGTTCTCAGCTTCGGCTTCATAGCTGAGACCGATACGATGCCGAAGTACATCGGGACATATCTGCCGGACATCCTCCGGGATGACATAGCCGCGGCGTTTCATAAAGGCCATGGCTTTGGCGGCAATGACCAGATTGATACTGGCGCGAGGTGAGGCGCCATAGGAGATGAGGGGCTTTAGTTTCGACAATGCGGGGGAATCTGGTTGACGAGTGGCAAAGACGATATCCAGGATATAGTTTTCGATTTTCTCATCCATATAGACCCGGCGGACGATCCTGCGGGCGCGAAGGATATCTTCAGGGTGTACGACCGGCTGGAGTTTGAGCTGGGTTTCTCCGGTGAGACTACGCTGCATGATGAGACGCTCTTCCTGGCGGTCCGGATATCCGATTTTAACCTTAAACATAAATCGGTCCACCTGCGCTTCCGGGAGATTGTAGGTACCTTCCTGTTCAATTGGATTTTGAGTAGCCAATACCAGAAAAGGCTCCTGAAGGGGAAATGTTTGGCCCCCGATGGTTACCTGCCGTTCCTGCATAGCCTCCAGCAGCGCACTTTGAACTTTAGCGGGAGCGCGATTGATCTCGTCGGCCAATATGAACTGAGCGAAGACCGGTCCCTGTTTGACAGTAAACTGACCGCTGGACGGATTGTATATCATGGTCCCGATGATATCGGCCGGCAGGAGATCCGGAGTAAACTGAATCCGGTGGAATGAACCGTCTACACAGGAGGCGAGTGTCTTGATGGACAGTGTTTTAGCCAGACCTGGCAACCCTTCCAGCAAAACATGTCCGTCGGCCAGCAAGCCCAGCAATAAACGGCTCACCATGTAGGACTGACCGACAATAACTCGTCCGCTGGCTTCCAGAATTCGGTCTACGAAAGCACTTTCATTGTATATCTCCTGACTAAGTGCCTCAATATCTGTACTGGCATGCATAAGGTCGTTGTATTTTTAGCGCGTTGCGAAAATAGGGCCAATGCAGGATATACAACGCTTCGTTAGGGTATTAATAACAGCCATGAAGACATACAGACCTATATTACTGACCGGAGTCATCCTCCTGTCGATACACTTTCTTTATCCCCTCACAGCTCAGGTGCCCGATCCGGCAAAAGCAGCACATGACCTGCGCGAAGGATACCTGTTGGTCCGTTTCCCAGCCTACCGGGCAAAGGTGGACACACTCAACGCTATGATACAGCGAGCTGAGGATCCGGATAAAAAAGCAAGATTAGAAAAAATGCTCTCTGAAACCCGGGCGGACCGGGACCGCCAACATGAGGAATACAAACAAGCCTTTGCGTCCGAATATCGCTATTCCAAAGTGGCGTATTTCTATGATTTTGATGCCCATCATCTCCAATCCACGACCTATTACCTGCTTGACGGTATGACGATCCTTCAGGAAGAATTGGCAAAATATCCCCTGTTTTATCTTCATTTTGAACGCACCTCAGAAAGCCGTATTGACGCCTTGGTGATATACGACCAAAACGGCCAAAAGGTGCCTCCTCCTTTTCCTAATAATTTTTCACGTGGAGGCATCAATCTGATCTTTCTCAAAATCGCAGACCGAAAATTTCCGGCATGGCGCGTGGAAAAAATGAACAAACGAATGTTCCGTTATTTGAGTGAATTGAAAACGTAGGTACGATTTTCAAGGGCTTAGTGGTGAGTAGTGAGTGGTGAGTGGTGAGTAGTGAGTAGTGAGTAGTGAGTAGTGAGTCTGCTGTGGTTCTAAGATTGACCTGGCCCGCGAAATAGAAAAATCCTGCATATGCGAAGTTTGTAACTTCGCATAGAGATGTTTCTTTTGGAAGTTTGCAACTTTACTTAAACCATTTATGCAATCGTAGGCTCGTGATGGTCACTTCGACTCAGCTCTCCACAAGTCTCCTGCTCTGACGTCTCATGTCTGGCATCTGGCATCTCCTTATCTGGCATCTTAAAAAGGTCTGGCTTTCCGCCTCGCGGTCAGAATCTCCGATGCACTGTGAGAATAAATACCGAACAAACCGTGCTATTCCTTCCTGGGATAAATAGGCCTTACTGAAATGGTATCCGGCTTTTCTCTGAACTCAGGTTTGGTTGGCTTTATGGGCTTGCCAGGCTTGGGAATGGTATCCAGTTTGGAATCCAGAGATGTAGCGAGCAATAGAGAATCCACGAAGTTCTCAGCTCGTTGTAAAGCGCGGTCTTTACAGGTCTCGATTTGGGTGGTTTCCCATTGCCGGAGTTTAAGTTCGACAGCAGACCCAATGAGTTCTTCCTGACTGACTTGTCTGGAACAAGCGGCAAACTGAAATACTGCCACTACGACAATACAATTTAGAATGCTAGCTTTCATTGGATCAGGTCTTTCATTTCCCGATGCCGGAGGGTAAGCAATGAATCAACAGCGGACTGAAAGAGGCTGTCAGAGATGACCGCACATGCCGAATCCATACGGGGTTGTAGCATAAGCACCTGCTTCTGGTATAGCGTATCTATGGTACGACGACTTGAACGAGTCGGCTCTACGTGACGGGTCGTACAAGATGCCAGTATCAGCGTAAAGACGAAAAGCAGCAGGCAATTCCTGATCATACGGGTCTGCGCTTGAGTTCAAAATTCTGTCCTAGATAGACCTTACGGACCATTTCGTCAGCAGCAAGTTCTTCAGCGGTACCTGCTTTGAGAATCCGGCCTTCAAACATCAGATAGGCTCGATCTGTAATGGACAGGGTCTCCTGTACATTGTGATCCGTGATCAGGATGCCGATATTCTTGAGTTTAAGCGCCGCCACTATATGCTGTATATCTTCGACCGCGATGGGATCGATGCCGGCAAAGGGTTCATCCAGGAGTATAAACTTCGGATCTGTCGCCAGCGCTCGGGCAATTTCAGTTCGGCGTCGCTCACCTCCGGATAAACTATCCCCCACATTGTTGCGCACTTTCTCAAGGCCAAATTCACCGATGAGGCTTTCTAGTTTTTCTTCCTGCTGGGATCGAGTTAATCGGGTGAGTTCTAAAACAGCCTTTATATTATTGGCCACGGTGAGTTTTCGGAATACAGAAGGTTCCTGAGGAAGGTATCCAACACCGAGTCTGGCCCGCCGGTACATCGGCAGATCGGTGATCTCGGTCTGATCCAGATAGACATGACCTTCCGTAGGCTTGATAAACCCAACCGCCATATAAAAGGTCGTGGTTTTTCCGGCTCCATTGGGTCCCAATAACCCCACAATCTCACCTTGGGACACTTCAATAGAAGCGTGATCCACGACTTTACGTTTGCCATAATACTTTACCAGACTGTCCGTCCAGAGTTTCATCATATCTTATTCGGGTACGTGGTTCAGGTGCGCAAATTACGGCCCTGTCAGGGAATAAACAGCTATTTGGTAGCTGCGGTTTCCTGAAAGGCTCACTTACGGGCTCCAGATGATGTCCGCTTCCAACTCCCAACCGGCCCGGAGTTGTTCCGGTGAGAAAAATTTCTTTCGCTCCGGATGTCGTCTTGTATGAAAATCCCCGGTGTCCCATTGTCCATTCCTGTTGAGATCCTCAATCATCTCAACGGTATACTTGCCGGGGGGCAGCGCCGGCCTCATCAGGATAGTTTTATCAACCCCTGACACGATAAACCGCTCTATGACCTTGTCTCCGGACTTGAGCCATACCAGATATTGCAACAAACTATCAAGTCCACTGACCTTGAGCGAGAGGTCACCAAACTGTTCCGCTGCATTGACCACTATCGGAATCCGGAGTGTGTCATGGGTACGACCCCAAAAATCAGTCAACGCCCCGGGAAGTAAGGTCAGCTCATACTTTATATTCTCCTTCCAGGGAGCCCATACTGAAAATTTTCTTCGGTCTGTACGGTCTGGAAAAATTTCAAAAGGTATCCGCCCCAGAGAATCATGGCGCAATGTCATCAGAGCGGTATCAATCCGTTCCAGCGGTAATGCGGACGTATAGGTAGCCTTGTCCGAAGGATGTAATCGAACATGCTGACCTGATAAGGTAATTTTTGTGTTCAATATCGACTGTCCTGCAGATCGTCTGATCTGGGTGGTATCCCCGGCCATGATGATCCGGCCTGTGTAAGGAGATCCAGGAGGATACCACACATGCAGGGTGTCCTTATCCATCAGGGACATGGTATCCGCAAGATCCGGCACCCATTGCAGGTCCGGTACTGCGCCTGGTCGCTGCATGACCAACTTGATCCAGCCAGGTACCGGATGTAGAACTTCCTTGATCCGGTATTTCATTTCCCTTGGAAAAACCCGTATCTCCGGAACAATCCCCAGGGGCTGTGTCGTCATCACAATTTCGTCGTGCCATCCAAACCATTCTGCCTCCTGATCATAGAGAAAGTTGAGATTTTCATCCTTCAGGGCGACCACTTGAAACGAGTCCTCCCGAATATTGGCAATCGACCATTTGCCTTCTTTATTGGTTTTGGCCAGGTACTCCGGTTTTTGGTGATAGGCAGCACTATCCATATTGGGCGAATGCAACATCACCCAGATACCCTCTGCCGGTTTCAAACTGACCGCATCAATGACGGTACCGGACAATTGAGCTGAGTCCAACACCATGCCTGTAGAAAAAACAAAGGAATAGTTTTCGAGAATATTACCTTCATTCAGGTCTGCAATAGCATTGCCAAAATGTAGCGAATAGGTAGTCTCTTCCCGAAGGCTGTCCGGTAAGGTGATGATGATCGCTTTGCCCTTTTGACGTACATCAGGTTCCGCCGGCATCAGGGGAGAGATCACCAACTGCCGGTAGATATCCTTTAATGTAATCCATTCATCAAAGGTGAGGGTGATCAGTTTGTCTTTGAAATGGGTCTGATGATTGGGGGTAGATAAATCATCAACAATGGCCGGCGGTGTTTCATCCCGGAGACCGCCAGTAGGCGTTTTAGGTGACGCACAAGCCCAGATCCCAGAAAGGAACACGAATCCTATGAACACCCTTGTAGCTCTAGTTACGTGCGTCATCAGGGTGTAAAGATAGAGGCTTATGCAAATCCCCGGTTGAGTGGATGGAAAGCCGTAATCGTTTCACGTAAATAATCCGCATTAAGATGCGTATAGATCTCTGTTGTGGTGATCGAAGCATGACCTAACATTTCCTGTACCGCCCTCAGATCTGCTCCGCCTTCCACGAGATGGGTGGCAAACGAATGGCGCAGGCTGTGTGGTGAAATCGACTTTGCTATACCCGCCTTTACAGCCGCTTCCTTTATAATGTTAAACACCATGACTCTTGACAATTTCTTCCCTCTCCGGTTCAGGAACAATACATCTGCCGATACGGGATCAATGTTCATCATACGGTTTCGAACCCCTTCCACATACAAACGGATATGATGCAGTGCCTGCTCCCCGATGGGAATGAGCCTTTCCTTATTATTCTTTCCGATCACCCGGATGATCTGCAGGTCTTCATATACATGACTCAGCCGAAGATTCGTCAATTCAGACACGCGCAACCCACAAGCATACAAGGTCTCAATGATCGCCACATTTCGGTCGCCCTGCGGATGACTTCTGTCTAGAGTGGAGATCATCGTGCGAATCTCCTCATAACTGAGTACTTCCGGAAGATACTGACCAGCCTTTGGGATGTCAATCAATTCAGAGGGGTCGGCCTTTAAAAGATCCTCCAGGATCAGATACTGAAAATAGGAACGAATACCGGATAACATTCTGGCTTGCGATCGGGGGCTGATCTCCAATTGATGAAGTGTGCTGAGAAAAAGTTCCAAATCACGTGTCGAGACTTTGACGGGTGAAGTGAGATGGGGGGTATTCACCATAAAGACGGCCATGCGTCTGACATCACGCTCATAGGCTTCGATGCTATGTCCGGACAAACCTTTTTCAAGCGTCAGGTAGGAAATAAATCCATGGATAGTGGAATCCCAGTCCATTACAGGCGGAAAGGTACGGAAGACAGAGGATGTGGAGTCCCCTTTAGTGTGGTGTCTATCCGGTCTTCCATCACACCGACCTATCCCAGTGCTCTGTTAGCTGCGTGCTGTTTTTCCTCTTCTTCTCCACCGGCCATTGCGGTGGGCTACAACCTGCGATGGGTTCTGTTCATGGCTATTTAAATAAAATGGAGCTCAGAAGGAATCCGTACTTTTGCATACTTCTTATCCGTCGTCAACTGACTCCCAATATGCCGGGCATACTTCAGGAAAAAACCGCGATCATCACCGGCAGCAGTCGAGGTATCGGTCTGGCCATTGCCAAAAAACTAGCTCAAAGTGGATGTAACGTCGTTATCGCTGCCAAGACGGTCACACCACATCCGAAATTGCCAGGCACAATATTCGAATCTGCTGAAGAAATCAATGCCGCCGGTAATGGGAAAGCACTCCCCATCCAACTTGACTTAAGAGATGAAGCTCAGATCCAAAATGTCGTGGCGACTACTGTTGCTCATTTCGGGGGAATTGATATCCTGGTCAACAATGCAAGTGCCATCTATCTGGCGGGCATCGAACACACCCCGTCCAAGCGATATGATCTCATGCATCAGATCAATGTCCGGGGGACCTGGCTGATGTCGCAGGCTTGTGTACCTTTTCTAAAAAAATCGGATCACGCTCATATTCTCAACCTCTCTCCTCCACTGGACCTACGACCTGAGTGGTTTGAAAATCATACGGCCTACACCATGAGCAAATACGGCATGAGTATGATCGTCATGGGACTGTCTGCGGAATTGAAACCCTATCAAATCGCAGTCAATGCACTCTGGCCACGCACGACTATCGCCACGGCAGCCGTGCAGAATCTCCTGGGTGGTGATACCCTGGTCCGTCAGTCCCGGTGGCCCAATATCGTGGCAGATGCAGCTGCTTTGATTTTGGCCGATGTCCCGATGTCCCGAACAGGTCATTATTGTATTGATGAATCATTACTCAGGCAAGCAGGTGTTGAAGATTTCAGTCCATATGCGGTGGACCCGACAGCCGAATTGGCGCCAGATCTGTTTATTTCGATATGAAGAAAGAGCGAAAAGACAAGGATTTTATCAAGACCGCTTACTTTGAAGGTGGCCGGGTCGCATTGGATG
This sequence comes from Saprospiraceae bacterium, assembly GCA_041746735.1. GTDB lineage: Bacteria > Bacteroidota > Bacteroidia > Chitinophagales > Saprospiraceae > Opimibacter. The sequence goes on from JBGTGP010000021.1 coordinate 83,148, forward strand.
CCTTTGTAAAAAAAGAACTGCGCTACCCAAAGGAAGCGCTTGCGGCCAAAATAGAAGGGACTGTCAGCGTCCAGTACACGGTCGATTATAAAGGCAAAGTGATCGAGGCGCGGGTCATCGCCGGAATAGGCTACGGCTGCGATGAAGAAGCGCTACGCATTGTAAAACGTTTGTTGTTTAAAGTCCCTGAGGTTGGTAAAGTAAAATCAAAATATAGCCGGAAGCTTCATATTCATTTCCGTCTGCCAGGGTCATCCCAGGTACCATCAGGCACCAAAAAAACATTACCAACAGCAGGTCCAATGGAAATTAGATATGAGATCACGCCGTCATCTAAACCTACTCAGGTTCCTAATACAGCACAAAGAGGATCCTATCAGATCACGATTTCAGTCACACCTCCGAAAAAGAAAACGTAAGTACGACCGCACGAAATGTATACCTATACGTGATCAAACAGCGTTACCTTTTGTTCCTTATTCATGCAGACTCATTTCTGACGAATATTAACCGAATTTTTTTCAACATGGGCAAGCCACAACCTCTCCGCGGAGGAGAGTTTATCATCAAACCGACAGATCCGGGAACGATATTTATTCCTGAAGATTTCAATGAAGATCAGCGTATGGTGAAGCGTATGTGTCAGGATTTTGTGAATGACATTGGGGACAAGGGGCATGCTTTGGAATTTCAGGTCGAATTGATGGAGCAATCAGGAGCCTTAGGATTGCTGGGCGCCCACATACCGGAGGAGTATGGAGGCAATCCTTTAGATACCAATTCCAATACCCTAATCGCGGATGAATTAGGTAAAGCAGGTGGTTCGTTTGATACCACTTTTGCTGCGCATATTGGTATCGGCATGTTGCCCCTGCTTTATTTCGGCACTGTCGAACAAAAGAAAAAATATCTGCCGGGCCTGTGCAGTGGTGCATTAAAAGCCGCCTATTGTCTTACTGAACCTCAGAGTGGATCTGACGCGTTGGCGGCCAGAACACGGGCTGACCTTTCTGAAGACGGGACGCATTACCTGATCAATGGACAAAAGATGTGGATCTCGAATGCCGGATTTGCGGATGTGTTTACGGTCTTCGCTAAAATCGGGGGAGAGCATTTCACCGGCTTTGTTGTAGATGCCCATACACCGGGTATTACGCTGGGGGCCGAAGAAAAGAAAATGGGAATCAAGGGTTCATCAACACGTCAGGTCTTTTTTGAAAATGTAGCCGTCCCGGCAGAGAATGTATTAGGGAAAATCGGGCAAGGCCATCTCATTGCGTTCAATACCTTGAACATCGGCCGCTTCAAACTCGGCTCGATGGCCATGGGTGGTTCCAAGCGCAGCATCGATACGTCCGTGAAATATGCCAACGAACGACATCAGTTCGGTCAACCCATATCTGCTTTTGGTGCCATTCGCCATAAGATCGGCGAGATGGCGTCCATTATATTCGCCCTGGAATCTGCCTGCTACCGGTTGTCGGATATGATGGGCAAACATAAAGAAGAACGAATGGCCGGGGGTACCTCTTTTGAGCTGGCGATGCTCGATGCCGCAAAAGAATATGCCTCTGAATGTGCCATCATCAAAATCGCAGGGTCAGAATACCTCGACTATGTGGTGGATGAGATGGTTCAAATCCATGGTGGAAACGGATATTCTGAAGAATATCCTGCCGCACGGGCATACCGGGATCAGCGGATCAATCGTATCTACGAAGGAACCAACGAGATCAATCGTCTTTTACTGGTCGACCGAATCATAAAGAAAGCACTTAAGGGCGAACTGGATCTTGTAGGACCAGCCTGGGCGGTACAAAAAGAACTGATGTCGATGCCATCGAAGTCATCGGATGATCAGCCCTGGGCGGCCGAACGTACCGCGATCGACCATTTCAAGAAGATCATGCTGCTGGTGGCAGGTGCGGCGGTCAAATATCAGATGGATGGCAAACATGATCTTACGCAGGAACAGGAGGTGGTGATGCATATTGCGGATATCGGTATTGATGCCTTTATCGCAGAGTCGCTGCTCTTACGGGCACAGAAACTTGAGGCAGGAGCCTACACTTATCCTGCTGATGTGGTGGAATCCATCACCCGGCTCTTTCTTCATGAAACACAGGCCCGGATCCAGAAGCATGCTACCGACGCCCTGATAGCGTTTGCAGGTGGTGATGAATTGTTGATTATGCTTAAAGGTGTAAAACGATTCAGCAGCTATCCACCGGTCAATACCGTTCAAGCGCGGCGCATCGTCGCCGCTCACCTGATAGATGCCAACGCCTATTCACTCGAATTTTAAAACCAAATCCATACATGGGAAAAGTACAATCCATCGTGATCCGTCCTGAAAAACGTGGTGAACCTCTCCGGATCGAGGAAGCTCAAATTCGAACCGCCGGCATAGAAGGTGATCACTTTGTGAGACCAGAAACACTACGTGCCGTTACGTTGGTCGCGGCAGATGCATTGGCTGAAGTTGCCGCCCATGTTGGGTTTCAAGGCGATGTGCATGCTGCATGCCGTCGCAATATCTGTATAGATTCTTTTCCGGAAGGGGATCTGGTCGGCCGACAGGTCGCCATTGGAGATGAAGTATTACTCGAGATCACCTGCTATTGTTTCCCTTGCAAACGAATGGATGAGAATCTCGGGGAAGGTGCAGTAAAAGCCTTTGACCAAAAAGCGGGATGGGGTGCAATTGTGCTTCGCGAAGGAAAAGTCAAAGTGGGAGATCCCTATAAAGTGCTCTGAAAAAAAAATGGCGCAAGTAGTGCAATGAATCAAACTGTAGTATATCTTTGATAACGGAAAAATTGATATTCCTAACTATCAATATCCAAATTCGTATCAAGAAGATCAGCGCTACCCGGCGCTGATTTTTTTTTGCTGCCACCTGTTTGCGATTCGTTCGGGCAAATGCAAGAATGTTTATCTTTGCTTCGCACTCACCCGAAATTAAACTTCTTAATCTCGGACGCTATGAAACCCGCAAACCTTTTCCACTGTCTCCATCTGGTCCTGATCCTTTTGATAGGAGCCGTACCCCTTTGTGATGCTGCTACCTATTATGTATCCACCACCGGCAACAATTCCAACTCCGGCACTACTTGGGCCCAGGCCTGGCGCACACTACAGCATGCGGCCAACCAGGTGACTGCAGGTGATTCCGTATGGATCGCCAATGGACAGTATGTTGGGTTTGACTTGCGTACAAGTGGAACTTCTTCGGCTTATATCGTCTTTATAGCCGCCGGCAACCAGGTGATCATCGACACACGAAATCCCGTCACCCCCGATGGAATCAATATCGAGAGTGCTGACTATGTCGAGATCCAGGGTGTACGGGTGATCGACCAACCCCGCAATGGTATTCGTCTCGTCTTTGCGGATCACTGTATCGTGCGTTATACGTATTGTGATAACAATTTCGAACGAGGAATCTTTACCGGTTTTACCGATGACATCCTCATCGAGTACAATGAATGCCTTAATTCCATTGACGAGCATGGCATCTATGTGTCCAATAGCAGTGACCGGTCCGTGATCCGGTATAATATATGTCACCACAACAACCGCGGTGGTATTCAAATCAATGCAGATGCCAGCCAAGGAGGAGATGGTATCAGTACCGACCCCCAGATCTATGGCAATATCCTGTACGAAAATGGAGTGGCCGGTGGAGCTGCAATCAACCTGGACGGTGTACAAGGTGCTTTTATCTACAATAACCTGCTGTATGAAAATCACGCTACTGGTATTGCTTTATTCCGGCAGGACGGAGGTGGCCCATCGATCAATGCCGTCATTGTGCACAATACCATTGTCAATGCCAGCAATGCCCGCTGGTGCATCCTGGCCGTCAATGGAGCTTCTGGTGCACAGGTATATAACAACATCCTTATCAATCAGCATCCGTGGCGAGGTAGTATTGCGCTGGATCCGGATGCTGTACCCGGCTTTGCTTCTGATTACAATATCGTGGTCAACAGTTTGAGCAATCAGGGAGATGGCACGAGTATGTCACTGGCTGCCTGGCAGGCACTCGGGTATGATCTTCACAGTATGCTGGCGGATCCATTGGTGGATATTTTTGCAGCTCCAGGCGCTGGTGATTATCATTTGTTGCTGGATGCACAAGCCGTTGACGCCGGAAGTATATCATTCTCATTTGGTGTGACCTCCGATATCGAAGGAAGTTTCAGACCACAGGGACCTGATCATGATATCGGTGCCTATGAAGCGCAGGGTACGCTGGCGGTGGATGAAGAAGATGAAAATCCCTATCAAGGACCACCTACATTCTATCCCCGGATTGCGATCGGACCGGACAATATCTCCTGGGGCGAAGGATTATTTGGCCAATTGGTCGTGATGAACATGGAGGGAAAAATTATGGCTCAGGCTGAACTGACCATACCGGGAACTATCTACTATAACCAATGGGTGCCGGGATATTATGTGATTTCCCGCAGATTGGGTGACAGGATCATGGATACCCGCGGATTTCTGGTATTATCCGGCAGGTAACTGGCAGGAAACTAAGGGCTATGCCTCCTTTGACAATTCTTGTAGCACTTCGTCTATGGACAGCTCTTTTTGCTCACCTGATTCCAGTGCTTTGAGCATCAATGTGCCTTTTTGCATTTCAGATTCACCGATGATACCGAGATACTCGCAGCCGATATCGGAGGCGTATTTAATTTGCTTTTTCAGCTTTCCCGGATCCGGATACAAGTCAGCCGCGATTCCGGAACGGCGAATGCGGGTGAGCACGTCAAACGCATATCGGTGAGAGCTGTCATCAAATGCCGCAAGCAGGATTACCGGGCCAGCCTGCACATGTGCTGGGAATAATCCCCGGGCTTCCATGACATCATAGATGCGCTCAGCCCCAAACGAGATACCTACACCAGAAATATCCGGCCAACCGAAGATCCCCGTAAGATTATCGTATCGTCCACCACCACCTAGACTGCCCATCTCTGCATCTACGGCCACGACCTCAAAAATACAGCCCGTATAATACCCCAATCCACGCGCAAGGGTGATATCGAACTTCAGTTCATTGCGCAAAGGCGAATCTTTCAGATACGAAAACACCGCTTGCAAGGATTCCAGACTCGCGGCTGTATGCGGATCATTACCTAAGGTGCTAAGCAATGTTGTTAAATTCCTTATCCCCAAAAGCTGGAAAATGGTATCCTGCGCTTCAATGGAGATTCCCCTGCTGGTCATTTCCTTCCGCACACCATCTTCTCCAATCTTGTCAAGTTTGTCGATCGCCATCGTCATGTCTACCCATTGTGACTCAATACCGGCAAACTTTGCGATGCCATTGAGTAGCATCCGGTGGTTGATCCTGATGATGACCGGAAGTTGGAGGGCAGTAAAGACCTCGTCATAAATCTGCATGAGCTCAGCTTCGTAGGAGAGTGAAGTACTCCCCACTACATCAACATCACATTGATAAAACTCCTGATATCGTCCTTTTTGAGGTCGGTCGGCTCGCCACACTGGCTGGATCTGGTAGCGTTTAAATGGCAAGGCTATATCATTACGATGCATCACGACAAATCGGGCAAAAGGCACCGTCAGATCATAGCGTAATCCCCGCTTTGAGATTGATGGTGTAAAAGCATTGCTGTTTCGGGCCTGATAGGCTTCGTCATCCGCTTTGCTAAGATAGTCACCGTTGTTGAGAACTTTAAAGAGTAGCCGGTCTCCTTCCTCACCATACTTACCTGTCAGCGTACTGAGATTTTCAAGTACAGGAGTTTCGATCGGTACATATCCATACCGTTTGAAAATATCTTCAATCACACCAAACATCCATTTGCGGCGAGCCACCTGAAGGGGTAGAAAATCTCGGGTGCCTTTGGGTATGCTAACGTCCATCGAGGGAAAAGTAAAAAGTAAAAGGTAAAGGGTAATGAGCAATATCAAACTACGGATGAAAACTGTTTTAGAAACCGGACATCATTTTCAAAAAGAAGCCGGATATCATTGATCCGGTACTTGATCATGGCCTGGCGTTCAATGCCCATGCCGCAGGCAAAGCCGGAATATTTTGAAGAATCAATTCCACATGCCTCCAGTACGGCGGGGTCGACCATCCCGCATCCCATGATCTCCAACCATCCGGTTCCTTTGGTGATACGATGCGCATGTTCATCCCCAAGTCCATACCAGACATCCATCTCTGCGCTGGGCTCGGTAAAGGGGAAATAAGATGGACGAAGCCGGGTCACAACGTCTTTACCATATAATGCCTGGGCAAAATACTGGAGCGTCTGTTTCATATCGGCGAAGGAAACGCCTTCATCTACATACAAGACTTCGACCTGATGAAACTGGCAATGCGAACGGGCTGATACTGTTTCATTACGGTACACTCGTCCGGGCGCAATGATTCGGATAGGGGGTGTACGGGTCGTCATGACTCTTGCCTGTACGGAAGAGGTATGGGTCCTCAGGAGCCAACCCGGAGGAGAAGCCACATAATACGTATCCTGCATATCACGGGCTGGATGATCATCCGGTGTATTCATGGCTGTAAAATTGTGCCACTCATCCTCGATTTCCCGATCCTCTGCGACCTCAAATCCCATACGTGAAAACACATCTATGATCTCCTCCATGACGATGCTGACCGGATGGCGGCTCCCTGTAGGAAGAGGTGACTCCGGCAAGCTGAGATCCGGGACTTCATTTTGGGTAGTTATACCCAAAGACAGATGGTCTTGAACTGTTTGAAACAAGGTTTCAGCTTTATTCTTGGCCTCATTGATGAGCTGGCCAAATTCCTTCTTCTGGTCATTCGGTACCTCACGGATAGAGGCGGAAAGCGGTTTCAGGATATTCTTGCTGCCCAAAAAACGGATACGAAAGGTCTCAAGCGCAGAGGCATCCTCTATGACAGCTGTTTCGATCTCGTGGATAAAGGATTTGAGTTGTTGTAATGGATCCATAAGGATAAAAGAAATAAGAATTGTGGGTGTGCATTCTGGTTTGAGGTGTAAAAGTAATGAACTACCTGTACCCAAACTTAATGGCTAACTTTCCGGCCATGTCCATACGACATCCTGTAGCAGTCTTTATTTGCATGGCGATGGCCGTGGCCCTGTTGTGGTCCAAGGCATTACTGGCTATCTCTGCAGGAGCTCTGGCCATCATCGCATCGACAGATATCCAGATCAGGCCGTTCAGAATCAGATGGTTACTTACCCCAACCCAGGTGATGGAGTCCATCCGGACCAGACCCTGGATGTGGGTATACGCCTTGTTTTTTCTACTCTACCTGGTGAGTGGTTTATATCCGGGAAGCCTGCAGCAATGGTGGTCCCTGACCCATGTCAAAATTGTCTTTCTGATCTTGCCGCTGAGTTTTGCGCTTCTCGACCCCTTTTCCAAAAGGGACTATATGATCGTCGTCCTGTGTATGGTGCTGATGGCGGTATGGAGTTCGGTGTGGGTCCAGGTAGCCTATTTCGAAGATTACTATTTGTTTAACAGAAGTCTGGGTTTCGGGGCCGCATTACCTGCTCCGACCAACCATATACGGTACAGCATTATCATCGCAATGAGCATGGTGATATGTTTGGCGTTTGCCATAGAAGATATTCGGTACAAATACAAATGGGAACGTTGGGTTTACGGGATCATAGCTGTGTATCTGTTTTATTTTTTGCATTTGCTGTCTGTCCGGTCTGGCATGATGCTGGGCTACCTCGGCATCATCACACTGGTGATGTTTTATTTCAAAAGAATCAACCGGGTGAAGCAGGTATTAATTTTGTTGCTACTGGGAGTAGCGCCATTCGTTGCCTATACCTGGCTGCCTGGATTTCAGCAGAAAATTCATTATGCGTTGTATGATCTGGACCGCTTTCGGGAAGATCCTTCAGTCAATTATTCGGATGCCGGCCGCTGGCGGTCCTATAAAGCGGGACTTGACATCGGCAATCGGTATCCGTTTTTAGGTCCCGGACCAGGTCGAATACGGCACGAACTTCAAACCTATTATCAGGAGCAATATCAATTGGAGACCTACAACCGTCCTCATAATCAGTTTGTCACCGTTTTTGCCATCTTCGGATTATTCGGGTTGGCCTTGTTCCTTTTTGTTGTGTTGTATCCCATGACCATTGCTTCATTCTGGAAGCCGGCCTTGATTCCTGTTTTATATATTATGCAACTACTCGCCATGATGGTAGAGCATTCGGTTGATACAGCGGTAGGCACTTCTTTGTTTTTGTTGCTGACGTTGATGGGAATGAGCTATCAGCTGCACCTCCGAAACGGAAGCCCGACTGAGGGTCATACGGAAAAAACGTTGCACGCCTAAAACGTCTGAAAGAGATGGTTATATTACTAGAAGGATACCGGCGTAAACTGCTTCTGCTCGTTTTGGGATTGGTCCTGGCGGGGAATATCCAGGGGCAGCGAGCTACTTCCCGGCTGCTGAGCAAACTCCTAAAGCAAAGTGATCATCCTATCGTTCAACGAGTCATTGGTGCACCAGATACCTTTCAATTGCAGATCATCTATGAATCAATCCGGCGTGACCAACAGAAGACTCCAACTTTTCGGAGATATATGTACAGGATCGATACTGCACTCTATTTCTACCCGGCCAGTACAGTCAAGTTGGCCCAGGCTGTGGTGGCCTTGGAGAAGCTTCATGACCTGGGATTGTCACCCGGTTTAACTTTTCATACGGATAGTGTCCGCTATCCTCAGAAGCGGGTCACGACAGATACCACTGCCCGGGATAGCCGACCTACCATTGCCCATTATATTGACATGATGTTTGTCGTCAGCGACAACGAAGCATCGAATCGTTTGTATGAATTTATTGGGCCGGAGGAGCTTCATCGGAGGCTAAATGCCAGGGGTTTTACCGATACACGAATTGCTCATCGACTGGGGGATAGCCGGTTTGGGCCGGAGGAAAATCGATATACGAATCCAGTCTATTTCTTGTATGGTGTGGATACAGTGTACAGGCAGGCTGAACAAGTGGCTGAGGTTGCGGTGCCTTTGCAGTTAAAGAAAATCCGACGTGGTATTGGATATTGTGACAGTGCCGGGAATCTGATACAGGTCCCTTTTGATTTTTCGTTGAAAAACAGGTTTGGACTTGGGGATCAGATGGACATGCTCAAAGCTGTTCTATTTCCGTTGTCATTGCCAAAACAGCGGCGGTTTAGCCTGGATAGTGCATCTTATGTGCTATTGAAGAAGGCGATGTCCCGACGACCCCGTGAATCTGAATATCCACTGTTTGACACAGCTGAGTATCCTGATACGTATGTTAAATTTTTTCTTTTTGGGGATACAGGGGAGCCTATTCCTCCACATTTTCGGATATTCAATAAAGTAGGTTGGGCGTATGGCTTTTTAACAGAGACGGCGTATATCATCGATACGCATCGTGGAATTGAGTTCTTGGTGTCAGCTACCCTGGAGGTGAATCCGGATGGAATTTACAATGATGATCAGTATGCGTATGATACTATAGGGATACCATTTCTGGCGGAGTTAGGGCGTATTCTTTACCGGTATGAGGTGGGAAAAAGTGAGAGAAAGAGGAAGGGGAATAAAACTGAAGGGTGATTTGGGGTGTATGTTGGTTGGAGAATTTTTCGGAAGGGGGCCTCTTCATATAACTAATTTTCGTGTCGTTCAAGGTATTGGGTTGAAGAAGGGTTGTTCCTTGATTAGGAGGGTAAGTAAATTGAAAAGAGACGGGATTGCATAACAACATATACAAATAATTTATAATGCGTCTGATTTCGTCGAAATCCGTCGGGGAGGTACTGTGGTTATTGGTTTACAACCATTTTTCTAAACACATATTAGCATTATATTTAACTTGTTTTTCGCCTGACTACCTCTTCCCACCACACCCATTTTAAAAACTTTCTACCCGTCGCAATGAGGGCTTCAACTCATTTCACAACGCTATCCACTAGTGTCATAAGAGGTTTCTTGCCTTACCTAAACGCCCACGCTTTACTCTATTAATTTCCATATTGAAAATCCCTCTGTTGACCTTCAAACTTCAACTTATTGTGGAGGTTGTTATTCGGAGTAGCATGATAACCAGATACACCTTGAAGCAGTTACTGACACACCATATATCATTAAATGCTCAAGTGTCTGATTTCGTCGAAATCCGTCGGGGAGGTACTGATATCATTGGCTTATAGCCATTTTCTAATCAACATATTTCCCAAATTCATCATTTGATTTTTCCCTTTCCCTCCCAAATTAACCACTCAAATTTCCCCTTCCCCATTACCTATTCACCATTGTCCAACTCCCTGACTTTTTCAACCATTCACGCTTTTTATCTCCACGACCTCATTTCCACAGTCAACCTATCCCATCATTCCAATTTTCTCAAAACGACCCCCTACCTTTATCTCATGACCTTCGACGAAAAAATAAACAACCTCAATCCCAGCCAACAACGTGCCGTTCATTCCATCGAAGGACCTGTCATGGTCATCGCGGGACCCGGCACCGGTAAAACAGAAATCTTATCCCTCCGCATCGGCAATATCATACGCCAAACCGATACATCGCATTCTGCTATCCTCTGCCTGACCTACACCGATGCCGCCGCATCCGAAATGCGCCATCGCCTTATTGAATTTCTCGGCCCTGAAGCCTACAAAATTCAGGTCTGCACCTTCCATAGCTTCTGCAACCTGGTCATCCAGGATAATCCCTCCATCTTCCAGCAAGCCCGTGACCTGGAACCGATCTCCGAAATCGAACGATTCAAACTCCTCCAAAAACTCATGGACGGATTTGATGAATCCCATCCCCTGAAAAAATTTAAAGGCCTCACCTACTCCGACTGGAAACGCCTCTATGAACTCTTCATGCTCATGAAGAAAGAAGGCTGGACACCTTCCGAAATGCTCACGCGAATCGAAGAATATATCGACCGCATGCAACACAGCGATGAATTTATCTATAAACGCAAAACCGGCGAATTCAAAGCCGGAGATCTTAAAATCAAGGACTTTACCGAAAAGGTCCTCAACCGAATGGCGACACTCAGGGCTGCGGTGGGCGAATATGACCATTATAACCAACTCATGGCCCAGGAAGGCAAGTATGATTTTGAAGATATGCTCCTTTGGGTAGAAACCGCTTTCGGTCAATATCCGGACCTGTTGGCCAACTATCAGGAACGATTTCTCTATGTACTGGTAGATGAATTTCAGGACACCAATGGTATTCAATTGAACATCCTCCAAAAACTCATCGATCACGAATGGCTCGATCGCCCTAATGTTTTTGTCGTGGGGGATGACGATCAGGCCATCTTCCGATTCCAGGGCGCCAATATGGAAAACCTCGTTCACTTTCAAAAAAAATATGATCCGGAAATCATACTGCTGGAACAAAATTACCGCAGCTCGCAGCAAATTCTGGACACCGCCCGAACTGTAATGCAATCTGTCGGGAACTCCCTGATGCAACAAATTTTTGGCCATACTAAAACTCTGCGGGCCTCCGGTATCTATGCCCGACATGACCATCCCGTACATCTCCTCGCCTACCCGACCCTTACGTATGAAAACGCAGATATATTTCATCAGATCAAACGATGGCATGAAGAAAAACGTGAAGGTTCATTGGCGGTCCTTTACACCAAGCATGAACTAGGTCGTGAACTGGGACAAGCTCTGAAAGGGGCCGGCATCCCCTATCAGACTGCCCGGAGTATAAATGCGCTCGACCTTCTCCTCATCCGTCATCTACTGGACATCCTTACCTGTATTCATCAACTGGGGGAAGGTGCTACCTACGATGATGGTCTGTTATACCGCATTCTCCATCTTCCCTACCTGGAACCCAAACCCTATGATCTGCAACTACTGATCATGGCCTACACCCGGAAGGAAGGAAAAAAGGATTCGACCCTATACGGATGGATCAATGACCCTGCCCTACTGGATTCCCTGTCGCTCCGGGACAGGGCCTGGATGGACCGTACTGCATCATTACTGAACGATGCGGTCACCACCTATTATGAAAGGACACTGCTTTCTTTCATCGAGTGGGTATTACACCACTTTGGCATTATGTCCTGGATCCTGCAACAACCTGAAAAATTTATTCACCTCTATGCGCTCAAGACCTTCTTCACCTTTATCGACCAGGAGGCCTATGGCAAATCAAGTTTTCGTTTGCCGGATCTGCTGGAATTGTGCCGCCTGATGAACCTGTATGACATACGGCTGCCGGTCCAAAACTTAGCACCACCACCCAAAGGAATTTTCCTCTCCACCCTGCATGGAGCTAAGGGATTGCAATATGATAAAGTGATCATAAAGAATATCACCGAAAATGAGTGGGAGAAGAAGAGGGCGAACCACCAGGTGTTTTCCCTGCCCGACAATCTTGTCCGCAGAGAAACCTTATCCACACTGACGGAGCCGGGCTCGGACTTCCAGGATCAGGATCGGCGCAGATTACTGTACGTCGGCATGACGCGCGCACACTATGATCTGACCTTATCCTATGCCCGTAAAAAAGATGATGGCAAAGACCTGACCCCAAGTGTATACCTGACCGAAATCCAGAAACAAAATCAGGAGGTCCATTCTCTAAAACCTGAAGTCGATGAAAATTTGCAGGCCGAATACCTCGTCGCCCTGATGTCCGGTGGTCAACGTGCAGATCTTCTTTTAGATCAGGCCGAAATAGATCACCGCATTAAAAATTATACCTTGAATGTTTCCGCTCTCAATAAATATTTGGAATGTCCAGTCGCGTTTTATTATGAAAAAATTCTGGCTATTCCCGCCCGGCAACCTATTTACCTCCTCTTTGGCAATGCGCTGCATGACGCCCTCCAAAAACTCTTCCATAAAAAATTTGAAGAACGCGATCTGGCCGCCGGAAAGGATTTTATGTTACGCATGTATGAACTCTACATGGAGCGCCACCGGCATCAGATGACCGACAAAGAATATGTGGATTATTCGACCTATGGAAAGAAAGTACTTGACCAATATTATGACCGGTATAGCCAGGAATGGTCTGAAGAAATCCGGTATGAACCCGAATACAAGATCCGGGATATTCACATCAGCGGAATCCCAGTCTCGGGATTATTAGATCGTATCGATCGGCGGGATCATTCCATCATCGTGTATGACTACAAATCCGGACGGACAGAAAGCTTTGGTGAAAAACTCCAGAGACCCGGTGAAAAGAATCCTTTAGGGGGAGATTACTGGAGGCAAATGGTCTTTTACGATCTGATGCTGCACGAAGATCCTCGCATCAAATCCTACATGGATCACGGCTATTTTCAGGCGCTGGAGCCTCAAAAGGATGGCACATTTGTCGAGCGAAAGGTGGTCATTACCCCCGAAGACCGTGACTTTGTCACCCTCCAGATCCAGGAAGCCTGGCAGAAAATCCAGAATAAAGAATTTGACCGGGGCTGCGGTCAATGTGCATGGTGTAGCATGCATGGCATCACAACGGATGAAACAGATACAGGCATGGAAGAAAACTAAACGATCATACCTCAGCTCTGAGCATCGCACCGATTCGGGCCAGCGACGCTGCGACCAACATTATGTGTTCACCTGCAATTTTTCATCCTGAATGCGAAGGAACCATTACTTTGTGAAACATGAATCAGGCCAAACCCTTCACTGTACTTACGGACTATGACATAACACTCTTTCAGGGCGGGACTCATTGCCGGCTCTATCAAAAAATGGGTAGCCATCCCGCCAACCTGGAGGGCATCGACGGCTACATGTTCGCCGTGTTTGCGCCCTCTGCCAGGAGGGTCTCTGTCGTCGGAAATTTCAATCATTGGAAATCTGGCGTTCATGATCTTTATCCCAAATGGGACAGTTCCGGTGTCTGGGAAGGGTTTATCCCCGGCCTGCAACCCGGCACCCTCTATAAATATGCTATAGAATCGCACGCAGGTTGGCAAGGTGTTAAAGCTGATCCTTATGCCCGTTATTGTGAGCATCCTCCCATGACCGCCTCCGTGATTTGGCAAACAGGACATAGCTGGCAGGATGACCAATGGATGTCGGAACGACATGTATATAATAAACTGGGCGCTCCCATGTCCATCTATGAAATGCATCTGGCGTCATGGAAGAAAAATGAGAATGGCACGCCTTTTACCTATCGCCAACTTGCCGACGTACTTCCCGGTTACCTGCATGAACTTGGTTTTACCCATGTCGAATTTATGCCCATCATGGAACATCCGTATGATCCATCCTGGGGCTATCAAATCACCGGATATTTTGCTCCTACAAGCCGGTTTGGCAACCCGGATGATCTCAAGTATCTGATCGAACAACTGCATCTGCAAAATATAGGCGTCATTTTGGATTGGGTACCATCCCATTTTCCAACCGACGGACATGGCCTTGGATTTTTCGACGGTAGCCATGTCTATGAGCATCCCGATCCACGCAAAGGGTTTCATCAGGATTGGCAAAGCCTGATCTTTAATTACGGTCGTTATGAAGTGAAATCCTTTCTGTTGAGTAATGCCTTGTTCTGGATCGATGAATTTCATGCAGATGGCTTGCGCGTAGATGCCGTCGCTTCCATGGTCTATCTCGATTACTCCCGAAAGGAAGGTGAGTGGGAGCCCAACCGCTTTGGAGGTCGTGAATATATCGAAGCGATCGATTTTTTGAAGGCCATGAATGAAACGGTGTATCACTATCACCCGGATATTATGACGATGGCCGAAGAGTCCACCGCCTTTCAGGGTGTCTCACATCCCACTTATTCGGGGGGACTTGGTTTTGGTATGAAATGGATGATGGGCTGGATGCATGATACCCTGAACTATTTCAAGATGGACCCCCTTTACCGGAAACACCATCACAATCAGATCACTTTCAGCATGATCTACAATTATTCGGAAAACTACGTACTGCCGTTTTCGCATGATGAAGTGGTCCATGGCAAAGGCACCCTGTTGAGCCGGATGCCCGGAGAAGGGAAGGATCAATTTGCCAACCTGCGATTGATGCTGGGCTATATGTTTACCCATCCCGGCGCCAAACTCATATTTATGGGGAGCGAGTTTGGCCAGCGCAATGAATGGAATTTTGCCGGTCAACTGGATTGGAGTGTCCTCGATTTTGAGTCGCACGCGGGTATCCGGCAATGGGTCAAAACGCTAAACAAACTCTACAGACTGGAAAAGTCCCTCCATGAATGTTGCTCAAGCCCGGAAGGGTTCCAATGGGTAAGGGTGGATGACTGGCAACAAAGTGTTTTGGTGTATGAGCGGATCGCAGCAAATCAGGAAGACCGTATACTGACCCTGCTCAACCTGACGCCTGTAGATCGTCCTCAGTATCGCATTGGGACAGAAGCAAATGGCAAATGGATGCTCCTCACGCATTCCGATGAAATTCAATATTGGGGGAAAAACAGGCCGGTTCCGGAAATCGTCATGATTGAAGAGAACTCCTGGGAATTCAAAACTCGCTCCATGGAATTTGTATTACCGGGACTTACGGTTTTATTGTACAAATTCCAACCCGATGAAAAAGAGAAAAAGGAGGCCCAGCGCGACAAAAGCCAATTCCATTCTGATAAGGTCACCAAAGGGCATCCATCTCGTACATCAGCGGCCCCTGCTGTGCCGAGTCAGGACAAGACCTCCCGAACACGGCGCATGGAAAAACCCCGCTCAAATAATAAATAAAAATACCAACGGTTCATCAGCATGTCTGTTGTCATCATTGCCATAGTTGCATTTCTAGCAGCGATTCTGACGTTTTTTTCAGGGTTTGGATTGGGGACTATCCTTACACCGGTTTTTATGCTATTCTTTCCGGTAGATATGGCTATTGCCTTGGTCGGCGTGGTTCATTTTTTTAATAATCTTTTCAAACTTTCTCTTACAGGTCGACATGCAGATCGTCAGGTGGTGCTTCGCTTTGGCATACCGGCTGTTTTGGCCGCTTTTGCAGGAGCCTGGCTGCTATTGCAAATCAGTGGAATGAAGCCGTGGTTTATATACCAAATAGCAGGTAAAGTCTATGAGGTATTTCCCGTCAAATTTATTATCGCCCTCTTACTTATCCTCTTTGCCCTGATGGATCTTCTTCCATATTTTCGAACTCTACAGTTCAGTCAAAAAAAACTTCCACTGGGCGGTTTGCTGAGTGGTTTCTTTGGGGGGCTGTCCGGACATCAGGGAGCACTGCGGAGTGCCTTTCTGATCAAAGCCAGGTTGTCCAAAGAAGCCTTTATCGGTACGGCAGTCGTGGTATCTACATTTGTCGATTTCACCCGACTCAGTATCTATGCTACGGGTTGGTCTTTTTCCGGGATACTGGATCAACTTCCCATCATCACCATCGCCACCCTTTCTGCTATGGCCGGAGCGTATCTCGGAAATAAATTGTTAAAGAAAGTGACGCTGCAGTTCCTCCAAATCTTCATTGCCATCCTGCTCATACTGATTTCAGTAGCTTTAGGCGCAGGATGGCTATAACTGCATATCCCTTTGCGAGGATTCTGGTGGGTCCCTGTGTTTGGAGAGAATTTCTATTAACATGTTGAATAATAATGATTAACACATTACATATACATTTAATAATAACGTATATTTCAAATTTACATTTTCTGTAGGTGGTCCTGCAATCCAAATTTTGCTCGCCTAAATTCCCTTGACCGTATCCCTGAAATATCTCGTAAACGCTATACAGATTCCTGTAATAAGGTATCTTAGTCAGAATAAAGGCCAACCATGAAACAAATTTCTTCTATAGTATTTCTGCTGGTGTACCTTTTGTCCGCGCGATCTCAGGACACCTTCTCTATCGTGGCAGCAGATTCCACCTCCCGTGAGGTGGGCAGCGCCGGAGCCTCCTGTTTGGACCTCTTTGCATTTGGATTTGACGACCCTTCTTTTTTGGGTGACCTGATCCCGGATACAGGAGCAATCAATTCACAGTCCTTCTATTTGGTCCAAAATCAAAACAATGCCCGTCTACGAATGCGGACCGGTGATACGCCTGCTCAGATCATCTCATGGCTGGTCCAAAATGACGTGGAAGGCAACCCTCATGTCAGACAATACGGCATTGCCGGTTTTGCCGGGAATCAGCCGGCTGCAGCAGGTTTTACAGGTGAGAATTGTTTCGATTATAAAAACCACATTACGGGCCACATCGATGGAATTCACTACGCGATTCAAGGTAATATCCTCCAAGGCCAGCATATTCTGGATTCGATGGAAGCCCGGTTCAGAAATGCGACAGGCGATCTAGCCTGCCGGCTGATGGCTGCCCTGCAAGGCGCCGCGGTCGTTGGTGCAGATACCCGGTGTACCGGCAATGCCACCTCCTCACTTTTTGCCTTTGTGAAAGTCGCTCAACCCGATGATCCATACGGCGCACCTTCCTTTATTCGTACTGTGGCGACCCGAAGTAACGCCGGTATTGAACCTATTGACTCACTTCAATCTTTATTCGACCTGTCACACAGTTGCCAAACGACGGGTATCCGTCCTAATCCACCAACCTCCAATTGGCATATCCAGCCTAATCCTGCGCACGATCAATTATACCTCCATACGACAATTGCTACACCTCCTCGTGAATACCAAATATCCGATTCGCAAGGCCGTCTGATACTGCATGGGTCAACGACGGGTCTGCAAACTCAGATCCATATCCACCAGCTTCCACCGGGATGGTATACCATTCTCCTGGAAGGAAACGGGCACAAAGCTTTTGTTAAAATCAAATAATCCTCTCGAGATTCAACTCATTTTGAAGTAACCGATACGCCGTGGTTCGTATTGGTTTCAAACATAATGGGGGCCAGTTTTGTATATGAACTGTACTCTTCCTACTACAATCCTGGATTTTGAAGGCTTCAACAACACTCCTGACGTATATAAAAAAGCGAACTGACGCGGTACTCCGTATCCTGACCCGATCCAATCCGGTGCTGAAAGAAAAGGATTTTCATGCCTTACGGGTCGACATCAAACGCATACGCGCTGTACTGGAACTCATCCAATCCACGAATCCCAAATTCAGGTTTAAAGCCTGTTTCAAACCCTTTTCATTCTTTTTTAAACCGGCCGGAGAGGTCCGTGAACTCCAGTTGATGCACAGCATGATCAACGAAGCCGACAAAGGGAAAAAACTCACCTACTTTCTCTACGCACTCGATGCCCGGATCAAAAACGCTGAAAATACCTTTGCACAACGTATCACCAAAAAACGGATCAAGCGCCTACGGAAAACAATAGCACTCATCAGACCATTCGCCCGAAAGATCACGGCGAAAAAAGTCCATTCGTATATCGCGGAGAAAAAAGAACACGTACACGCCCTCCTCCAACAGCCAATACTCATCGAAGCTGATGTGCACGACTTGCGAAAAGAGATCAAGAAAGTGTTTTACCTTCAAAAAATATTTCATGCCTCAGATCATCGGTTTACGATCGCAGATGATTTTCAAGAACTGCTCGGCCGGTGGCACGACGGGGTGGTCATCGACCTCGACCTGCAAAAAGAACTCCATAGCAGGGAATTAAAATCCGATGAGATCAGGATGATAACATCAGTCCGAAGAAAAATCACAAACCGCACAGTAGCTCTCTTCAAAACCATTCTGACCGATCGGCACCTGTATCTCACGTCAGCTTCACCAGATCAATAATATCCGGAATCCCGCATATGCTACTCCGACTTGCCCTTTTCGTTACAGGATACCGTAGGAAACAATTTTTGACCTGCACTGTTAGGCCCGGTATGAAAGCATTCGTTTGGCTGATCCTGCTCATCTGGCTGCCAATGTTGACTTACGCTCAGGCCAGTCATACCGGTAACTGGTGGATCTATTTTGGCAATCAAAAACTCAGTCACCGATGGAGTTGGCATAATGAAGTGCAATACCGCAATTACAATGCAGCGGGTGATCTCGAACAACTCCTGTTGCGTACAGGTATCGGGTATAATCTTTCTGAAAACAACAACACAGCCTTGCTCGGGTATGCTTATATACATTCCGAGCCATATCTGACAGGATCGAATGAGAAACAAACAATCCTCGAACACAGGCTCTATCAGCAGTTTGTGACCCGGCAGCAGTATGGCCGTGTATATATCCAGCATCGGTACAGACTGGAGCAACGGTTTATGGAGGAGGCGTTCCGTGTCCGGTACCGGTATTTTCTGGCCCTCAACATACCCGTCAACAAGAAAGAGCTGGTGAAAAATGCCCTCTATGTTTCAGCGTACAATGAAATATTTATTCACCATCAGCCTTCCTTTCTGGATCGCAACAGGGTTTATGGAGCTGCTGGATACGTCATCCATCCTTATCTGAGAGTAGAAGTAGGGTATATGAGTCAATTGCTGGCCAACCGCAGCCGGAGCCAGTTTCAGATTGTGCTATTTAATCATCTACCGCTGAAGAAAGCTAACCCCACTTCCTCATCCTGAACCGGAAAGTAGACACTTAATATTTCGTTTCCGGATTGAGTGCACCAAAAACCATTTGCTCCAGGAAGTGAATGATATCTTCTTCTTTTTTAGATTGACCGAAGTCTGTCAGTGATGGCAAATGCTGCATGTAAAAATTTTGAGAACGCGCCATCTCGATCAAGGTACTGGATAAAGAGAACGGATAGGGATACCCCGGCCGGTACGCTTGAATAAATCCTGCAATCCGGCCGCAGAGATCTTTAAAGGGCTGAAAGAGTTTGTCCTTATTATCTGCCTCGACATGTTTGGTCAACCAGGATTTGGCCCCCTCATCCATCACGATGTCATGAAGTATCTTTTCATTGATGTGGCCCGTAGTTGAATCATCTTCCACTGCGGAGGCCAGTAATCGAATCGCGGTCCTGATTTTTTCGTGCTCTTCCGTAATGTTTTTCGTCTCGATGACCAGCCTGTACTCCTGCCAACTCCAATACCAGTCTACGAGATAGAGCAATAAACGATGCTTGTTTTCGAAGTATCGGTATATACCAGCTTCGGTCGTGCCGATCGCCATCGCCAGTTTCTTGAATGTAAAGGCCTCAAATCCAAGCTGATGTATCAGGATGATACTCTGCTGGAGAATGCGCTTTCCGAGATCAGAATCCTCGGGATTGCGGACGTAAAGCTTTTCATTGAGCCGGATCGACAAACTGAATTCCATATAGGTCCCGGATTTTATTAACACAAAAGTAACAATACTTTTTATGGTAGTATTACTATCCATATTGATACTAATACTATTTTTGCCGAATAAATTCAACTCACGTATGAAAAACATCTTTGGCCACCTTCGAAATGATATCCCGGCCAGCATTGTCGTTTTCTTTGTCGCGGTACCTCTTTGCCTGGGCATCGCGCTCGGATCCGGTGCACCCCTTTTCTCCGGAATTATTGCCGGTATCGTCGGAGGGGTCGTGGTGGGTATGGCCAGTGGGTCCCCTCTTGGCGTCAGCGGCCCTGCTGCCGGACTTGCCGTAATCGTTTTGAGTGCCCTCGTCACCCTTGGAGGGTCGTGGGAAACGTTTCTGCTGGCGGTGATGATCGCGGGTATGATCCAGCTCATTGCCGGTTATCTCAAACTGGGTTTTATTGCCTATTATTTTCCTTCATCTGTCATCAAAGGAATGCTTACCGGTATTGGCTTGCTGATCATTCTTAAACAGCTCCCTCATGCACTGGGATACAATAAGACATTTGAAGGCGATCTTTCTTTTCTGAATATGAATGGCGAGAATACCTTTTCCGCACTCGGCCGAATGTTCAATTTTATTAACCCGGGCGTAGTGCTGATTACCGCACTCTCCCTGCTGATCCTCATCCTCTGGGATACCGTGCTGGCTAAAAAACACAAAGTCTTCGGCATGCTCAACGGCCCTTTGGTAGCTGTAGTTTCCGGCATCCTGATGCACGTTGCTTATATCCGGGGATTCCTACCCTTCCAACTCCAACCGGATCAAATCGTCAGTATTCCGGTATCCGCAAGCCTCGGAGAATTTTTAGGACAGTTTAGTTTTCCGGATTTCTCCCAATGGACCAACCCCAAGGTATATTCCATCGCGTTCGTGATCGCCATCATAGCCAGTATTGAAACCCTACTCTGTGTAGAAGCCACGGACAAACTCGACCCCGAAAAAAGGGTTACGCCCACAAACAGAGAACTCAAGGCCCAGGGTTTGGGCAATATCCTCTCTGGTCTCATCGGAGGACTTCCCCTCACCCAGGTCATTGTCAGGAGTTCAACTAATATTACATTCGGAGGGAAAACCAAAATGTCCACCATCCTGCACGGTTTCTATCTCCTGATCTGCGCAATCAGCATCCCCGCCTTACTCAACATGATTCCACTGGCCACTCTGGCTGCGATTCTTTTTGTCGTGGGCTACAAACTGGCCAAACCCGCGCTCTTTAAAGCCGTTTTTAAGCAAGGGTACGAACACTTTATTCCGTTCCTCGCGACCATTATCGGTATACTGCTCACTGATCTCCTCATCGGAATTGGTATAGGCATGGCATTCGCCATCTTTTATCTTCTGCTCAACAACTTCCGCAATGCGTACGATATACGCGATGTATCCAACAGTCCGCATGATCATCATATCGTGTTATGCGAAGAAGTATCATTCCTCAATAAAGGCGGTATTCTGAAAAAACTGAACGATATTCCGGAAGATTCCAAGGTGCTGATTGATATGTCAGCCTGTAAATACATCCATCAGGACGTCATTGAGATCGTTGAAGACTACCTGGTGCATGCCAAAACCATGAAAAATATAGAGGTTGAAGTTCTCGGATTGCATCCACCCAGGATTTCCGCCCATTCTCCACTTAAAAAACAATTAAAACATGAAAACGCTAACAAAAGAACTGCAGAAGAGCCTGTCTCCACATAAGGCGATCGAACTGCTCAAAGATGGCAACCAACGCTTTGTCAACAACCTCAAAGTCAACCGCAACCTACTTCAGCAGGTCAACGAAACCTCCAGTGGACAGTTTCCTTTTGCGGTCGTCCTGAGCTGTATTGACTCCCGCACCTCCGCCGAACTGGTTTTTGACCAGGGTCTGGGAGACATCTTCAGTGTCCGGATTGCAGGCAATATTGTCAATGAGGATATACTCGGCAGTATGGAATTTGCCTGCAAAGTGGCCGGCTCCAAAGCTATCGTGGTGCTCGGCCATTCCCGCTGCGGTGCTGTCAAAGGCGCATGCGATCACGTAGAAATGGGTAACCTGACCAACTTGCTGTCTAAACTGCAACCCTCCGTATATGCCGAAAAAACGGAGACGGGCGATCGCTCATCTGCCAATGCCGAATTTGTGGAAAAAGTGGCTACCCTGAATGTCAAGATGGCCATGCATCAGATCCATGATAAAAGCACCATCCTTCACGAAATGATCCGAAAAGGTGAGATCGCCATGATCGGAGGAATGTATGATGTCGAAACCGGAATGGTCGACTTCTATGACGACGATGTGTACTACCAATAACCTTAATCCTCCTTTTTTCATGAGCCTGAGCCATTATGGATCAGGCTTTTTTATGCCTTATTGCCCGAAAACCGAAGAAACTATTTCCTGATTACCTTTGTTCCCTCAACGATATTTGAAGCTTTCAACTTTTAAATACGCATATCGATATGTATCCAACCGAATTAGTGGCGCCTATGGCCAAAGACCTCAACAACGCAGGTTTTGAATCCCTTGAAAGTCCCGATCAAGTTATACAGGTACTTGAAAATCAAACCGGCACTGCCCTGTTGGTCGTGAATTCTGTTTGCGGCTGCGCGGCTGCCAATGCCAGACCCGGCGTAAAAATTGCCCTCCAGGCGGACCAGCGCCCGGACAAACTCTACACTGTTTTTGCAGGCGTAGATGGAGAGGCTACCGCCAAGGCCCGCGAATATTTGCTACCCTATCCACCTTCTTCACCCGCCATCGCACTTTTCAAAGATGGTCGCCTGGTGCATTTTCTCGAGCGCCACCATATCGAAGGACGCAGTGCCATGATGATCGCCGAAAACCTCAAGGCGGCATTTAGCGAATATTGTTAGGCATACAGCGGAGCCTTACCTTTAAGGCATGACCCGCATCACCGAAAAAGATTCCCTCTACCGGCATCTCGAAAAGATGTCGACGGCTGAGATTTTGGCCGGTATCAACAACGAAGATCAGACTGTGGCTATCCGGGTGAAAACCTGCATACCCGCTATTGAAACACTGGTTGAAGAAATTGTCTTGCGGATGCTGGAGGGTGGACGGCTCTTTTATATTGGTGCTGGCACCAGCGGACGTTTGGGTATTCTGGATGCATCAGAATGTCCCCCAACTTTTGGTGTAGATCACGACCGTGTGATCGGTCTCATCGCTGGCGGAGATGCGGCCATACGCCAGGCGCAGGAATTTGCTGAAGATGATTCGCAACAAGCCTGGAAAGATCTCCAACACTTTGCTATCGGACCCTCCGATGTGCTGGTCGGTATCGCCGCATCAGGCACCACACCTTACGTATTGGGAGGTCTGACACATGCCAGAGTACATCATGTATTAACAGCCTGTATTACTTGCAATGCCGACGCTCCACTCATCGCCCTGGCCGATCATCCGATCGTGTGTGAGGTAGGACCTGAGTTCGTCACCGGAAGCACCCGGATGAAAGCCGGAACAGCGCAGAAGCTTATCCTCAATATGATCACAACGGCCACTTTTATCCGTCTCGGACGTATAGACGACAACAAGATGGTCGATATGATGCTGTCCAACAACAAACTCATCGAACGGGGTATTCGGATGATTATGGAAAAGACCGGTTGCTCCGAACAGAACGCTATGGATTTATTGAAGGAGTTTGGATCCGTTCGAAAAGCAGTGGCCATGTATCCGGGAGAAGCTTAGAAGTTGAGAAGTTGAGAGGTTGAGAAGTTGAGAAGATAAAGAGTTTAGTTTTTAGAGTATAGTGTTTATTGCAAATGGTAGCCCAATCGATTAGAGTAAGATCACGGGAACAAACCAGGTTAGAGTTTGCTCACCCGACCACTACCGCTCACACGTGCGGTGACGCTGGCATCACCGGTATACCGGACATTTCCACTTCCGGAGATAGTAGACTTGAGATCACCATTTACCTTTACTTGTACATTGCCGGAGCCGCTGATATGCACATCACAGGATGAGGCGGTGTAGTTTTCTGCAAAGACACTACCTGAACCACTGATCGAAATACCCATAGCACCGGTGGATCCATGCAGGTAGACCTTGCCTGATCCACTGATATGTAAGTCGGTCTTGCGACTCGTATTGTCAAACGTGATATTGCCTGATCCGGATATGGAGATATCCAGATCTCCTACGCCGAAAAATCGACCATCGGATTTGACCGATCCACTACCGCTCAGACTGATATCATTTATGGTGGGGACTGTTATATAGACTGTCACTTTCTTTGCATTCCTCACATTCCGGTCATAGGAAATATTCCAGTGCCCGTTCTTTACATCCCGTTTGATGATATCTAAAATATTCTGTTGACCTTCCAGCACTACTTTCTGTGTATTACCCTGCGTCAGCACTACATCGCCGCTAAATCCCAGGCTGATACCATCAAAAGAAGGAAGTGTGATTTCCTGTCGTACGATGTCACCCTCTCCTTCAATAGTTCTTGTGCCCTGGTGCTGACCGGCAGCCTGATGGGCGATGAGCAGAAACAATACAATACTTAAGATCAATACCTTTTGCATTTGATTAGATTTTTAGCTTTAGCAGATGGAATAAAAATGATCAAAAGACAAAAGAAAAAGCCGGGGGTTGCATGACGTCCGGTCGTTTCGGCTGCACCTAACATCGGTCGTTTCGGCTCCCTTTAGACTTGCATTCGCAAGCAAAAAGAACATATGATCATTATCATCATACGTTTTCTTTTTTGGCTACCTTTTTTCTTTTGTGGATTCCACAGCAATTTTGTGGATAACTAAAGTTGAAGCCGGGAATGGCACTAAAATTCGGCGTTGAGGTTAAAAACCTATTGAGCGTTTTATTCCATTCCCGGCCTTCTAAGGAAACATCAAATAGAAAATTGGGTTTTAAAGCCCGTTAGCAAGGTATTGATCGTCCTTAGAGTTTCAACTCTAGTTTTTAATTAACTTCTAAACCCAAAGTTATGGAAACTAAGTTGTTTATGGGATGTGATATTGCCCAGGATTCCTTTTCTTATTGTCTCAGGAGCAGCAAAGAGATTTTGCTTGAGGGAACGGTGGAGAACAACGCCAAAGCCATTCAACGCTGGCTATCCTCTCTAAAACGTACTCACAAGATGGATCTCTCTACGATGGTATTCTGCCTCGAGCATACCGGGGTCTATGGCATGATTTTGATGCGAACTCTTCACCTCCGATCATTGATCGTCTGTGTGGAAGGTGCGGCCACTATCAAGCTCTCACTTGGTTTGCAACGAGGCAAGAATGATCGTGTGGATGCCCAACGTATCGCTGAGTATGCCATGCGTTATACCGACCGGCTGAAACAATGGACACCTAAACGGGAGGTTCTGGTGAAATTACAGCTTCTTACGGGTTTGCGTTCCCGCTTGATTAAGGCCCGTAACGTGCTCACCAGTCACACAAAAGAGGCTGGAAAGTTCCTCGGCAAGCAGGAGTATATGCTGCTTAAAAAGGGCACACAGGAATCATTGAAAGGGATAGAGGTCAACCTCAAAAAGGCGGATGAGGCAATTGAAGCTTTAATAAAGAGTGATGAAACCCTTAAAAGACTAAGCGATTTGGTAACCTCTGTGGATAGTGTTGGTATGGTGACCTGTGCGGCAATCCTGGTTAGGACAAATGAATTTCAAGACATAAGGGAGGCAAAGAAATTCGCTTGTACAGCAGGGTTGGCCCCCTTTGAGCATTCCTCGGGTAAAAGTGTCCGAGGTAAAACACGAGTTAGCCATAGAGCTCATAAGGATCTGAAAACACTGCTCCACATGTGCGCTATTGGCGCCATTAGCAGAAAAGGCGAAATGCAGGATTTTTACCAAAGAAAGGTTGGTCAAGGAAAGAACAAAATGGTAGTCTTAAATGCGGTAAGAAACAAGCTGGTACACCGTGTTTTTGCCGTGGTCCGTGATGGGGTTATGTATCAAAAAAATTATCAATACAATTTGGTTTTGTCATAGAAAACGCTCAACGACCTTGGATTTTTCTGTGAGTCTAAGATTGAACTGGTACGCGAAACAGGAAAATTTTATGAAATCCAGCCGGATCAAAAGGTGACTGAGCGGAGTCGAAGGCACCTTTCCAGCCGGATCAAAAGGTGATTAACCATACTTCGCAGCCGGAGGCTGCTAAGTATGGCGATGGTGGAGCCGTAAGCACCCCCTCATTTTTTATAGTCCCTTATCTCTGATCTTAACGTCAAATATGTCCCTCGGGAGGAAATATTCCTTTTCCCCCTCCTCATCCCCATATTCTTCATCTTCGGGTGGCCGCACTTCGTCTTCTTCGATGTCATGCCGGTACACCCAGGCCAAAACAATACCTGCAATTCCGCCAAGTAAATGACTTTCCCAGGAGATACCCTCCTTGCCAGGAATAATCCCTTCAAAAAATCCGGCATATAGGACCAGGATGATCAGGGCCAGCACTATGGACTTGACATTCCTTCGAAACAATCCTGTCCAAAACACCAGTGACACCATGCCATACACCACCCCGCTAAGACCTATATGATACGAATTGGGATGAGCAAATATCCAAACCCCAAGACCTGACAGCACATACAACCAGGCCATGCTCCGTAATGCAATTCGGGGATAGAAGGTAAAAACCACCGCACTCAACATCAGAAAGGATATCGAGTTATAAAATAAATGCTCCCAACTGCCGTGTATCAACGGAGATGTAAGTATACCCGGCAACCCTTCGATATAGCGGGGAAAAACACCCAGGCGAGTAAACTTCATACCCAGAACCAACTGGAGCAAATGGATAAGCCATAAAACGATTACAAACCCGACAGGAAACCGTAATCGCCGAAAGAAGGTCGATATGTCCCTATCCATTCTGATGTTTCGGGTATCGACGGGCCACGATCCGGATAAATTCCTCGGCCATTTTCAATCGCTTGGGATCCGACCAATGAAACTGCCGGGCAGGTCCGCTGAGCAACTTTTCACGGGCCTCGTCAAATGAATGAAGTGCATTGAGCTCAGCACAAGTCAAATCAAAAAGACTCTTATCCCCGCCAAACAACTCATTGAGCGTAAAGATGCGCTCATTGAGCCCCATTCCGGATTCAATACTTCCCAGAGGCACAGTGCTAAAACTCCCCGCCACTTCATCCCGGGTCAATACTTCAAATATTTTTACCAATGCTTCGCCCGAATCATCTGCCGTGATGGTATGAACCGTCTCCCTGACCTGCTCTTTGATCGTGATCTGTACCGGTGTTGATTCCTGGACAGGAACAGCAGGAGCAGGAATAGGCTCAAGTGGTCGCGAGACAATCGCCGGCTCTGGAATTTCTGTCTGGGCATGAACCTCAATGGGTTCTGGCTTTGGTGGATCTGGTATCACGAACCGGACCGGATCAGTCCCAGGTGGTTCTTTGCGTTGGACAGGTGGCGTCCGGTCGGCCATCTTAGGTGACGGACTGGGAGTATCAAGTCGGCTATGTGTGTCTTCAGCAGAGGTAATCTGCTCATCTGAGACCACGTCATACAACTGGAGGATATATGATTTCATCAAATCCTTCTCCAGCCGGGACAGCGCATGCCCGTTTTCCTGATCGAGAAACGCCTGAATCTTCAGCAGCAGGCGGTTTGCTTTGTTCAAATTCATATTCATCTGTTAGGCCTCACAAGGTACATATTGTCCAATGTTTAATATGACACCAGGTCGGATAATATTGTGCAAACAGGTGATTTTCCTGCCGGAAAAGGCAGTTGTTGGCAGAACAATGCATATTTGCAGCCGGCATGTTTCTCGAACCTTCATTTCACACCAAACGCAGAGGCTGGATCGAAGTGATCTGCGGCTCTATGTTTTCGGGCAAGACCGAGGAACTGATCCGCCGGCTCAAGAGAGTCAAGATTGCGGAACAGAAGGTGGAGATCTTCAAACCCGCCCATGATACACGGTACAGTGTGACCGATGTAGTGAGCCATGATGCCAGGGCTATTCTGTCCAAACCCGTGGCTCACCCGGATGAAATCCTGAAGGTCGACAATGCGATTGATGTGATTGGGATCGATGAGGCCCAGTTTTTTGATCAGCGGCTGACCGCTGTGTGCGAGGAACTGGCCCTGCGCGGACATCGGGTGATCGTCGCCGGGCTGGACATGGATTTTAGAGGCCAACCTTTTGGGCCGATGCCAGAACTGCTGGCCGTCGCAGAGTACATCACCAAACTCCATGCGATCTGCAGCCATTGCGGAAATCTGGCCACCCATACCTATCGACTGACGACTGATGCCGAAACGGTAGTGCTCGGCGAAAAAGACATCTACGAAGCCCGGTGCCGGTATTGTTTCCATGAAGGCAATATTTTGAAACTGAAAACCAAACATCCCTGAATCAAGCACTACCTTTGCCCCTCAACCATCCTCCCATGTCACACGTCCAGCCCATCCGCAACGCGCTGATTTCCGTTTACCACAAAGAAGGCCTTGAGGATATCATCACTCTGCTCCAACAGCATCAGGTGACCCTGTACAGTACGGGGGGCAGCCTGGAGTATATTCGTTCGCTGGGCGCTGATGCCCGGACGGTCGAAAGCCTCACCGGCTATCCTTCCATCCTGGACGGTCGGGTCAAGACATTACATCCCAAAATCTTTGGCGGCATTCTCGCCCGGCGTACAGAGGACCACCTCGCGCAACTGACAGATTACGGAATTCCCCCTATCGATCTCGTCATCGTGGACCTCTACCCTTTTGAAGATACGGTGAGGGCTACTGAAGATGAGCAGGCCATCATCGAAAAAATAGATATCGGAGGGATTTCCCTGATCCGTGCAGCAGCAAAAAATTACCAGGATGTCGTCATTGTCCCTTCGCGTTCAGAATATCCGATATTAAAATCCATCCTCGAAACCAAAGGAGCAGTGACAGACCTTGCTGACCGGAAAAAATTAGCCGTCCGGGCATTTGGCGTTTCATCCCATTATGATTCAAAAATTTTTGGGTGGTTCAACAAAGAATCAGATGAACCGGGTCTCCGCATTTCAGAGACAATGGCCACACCATTGCGGTATGGAGAAAATCCACATCAGCAGGCCGTCTATTTTGGAAATCCGGAGGCCAATTTTTCAAAGCGGGCTGGTAAGGATCTTTCCTACAACAATCTGGTCGACATCGATGCGGCAATCCGCCTGATGGCTGAATTTCAGCATGCCGCTCCCACATTTGCTATCCTCAAACATACCAATGCCTGCGGGCTGGCAACACGAAGCACTACCCTGGAAGCCTGGACGGCCGCCCTTGCCGGTGATCCGGTATCCGCTTTCGGCGGTGTTCTGATCAGCAATACGCCTATCGATACTGATACCGCCAAAGCCATTGATGAACTCTTCTATGAAGTGCTGATCGCACCCTCCTTTACCCCTGAGGCATTTGAAAAACTCAAAGCCCGAAAAAACCGGATCCTCCTTCAACTCCATTCCTATCCCGAAAACCGGCAGCAGATCAAATCCCTTCTGGATGGATTTATAATGCAGGAAATGGATAGCGTCACAGAGGATCCCTCCACGATCATAGAGGCCACCCATCGCAAACCCACTCCACAGGAAATGGCCGATCTGCTCTTTGCCAACAAATGCGTGAAGCATCTCAAATCAAATGGTATTGCTCTCGTTAAAAATGCGCAGCTAATAGGAATGGGCTGTGGCCAGACTTCCCGGGTAGATGCGCTTCAACAGGCGATAGCAAAAGCGAAGGCTTTCGGCTTTGATACTGCGGGAAGTGTTATGGCGTCTGAGGCATTTTTCCCTTTTCCGGATTGTGTGCAAATCGGTGATCAGGCCGGTATCACGGCCGTGATTCATCCCGGAGGATCTGTAAAGGATCAGGACAGTATCGATTATTGCAATAAAGCCGATATGGCCATGCTGATTACGGGGTTCAGACATTTTAAGCATTAATCTGTTTTCCTTCATATTTAAAAAAAATTGAAAAGTAATTACCTTGCACATAATTATTAAAACGAGAAGCCACCTATTGGCAGAATTGTAGTACTTTGAATTCTAAATCATTCTAATTTTAATCCCAATGAAATCATTTCTTCATGCTTCCTTTGCAATAATTGTGTGTGTGTGTGTGTGTGTGTTGTACCGTCTTCCTATCATGCAGACACAATGCTCTTCTAGATGGTGACCTTCAACCGGATCTTCTCAATCAGCCTGCAATTCCGGTTAACATATGGCAAGGTTTTCGGTCCAAAATCATTCCCATTTCTTCGTCCCCCCGGGTATCATCTGTCATGAAACCATATTTACGTCGATATGCTGGTCATCGAACATCTTCTATACTCCATATTGACAGTTTGCATCTGGATTACCTTGTTCGGATAGAGATTCCTGATACGCTCGGCTACGATGTTACCTACGTGTATACAGCTTATATTGGTAGTTCGATTCCACATACCTATTTTAATTTGTACCTGGAAGAATATGCGTCAGGCACCTTGAGTGATCCTTATGTACTGATGTACCGATTTGATACACCCGTTTCTTTGGCATTTCAATCCAATCCTACGGCCATTGACTCTTTTGTCGGGGCGGTGTCCAAGCACGAAATGGATGTTATGTTTGGTAGCGGCACAAGGGATTGCTGCGATCTGGCATCCATTGCCCGCTGCTGGGAGATTGTCTTTGGTGAACCCCTGGATGTTGTCATTTTAGATCCGACCAACCCATCGAATCCAGGCGGGCCGGGACAAGGAGGTGGTACTACAGGCCCAAGACCTCCGGGCACAGGTACCCTGCCGGGTGGCTGGGATGGAAATACGAGCACCGATTCAGGACCAGGAGGAGGTTCAGGTGGTAGCGCACCGACTGGGTGCTGGGTAGCTAGTCATGAGAGCATTACGATTCCCGGAGCGTGGTGGTTTTATTGGGATGAGGGATGTGATGGTATTCCAGATCCCAAAGATATAACTTTTGCTCCTTCAGGCGGAGAAGTGCTTTCATCCTTTGGCGCAGGTAACTACACGGAGTGTATCCGATTACTCATTGCCTGCCAGTTTCTGAGCAGTCCTCCAACGCCTGATCCGAATCAATTGACTTTCAGCGAAAAACTAGCGCTGGACCTGGGCTTTGAATTTGCGACGGAGGAATATGACGATATAGTGGAATGCCTGGACAAGAGCAAAGCTGTGTCTTTACTTATTACCCAACTTTTGCAGCCAGGTGCACTGACCCAGGCTTGTGAGGGTAATACGTCGCCCAAAGATATGATTCATGATGCCTTATTGGCCGGATGTGCTGGAACCGGACTAACCAAAGATCAGTTTCTTGAAACCCTGAGTAGTTTATTTGATATTATCCACAAACAATCAAGCTTTATATCGGATTGCCCGTTATACGACTGTGTCTTTGAGCGTATGAGAACAGGAGACCTACATACTCCCTTTATTTGTGATTTGCTAAGTGAATTTGACAGTCCGGATAATTTTATTTTAATCATGGATGCAACTCATTTTAGCCAATCAGGTCTAAATCCGACGGCAGCTGCAGTAACGAAACTCAACAAAAATAGTGGTGGCCCTTTTTCCATTCTTATGCGTATTAATTCAGCGCATTGTGGAAACAACTCGATACTCACAATATTTGAAACTCTCCAGCATGAATTAGTGCATGCGGATATATTCAGAAGATTATCTGAATATTACACTCTTGATTTTATCAATACGCTTGAAATACAGCAAGCATTACATCAATTAACTCTAGAAGAATTTGGCCCCAATGCAACTCCTGAACAACATGCTCTTATGCTGGAATATTATCTGGATCAAATGGCGCAAAGCTTACTAGATGCCAATAATGGCGTTGGCACTCTACAATTATTTAAAGATTTTATCCTAAATGGCTTTCCCGAGTCTGTTCTTCAAGTATGCGGATATAGTATAACGGAAGTAATTATACCTATTTGAGTATGAAATGTCCATTTAATTCCAATCAATGATTTGGAAATTATATGTAATCAGACGATTCAAATCTGATCTGTAGTCATTTAGGTTATTGAAGAAATTCATCAAATTCTCCTTGAATTTCTGATATGTGTCAAAATAGAAATTATTTATTCGCTCTCTTTTCATAAAGCCCCAAATTCTCTCTATCAGGTTTAAATTGGGTGAATATGAGGGCAGAGGCATCCATACAAACTTTGGATGCTCTTGCAGCCACTCCTTTAATAACTTGCATCTGTAGTATCTGGCATTATCTCCAATGAGATAGATCCTCTTCTTGAAGACGTTCTTCGCTTCGATTTTCTCTAATAAGCAAATAGTGCTTTGCGCATTGACCATGTCAGCAAAATCAACTTGAATATCTGTAGGATCAACGCCATTCATTGCACCATTTATGTTCACTCGCTGTCGTCCGCTATTCGAAGGCATTGCATACTCTTTACCTTTCTCTATCCACCCATATCCTGCTCGTGTATTATGCGTAGGATGTGTAGCATCCAGGAAATAAAGAGCCTCTGTCTCCTTCAACTGCTTTCGTAGCTTTTTGAGTTTAGCCGCAAATCGTCTCTGAAGATCGGCATCTGCTTTTCCCGGCAACACTTTTGTCTTTTTATACACGAAACCCAGGCGTTTCAGCATTGCGTTTACTGCACTCCGGGACATTTTCACGTTGAACCTCTCAAGCAAGTATGTCTGAATTTCCCTGGTGTCCTTATATAAATGAGAAGATAACTCCTTCCTAAGATTGCGTTCTTGCTTGGGGGTCAGAAAACCGGACCTGCCCTTATAATAAAATAGCGTCAGGCCTTCTGGTCCGCTCTCATCATATAATTTATGAACCCGTTGGACCATCTTTTCGCTTATCCCCAGGATACCACTAATCTGTTGATGGGTATACCCATCATCCAGTGCTATTACAATAGCACAGCGTATGTAGATTTTCTTTATCTTGGTCTCGCGGCGTAGTTCCTCGATCACAAGACGATCTTGTGGCCTTAGTTTCACGCATTAAAAATAATCATTATATTTGAACTGGACAAATCTTTTTGTGATTGGTATATAAGCATATTTTCAACGAAATTGCCTTCAAATTGGGTCTGTATTGCTATAGTTTTGTTGAGGGAATAGCAATCCATAGAGGCTTAAATAGAATTGAGCATAATTAAAGAGACGATGGTGGAAAGCGGCTCATAGGAGATTTTACATTTTCGATGTATCAACCCAATCAATAGTCGAAACAATGCTTTATAAAATTGACAAATCTGCGTTAATCTAATCAACTACTTAAATCATATGAGAACTAAATTAATAACAGCAATTTTAACACCTTTAGTATTCATAATAATACAGGTTATTTTATATATAGTTAATATTCACATATGTGTTTTTAGATTTATTTTGTTTGAACATTTGCTTTACTATTATTAAAAATTAATATACCTCCACCAGCTCACCAGGCATTAATATTTAATAATATTTATGGGCAATTAATTCAATTCGATAAATTCAAATAAGAGAATTTATTGACTGATCTAGTTGCTCAAAATTTTAAATAAAGTATTTTAGTCAAGAGTTAGTAGCATCAAGCTCCATAATTTTTCAAAGGGAATAATTTCTATTTCAATATTCTCACCTGAACCTGCAAGTTTTACTTGATTTAATTGCTTGGATAATTCATTTGTATACCTTTGTGTACGAATCAAATTAAAATCAGCTTTGGTCATTTGAATAACCATTTTAATAATACAATTACTTCTAAAGGAATCATCTTTTCTGAGGTAGCGATATGCATATTGATTTAATGAATCTGTTCGATCAATTATAGCACTATAATCGCGACGCTGTAATAGAAAAGCAATATTTAAAAGAAGAATACTTACATTTATTCCTCTTTTATCCTTGTTGAACACCACATTTGTATTGAGAAATTTACCTAATTTGAATTCAGGTAATTTTGTTTTTATTTCTTTTGAATTATTATCAATTTCTGAATCAACGATTAAATGTATATATCCTAAAGATGTATAAAATATTTCTGAATAATAGTCGGATAATTTATCAAAATATGGATGACTTATTAGTGAATTAATTAATATAGACGCCTGAGTATATTCTTCATTATATAAAAGACTTTTTAAAGTGTAATATCCTAGACGGTACCAGGAGTTGGACCCAGGAATTTCATTCTGAAGCAGACTTAAACCAATTTCGGAAGCAACATTAAAATTCTCAGCTTGAATAAGTGCCCATAATTTCCTAATATTAATACTAGATAATACCGCATCAGATCTTAAATCAGGAGCACTAAATTCTCTTAGTGCGTTTTCGGTTAACGAAAGTAGTTCATAGTATTTTTTTGTATATTCAAAATAGGCCGCAATAATTCTAAATTTATTGTAATTAAAGTTAAATGATCTGATGCCAGTGACGGAGTTTATCTCAGTATAATATTGCAAGGCTTTTTCTTTCGCATGTTCAGATATGGTAGCTAATGATTGGGATTGATTGCGATGAATATCAAAATAGTAATTTTCCGATTTGATTTCCCATTCATAGGTTTTTAAATATTTATTTTGAATTTCAAAATATTTATTTATTTTATATTTATTAATTTTATATTCATTTGTTGAAATTGATGCATGATGTACAATTAACATCCGTATTTGAGCAAGAATATTTTCTGTTAAATTGTACTTTATTGATTTGGTTATTGATTTTTCCAATAATTCATTTTTCAGCTCATCAGCCCTTCTGTTGTTTAGTATTCTTGCCACTAAGGTATTTCTATAGGCCCATGTTACTTCATCAAATCGGTCAATTGATTCTTTCTCTCCTCTATGCGTGAGTGACAAAGCTAAATAGTAAATTTCTTTTAATCGAGATTTTAGTCGTGAGAATGCTACTACGTTTTTTTTACCATATATTGCTGTCATTGCAGCTATTTCTGAAGTTGTATTGTTTTTTCTAATATATTCATATAGCTTACGTAGTGGGCTATTAGTAGCTTGGGGCACAAGTGCGTCTAGAATTTTATCCTGCTTAGAACAAAGAATAGATAGTTCTTGTAAGGTTTTCATTTTTGTATTCTTACATGGCTTAGTATTATAATGTCTTTATACCACTTAATACATTGTGTTAATGTATAATCAGAATGGTGCGATTTATTATTGTTACTATTTTTGTAGTGAAAGCTGAGTTATGTTTTAATACATATGTGATTAGCTTTCAAGAATCTTTTTGCTTGGTAGTACTCAGAATGTAGCAACACTGGGTTTTCATTATGGCTATGACTATTTAGTTTTTCAGGTGGGAATGATAGTTTCACTCTTAAGAGCCCTAGATTCCTTATCTAGTGATAATTTTAAATGGAAGGTACTTTTTAGAAGCATTTGGACTGGTATATAGTTGAGAAAGAGTTAGTTACATATGGAGGCAAAGAGATTATTAATAAAATCGTGTGTAAAATACACTAAGTTTTCATTTTGTATTAGGGTGCCATTTATCCCAATCTTTACACCGTCAAAGACATTTATGAGTTTTGAACACATCGCGTATGTCAATATGCTGATATTCAGTAGATTGGAGGCTGTATTATCTAATACAAGCTTAGAAAAGACTGTAAAAGTATAGCTTTTTCTGTTGCAGATTTACAGGGGTTGTGACTATAACTTTGTATCACAATTTAAATCTTGTAAAATATGGACTCTCTACTGGAAATAATTATATGCTTATTAGGAATTATTGGTGATGATGATCACGGTGATTTCTAGGCCTCTGGAATAAGTAGCCTCCACGGTGGATTGAAGGATACATAAAGAATCATTAGTTCTTTTTTGGGTGTTATGCAATGACCACCTGCTTCTTCTTATGCAGAATGACCTTTTGCCTAAGTAGTAGGTGGTTTTTTCTTTGATTACGAGACCACTATATATATTAAAGTTCCTCTTTTAAAAAGGAACCGGTATAGCTGGACGGGTGGCCAGCTACAACCTCCGGAGAACCGGAACACACTATGTTGCCACCCTCTTTCCCTCCCTCTGGACCCACATCTATCAGATAATCAGCCACTTTGATCACATCCATGTGATGCTCGATCACAATAGCCGTATTACCACGATCTACCAGATTCCGGATCACCTTCAGCAAATGCCGGATATCCTCAAAATGCAGCCCCGTCGTAGGCTCATCCAATATATACAACGTAGAACCCGTATCCCGCCTGGCCAATTCCTCGGACAACTTCACCCGCTGCGCCTCACCACCCGATAAGGTCGTAGCCTGCTGCCCCAACGTGATATAACCCAGACCCACATCTTCTAATGTCTTGAGTTTCCGATAGATAGATGGAATATTCTCAAAGAATACCACCGCCTGCTCCACCGTCATCTCCAACACATCATTGATCGATCGGGCCTTGTAATGCACCTCCAATGTCTCCCGGTTGTACCGCTTACCCATACACGTCTCACATTCGACCAGCACATCCGGAAGAAAATTCATCTCAATCACCCGCATGCCCGATCCCTGACAAGTCTCACACCGACCCCCCTTGACGTTAAAAGAAAATCGCCCGGGCTTATACCCCCGGATCTTCGCCTCTGGAACATTCGAAAACAGACTCCGGATATCCGTAAAAACGCCAGTATACGTCGCCGGATTGGAGCGAGGCGTCCTGCCAATTGGTGACTGATCCACCTCTATGACCTTGTCTATATGCTCTATCCCCTTGACTTTCCGGAACGGCAGGGGACGCTCCAGACTCTTATACAACTCCCGTCGCAATATCGGATACAGCGTCTCATTGATCAAGGATGACTTGCCACTCCCTGATACCCCGGTAACACAAATAAAACACCCCAACGGAATCTCCACCGTCACATCCTTGAGATTGTGACCCGTCGCCCCGGTCAATACAATCTTTTTACCATTCCCTTTTCGCCGTACATCAGGTACCTCTATCCTCTTGTTCCCATTCAGATACCTGGCTGTCAGACTATTGGTTTTCAATACCTCTTCCGGTGTACCCGCGGCAACCACCTCCCCTCCATGGATCCCCGCACCAGGCCCAAGGTCGATCAGATAGTCGGCGGCCAGCATTATATCTTTGTCATGTTCTACGACCAGGACAGAGTTGCCAATCGCACTGAGCTCCTGCAACGACCTGATAAGCAACTGATTGTCCCGCTGATGCAGTCCGATAGAAGGCTCATCCAGTATATACGTAATCCCCGTAAGCTGGGATCCGATCTGCGTAGCCAGCCGGGTACGCTGCGTCTCCCCACCCGAAAGTGTACGGGATGGTCTGTTGAGTTGCAGATAATGGAGGCCCACCCGAACCAGAAATAATAACCGGTCACGGATTTCCTTGATCACATCTCGCGCTATAGCCTGCTGTTTTCCGGAAAGTCGATCTTCCAGCCCATCAAACCATTGTAAAAGCTCCCCAAGATCCAGAACTGAAAGCTCCCCGATATGCCGGCCGTCAATTTTGAAGTGGCGGGATTCCTTACGAATCCGATACCCCTCACAGTCAGGACAGACCGAGATCGTCATAAAACCCTCCGCCCATTGCCGGATCTTTTCACTGGTTGTGCTTTCATACCAGCGCTTGAGCATATTGACAATCCCCTCCGCCCCCAAATCAAAAACCAGATCATGCGGCAGATAGTCCGGTGCCGAAGTTGTACCCGGACTGCCACCATGTAAGATGATCTCCATCGCTGCTGACGGTATATCACTTACAGGCGTAGCAAAGGTGAATTTGTATTTCCTGGAGATCTGCCGGAGTTGCTTGAAGGTGTGATTGTCCCGGACCTCCCCGAAAGGCGCTATCCCCTGGTCATTGATCGAACGCGAAGGCTCCGGGATCACCTTTTCCATATCTACCGTCGTGACCTCCCCAAGACCTCCACAGGTAGGACAGGCTCCATACGGAGAGTTGAACGAAAAGGAATTGGGCGACGGTTCTTCGTAGGAAATACCGGACACAGAACACATCAGATGCCTCGAGTACATCCGCGGTGTCTCATCACCGACGCGCATGACCATCAGCATCCCTTCCCCCATGCGCAATGCAGCAGACAGACTGGCTGTTATCCGCACAGCCTTATCCTGCTGTATCGCCAGACGGTCCACCACCAATTCAATATCATGGGTCTTATATCGGTCCACATGCATTTTGGGACTCAAATCCTGAATCTCTCCATCCACCCTGGCCTTGGTATATCCCTGCTTGCGGAGCTGGTCAAAGAGTTCACGATAATGCCCTTTCCGGCCACGGACTACCGGAGCCAGAATGATAATCTTCTGCCCGGCAAAGTGCTCTAATACATGCTCGTGGATCTGATCCTCCGTATACTGGATCATCTTTTCACCTGTCACATAGGAGTAAGCCTCACCCGCCCTGGCATACAACAGACGCAGGAAGTCATAGATTTCGGTGATCGTACCCACCGTCGATCTCGGATTCCAGCCAGAGGTTTTTTGCTCAATACTGATCACCGGACTCAGACCGTCAATTTTTTCCACATCCGGCCGCTCGATCCCGCCGAGAAACTGACGGGCATAGGCAGAAAAAGTTTCGAGATACCGGCGCTGACCTTCCGCATAGATCGTATCAAACGCCAGGGACGATTTACCACTGCCGCTGATACCGGTGATCACGACCAGTTTTTCACGAGGTATGCGCAAGTCCACCGACTTCAGATTATGTTCCCGTGCACCCGTGATTTCGATCCATTCTTCAGGATCCACCGGAGGTGCTGATTTTTGCTTGGACTTGGCCATGGATGGGTTGAAAAAGGGTACAAAGGTACAGGTAAATGAGGTATAAAACCGTTTTGATTGTAATACAGATAAAGGGATCAATACCCCACTTAACTCCGATCCACCCCTCAGCCGAACACCAAACTTGACCTATCGCAGATGTCGCTGTGTCGGTATTCCTTTTGATGGAGGCAAGTGAATTCCACTCCGGATACGAACAATCGTTCGTATTCCTTATTTTTGCCTCATGAGCCGTTATCATCCTCTTCGTGTAGCCCGAATCCAGTCCGAAACAGCCGAAGCGGTTTCTGTCTGGCTGGAGGTTCCTGTTCATCTGCAGGATACCTTTCACTATAAGCCCGGTCAATATCTCAATTGCCGCGCTATGATCAACGGAGAAGAAGACCGGAAATCATATTCCATCTGCTCTGTTCCCGGAGATCCATATCTGGTCATCGCCGTCAAACTGGTGTATGGCGGCAAGATGTCCACCTGGATCAATCATCATCTCAGCGAAGGAGATGTACTTGACGTCACACCCCCTGAAGGAAAGTTTATACTCCCGGACCAGATGCCCGATGATGCACTCCTCCTTTTCTTTGCCGCCGGCAGCGGAATTACGCCAGTGATGTCCCAGATCCGCTATTTTTTGACCCATGTACCCCAGGGACAAGCCATCTTGTTTTACAGTAATAAATCCGGAGATACGATCATCTTCCGCGAGCAACTGGAAGCGCTGAAAAATGAACACATGCGGCGGTTTGCCATTTATCATATCCTCACCCGCGAAGTCACGGGTATTGAGTTGTTATCCGGCCGTATTGACCAGGCCAAATGCACCATTTTTGGCCGTCATTTTTTTAATCCCGCAGAAGTCCATGCCGCCTTTATCTGTGGGCCGGAACTCATGATCATGGATGTAAAAGCTTCGCTGCAGCAGATGGGTTTGCGCGAGGAGCAGATCCGCTTTGAGTTATTTGGAACCGGTGCGTTTTATTCGAGGAAAACGGAGGCCCCATCTTCTGTGTATACAGGTGAAGACAAATCATCCCGCGTCACCATCCGGATTGATGGGCATGAGACCGACCTCCATGTACAATATGGCGGTGAGGCGATTCTGGATGTGGCGATGAAAGCTGGCCTTGATATTCCATACTCGTGCAAAGGCGGGGTATGCAGCACCTGCCGCGCCCAGGTCGTCGAAGGCCTGATCCATATGGATATACATTATGGCCTGGAGCCGGATGAGATAGATGCAGGCCAAGTCCTGACTTGTCAGTCTCACCCCCGATCCGAACGCGTCATCCTTGATTACGATATTCTATAGACGCCTATGAAGCGCAAGGAAGAAATACAAACAGCGGCAGCGCGGTTATTTGGTGAAAAAGGTTTCACAGCCTCCTCGGTACGGGATATCGCTCATGCGGTAGGACTCGGGGCCGCCAGCCTGTATAATCACATGGGTTCAAAAGACGAACTCCTGTCGGACATTTGTTTCCGCTGTGCCCATTCATTTCTGGAGGGCATGAAGCATATAGAAACGAATCTCCATGATCCGCTGGACCAGATTCGGGAACTGATACGGCTGCATATTCATATCGCACTGCATGATACCAGTTCGGTGACTGTATTCAATGATGAATGGCGCCATTTACCTGAGCCGCAACTCACATCTTTCCTGCGTTTGCGCCGTAACTATGAAACCTCCTATCTTGGGATAATTCGCAAAGGGATGAAGGAAGGTAAATTACGGCCCATGGATCCGGATGTGATGTACCAGATGATCTTGTCTTCGCTGCGATGGGTTCATTTGGGCGGAAAAAAGAAAACTAAACTCACAGAAGATCAGTTGACTGAACAAATCACCTCGGTTTTGATTAAAGGTATACAGATATGAATGTTGTAGAACTTGACAGACAGTTTCAGGAAAAGATCGATCAGGATATCCGGATTGAGCCCCGGGACTGGATGCCGGATCATTACCGGCAGACGCTGATCCGGCAGATCGGGCAGCATGCGCATTCCGAAATTGTAGGCATGTTGCCTGAGGGGAACTGGATCACCCGTGCTCCGTCATTGCGCCGCAAGGTTGCTTTGCTGGCGAAAGTACAGGATGAAGCGGGTCATGGACTTTACCTGTACAGCGCGGCAGAGACACTGGGCGCTGACCGGGACACGATGACCGAAGAACTTCTTTCCGGAAAAGCTAAATATAGCAGCATCTTCAATTATCCGACCTTGACCTGGGCAGATATGGGGGCCATCGGCTGGCTGGTCGACGGTGCTGCCATTCAGAACCAAATTCCGCTCTGCCGGTGTTCGTATGGACCTTATGCCAGGGCCATGGTAAAGGTCTGTAAGGAGGAAAGTTTCCATCAGCGGCAGGGATTTGAGATCATGAACGTATTGTGCAAAGGCACTCCGGTGCAGAAAGCGATGGCCCAGGATGCGTTGAACCGCTGGTGGTGGCCAAGCCTCATGATGTTTGGGCCTCCGGATGCAGAGTCTACGCACACCGCACAATCCAAACGCTGGGGCATCAAGCGGTTTACCAATGATGAACTTCGACAGAAATTTGTCGATATGATTGCACCACAGGCGGATCATCTCGGTATCACGATCCCGGATCCGGATCTGCGATGGAATGAAGAGCGTGGCCATTATGAGTATGGTGCTATCGATTGGGAGGAATTCTGGCAAGTCGTAAAAGGATATGGTCCTTGTAATACAGAACGTCTTGCTGCCCGTAATAAGGCCTGGGATGAAGGTGCCTGGGTACGGGAGGCAGCACTGGCCCACTCCCGTAAACGAATGAATACAGTAATGACATCAAAAGCGCAGGCAGTATGAAATCATGGCCTTTATATGAAATCTTTATCCGGTCAAAAGCAGGATTGCATCACAAGCATGTCGGGAGTCTCCACGCAACGGATGCTAAAATGGCTATTGAAAACGCCCGGGATGTCTATTGCCGAAGGAATGAAGGCGCTAGTATCTGGGTGGTCCTCTCTTCCGATATCACCGCCTCGAATCCACAGGAAAGCGAAGAACTCTTTGATCCGGCAGAAGATAAAATCTACAGACATCCTACCTTCTACGAAGTACCCGAAGGGGTCAAACACCTCTGATGATGCTTACAGGTATAACAATTCTGAAAAAGTCAACCTTGTTTTTTTTACTATCCTTTTGGGGAATTGCCTGCCAGAAGGCTCATTCTTCACAACAGGTAAAGACGCAGACTATACCTGACACCATTCCAGTGGCTATAGAAGATACACTGACTTCACAGAGCCTACTGTTGGACATCGATACAGATTATCTCATGGGGCGGTTTGATCCATCCACCCATGCCGATTTTGAATTGATCGACCCTGTACATGCGGATCGCCAGGGCATGTATCTGAGACGGGATGCCTATGAAGCTTTCAAAGCCATGTATGCGCATGCCCTGCAAGATGGTTTACGATTACAGATTCGTTCGGCAACACGCAATTTTTATGCACAGAAATCGATCTGGGAAGCCAAGTGGACAGGCCAACGACTCATTGAAAGCGGAGAAAATCTAGCCGAGACCACCCCGGATTCTAAAGAACGGGCTCTAAAAATATTACGTTACAGTTCAATGCCGGGATCAAGCCGGCATCATTGGGGTACGGATATCGATCTCAATAGTTTTGAAAACAGTTGGTTTGAAGCCGGTGAAGGCCTTAATATTTATAAATGGCTGCAGATGCATGCCGCCACGTATGGATACTGTCAGCCATACACGGCTGGCCGGCCATATGGCTACTTTGAAGAACGATGGCATTGGTCTTTCATACCTGTTTCAGCCAGACTCACAGCGTATGCACGAGAGCATCTGAAAAATGAAATGATCTCAGGATTTGAAGGTAGTGAAGCAGCTCCCCTCATAGATGTGGTGAAGCATTATGTGCTCGGCATTAACTCCGATTGTGGAGTTGGATTGGAATGATGGACGGAGGTTGCTATAGATGTGATAAAGAGGTGACGTGATACGAAGTGATTTTATTACTAGTTTTTCAAATCAGGTTTTATGGCCTATACAGAATCAAACATGTTACCCCTGGGCAGCGAAGCGCCCCCGTTTGTGCTGCCGGATACGGTGACGGGCGAAACCATCCGGTTGGCCGATATCGCAGGTGAAAAAGCCACGGTTGTAATGTTTATTTGTAATCACTGCCCGTATGTGATTCATGTCAATGACGGAATTGTAAAAGTGGCCCGCGACTATTTGCCAAAGGGCGTGGCGTTTGTAGGGATCAGTTCGAATGATATTGAAAACTATCCGGAAGACCGGCCTGAACTGATGAAACAGGTTGCCGAAGAATTGCAGTATCCGTTTCCTTATTGCTATGACGAAAGCCAGCAGGTCGCCCGGGCGTATGACGCGGCCTGTACACCTGATTTTTATGTGTTTGACCAGGAGCTAAAATTGGTCTATAGGGGCCGGTTGGATGATGCACGTCCGAAAAACAACCATCCGGTTACGGGCCGCGATCTTCGTCAAGCGTTGGATGCATTGCTGGAGGGATCACAGGTGTCTGAAGTCCAGTATCCGAGCGGCGGGTGCAATATCAAATGGAAACCCAACCATTAACCTCCTTATCTCATAGGTTTCCACTCATCAAGTATGAGGAGAATGTACCCCAATACACTAGTGGAAAAGGAAAATAGTATTACCGAACCTGATCAACAATCTAAACGTGTGATTACTCCGGGTTCTTTTTATCACGGCGAAGGAGCATTTTGATAGCGGTGATTTCTTTAAATTTTTCACGGGATTCTTCAGCGGGTGAGCCGAAGTAGGACTTTCCACCTTCGAGGTTTCGCATGACACCACTTTGCGCATGGATGATGGTGCGGTCCCCGATGTGGAGATTTTGCGTCAGACCGGCCTGGCCATAGATAATGCACCAATCTCCGACGATGGTTTTGCCGGCGATTCCGGCCTGGGCTGCAATCAGGCAGTGTTTTCCGATGACGACACCATGACCGATCATGACCTGGCAATCTATCCGGGTGCCTTCCCCGATCACGGTGTCGCCACTGACGCCCTGCGCGATAGTGGTGGCGGCTCCGATCCAAACATCGTTTTCAATGATCACCCGGCCGCAACCGGTCCAGGGCTGATATCCTTCCGGCCATT
Organism: Saprospiraceae bacterium; assembly: GCA_041746735.1. Classification (GTDB taxonomy): domain Bacteria; phylum Bacteroidota; class Bacteroidia; order Chitinophagales; family Saprospiraceae; genus Opimibacter. Next base: position 127,298 of record JBGTGP010000021.1, read on the forward strand.
TTTTAAAATAAAAGGCCTGGCTCCCAATGATGGCACCGGACTGGATGATCACCCGGTCGCCCAGATAGCTGTAGGGCCGGATCACCGCTCCGGACTGGATATGACAATCTTTACCGATCCGGACATGCTGCCCGATTAATGCACCCGGCTCAATAATAGCAGATGGATCTATTTCCCGACCTTCCATATTGTTTGTTTGTAATGGCGCGAAGGGCCTAAACCGATTGACGATAGACTCATAAGCCAGAAAAGGCTTCTCCACGATCAGCAATGCCTTGCCCGGAGGACAGTCCATGATAGCCGGGACGAAAATGGCGCTGGCCTGAGAAGAAAGAGAAACATTGTAGTATTTCGGATGATCCACAAACGTAATATCCCCCGGACGCACCTTATGGATTTCGTTGATACCCTGCAGCATTAATGCCTCATTTCCGGACAGCGTGGCATCTGTCCATTGGGCAATTTCTTTTACAGATATAGATTGCGGAAAGTCCATGTCTCAGGTGTTTAGACAAAAGTAGTGAAGTATGCGGGAGAACGGGTACCGGGACTGTCGGAGCACCGAGAGGCCTGTAGCGCTTAGGAGGTTTTAAGATTTGTAAAGGTTATGAGGATTAGGAAGTTTAGGAGATTAGGAGGTTAGGAGATTAGAGGGTACCTAAAAAGGAGAGCCCATTAGACAGGTTAAAATCATGTCGCTCCAAATTGTTTGAGCACCCGGGCACCCTGTTTCAGATTATATTTCAGCTGACTTTTTATCCCGGTAGGCCTGTATTGATCCTCTTTATATTGAAAAACTTTCGGCTCATCTTAACATTTCAGCCTTAGTGTCGTCGGCTAAAAACCGCCATTCATCCTTGAATGGCGGTCAGCGGTAAGCCGGATTTCGCCATTGGGCCGGAATCACAGTTCATGCAGTGGATTTAACATTTGATCCATTGAATATTTAAACTTGACTTAAAGAGGTTGCGCAATGTGGAAAGGCCGCGTAGATTTGTTTCAAAATCAAAACATCTTATGAAAAATGTAATCTTTTTTTCCGTCCTTTTTCTCCTCACGGCCTTTACAACTACAGCTCAGGAGTATTCTGTCGTGACTACAGTAGAGTCTATCGTGCCTGCGGGTCTCGGTCGCTCCCGGATGATCTCCAACAAAGAAGATTTGAATACTGCCGATTTTACCACCGAACGTACCGATGGGAAAACCAGCAATATGGGGACTGTCAAACGTAGAGATCTGAAGATTGAGAATTTTGAAGAAACCAAAATGCTCAACTTTTTCAGTGCCACAGGGATCAATTTTCAAAACATTGCATCCAATGATGCCATGATTTCTTCCAAACTCAACGAAATGGCCGCTGCCGGATGGACGCTCGCCTTTGTGACCGCCGGTGTGGAAAGTAACGCAGGCACCCAGGATGGCGAAGGCATCTTCGTGACAAGGTATATCTTCAAAAGATAATGCCGCAGGTTCCTTTTTGGAGCCCTGACAAAAACTGAAATTAACCCTGTAGAAGCTCAGTCCATGAGTTTTTACAGGGTTTTTTCGTTTTCCAGACCACACTCAACCTTACCCTTGAGGTTTTGTTTCCCGAAAGCAACTTCTGGCTCCTATGCAAGACCGGGCTTTGTCATTGCCCCGGGGATCCCGCCAACTGACAAACTCAAAACAGTAAACTACCTTTGTAGCTCCAAATGGAAGTGAAAGCAACTCAAATATCCATGGCCGACCGGAAACAAGATCACATTGATCTGGCTTTTAAAGCCGACATGGCCAATACAGGTCAGGACACTCGATTCTATTATGAACCGGTATTGTCAGGCCATCCGGTAGAAGACCTTGACCTGAGTACATCGTTTTTAGGCAAAACCCTAAAAGCCCCCATGTGGGTCAGCAGTATGACCGGGGGCACAGAGAAAGCCCTGACCATCAACCGCAGGTTAGCCACAGCCTGTGCAAAGTATGGCCTTGGTATGGGACTGGGATCCTGCCGGCCTTTACTCAAGGATCATCAACGGTTGCAGGATTTCGACCTCCGGGATATCATCGGTGACAAACTGCCCTTGTATGCTAATCTGGGGATCGCTCAGGTGGAGTATCTTCTGCAACATGGCCGGGGACAGGATATTGAACAGTTGATCCATTTGCTCCGGGCTGATGGCCTTATTGTGCATATCAATCCCTTGCAGGAATGGTTGCAACCCGAAGGCGATCATTTTATCCATCCACCCATTGATACCATCAGCCGGCTTTTGGATATGTTCCAATATCCGGTAATCGTCAAGGAAGTTGGCCAGGGTATGGGCCCTGAAAGTCTGGCCGCATTGATGCGTCTACCGGTAGCCGCCATCGAACTTGCTGCTCACGGAGGCACCAATTTTGCCAAGCTCGAATTGTTACGCTCCGCAGATCATCAACGTGAAGCCTATGACGCTGTTGCGCGTCTCGGACACAGTATCGGAGAAATGGTCAACTGGATCAATGCGATGGAAGCAGACGAAGCAGAAGACGTCCAGTGTCATCAATATATCATTTCAGGTGGTGTACGCGATTTTCTCGATGGGTACTATTGGATGCATCAATTGACCTACCCGGCGATCTACGGTCAGGCCAGTGGTTTTCTCCGTCATGCAGCCGAAAGCCAGGAAGCACTCGACCAATACATCCAAAGCCAGATCCGCGGACTACAATTGGCGCAGACATATCTCAAGGTTCGGTAATCCCATGACACAAAAGACCATATCTGGATTTTCGAAACTGTCCAAAATGGGCAAGATCAAATGGCTGGTCGAAAATTTCTTTAAGGATCCGGAAACCGTCAAACGTGAATTGGCCAGCTATCTCCTGGCCAATGAAGAGCAGCAGAAAATATTGGATGGGTTTAGCGAAAATACCATCAGCAATTACCCCCTGCCACTGGGGGTTGCACCCAATTTTCTGATCAATGGTGTCCCCTATGCCGTGCCGATGGTGACAGAGGAGAGTTCAGTCGTCGCCGCGGCTTCCAGCGGAGCTAAATTCTGGCTGGACAAAGGAGGTATACATACCCGCGTCATCGATACCCTCAAAACCGGTCAGATCCATTTTCTTTGGTATGGTGATGCACAATTGCTATCGAGCCATGGTGACCAATTGGCATCCGACCTACGCGATGCCTGCCGGGACATCACATGCAATATGGATGAACGTGGAGGTGGTATCCGTACCATCTCACTGATCAATCTGTGTGACCGGGAGCCTGGATATTATCAGATCCTGCTCGAAGTCGATACCTGCGATTCGATGGGCGCCAATTTTATCAATTCACTCCTCGAGTGCTGCGCCAAAGTATTGCCGGCCTGGTTTGAATCACATCTGCCGGGAGAAATTCCATTGCCGGAAGTGATCATGTCGATCTTGTCCAACTATACCCCGGATTGCCGCGTCATAGCCTGGGTAGAATGTCCGGTGTCTGCCCTGGGCACCTTTGACGGCGGACTCAGTGCAGAGGAATTCGCCCGAAGATTTTACACGGCGGTGCGGATTTCCCATCTGGATGTGTATCGGGCCACGACCCACAACAAAGGGATCTACAATGGTATTGATGCGGTGTTGCTCGCAACAGCCAATGATTTCAGAGCCGCTGAAGCCTGTGGTCATGCATGGGCCGCCAGAAGCGGACGGTATAAAGGTTTGAGCAAATGCACCGTCCATGATGGTATATTCCGGTTTGAACTGGAAATCCCCATAGCTGTAGGAACAGTTGGCGGATTGACTACATTACATCCCTTAGCCCGGCGATCGCTGGAAATGTTAGGCAATCCTGATGCCGCCACCCTGATGCAAATCATAGCCGCTACCGGTCTGATGCAAAATTTCTCTGCCATCCGTTCACTCGTGACCACCGGGATTCAGAAAGGCCACATGCGAATGCATATTCATAACATGCTCCTCCGGTTGGAAGCCACCGAGGACGAATCGGTCTTAGCACTTGATTATTTTGCAGACAAGACCGTATCCTTTCCTGATCTGAGAAAATTTATTGACAGCATCAGGGAAGAAGCACTGAACGTTGAGCATTGAGATCAACTGTGCCTTAGATGTTTTGAATATTCCCATTGAAGGGCGTGTCTGAAACGATCTGAGGTTTGATCCCCAAACCCCGTATCTTTGCGGGCTGATGTTTCCACAATACGATGTCATCGTGGTCGGTGCCGGTCATGCCGGTTGTGAAGCTGCTGTAGCTGCGGCCAATATGGGCAGTCGTGTCATGCTGGCTACGATGAACATGCAGACCATCGCCCAGATGAGTTGCAACCCCGCAATGGGAGGCGTGGCCAAAGGCCAGATCGTCCGGGAGATAGATGCCCTGGGTGGATATAGCGGTATTGTGACCGATCAGACCATGATCCAGTTCAGGATGCTCAACCGCTCCAAAGGCCCGGCCATGTGGTCGCCCAGAGCCCAAAGCGACCGGTTGAGATTTGCCGAGAAGTGGAGAATGATGCTGGAAGAAAATCCCCTTATCGATTTCTGGCAGGAAATGATCACCGGTCTCGTGGTCCGTGACGGTGGGGTCACCGGTGTTCGTACCGGACTCGGCCTGGAGATCCCGGGTAAGGCTGTCGTGCTCACCAACGGGACATTCCTCAATGGTATCATCCATATCGGAGAAAAGCAATTTGGCGGCGGTCGCGCAGGCGAAAAAGCGGCTACCGGAATTACAGAGCAATTGGTACAGCTTGGGTTTGAAGCGGGACGGATGAAGACCGGAACGCCTCCCCGTATTGATGGTCGTTCGCTCGACTATGACCGCATGGAATTGCAGCCCGGGGACGAACCGGCTGGACGCTTTTCCTATACGGACACACCGCCGCTACTCCGGCAGCGACCATGTCACATCGCCTATACATCCGGGGATGTGCATGACATCCTGCGGACGGGGTTCGATCGCTCGCCGATGTTCAATGGCCGTATACGGGGGCTGGGTCCCAGATATTGCCCATCGATCGAAGACAAAATCGATCGCTTTGCTGACAAGGACCGGCATCAGCTTTTTGTTGAGCCGGAAGGTTGGGACACGGTCGAGGTGTATGTCAATGGCTTTTCTTCTTCGCTACCTGAAGAAGTGCAGTTCAATGCCTTGCGTAAGGTGGAGGGTTTCGAAAACTGCAAGATGTTTCGGCCCGGATATGCTATTGAGTATGATTATTTTCCCCCGACCCAGCTGACGCCGACACTGGAGACCCGTTTGATCCGGCATTTGTTTTTCGCCGGCCAGATCAATGGTACGACCGGCTATGAAGAAGCCGCATCACAGGGTCTGATCGCAGGTCTCAATGCCCATCTGGCGGTGCATGAAAAAGAACCCTTTATGCTCAAGCGCTCAGAAGCCTATATCGGCGTCCTGATTGATGACCTCATCAATAAGGGTACACAAGAACCATACAGGATGTTTACTTCCAGAGCGGAACATCGTATCCTGTTGCGCCAGGACAATGCCGATTTGCGACTGACGCCCCTGGTAGCTGCGATAGGCATGCACGGCATGGAATCCCGGATGGAAAGAGTGAGCCACAAACAGTCAGGCATCCGGGAGATTCACGAAGTGATGTCGACCCTCAATGCCGAGCCGGAGCAGATCAATCCGTTTCTGGAATCCATCGGTAGCGCACCGGTCAGCCAGAAAATAAAAGTGTCCCTCCTGCTCAGTCGTCCGCATGTAGAGATGGAGGATATCAGACCTTATCTCCCCATGCTCGAAGATCGTCTGGCGGCTTATGACGCAGAAACCATCAGCCTGGCGACAGTCGACATCAAGTACAGGGGCTATATCGAACGTGAACAGGATATGGTCGACAAGATCAACCGGCTGGAAGAACTCACCCTCCATGAGTCGATAGATTATGCAAAGATCAGTTCACTCAGTGCGGAATCCCGGGAGAAGTTGTCCCGCATCCGGCCCCGAACCCTTGGACAGGCCAGTCGGATCAGTGGGGTGTCACCATCGGATATATCGGTTTTGCTGGTGCATATAGGGAGGTGATCTGAGGTGTCTTAAATAGATGCCAGAGATTCAGATGCCAGATGGGTTTTAGAGATTCAGATGCCAGATGGGTTTTAGATGCCAGAGATTCAGATGCCAGATGCCAGATTTAATTTTCAACTGTCATTAGATTTCTACTATTTTTCATGGTGATCAGGATTCCTTTAATCTGGCGTTCCGCCTGGCGGTCGGAATCTGCGCAGCGCTTCGACTGGCATCTGATACTCTGGCATCTACTGTTGAATTCTGCTGATAAATCCGTCTATCATTTTTTGGAGTTCCTGAATTTTACCAAGGATCAACTCCAGTTGATTTCTTTCGCCGAATTGTTGACGTAGGGCTACATAGACCTTCAAAGGCAGAACCTTGAGAGAAATTCAGGAACTGAAGAAGCTGCGGATTTGTACCTCTGCCACATCCCTCAGCAATATTGGATGTAATTGAAACAGCAGATTTCCTGCTTTGGAGGGACAAGCCAAAAATTTCTTCCTTTGGGTAATTTCGGGTGATTGTATAAATATCATCGATAATCTCCATCCCAAGTTGCCAAATAAGCAATCCTTTGAAATTGTGTCTTTTCATGGTGTTTGTTTTTAACTGGTGAAGTATAAAAATCGAGTGAAACCAATAAGTTTCTGTGACTAATTTACAGTTTTATCGATTTATTTCAGCGAAAAAAGTGGGTATGCCCCTTCTGGCATTCCGCCTGGCGCTCGGAATCTCCGTTGCGCATCGATCTTAAATCTGGCGTCTGCTGCTCTGGCATCTGGCATCTTCTGCTCTGGCATCTAGCGTCTGCTGCTCTGGCATCTGGCATCTAGCGTCTGCTGCTCTGGCATCTGGTATCTGAATCTCTGGCATCTATAAGGCATCTAAGGTACCCCCCCCACAAATCCCCGGCTACCGAATCTCATCCGGGATCAGCAAGATATCCGGATCTTCCAGGATATAGGCCGGCAAGCCTTGTCCGGGGACATTTTGAAAGGCAGCAAACCTGTATCCTTTTTGTTTTAAGGAATCCAGAATGTGCTCTTCGGGAAACCAGTGGTAGGCATTTAGGTCCTGGTAAAACATCAAATCAACATTTTCAAGACCGCGACAATTGAGAATAATCCGATCCTTGAGAATCTCGTAAGGCAAGCGCTTGTATACTTGTGCATTGTGAATCCGTTCATTGCGATAAGCATTGTCAATATTTCTGTATGTGATGATTACCGATGGTTTGAGTGTGATATAGCCCATAAGGAGCACAATGACTGAAAGGAGATACGTTCTTATTTTGTGGGGTATGAATTGTCCCCGGGATAAAGCTTCAACCGGAAGATAAAGTCCAATAGCCATGAATATAAACAGAAGTGATGCCACCGGCAGTACCAATGCCGGCATTTTCGTGCGGACAAAGAGGGAGAAAAATCCATACAGGACCACAATCATGGCCAACGTGGATATGGTCCATGTATGGCAGATTTTTCGGATAGAGAAAATGGAAAGGCAACCGAGTATACATGCCACTGTCAAAACATCATGGTACAAAAAAGAAAGATTTTCAAGGTGTGTCATTCCAGTACCGGGATGGCCCAGATCTTCTTTGATATGTCGCACATGATGTCCAAATGCGATTGTACTTTCCAAAGGAAAAGCGTGGAGGATATACAATTGCCATGGCATTGCGATCAGCGCTGTAATACCAGTAGCCATGAGGAGATGGCCCCAGAAAATCCTTTTTTTTAATACACCGCCTTCCAGTAATAAAAAAAGCCCCCAGCCGCCAAAAACAAGGAGAGCCGTCAGCCATTTAGTGAGTATGGCCAAACCCACAAAAATACCTACCAGTATGGCCCACATCAGGTTGGAACTTCCAACTCCCTGATTCTGTATATATATATATATATCGTGTTAATGCCCAGAGGGCAGCAGTTATATAGAAGAGAAAAGTCAGATCATTATGATCCAGCATATAATGACCCGATGTCATTTCGAGAATATAATGAGATAGCGTCATAAGAAAGGCAGCTATAAAAGCCACTGACGGTATCTTGATCCAGTGACGGGCGATATCATATGTAAACCACACCATCACAACCCCTATGATAGCAGACGGCAACCGCAAGGCAAGAGTATTGACGCCAAATACCTTCATGGAGGCTGCCATCTGCCAAAGGAAGAACGGTTGTTTGTGAAGCCAGATATGATTGTAGGCCCAATCATGCGGGTCATAGGCTAGGACAGGACGAGAAATAAGCATTGGCTTGAACGGCCAGGTGATCATATTCTTGGCTACCAGGGCGTGATATCGTTCGTCCCACGGGTGAACAAACGAATCCAGGGAAATCATTACGAATCTCAGGGCTATAGCACTCAACAGGAGCAGGAATATACCAACCCTTTTCTGATCAGCTACCAGGAAGGCATATACACTCAGGATCGCAGGTAGGCATGCGAGGATGATGGCAATAGAGGTTTCCTGATCGTAAAAGAGCATCAATCTATATTATAATCCAGGCCAAAATATAAGAAATAATCAAATACGGGGGACTACGATTGCAGGAAGTATGCTGATGGCATTTTTGTTCAATTCGGTATGAGAAAAGGGACTGATTCTGTTGCGTTAGTATGATAATAGATATGGTAGTTGACACATATCTGGAATTGAGGCTGAGTTTAGTGCTAATATTTTTAAAATGAAATGGATTTGATTTAGTGTATTTCTCCTTGCAGTATAATAATATCCGGATCCTCGAGGATATAGGCCGGTAAAGACGGACTCGGCCCATCCCGAAATGCAGCAATTCGATGCCCCACTTGCTTGAGTTCATTAATTATTTCGGGTCCGGGGTACCAATAATAGGCCTTCACTTCCTGGTAGTACATAAGAGAAATATTTTCAAAACTTTTGCAATGGAATATTACATATCCATCTTTAACTGGTAATGGTAGATTCTGGTACAACTGTGTGTTATGGATTTTATTATTCCTTTCGCTGTTTCGTATATCCCTGTATCCGGCAATTTCAGCCGGCTTTAGGGAAAGATAGGCCGTCAGCACCAGTAAGCATAGAATACCTGTTTTTCGTAGCGTGTCAGAGAGTTGAAGTTTGACAGACGATCCAATGGCCAAGAAAGGCCACCCTGCTGACATAAACACGAAGACCAGAGATGCCACAGGATATACGAGCGCAGGCATTTTTGTTTTTACGACCAGAGAGAAAAAAGAAAAAATCACCAGGATCATGGCCAGGGAGGAGATCGTCCACTTTCGATCAGCTTCACGCATACGCAACATCACCAGAATACCTAGTCCGCCCATAATCAATGTTATCCAGTGATACGCATGAGGTAGAAAGTGAAGATGAAACCAAATACTACCGGGATGGCCGAGATCTTCGGTAATATGACGCATATTTGTCTGGTAGGCAATTGAACTTTCCACCGGAAAAGCGGACATGATATAAAGTTGCCAGGGAATAGCTATAAGCCCGGTAATACAAAGAGCAAGCAGGATATCAAAATACTTGCGAAGATCTCTTCGAAACGTATTTTCCTGCAGCAGGTAAAGGGCCCAGCCTCCATACACCAACAATGCAGTTAGCCATTTATTGAGTATGGCTACACCTACAAAAACACCTGTCAAAATGGCCCATTTGCTAGAGGAGATATCCAGAAGATATCGTGATAATGCCCACAAGGAACAGGTGACATAAAACATAAATGCCACATCATTATGTTCCAAGCTGATTCGTCCGGCGATCAATTCAAGGGCATAGTGAGAGAAAGTCGCAAACCATGCCGCTATAAATGCGATTTTCAGGTTTTGAGTCCAGTTTTTTGCCAGGTCAAATACCAGCCACACGAAGAGGGTCCCCATGATAGCGGAAGGGAGTCGTAACGCAAAGGTATTAGCTCCAAATATTTTCATGGAAGCAGCCATTTGCCATAAGAACCAGGGTTGTTTGTGCACCCAGACGTGGTTGTTACTCCAGTCATGGACATCATAGGGCAATATTGGTTGCGCTACCAGCATGGGTTTGAAGGGCCAGGACATCATGTTCTTGGCTACTAAAGCATGAAAACGTTCATCCCATTCATGAAGGAAAGGATCAAGGCTGATCATCAGGAGTCGCATCAACAAAGCACTCAACAACAGGAGGAGAAGGGCCGGTTTTTCCTGTTGCCTGGTGAAAAAAAGAAAGGCTCCCAGCACGGCCGGAATACTAACCAGTAACAGACCGATCCAGGTTTCTTGTGCGTAGAAAATCATAGCATGATGTCAGGCCGTTGAAGACCGCCAAATGTAGCAGATTTCTCTTGATCACGATGACCACGCTTTGGGGATATGGATGCCGGAATGAAAAGGTGCAGACAGAGAGGTGTACGTGTCGTGTCGTCCGGGATACCTATTTTCACCCCCGCAAGCATGAGCTTACTGCGTAAACTGGCCGGCGAAACCGCGATCTATGGGATCAGTTATATTCTGAGCCGGATACTCCATTACGTCCTGTTCACCTGGTACCTCACCCGTGTGTTTGGCGAAGCCCGAGATCTATACGGGATCTACAAGGATCTTTATTTCTATGTCGCCGTGTTGCTGGTGGTCCTTACGTTCCGTATGGAGACAGCCTATTTTCGATACGCCAGAGAAGATAAGCCCGCCGTGACCATGATGTCAGTTACATTCCTGACAGGTTTCAGTGGACTCTTCTTTTTGTTGCTCTGGCTCTTCCGGGCTGATATTGCGGGATGGCTGAGGTATGATGAGATGACTACACATCTGATGTTGTTGGGAGGTGTACTTTTTTTTGACACCCTGAGCGCTGTCCCATTTGCCAGTCTGCGACAGCAAAACCGACCATGGCGGTTTTTGAGCCTCAAGCTCGGCGCGATAGTACTCAATATCGTTTTGGTCTTGTTTTTTCTGGAACTTCTTCCCACTCTGGCAGATAAGCACTCGTTTTGGCATTCCATATATACATCACACAATCAGCTCTATTTTGTATTTCTAAGCAATCTGCTGGCCAGTGTGATCACCTTCGTTTTTCTCCTGCCGATGATGCAGATCCGGATGTGGCGATGGGATACGACTGTGCTCCGCAAGATGTTGCATTATTCCTGGCCTTTAGTACTGGTGGCCATTGCCGGCGTGATCAATCAATCCTCCGCTATCACCTTTCAGAAATGGATACTGCCGGAGGATATGACCTCCAATCTCTCTGCCGGTGGTATCTATGCCGCAGCAGCTTCGCTGGCCATTCTGCTCAATCTGTTTACTATCGCCTTTAATTATGCGGCAGAACCCTTTTTCTTTGCCCACCAGCAACGGGAGGACGCGCGTCGCATCTTTGCCGATGTAGGATTGCTTTTTACCATCGTCGGTGCGGTCATGATGTTGTGTATACTCGGGTATATGGATCTGGTCCAGTTGTTGCTCGGAAAAAATTTCCGGGATGGCATCACCGTCGTACCGATCTTGCTTCTCGCGTATCTACTGCTGGGCATTTATTATAATGTCTCAGTATGGTACAAGCTGGCGGATAAAACACGTTGGGGCGCCTGGATCGCCATCGCCGGTACCGCTATCACCATTATTGGAAATATATGGCTCATTCCGCGAATAGGGGTGATGGGATCGGCCTGGTCCGCCTTAGCATGTTATCTCGTCATGTGTATTCTGGCGTATCTCCAGGGACAAAAGCATTACCCCATTCCCTATAATATCAGCCGTATGTTTCTCTGGATCGCAATGGCCCTGTTGGCATATCGACTCATGACCTTCATCCGGGATATTTTCCAGGATCAACTCTTCCTGATCCTGGCCGCCAATACGCTGATCATCATCGGATATGGGTGGCTCGTCTTTACGATGGAGCGGCAATTGATGATACAAATCAAACGCAGAGCCTGACATCCACCTAAAGCATTATTCCGGAGCCAGTCTTTGTACTGATGGATTTGCAAGTTCACCAGAAAGCGCTACCAGTTTCAAAAACTCTTTTTTATATCCATGGTCGTCCTGATGACTGGCTGCTGCAGCCCAGGTTTTTACCCGGTCAAAGGATGCCTGACCTTTATACGCGGAGTCACGCAGGAGTAATCCGTATGAAGCCACAGCGGCAGACCACCGGAATGCCTCACTGCAGGTATCAAATGGTTTGGTTGTCTTCGACACAGTATGCGTGATGAGCTTGCTGACTTTTCCTTCGGGTGTTTTGTAGCGGATTTTTATATACATCAATTCATCACTTCCGGCCGATGGCCCCGCTGATGATTTGTTTTGGTATCGCAAACTATCCGGTCCTGAAAGGAATTCGGAGGTCACGCCGGCCGGTATGATTTCATAGAGGGCGGTGACCGTATGACCGCTGCCGATATCACCGGCATCTTTTTTGTCATCATTGAAATCTTCTGTCTGGAGCATCCGGTTTTCATACCCGATGAGGCGATAACCGGCGACAAGGGCGGGATTGAATTCAACCTGAAGTTTGACATCTTTCGCGATGGTAAACAGAGTACCACCAAACTCATGTACAAAGACTTTTCGGGCTTCGCTGATGTCATCGACATACGCATGATGGCCATTGCCATGCTGAGCCAGTTGTTGCATTTTATTGTCCTTGTAATTTCCCATACCGAATCCAAGTACTGTCAGGAAAATACCGCTTTCCCTTTCCTCTTCGATGATGCGGACCAGCTCAGCATCACTGCTGACACCCACGTTGAAATCTCCATCGGTGGCGAGGATGACGCGGTTGTTGCCCCCGGTGATAAAATGCTGTCGTGCCACCTCATACGCTTGCCGGATACCATGTGCACCGGCAGTGGATCCGCCTGCATGGAGCTTATCAAGAGCGGCAAGAATTTCAACTTTGTGCATGCCGGATGTAGAGGGCAGGACGACTCCTGATGAACCAGCGTACACGACGATGGCAACGCGGTCCTGTTCGCGAAGTTGCTCTGTCAGTAGAGTAAAGGCGGATTTGACCAGCGGGAGCTTATTGGGTGTATCCATACTGCCGGAAACATCCAGCAGGAAGACCAGATTGGAAGCGGGTAGATCGGCTAACGGGATTCTCTTACCCTGAAGACCAATGTGTACTAAACGATGCTGCGTATTCCAGGGGCAATGGCCGGCCTCAGTATAGATCGAAAACGGTGTATCACCTTGGGGTTCTGTGTAGGCATAATCAAAATAATTGACCATTTCTTCGATGCGTACTGCATCTTTTGGTGGCAACAAGCCGGTGTTCAGAAACCGACGGATATTGGCATACGAGGCTCCATCCACATCAATCGAAAAAGTGGACAGCGGCGCATCGCCGGGTCGATGAAATCGATTTTCATGGATGATACTGTAGTCTTCTGTATGATGTTCTGGTGACTGTCCAGGGGGAGGATATATGTAAGGTGGGGTACCTCTGTCGACGTTTGTTCGAATCTCCTGGCGACTGTAATTTGTTTTTGGAGAAGCAGTGCCGGCGGTATGGCCTGCCAGTGTATGCATTCCGGGTGTCGGGTGAATATAGGAGTCATCCAGAATTTCCCTTTTAAGTGCGGGGGTGGGTTGGAGGTGTATTTGAAGTGTATGGCCAGACGGTATTTTCACTTCAAGGGTATTCCATCCGGCCGCACTTATGATGAGGGTTTTGCAATGGTCCGGAAGGTGGAGGGTAAAATTTCCTTCGATATCGGTATGCGTATAGGCAGCCTCGTTTTTGGCTTGGACACGGGCCAGAAAAAGGGGATCACCCTGATCATCCAGCACCTGTCCGGTGATCGTCCGCATCAGTATAGAAGAATGCGTTTGAGCGTCACGGGATATCGAATACGTCAGTATAAGTAAAAGGAGTATGGATTTCATAAAGGATTATTTGCAGGAAAGATGAAACAAGTCGGCATAATGCATAAAGCGATTCAATTTATTTTTTTTTGAGATTGATTTCACCCTTCTTGCGTGCAATACGCGCAAGAACCCCGGGTACAATCCGGGGTGGGGATGTGTAAGCCCTTCAGACTTATGTATGATTTGTGGTGAATGTGTACGGGCGGGTCGCGACCCGCCCGTACACATTCACCACGACCCGCCCGTACGTAGGATCCCCTCGGCACATGTCTTTACCTTTTTACCCTTCACCTTTTCAAATTTTCATTTGTGTTCATTCGCGAGAATTAGCGGCTGAAATAAGCACATAAGATCAGGCTCCCGGACTTGTGCTTTCGCGAAGGGATACCTTTCGGTACTTAGAAAATAGCCGGCGGTTACGGTCTAGTAAACTGTTGATGTCCTTGAAAGGGATCTTGTGCGACCCCTTCAGGGTCGAAGTTCAGGGGTGGTGCATATACCCCGGGTGCAACCCGGGGTTATAGGCATGTAAGCCCTTCAGGCTTATGTATGATCTTGCTTTCTTTCATAGATCGTGCTTTAACTCTCGATGTCTCTCGTTTTAGTCGCCGAAGCTTTATCGAAGGAGATCCTTTGGTCGCCGAAGCCCTGACTAAGGAGTAAAACTTTAACATTTGAAAGCGGTAAAAAAATACTTCATTCAAAAAAAACTGTATATTTGAAAAGTTATACACCCCCAAGCAAATTCTGCTTCGTATAAACCAGACTCTGAGTATTCACCATTTCAACGCATCAGCGCATTATATGGAATCAGACCTTATACTATGATCATTCCTAAGAACCATCCGACCCAATCTTTAATATTCTCCCTTCCACTAGGCCTTTACCTTTTACCCTTCACCTTTTACCCCACTTGCGCGCAATACGCGCAAGACAGAGCATTCGACTACAAAGTGGAGACGGCGGTATGTGCCGGTGAGGGTGAGAGACAAGGTCCGCCTCTCCCGGGGCCCCGTAGCGTTTTCAGCATAAGGAAATGCAGTCAGGGATGGGAGAGGCTCTGCAAGAATGCCAGGAATCCGGCAAGGCGAGCGTACACCAAAGCAAAAGAGAACTAGTGATTATCTCTTAACAGTTTTAATTCAATTACAATGAATAATATATTATTTAGCATTCTGATGCTTGCATCTTTCATGATGACATCCTGTGACAGACAGGATAGTTCACTACAGTCCATGTCGTCCGGACCAGAAGTGCAATTAGCGAATCGGACAATTGATGATTGCGATCAATGCCCGATAAGCGATCCCCCGCACTGCTGTTGTGCTGTTGAACTTGTCGAGGGTACTAATGTAGTTTTAATGATATGTTGTACGTACAACAGTGCTCCTACACTTTTGTGTGGTACATACACTTTACCGAACTCATGCTCTACCGTTGCAGGTTTTAATTCATATATGGAATTGGATCCAATGGGAATCACAAAAGAGTTAATGTGTCTTCCGGTCGGTGGGAGTTTTAGAATTGTAAATCTGAGTAGTGGAACTGTTACTATAAAGATTCATTGCCGACCTAATGATATTGATCCTCAGTATACGTATATCGAATTAGACCCCAATGAGGATGCGTTTTTTATCAGCAACGGTAGTTGCTTTCTGGCTCCGTGTGATTAGGATTCTTGACAATACCTACGGTAATTCAGGGGCATTTCTACCTTTGGAAATGCCCTGATTTTTAATATTCCTATGAGGTTTTTTCTTTTCTGTTTACGCTTGATCCCTATACTAGTTTATACGAAGTGTGTATTAGGTGTTGTGATGATGGTGGTCATAGGGATGAATACAACCATACAGTCCCAATCATATTTTGGAATTTCTATTGAGTTCCACAGGATTAGTTTTGAATCAACTGGATGTGGAAGTTGTTCAAGTTCCTATTTGAATAATCCTTCAACACCGGATTTTGGAGGTACAATGTCGCCTCAAAAAAAATTTTATACTGGTGGAAATACAATGTCTGAGCTGTATACGCTTTGGGAAATGGACACGATTACTGGTGCAGGAACTCAAGTGTTTGCTTTCAACACTATCCCCACATATGGAATAGGTTTTGGGGGGATTACAACATATGATGGAGTTGTTTTTTATGTGATGAGCCCCCATGACCTTTATCGGATTGACCTAAATGATAGTACCATGACGTTACTTGGAAGCACCGGAATAGAACGCGTTGGGGACCTCACATTGTTCAATGGGGATATATTTTATACCACTTGGGGGGGTATAGTTCGGGTGGATACATTAAACACATTCAATAGTAGTATTGTTACATTTTATCCTGTATCTGAATTAATCAGAGCCCCTTCGGCATCGCATATATGTAATTCGATAGTAGCTAGCAAAGTGTTATTACCAGGAATGCTCGATGAAATAGTTTCCATTAATCTTACTGACGGGGCTATTACAACATATTGTAGCCCCGCCATCCTTCCTTTTGGCCCAAAAGGCATCACCTCCATGCTGGAGTTCAGCACCGTGCCTGAATGTGACAACCTGCTTGATCTGGACTGCGACGACAGCTCCGGTGCCACCGGATCCGATTATTCAAGTGAGCCTTATTCCTGCACGAGTGATGGTGTCGGGATCGCCGACGATGACACCCGTATGTACTACGACGATTGGATCACATCACTTACCGCCCGGATCAGTGGCTTTGTGCCGGATGGATCACTGGAGTATCTGGAGAGTATAGGCAGTGTAGCCGGTATCAGTGTCGCAGGCAACGGCACCGATATGATCACCATGTCCAATGCCGGTGGCGCACGTTCCACAGAGTTTATCGATGCACTACGACTGATTCAATATAGCAATGATGCACTGTATCCCACAGGCGGCCAGCGCACGGTCGAGGTGCAGTTTACCACCGCATCCGGATCGATGAGCAATGTGGCGACCGCCTTTATTGAGGTTATTGAGCTGCCCCAGCTCCAGGTCGATCTTGGCCCGGATATCGAAGCTTGCGAGGGCGAGTCATATATCCTGGATGCAGGCCACCCTGGCGCTACCTACCGATGGTCTTCCGGTCAGACCACGCGGATGATCACCCCCGCAGATCCCGGCACCTATATCGTCATCGTGTCCAACGGTCTCCAATGCCCCGGCTCAGATACCATCCTGTATGATGTCCTACCCGTCATCGAAGTTGCACTCACAGGTCCATCTATGATCTGTGACAATCAAGCGGTGATGCTAACGCTCACAACTGATGCACCATTTCCGATCACGGTGGAGATACAATCCTCGCAGAGTGGTACCATCACCCTGCAGGACGTAACAGGCAGTGTGCAGTTTCAGGATATCATCACCTTTGCATCAACGTATACGATTTCATCGGTCATTCCATCATCCCCAGCCTGTATTGAGCTCACCCAGGACCAGATTACTGTAGAGGTCGTTCCAACCTATGTGCATGAATTCGAAGTGTGGATGTGCGAGGGCGACAGCGTATGGTTAGGTTTTCACTGGGAGAAATTTGACGGGACGTATGAAAATTTCTTTTCCTCCGTACATGGATGTGACAGCACAGTCACCACGACGATCTATCTGCTTCCGGCTGAGTTGATCTTCCTCCAGGGCGAAACCTGTGATCCCACTCAGGCAGGAGTCTTCTTCCAACATCTGGAAAATCCCAATGGATGTGATACCGTCATTCGCACTACTGTGACGCTACTGCCCTCCGATACCACAACTTTTATTACACTGACGTGTAGCTCTTATGAAGTAGGGAGTACGATTGATACATTGATCAATGCGCTCGGCTGCGACAGTCTCATCCTACACGCCACGGTTCTTGATCCACCCGCCGATACCACGCTGGTCTTCATGAACTCCTGTGACTCGTTGCTGCTGGGGACAGTATACAATACGCTGATTGGCACTGATGGTTGTGATAGCATCGTAGCCACGGTGACAACGTACTCAGAAGTGGATACAACCTATCTCAACGGCACCTCGTGTATACCCCAGGACATAGGGGTGTTTGAGGATCTGCATACAAGTTCGCAAGGCTGTGACAGTCTGGTGATCACGACAATCACTCCCGGACTACCCGACACTACATACCTCAGCCTGACCTCCTGCGATTCGTCAAGTCTCGGTGTGACAGAAGAGATATTTGTCGGTGTGAATGGTTGCGACAGCCTGGTCATCACGGCAGTAACGTATTCGGAATCGGATTCG
>JBGTGP010000022.1:0-7171 GCA_041746735.1 Saprospiraceae bacterium
CAAATGGGACCATACATTATCCACAAAATCTGAGTTCCTAACAAAAAGAAAAAAGTAAGCAAAAAAGAAAAAGTGATGATGATAATGGTTACCTTTTAATTGTATTTAAAAAAGTCAACCTATTTCAGGCGTGGTCAACCATTCACTACTCACTTCTCACCACTCACTACTCACTACTCACCACTCATCACGGTTGCTGAGCTGTAGCACGAGGATATGTCACGCAGGTCGAAGCACCCCACTCACTACTCACCACTCACTACTCACCACTCATCTCCTCAACTCCTCCGAAACAGGGTCTTCCTGAATTGAATGGTAAATATCTAAAAAGGTTAATTTTGCACGCGATGCAGCATAAAGCCGGAGTATAATGTCACAAAGCGACCATATTGACTGGAGAAAGATATTCTCTTTCCATTCGGTCCTTTTTACAGTTCTCGGGGTGCTAAGTGCCGTGATCGCGCTGAAGGGATTCATGCTGCCCAACCGATTTATAGACGGTGGCGTCACCGGTGTCTCCATCATTCTATCCAAGACGCTGCACATCAATATCGGTGTATTAATGCTGGCACTCAATCTCCCGTTTGTCCTCATCGGATACCGTAAGATTGGGAAGTCCTTTGCGCTCCAGACTTTTATTGCCATTGTTTTACTGGCTATTGGGCTGAATACCGTTTCTGTACCTGTGATCACAGAGGACAAAGTCCTGATTGCTGTATTTGGGGGGTTGTTTATCGGCATGGGTATCGGGCTGGCCATTAAAGGAGGGTGTGTACTGGATGGGATGGAAGTGCTGGCTGATTATACCAATCGAAAATCTGGCTTTTCGACCAGCGAGATTGTGATGATCTTCAATACTGCACTCATCCTCATTGCTGCGTTGGCTTTTGGTATTGAGGCGGGGATGTATTCCATTCTGACGTATTTCACTGCGATGCGGATATCGGATTACATTGTGGATGGATTTGAAGAATATACAGCCCTGACCGTGATTTCGGGCAAGCACGAACGAGTAAAAGAAATAATAGTTCATGATTTCAACAAAGCGATTTCCGTATTTAAGGGTGAACGAGGGTATCTTCCGTCTACTTTTGAGGTCCACCATGATTGTGACATCATCATGACGATCGTCACCCGACTCGAAATACACCGCATCAAAATAGCCATTCTGGAAGAAGACCCTAATGCTTTTGTCTATGTGCAGAGCATCAAAGAAGTCAAAGGCGGGATGATCAAACCCAAAGTAAAACACTGAGCACATGAGTTTATACCGGGAAATACATGACGATGTTTTCCACACCCTTTCCACCCGATTACCAGCCTACCTCACGTACCACTCTCCGGATCATACGGCGTATGTCGTGGATCGTGCGGAATTTATTGCCCACCAGGAAGGCGTAGGTCGCCATGATCTGCTGCTGATCAAGATCGCTGCCCTTTTTCATGACATTGGCTTTATCGAGTCCCACAATGTCCATGAAGAGCGAAGCTGTGATATCTGCAGAGAAAAACTATTGGCGTATCGTTTTCCCATGCAGGACATCATGTCCATCTGCGGTATGATCCTGGCAACCCGCATCCCACAGCAGCCACATACCCTCAATGAAATGATCGTGGCGGATGCCGACCTGGAATATCTGGGTACGGACCTTTTTTATCCCATTAGTCAGGGCCTCTACCAGGAGTTTCGTTTTTTCGATCCGGGACTGGATCTGTTACGGTTCAATGAAATCCAGATCCGCTTTATCACCCACCATCACTATCATACTGATTACTGCAGAAAATACAAGGAACCGAAAAAGCAGGAGAATCTAAGACGGATATTGGAAGCCTTATAATCGCCTTTTGTGCTCACCTCAAGCCGGAAGGCATCACTTACTGGTTGTCCCGCTTTAAAGAAAGGGTTTCCAATGTCCCCCCCCGGTTCATCTCAAAAACCAGGCTGTCCGGGGTCAGATGTTTGATTTTCACCATCATCTTGGTCCCGCCTTCCGGTGTGGTATACAATTCGTGGCCGACGATATAATACGCTCCGTCTTCCTCATGATCTGCATAGCTATAGGAATAGGTTTTGTCGTCCCGGAAAGTAAAGTACGTCGCCTCAGGGTTATAGGTTGCCGGACGGCCACTAATCTCCCAGGCTACCCCAGACCAATCTCCCAATATGGCGGTTTTGTTTTCATTTGATTGACAGCCGGACAACCCTATTACAGCTACCAACAGCATCTGAATCCCAGTATTACATTTCATATAGGAAAGATAACAAAAAGAGTTTTGTTGAGTTGTCAAGGATCACAATCGCAGTAGCGATCACTGGCTGCTTTTTCAAAACACTCTCGGCCTTCGCGCCAGGAAAACCAAGCCAATCCCAATGTACCAATGGCATCTATATATCCAAAGTTCGTCAGTTCATAGATGCCGCTGGACACCAGTAGAATGATGGACATAAAGATGCAAACCTTTGTGCATTGCGCATCCGCCAGGATGGCTTCGGAGTTCAGTTTTCGGCCTGTTGTGGTTTTACCGTAGATCAGGGCCAGCATCACCATGATCGACAGAAGTGAAATCGCTACACCCCATTGGGTCGTGACCGGCTTGTGTCCAATCCAAATGTGATAGGTACTAGTCACCAGCAGCCCTGCTGTCAACAGATAAAAGGCAAAACCGGTAATGCGGAGCGCTGTACGCTCAAACCGGTCACGATGGGTGCCCGGATGAAGACGAATCCGGATCACCATGTGGGCAATACCCAGCCCGGAAATCAGTTCAATAAAACTGTCCAGTCCAAACCCGAAAAGCGCCAGACTCTCATCCTCCCATCCAAACCAGGTGGCCACGAGCCCCTCCACCAGGTTATAGAGAATGGTAAATACGGCCAACCACAAGGCAATCTGATATAACCGGTTTCTCTCCACCCAGGAAAGATTACCAGATTCTCCTATTACTCGCTCTGGATCGCTTCTGATGTCGGACATACTGTGGCGAAGCTAAGAAGACCCTGACCAACGAACAAAACCGGCTGTGTCCTCTAACTCAGGGTTGTAACTTTACAGGCACCGTAATCATTTCTGCATCCATATACACCTGACAACTCCCTATTTTTGCATCCTTTATGGGTAAGTCCTCCGTACAGAATTTTTTATCTCGACCCTGGCAGATGCTAGGGATCCTCATTGTGTTGGCCATAGTGATGCGGGTCTTCTCTATGTTCAAAAGTGTTTTGGTTCATGATGAGTCGACGTATATCCTTATCGCGGATGCGTTACTGGAAGGTCAAGTCTATCTCAGAGATGTTGTGGATACCAAACCGATAGGCATTTTTGCTCTCTTTGCCCTTTTTCAATCCGTTTTTGGCGATGATATTATTGTCATCCGCTTGATGACAACACTTTGGATTGCACTGACCGGATTTTTGGTGTATAAAATCCATGACGCCTTGATGAACACAGCCGACAATGGAGTGTACAATCCGGCTCCGGCAGCCAGTGGGATCATCTATGTCATCGCTACATCCATCTTTACCCACCTGGGCATCTCCCCGAATACCGAGCAGTTTTTCAACCTGTTCACTGTAGCCGCATTGTACCTCATCGTCCGCAATCAGCATCCAGCATCCTTTTTCTTTGCCGGACTCCTGCTGGGGCTGGGGTATATGATCAAATATGTGGTGGCCTTTGATGCTCTGGCTTTTGCCCTTTTCTTTACCTGGCGGATGTGGAGGGCCCAGAACTCCTGGACAGAATGGCTCCTAAAGGGACTCCTCACCTTGACAGGTATCAGTATTCCGTTTCTCGGCACTATGTTCTACTATCACCATTTGGGTATGTCAGACCGTTTTGATTTTTTTTCTTTTCAGCTCAGTGGAAGATATGTCATCGAAGCATCCATCCTGAACTATGTCACTTTTGCGGGGGAGCATTTGTTGCGGTACCTCCCGCTAACCTTCATGGCCGTCTATGCCCTATTGCACTGGAGAAATACCGGGTCTGCCATGGCGGTTTTAGGGCTTTGCTGGGGTACATGCGTCATGATAGTCATGATGTTGCCCGGCCGGTTTTTTGCTCATTATTTTATCCATTTTCTTCCGGTCCTGAGTCTCGTCAGTGGTGGATTTTTTGACACCCGTCATTCCCCGGGCCGGGCGCTGGCCTGGATCAGGCAACCTGTTTATGGCTATTCGATGCTCAGCCTCATTATCGTGTTGAATGTACTTTTTCAGAAAATGGACTACCTCGACAAACCGGACATGCCAAAGCAAGTAGCAGACTATCTCAATGACCGTCTGCAACCGGGTGATAAGATCTATACAGGCAATTATCATCAAATCATTTACCACCTGACAGACACTGAGAGTCCTACACCCTATGTACATCCTTCCCTGATATGGTATCCACAAAACAGCAACGCTCTGGATATCAGCCCCACCGACGAATGGCAACGTATAGTCGCACAACAACCACGATTTATCATTATGAACAACCATCTCTATCGCGGGCATACCCTTTCGAATACACTGCGGCAGTCTTATCGATTGGTCAAAACGTTTAGCCCCAAAATCAGGGTGTACGAGCGGAAATAATATCTGCTGCTGCGATCCGGTCAAACATCTTCTGATGTGTCTTCCGAATCAATGGATACATGAAAGGGCCAACCGGCAAGACGGATTGAATTTCTACCTGCTCGTCAACGATTGAGCCGGATTCGGAAGGCGATATTTGAAAATCCATCCTGATCCGAACCATGCCTTGAATGACGGCCCTGATATGCACCGTGCCAGAGACAGCATCACTTTGTATGAAAGCCCTATAGCTAAACGTATAGGGAATCCATCCTAACAGTTTCGTCTTTTCGTAGACCGTGTACTCCTGTGAACCTGCGGGGTCCATTCTGTGGATGAGTGGATGCACCCGAACAAACTTTACCGGATCTGAAAGATAATCGAGTATAAATCCAGGGGAGTGAGGCAGTGTGAAATGAAGATTCATGAAAGCAAAATATGTACATCGAATGATATGGGTCGAAATGCGTATTGATCTTCCGGCTTCACCGGGAAGTACCGGAGTCGAAATCACCTATTCCGCAGCCATTCCAGCGCCCGGATAATCTTCCGATCCTGAAGCAGGTTATGGAAGTCATCACCTCCATCTATCCATTCATCAGGTTCTACTGAAGTACCGGAATACACATTTCCCGACCGGTCGGCAAAATAACTCGTACTCAATTGAAGCGTGACCCGGTCTGATAAAGGATTCCATGAAACATTGGTGGTAAAGCCGGCTGTAGATTCTCCGATACACCATGTATCCGGCCTGCCTTTAAACGCAATGGCCACCACCTCCCCCGAACTGGAAGTTGCGGCACTGATGAGCACCACTACCGGTATCCCTGACCAGTCAAAATCCGAGGGCAGCAGATACTCCGTCATCTGCCGGTCATCCAGAAAAACATTTCCCTTCCATACACTCCAATTTTCCGCATACCCTGTTGCGGGATCCGTAAAGGAGCCCAGTGATTCACTTCCGAATAAAGGGGATAGTCCGGCCAGCATTGGAAACATCGTGCCACCCCCGTTCCAGCGCAGGTCGATAATCCAGCCTTTTATCGCGCCGTCAGCAGCGATGTCTGTGAGGGTATTCAGTATCTGATGAGCATGGATATGATCATCAGGTCCAAAAATGATGGAAGGAATTCGGATATAGCCATAAGAGGGTTCTATACGCACACCGTATACCGGCATTTCGGATTGACGATATTGCTTAAGCAATGTACTGTCAATCACCATGGTGGAAGGTTGCCATGGCTTTTCAAGTCCGTAATAGGGTTGCTGATCCACCCAAATGCGTCCATGATCATCGTGAAGGGCTTGAAGGATGTATTGTGTGGCTATTACGACTCCCCCTGTTTGGTACAGGTCCTCCAGCTTTGATGAAAGCGCTTGCCAATCGATCTCAGCGCGATTGACAGCAGAGGTGCGGGCCAGCGTCACAATAGTGTCCATCAGGGTCCGGTCAAACAGGACCGGCTGGCTGGCTGGAGTCGAAGGGAAAGCAAAACCCACCAGAAATGTAAAAACACCCAGTCGTTCCAGGCGACCTATCCAATAGGCCCGGGCTATTGCGCCGCTACGCCACATGTCCATCAAATGCCTCCTGTTGATTTTCAATTATTGCTCCCCTTCGCCAACTGGTTCAAACCAGGTGCGGATCGTATGCTTGTCAGGTTCGGTGGGATGTAGCCGTGCCTGCACCGGCATCTCATTTCTGAGTATATCCACATACCAGCTAAACTGGCTGGCCGGCAGATAGATATGCCCGGTGGGTGGAGATGCGGAATACGAATTGGGCGGAAGGGGTCCGTCATGCATAAAATAGGCTACAATGGATTCGTTTTTGTGGGCTGCCATATCGATATATGCATAGCACTTGCCCTCCGGCAATGGAATAGCCGGTCCCATAACAATCCGGTAGGTGGAAACCTGAAACTCAATAACCATGATACTGTTTTTTGATGGAAACAAAATACGACTTAGAAATTGAAAAAGGTCAAACGCGCGTAAACTCCTTCGATATCGGCTTACCTCACTTTACGTATGTATTCGTAAAACAAACGATTTTGAATTCACCGGACCCCCATATTTGGAGCAGACCTTCCATCGAGGGGAGGCATATATCGTGTTTCAAAATCAAAAATGTACTTCACTATGTTTTCAACAGTTGACAACCGTGTGCAGCTCATCGGCTTTCTCGGTCAGGAAATCGAGATTAAAGAATATGCCGAGGGCAAAAAAATGGCCCGTATGTCTATGGCCACCCATGAATACCGCAAAGCCGAAGACGGCAAGGGAGAAAATATCACGACCTGGCATAATCTGATCGCCTGGGGTAAAACCGCGGAGATTATGGCCCAGATTTTCAACAAAGGCCAGCGCCTCTATGTCGAAGGCAAACTCAGCTACCGGGAATACACGGGCAAGGATGATGTGAAACGGAACGCGACAGAGATTGTGGTGTCGGACTTCAAAAAACTAGAAGCGGCGGACAAATAAACAGGGGGCCCTGAGGGCCCTTGTTTATTTGTTGGGGTAAAAGGTGAAGGGTAAAAGGTAAAGGCTTTGATCAAGATGCACTGCAAATAAACAGGGGGCCCTGAGGGCCCTTGTTTATTTGTTGGG
>JBGTGP010000023.1:0-76440 GCA_041746735.1 Saprospiraceae bacterium
CGTACC
The DNA here is from genome assembly GCA_041746735.1 of Saprospiraceae bacterium. Taxonomy (GTDB): domain Bacteria; phylum Bacteroidota; class Bacteroidia; order Chitinophagales; family Saprospiraceae; genus Opimibacter. Next base: position 7 of record JBGTGP010000023.1, read on the forward strand.
GGAAGGTGTGGCTGGAATACCTCCTTTTATTTTACAAGAGTGTACTATATCCAAGCTCCTTCTCCCTATCTTATTTTTTTTTAAGATGCCAAAGGGTTAGATGCCAGAGTATCAGATGCCAGATGCCAGATTTAACCTTCATCTGTCATCAGATTTCTGCCATCTATCTTAAAAAAGATCTGCCATTTAGAAAAGATCTGCCAAGTACCACCTGGAATCTATGCCATCTGGCAATTTCCCATCTGGCATCTGGCATCTGCTGATCTGGCATCTCAAAAAAGATCTGCCATTTAGAAAAGATCTGCCAAGTACCACCCGGAATCTATGCCATCTGGCATCTTCTGATCTGGCATCTTCTGATCTGGCATCTTTTAAAGATCTGGCATCACCTTACCTCACTGTCCTTAACCAGTCTCGTAGCTCAGTTGGTTAGAGCGCTACACTGATAATGTAGAGGTCGGCAGTTCAAATCTGCCCGAGACTACCATGAAGGACGCGACTTCGTCTTGCCTTCATGGCACGCTGAGATATAATTTTGAAAGTTTTAGGCCTGCTATGATGTAGCATATTTCGGCGCGCCAAATTGGCGAAACGAAGAGAAGTCCTCGGCGCGCCAAGTAGGCGAAACGAAGAGAAGTCCTCGGCGCGCCAAGTAGGCGAAACGAAGAAAAGTCCTCGGCGCGCCAAGTAGGCGAAACGAAGAAAAGTCCTCGGCGCGCCAAGTAGGCGAAACGAAGAAAAGTCCTCGGCGCGCCAAGTAGGCGAAACGAAGAAAAGTCCTACTTGGGGGATTAGCTCAGCTGGCTAGAGCACCTGCCTTGCACGCAGGGGGTCATGGGTTCGAATCCCTTATCCTCCACTTCTCAACAGGTCATTCGTTTTACACGGATGACCTGTTTTTTTAACCTGGCCTTACAAAAATAAATATTTTTAATATGTAAAAATGTCGTAAAATTGCCAATTCTCAAACCATTAAAATCAATACTTATGAAACTATTTACCAAGCTTTTCACCCTGGCGGCTTTTGTTTGCTGTGCTCAAATCGCATCTGCACAAACCGTCAACCAAGGTGCGTGGATGATCGGCGGAGATGCCGGATTTTCCAGCTTCAAGGTCAAAGATGCCGACAATTCAACCACCTTTTTTAACATTTCACCTGACCTCGGATATTTTATTGCTGATGATTTAGCTATTGGGTTAGGAATTGATTTTCAGAGTGTTAGCTTTGATGGCAATTCTACCAGTTCGTTTTCACTGGGTCCAAGCGTACGCTATTATGTAGCAGATCCGATTTTCATTCAGGTAGGTGCTAATCTTGGACTGGATGAAGGAGCCGGTACGACACTCGGTGCTGCCGTGGGTTATTCCTGGTTTCTCAACAACTCTGTTGCCATTGAACCAGCCCTTTTCTTTAATATTTATAATGAAGATGGGGACTTCAATGACTTTAGCGTATTTGGCCTGAGCATAGGTGTACGCGCCTTCGCTGGTCGCAACTAATCTGTCGACTTCTTACGCGTTTTTTAGACAAAGAAAAGCCATCCTCAGTCGGGGATGGCTTTTTCTTTGTATACAGCTTTTCTTTCCACACACGCTTTTCGATCGGCAGGAAAAAGTGGAAATTCCCGGAAATATCCTTAGTCTTGTTTTGTCACTCTAACCTTTATACACCTGCTTATGAAAACCTTTCTCCCTGCATGCTTTGCCATAGCCTGTTTGTTTACCCTTTCTCCACTCATCTCTGCTCAGACGGTTGACGCTACCACCTGGATGTTGGGTGGCTCTGCCGGATTCTCGAGCACTAAAATCAAAGATGTCAAAGGGTCCACCACCAACCTGGATATATCACCCAATCTAGGATTTTTCATTATCGATGACCTTGCGGTCGGATTGGGCATCGGTTTTACCAGTACCAGCTCCGGCGGCAATTCCAACAGTTCTTTTGGCCTTGGGCCATTCGCCCGGTATTACCTCACTGATCCGATATTCGTTCAGGCGGGTGTTAATCTGGGACTGGAAGATAATTCCGCCACCACTTTTGGTATTACATTAGGCTACTCCTGGTTTATCGATGAGGTACTGGCCATCGAACCTGCTCTGTTTTTTACCTCGGTCAATTATGAAGGGAGAGCACTTGACGCCACTATCCTTGGTCTGAGTATTGGTATCCAGGCTTTTCCGGGCAGGTACTAATCCGTTCTGTGTCTTTTCTTCAGACCACCAGGCAACGACATACAGGATTTTGTATCTGATACAGAGTGGAGGAGAATATATGGTCCGGTAAACGAACCAGACCATAAATTTTAAGTGTGCTGCGTGTTACATTAGTTGTGAATTTGTATATTTCACCCTGTTAATGGGCCGGTTTCCTCCTTTAGGGGCGTATTGCCTGCTTTACAGTCGCTTATACATTCATTTATTTGTTAACCAAATTTCTGGCTATTCCGGAATCTTTACGTTTGAGGGCTATGACAAAAAGACTGGCATTTTATCTGTCACTGGTTTTGATTCTGACTGTGACATCACTACGTGGACAGGATATCCACTTTTCACAATTTTACATGTCTCCCCTGACACTCAATCCTGCATTGACTGGTGTCATGAACTGTAACACCCGTATCGTGGGCAACTATAGGAATCAGTGGGCATCCGTTCTTGGACGTAATGCGTACAATACGTACAGTGTTTCCTACGATCAGAAAATGCCTGTAGGGCGGTATGACTATTTCGGTTTTGGAGGTAATATCTGGAGCGATGTAGCCGGTTCACTGGATTTTCAAACCCTGACGCTGAAGCTGTCCGGATCTTATAGCCGTCGGGTAGGTGGTGACCGTCACAAAGCCAATTATATGGTGATCGGTGCAGAAGCCGGAGCCTCCCAGCGGAGTATCGACTTCCACAATGCCCAATGGCCCGCCCAAAATGATAATGGCGTACACAATCCACAATTCCCATCAGGTGAGGTGGATCTTCCGGAAAACTTTATGTTCGGTGATATCGGACTTGGTGTATTGTGGTTTTCTGTCAAGAAAAAACAAAACTATTATTTCGGTGCGGCCTTCAACCACCTCAACCAGGCCAACCTGTCCTTCTACCGTCCCAGCACCGTAGAAAAATATTACTCCCGCATGGTCGTACATGCCGGTGGTGAATTCCCGATGAACAGCAGTGTATCTTTCGTACCGGGCGCTGTGATCTTCAATCAGGGACCTTCTCTGGAGATCAATGGGGGTACCAGTTTACGCTTCAACCTGGATGGTAGCTCTGACCAGTCCTTTCAGTTTGGTGCATGGACCCGACTAGCCCGTCATTTCGAGAAGCCTCTCCTGATGGATGCCATAATATTGTCTACCCGCTTTGATTACTCCAACTGGGGTATAGGTTTCAGCTACGACATCAACGTGTCAAGCCTGAGCGACCAGAGCCGGGGCAATGGTGGTTTTGAATTCTCCATGGTCTACTATGTTTGCGGACCACAAAGTCGCGGTGTGTATTGTCCTAAATTCTAATTACCTTTAATTCCTGCCTGATCTCCAAAAAAAAGTTCAGGTCCCCTTTGTCGGATTATAGTCCCCATGACTATTCTATTTTTTTTCACGACTCTAATTTCACACAGGGATGTTTGGTAACACTAAAAATGAACAAAAGAGCAAGGCCGGCAGCGTGATCACGACGGCCTCCACGACCTCCAGTAACAGTCTGGTCCAGGGTACAAGTATGGAAGGGAATGTGATAGCCGATAAAGACATTCGCATTGACGGCACTCTTAAAGGCTCGCTGCAATGCAAAGGGAAAGTCATCATTGGTCCTTCCGGGTTTATCTCGGGCGATATTACCTGCGAAAATGCAGTCATTGAAGGCCGTTTTGAAGGTAATCTTGTGGTCACCGATGTATTGCATGTGAAGGAAAGCGCGAGTATTGAAGGCGATGTCACGACGCTCAAACTGGTGGTGCAACCTGGTTCTGTTTTCAATGTCAAATGTAAGATGGGACAGACGAATGGCAGTACCCGTAAGGTCAATCTGGATGATGATGGCATCATCGAACTGGGGGCGCTGGGCAAGTCCAAAGCCACGATGTCTTGACCGCGAAGCCCTCGCCGTCCAATCCCTATCTTAAATACAGCGGTATGGCGCTGCAGTTTTTCGTACTTGTGGCTGTTGGCGCCTGGTTGGGTCAAAAGGCAGATCGGGCTGCAAACACCTCTCAGCCCTATTTTACCATACTGTTGATCCTGCTTTTTTCAGCAGCCTTCTTTTACAAACTTATCCATGACTTGAACCGGAAAAATGACGCCTAAACGTTTTTTTACCGGTCTGGCGTACACTCTCTTTTTCCAGATCCTCTCTACCTGGCTGATCAGCCTGATCATGCCTCACCTGATGATCCATACCGGCTTTATCGCTGTGAGTATGGCCACCATGGGACTTTTCTGCATCTTCCTGTATGCTGCTGCACGAACCTTAGCCACAAGCAAAATGACCCACCTTTATATTCAGCTCATCATGATCGCCGTCTTTCTGAAGATGCTGGTTTGTCTGGCCCTGATCATTGGATACAAGAAAATCTCCGAACCACAAGACAATAACTTCGTCTGGCCTTTTCTTATCATCTATATCTCCACAACCGTATACGAGGTCATTTTTATGGAACGGGTGGGACGGCAACCCCAATCTTCTTAACTCTACATGAATGAATCTGCTATGATAATTGAAATTGAAGGAAGACGAATCGAACTTGATCCCAATGAATGGAATGCACTGGACTGCATTGAAACCCATCCGGGACGATATCATCTCCTTGACGAAGGTGTGTCGCACCATATCACGGTATTGGATGCAGATCTTGCCAACCGTCGATGCACTTTAAAAGTAGACGGAGAGATTCGTGAAGTTCAATTCCTGCGTGATGTAGATCTGCTACTGGAGAATATGGGAATGAACACGACTTCATCCAAAACGCTCAGTATACTGAAGGCACCGATGCCCGGACTGGTGATCGCGATTCACGTCATGCCAGGACAGATTGTAGTAAAAGGCGATCCGCTATTGATCCTGGAAGCCATGAAGATGGAAAACACCATCAAGGCTCCGCATCCGGCTAACATCAAACATATTTACGTATCAGCAGGCCAGGCCGTAGAAAAAGGTGCAGTACTGATCGAGTTTGAACCGGATTGACTTTGTCGATTATAGCGATTGCACAATCGTATTTGGTGCGAACTAAACCCTCAACCTTTTAAAACAAGCTATCCTCCTACTGATCATCTTAATAGTGGGCTTCAAAAAAGGTTTTGTAGGTATCCAGTCTGCGGGCTTTGATGACTTCCCGGTAATTCTTTTGGGTAATGGGATACACCTCGAAGACCGCATTTGCGGGGAGGAAACTTTTCGGATTTCGGATTGCTGCCTCGTAATACTTCATGGCTTTTTCTTTGGTCGTAAATGACCGGACCAGCACCAGACTGTGGTTTTTGGCCGGATCAAAGACCAGGCTTGCCATTTTCAGATTGTCCAGTTGAAAAAACTTTTTGTGAAATTCAGCCAGAGCGATCTTGGTATCGGTGAGGGACACCTGATCCTGATTGCTGACATAGACCACTACAAAGTGAAGGGCATTATCTTCCTGCGTAAACCGTGCTTCCTCCAGACCGGCTTCTCCGTAGGCCTTTCCGGATGATCCCTCTCCGAGCAGCAGCAACATATCTCTGGCTTTGCGTTGTTCGTCGCTGTTGGGATACCGCGATACCACATACTTAAGTCCATCGACATATGCTTCTTTGCCTACCTGGGCACCCATACACATGGCTTTGAGCAGGTCAAATTTGGCCATCAGGATGTTATTGGCGCCAAACGTATCATCCAGATCCCGGATTCGATTGAGCACCTCTTCGTGACGCCCTCTTTCAAACAAGGTGTATGTATCATCGTAGTAACCCATAAGTCGCTCGAGTTCGGACTTCTGACTGGCCGCAAAATTGGGATCAGACAGCACCCGGGCAAAGCGTGAGTTTGGAAACTCAGCAATGATCAGATTCTTATACTTTTCGGACCGAACATGATCACCGGCGGAGAGAGACGACAAATACAACTGGTAGTATGTCTCCAGTTTCTCTGGTGCATCGGGATACTTCACCAGGAGCGATTCGAGGACTTCAATGGAGCTACCGAAATCTTCCAGCCTGTCACGATAGAGCTGCCCCAGCAGGAACATAGATTTCCGGATCTGGGCATGATTAAGGGCTCTGGCGCTATCGGACTTCGGCACATCTTTAAAGAAATCGGTCAGTTCACTTTCATAAATTCCGATTTCCCCGCTCCCTAACTGACTGATATTTTCAGCGATGGACGCATATTGACTGGCCCTGGCACTCACCCGCCAATAATCGGTCAAGGGGACATCGCCCCATATTTTTTCAAATTCCCGTTTTGTCTTTTTTATGTTTTTTTGATCAAACGCCCAAAACACCGACTGTGCTGTCGCGCCGGCTGTCTGCCGGGCTTGAGGTAATCCCGTATTACCAGAGGCCAAAGGACCTGACTGATTAAATTTAGTGCCCGGGCCAGGTGCCGTCTGATTTTTCGCTGCGGCCAATTCTGCTTCCTTTTGTTTTTGCTTTTTGATTTGTTTGGCCAGCTCTTTCAATTCGTCATCTGTCTTAAAGGACAAGACCAGCAGACTGTCCTGGAGTTGTATAGTGGTAAGATTGTGTGCAATATCGGTGAGATTGTCGGCGAGCTTTTTTACTTGTTTATAGCGTGGATCTGTCTTCTTCATCACCTGCTCACACGCTTTGTAGGTTCTCTCTGCCTCCACATATAGGAGTTGTTTCATATAGAGTGTTGCGAGCAGATATTGGCTTTCAATTGCTTGAAACTTATCCGGTCCTACGGAGGCCACACTTTGCTCCAGGTGATGGATGGCTGCTGCGATGTCCTGATTGTCCAGGGCGAGTGTAGCCATCAGAAAATAGATACGGCCCAGATAGATGGCGTTTTTATCGTCCTTCTCCATCTTTTCGAGACGGGTCTGGGCTTCAGCACGAGTCATCGTATTGCTCCTGACGGAAGACCGGATGATACTGAGTTGGGTATTGAACTCCATCTCAAACTGATTACTGAAGTCAAGGCTTTTCTGATAATACTGAGCTGCGAGGTCTGACCGGCCGGCCATATCATGCAACTGGGCGATGATATAGCTATACCGCGCTTTGGCGGCCCGTTTTCCTGCACGCTCGATAGCTTGTTCCAGAAACGGTATAACCTGTGGGTAATTCCCCCTTTTGAGATGATAATGAGCACGGGCTACTGGTAGTTCCTCATACACGTTAGGAGGCAAAATATCATCGGCTTCAAGCCGTCGAAATTGATAATCGGCTGCAGTCCAGTTTTCACGTTCGATATACGTCTTGGCGAGCCAGATGATAGCTTCATCATAGACTGATTCGTGGATCAGCAGACCACGCTGTTCGCCTTCGGCCTTAGCTTTGGCTCTGAGCTCGGCAGCCGTAGGTTCATACTTCTTCACTTCTGAAGTAGGAATGGTGACAGTCCCATCTGCAGATTTGGTGGTGCCGGGACGCTGCATGTCAGCTGTAGGCAAACCCTTCTTTTTTCTCCGGCGGAGTTCTTTATTATAGGCCTTACGTTCCTTTTCGGCTTTTTTGCGGACTTTTTGCAATTCCTTCTTTCGCTTGTTGGCTTCTTTTACCGCTGAGGATGTTTTCTTTTTCTTTTGGGCCTTGCTGAGGTTTTTACTCTTCTTTCCCTTAATGGAAGTTCGTTTGCCATCCGGCTGAAATTCATCCATATAAAACTCAAAGGCATTTTCGGCCGATTCGTAATCTTGCTTGAGATAGAGGGCTTTACCGATCAGGAGATAGCAATCATCAGCCCAATCACTGTATTTGTGAAGGGTCACCACTACGGAGACCTTCTTGATTGCTTCGTCAAGGTTGGCTTTGACGGCATCAGCATTGTCCACGGCGGCGAACTTGTACAACGGCAGGATTTCGTTGTAGTTATCCTGATGCTGGGTCTCCAGTGTCACCACGCTTTCAGTCATCAGTTCATTGGCATTAAACCAGCCATTGTACTTCGCGTTAACGTTGTGATAGAATTGCCCTAATTTTGACTGGTCCTGGCGGCTTTTCTGTGTGACACATCCACTCATTAAGCCAAGCGTCAAAATGATCAAAAAAGTATTTTTCACGTTATATGGTATAAATAAGGCCGTATTGAAAGTCCACAGCAAGGACAAAGCCCGACCGGATCAAGCTATTTAACTGTTTTCAGGGCAAATTTATTTCAAAATATCAGTATCCGACCCATACACATGATGGAGCAGGTCAAAACGCGTAAACGCAACTGGCACACGATCTACAGGTTAGTCCTTCGAAAGGATGAGACCTTGGAGGAGGTTGGATCATACCGGCTCACCCTGCTTAATATTTATATCCTCCTGTCATCTCTGGTCCTTGTGGCGATGGGCCTTATGGCTGTTGTCATCTTTTTCACCCCGCTTAAGCGTCTGGTCCCCGGATTTGCCGAACCCACCCAACACCCGGAGTATATCAACCTCAGCCGTAAAATGGGTGCTCTGGAAAGTGAACTCACCAGCTACAAGCTTTATTATGAACACTTTAACAAGCTGATCAGTCTGCCGGACAGCGCAATCATTCCCAAGGCTACATATACTTCACGGGTAACCGGTGCCCAAAAGGCCAGCACCGAGAAAACTTCCGGGGCAGATCATGCAACTCCGCCACATCTTCCGACAGGGTTGGTCAACACTTCTCCTCCTACACTGCTCAATTTGGCAGATTATCGATATCTGATGCCTCCGATTTCGGGAGTGATCAGCAGCGGTTTTGATCCGCAGACCAATCATCTTGGTGTCGACATCCTGGCTCCCCATAACACGCCGGTCAAAGCCATTTGGGACGGTCATGTCATCACGGCCGACTGGACCCTTGAAACCGGGCATACCATTGGTATTCAACACAACAATGATATGGTCTCCTTTTACAAACACAATGCGACACTCCTCAAGAGAAGTGGTGCCTTTGTCCGCGCCGGAGAAGCTATAGCTATAATCGGGAATACCGGGAAACTCACCTCAGGCCCTCATCTCCACTTTGAATTATGGCTGGAAGGCAAGCCTGTCAATCCTACCGATTATATAGATTTCTAGCCCAGTTCAGGCAGTCCTTCTCATCTGGTATATTTTTTGCGCACCTCCATCAGGGTGGTGCATTTTCCGCCATCACGATTATCTTTATTCGGCACCTTTCAATTTTCACTTATGAAAGATCCCACATTGCAGCCCGTGTACAATGAAAAAGGGGAGTTACTCAGTCCGATGCTTCCTAAAGAAGTGAAAAACTATCTGATCGATATCGATGGTACCATCTGTGACGACATCCCCAATGAAGAACCTGGGCGTATGATAGATTGCCCTCATTATCCGGATGCGCTGGACGTGATCAATCAGTGGTACGAGGATGGGCATATCATCACCTTCTTTACCTCACGTACCGAAGCACATCGTCAGATCACAGAGACCTGGCTCAATAACCGTGGATTCAAATATCATGGTATACTCTTTGGCAAACCTCGTGGTGGAAATTATCACTGGATCGACAACCATATCGTCCGGGCTACAAGATTTAAGGGTAAGTTTACCAACTTCGTCCTCCGAAATAAAGCCATAGAAGTGTTTGAACGTTAAGGTTGCACCAAATCCCGAAGTGCGCTACCTATATGCTTATATTGAAACATAAATCCTGCCTGCTCTAGCCGTTCCGGATAGCTATTACAACTTTGAAGAAGTATGGTATGCATTTCGCCCAGCATAAGACGAAGCATCATCGCAGGAACCCCCATGACAAGACGTTGAGGTGAAAACTTTCCTGCTACTTCCTCTGCCATTGTTTTATTGGACACCGTATTCGGGGCATTGACCTGATAAAGCCCCTGCATTTCTTCCCGGACCAGGATTTCCATAAAGACCCGTACCACATCATCAATATGCACCCAGGGCCAGATCTGGTTGCCTTTACCGAACCAGGTAACAAAACCAAAAGGAGTGGTTTTAAGAATTTCAGCCAAGGCCCCTCCTTGTGGACTTAGCACCAGGCCCAGCCTAAGGATTGCTGTTCGGATACCCAAAGCTGCTATACGTTGGTGACTTGCTTCCCAATCCTGCACGGTCCTGATCATCCAATCCAATGATGGTTCAATCGGAAAAGATTCAGTTAGGCGTGTATCACCACGGTCGCCGTAAATTCCCACTCCTGAAACACCTATATAGACTGGAGTGGTGAGCAATCCGGAGGAAAAATATTTTTCAAGGGTTGCGCCTGCATGGACCCGGCTATCCCGGATGTCCTGCTTCCGCTCTTGGGTCCAGCGATGTCCGGCGATAGATGTGCCCGCCAGGTTGATCACTCCATCAAAAACCAATGGAGATTCAATGTTGATAGTGGTTTGAATGGGATTCCAGACGATACAACCCTGACCTGGCGATCGACTCAACAGCGTAACCTCCCATCCTGCTTTTTGTGCCACTGTCTGTATGGCCGAACCAATTAATCCCGTACCACCGGCGATCAGCAATTTCTTTTTCATCCGGGATAAAACATATTTCAATGCTGTTGGTTGGGCCATGCGAAGAAGGATGACCCCTCTATCATTCGCGATTCGCCCTTATTCGTATAGCAATCCTCGTGGGGCTTTCTATCTTTGAACTATGTTCAGGAAAAGCATCACCCCCTCTTTGGCGATTTTGTTTATCGCCTGCATTGGATTTGTTGCGTGTAAACGATCCGCAGATATTTCTACTCTTGAGGTGACACTGCGGCTACCTAACGAGCCAGAAAGTCTTCATCCCATATTTTCTAAGAGTTTGTATGCCGCCCAGATCGAAAGCCTGATCCTGCTTCCGCTGGCCGAATATGACCCCCAATCGCTGACGCTCTCCCCTCTGTTGCTCTCCCGTATTCCGGAACCGGAAATAGTCATAGATGGAGAAAACAAAAAAGGCAAAGTATATCATCTTGAATTTCGTGCCGAGGCCACCTGGTCCGATGGCACGCCAGTCACAGGCGAAGACTACCTCTTTACATTCAAATCAGTCTACAATCCACATCTCAATACCGATAGCTGGCGTAGTTTCATGAATTTTGTTTCCGACATCAGGATTGATCCGGATGATCCTAAAAAAGTGGCTGTCTATGTCGATAGCAGCTATATTCTGGCGCTTGAAGCCACGACCAATTTCAATATATATCCCGCGCACATTTATGATTCTGAAAACCTCATGCGGGGATTTACGCTAGCCGAATTGAGGGATAAAAACAAAGTCATGTCCGCAGAGCAGGACAGCATGTTGCGACGGTTTGCCATCCAATATGAATCTCCGGAGTTTTTTAGAGAAACCGTGACCGGCTCCGGAGCATACGAGTTGGATACCTGGGTGACCGGTGAGTATATCCGGCTGAAGCGGAAGGAGACCTGGTGGGGTGACAAACTTCAAGATCCTCCTTTACTTCTTCAGGCCTACCCCGCAGGTATTACCTACAGGATCATCCTGGATGCTGCCGCTGCCGAAGCCGCGCTCAAAGCCGGTGAAATCGATGTGATGGCAGAGGTACCCGTGTCTAACTTTCAAAAGCTAAAAACGGATACGGCATGGAAGGATCGATTGCAGTTTGCGACACCAGCCCTTATGCAGGTCAACTATATCGAAGTTAACAACCGGCATCCGGTATTGGCCGATGCGCGCATACGGCAGGCCCTGGCGTATACGATTGATTATGATGGAATTCTGACACAGGTACTCCAGGGCTTAGCTTCACGAACAGTCGGCCCTATTCATCCGGACAAAAGTTATTATCACCGGGATCTCGTGCCACTCCAACAGGATATCAAAAAAGCGATCGAACTGATTCGTGAAGCTGGCTGGGAAGACACCAATGGTAATGGTATTCCGGACAAGGACTTGCAAGGTAAACGGACGGAACTGCAACTCAGCATCAAAGTGACCAATAAAGAAGAGGGCATGGCTATCGCCAATATTGTAAAAGATAATGCTTCGAGAGCCGGCTTCAAAATCGATATCGTGGTCGTCGACCCCAGTCAATTACAACAGGATATCCGTCAGACGAATTTCGAATTGTTGCCCATCCGGGTCAGGGCATTTCCAAGTCTTGACGATCCTTTTCCGATCTGGCATTCCTCCAATGACCGCCCGGGCGGAAGTAATCGAAGCGGATTTAAATCGATAGACATGGATGGTGTGATCGAACAACTTCGCGCTGCGAAAGATGAAGAAACGCGGGACAGACTTTATTTAGAATTTCAGGAAATTATCTATCGGGAACAACCGGCTATTTTTCTCTATGTGCCGCTGGAAAGGATCATTGCGTCCAAGCGTATTGATTTGAAAACGTCACCACGTCGTCCCGGTTATTTTGAAAATCTGATGCGACCGGCCGGGTCTTAATTCGTTTTTTTATGGTTATATCCCTGATCAGGCGCATTCTTCAAGCCCTGCTCCTGCTTGGGGTAATTTCTATACTAGCTTTCGCCATGGGCAAAATGGTGCCGGGAGATGAGGTCTATGATTATCTCAGCATCGATGATTCCAGGTATTCATCATCCGCCAATCCCCTTGAGCAACGAACTGCCTACATCCGGGTAGCACGCAAGCGTGGATTGGATCTTCCTTTGTTTTACCTGACGCTTTCTCCGGGATACTATCCGGATAAGTTGTTCCACATCATTCCGGCTGATGATCGTAAGAACGTCCGGCAATGGATACGACAATCCCGCAACGGAGATGCCTGCATCAACCTCTATCAGTCATTGCTGCTTGGACTGGAAGCCACCTGTCCAAGATCGGCTGAGGATGTGTCATCCGGCAGCTTGTGCATCGAACTGGGTCGACTACTGGCGGAAAAAAATCCATCGATGATGCTTCGAAGAATATCGGATATGCAGGAACGATTGATTGAAGATTCGCTTCACAATGTCCTGTATGCTGATCTGGTTCAATCGATACGGAAGGACATAGAAGAAGTATCAAATTCCCCTCTACAGTTGACAGAAATTCCCTGGTTACCTCGTATACAATGGCACGGGGTTGAATGCCAATACCATCAGTGGATATCATCATTGGTGACTCGACGACCGCTGACATCGCTGATTGATGGCCGCGATGCCTGGACCAAAATCGGGGAAGCCCTCAAATGGACCCTTTGGTTAAATGGGTTGGCATTTATACTCGCCATTCTGATGGGGGTGGGTATAGGAATCTGGAGTGGTGTGCGGGATGGTCAGCGCATAGAACGTTTAGTACATGTGATCCTGTTCGCATTATTTGCTATTCCAGGTTTCTGGCTGGCGACGTTATTGATCGCGTTTCTTTCTTCCGGTCACTGGTTCACTTTTTTTCCCGCTGGTGGACTTGGGCCGTACCATTCTGCTACAAACACGTTTGAAAAAATAAACATACTCCTGCTTCATCTCACACTTCCGGTATTGAGTCTGGCACTTGGGTCATTGGCGTATGTTTCCCGACAACTAAAACAATCTATTCTCCGCCAATACAATCAACCTTATGTACTGTCCCTACGAGCGCAGGGGATATCTGAGAAAACGATTCTGAGACGGCATGTCATCCGGAATGCGATGTTCCCTATGATTACGATGATGGGTGGTTCATTGCCTGCATTACTTTCGGGCTCGCTGATCATCGAAGTGATCTTTAGTATACCGGGTATGGGGCGTTTGCTTTATACCAGTCTGCTGGCCAGGGACTGGCCCGTGGTTTTTCCAGTGCTGATGCTGGGCGCTACGATTACGGTCGTGTCCTACATCCTGACCGATCTGGTGTATAAATGGGCAGATCCCCGCGTAAAATCGATCGGTGCATGAGCAGATGGAAGAATAGGCTGCGGGGTTTACCGGGCGGATCCGTTTCCGCTGGAGTGCAGTGGGCATGGGTATACATTATTAGTATAGGACTGATCGCCATACTTGGCCCATTAATCGCCAATGAAAAACCATACTACTGTCAACTGGAAGGGCAGCAGTATTATCCTGCTTTTTCTTCTGTGAATGAGTCTGTCTTGTCGTTGGCACATCCGGACCATTCTCCTGTACGTTGGAGAACTACAAACTTTGAATCAATATGGCGTGCTCCCGTGCCTTATAGTCACCACACGATTGATTTACAGACCGGGGCTTTGGCGGGTCCTTTCGATCGTCAGGCATTACCTCTACGGTTCAGGCATTGGCTGGGCACGGATCAGTTGGGACGGGACGTCCTGGCGGGCATGATCCGGGGCTGCAGAGTAAGTCTTTTGATTGGTTTAGGATCCATGATTCTTGCCCTGATGGCCGGAGTACCTTTGGGTGCAGCGGGAGCGTATTGGGGTAATACAGGTTGGCGTATCAGCCGTGCGCAGGGGATCAGTATTTTGGTTATGCCTATACTGCTCTTACTGATTTGGCTAAGTCCGCTTGGAGTCCTCTACAAATGGCTTCTGACCGTGAGTCTGGCGGGTATAATGATCTGGTGGTGGTTGTATCCCGGCAAACAAACACGTCTGACGCTTGCGGTTCCTTTGGATCGTATCGTCATGAGTGGTGTAAGCCTCGTGGATGGATTTCCGGCCATATTTTTGATTCTGATATTGGTTGCCATCATCCCCATGAAGGGCTGGATTGTGGTGATGGGTACAATCGCTTTATTGCGGTGGCCGGTCATGGCGCGATATATGCGTGCAGAGGTTTTTAAAATACGGGAGACTGCCTATATCCAAGCGGCCGAAGGGCTTAATCTTTCGAGGGCCTATATCCTGGCAAGGCATATTGTTCCTTTCGCTTTCAGGCCGGTGATGATCTCTTTTGTCTTTGGCGTGTCATCAGCAATTTTGGCGGAATCGTCTTTGTCATTTCTGGGCATTGGATTGCCGGTGGAGGAGATCAACTGGGGACGTTTGTTGGCTCAGTCCAGAAATCATTTTGATGCCTGGTGGTTAGTGGTATTTCCGGGGTGTGCTATATTTTTTACGTTGCTGTCACTCTATACTATAGGCAATGCCTGGCAGCTTGAGGTGAAAGATGAAGGCTAATTCAGCAAGGATTACCTTTTTTTCTTCTTATACGCTTTAGCGGGGAGGAGTCCTGATTTGGTCTTATTGGATTTATACTCGCCGTTTTTACCCATTTTGGATTGGGCTGAGTCTGCCGGACAGCCGGATTTGCGGCTACAGGACGGTGCTGAAAGGGCTATCACTAGGACAAAAAAGAGGATTCCAAGGTGCTTCATGCCGTAAAAATAGGGGTTTTAGGGACGGAAAACCCTGAAAACTCAATAATAATAGGGTATTGGGGACAAATAAAATGTATAAAACTTGTTTTTAATATATCCTCGCCCTACATTTACGCTCGATTATATGTATTGTTTAACATTAATAAGCTGAAAATGAACAAAGGCGAATTGATTGAAGCTATTGCTAAAGGATCAGATCTGACTAAGGCTGATGCAGGCAGAGCTCTTGACGCTACTCTGGAAGCCGTAACCAAATCCCTCAAAAAAGGTGATAAAGTGACGATCCCGGGTTTCGGTACTTTCTCCGTGACCAAGCGTGCAGCCCGTATGGGACGCAACCCGGCCACCGGAGAGGCGATCAAAATCAAAGCAAAGAAAACTCCGAAATTCAAAGCCGGCTCAGGTCTGACTGAAGCCGTAAAGTAATCCGGACTTTCACTTTGATGGTCGTGTCCGTATAATGCGGATGCAAAAACTGAAGAAGGCACTCTGCAACAGGATTGCCTTCTTCTTTTACATTTTGTTTCAAACCAACCCAGATCATGCCTGACCTTCAGGAACTCAAACGCATCTGCAGCCAGGTGCGGCGCGATATCATCCGCATGGTGCACCAGTGCCAGAGCGGCCACCCCGGCGGCTCATTAGGATGTACCGAATTTATGGTCGCCCTCTATTTTAAGCAATTGCACTACCAGCTCCCTTTTACAATGGAAGGCCGTGGTGAGGATCTCTTCTTCCTTTCCAATGGGCATATCTCCCCTGTCTGGTATAGTGTGCTGGCACGTTCAGGATTTTTCCCCATCACGGAGCTGGCTACATTCCGTCATATTGATTCACGACTGCAGGGTCATCCCACCACGCATGAAGGTTTGCCAGGAGTACGCGTAGCTTCTGGATCACTTGGACAAGGAATGTCCGTCGGTATCGGTGCCGCCATCGGAAAACGAATCGACAAGGATCCCGGTCTGGTCTATGTGCTCACCGGTGACGGCGAACTGCAGGAGGGCCAGGTATGGGAAGCTATGATGTCAGCCGCTCATCATAAAGTGGACAACCTGATCGTGACCGTTGACTGGAATGGTCAGCAGATCGATGGTGCCACAAAGGATGTGATGTCCTTAGGCGATCTTGATGCCAAATGGAGAGCCTTCGGCTGGATCGTCCTGCACATGAACGGCAATGACCTCGTCGAGGTCCTTGATATCCTTGAGCAAGCTAAAAGCCTGACAGGGAAAAGTCAACCTGTCGTCATCCTGATGAAATCCGAGATGGGCCATGGTGTTGATTTTATGATGGGTTCACACCACTGGCATGGTGTAGCGCCAAATGATGAACAAAAAGAAACGGCACTGGCGCAGTTGGAGGAGACGCTGGGGGATTATTGAAAGAAGGTAAAGGGTAAAGGGTAAAGGGGAGGACGCAGATGTGGCAAATATGAAAAAACAATGCGGTGAAACGCCGTCATTAAAAAACAAAAGACATGTTGACAGAATTTCCGGTGACAGGTAAGAAAGCAACCCGGGATGGGTTTGGAGACGGACTGCTTGAGGTGGGAACACAAAACAGGGACGTGGTGGCGCTTTGTGCGGATCTTGTCGGTTCACTGAAAATGAATTCTTTTATCAAAGCATATCCGGAACGCTTTGTACAGACAGGCGTAGCCGAAGCCAATATGATGGGGATTGCTGCGGGTCTGGCAACAGTAGGAAAAATCCCCTACACCGGGACATTTGCCAATTTTTCCACGGGACGTGTATATGACCAAATCCGTCAATCCATCGCTTATTCGGATAAAAATGTCAAAATATGTGCGTCTCATGCCGGTTTGACACTGGGTGAAGATGGTGCGACCCATCAGATCCTCGAAGATATGGGCCTCATGAAAATGCTGCCAGGCATGACCGTTATCAACCCCTGTGATTACAATCAGACCAAAGCGGCAACGATCGCGATCGCTTCGCATTTCGGGCCGGTCTATCTGCGTTTTGGCCGTCCATCATGGCCCATCGTGATGCCGGAACAAATGCCTTTTGAAATCGGAAAAGGGATTCTTATGCAAGAGGGCAAGGATGTCACCATCATCGCCACAGGTCACCTTGTTGCTTATGCGATGGAAGCCGTAAAGACGCTCTCCGACCAGGGCATATCTGCCGAACTTATCAACATACATACCATCAAACCGCTTGACGAAGACATCATACTGGATTCCGTAGCGAAGACAAAATGTGTCGTCACTGCCGAAGAGCATCAGCGCCATGGTGGGCTTGGTGACAGTGTCGCCCAATTACTCGCCCGCAAACGCCCCACACCACAAGAATATGTTGCTGTTAATGACAGTTTTGGCGAAAGCGGTACCCCGGAGCGATTGTTGGCAAAATATGGCTTGGGTCCGGGTAATATCGTCGATGCTGTCAATGACGTATTGAAAAGAAAATAAGCCCTTCCAACACTTCTACTCTCTTTAGTTTTTGCATGGGTGAGCCTCTATCCGGGATACGTTCAGCCTGACTGGAGCCCACCGTCATTTCTTACCTTTGTATCATGAGCAACCATGACCATCAAGGATTCGGCACCCGTGCAGTGCATGCTGGAGTGACTCCTGATCCTTCTACAGGCGCCATCATGACGCCAATCTTCCAGACATCGACCTATGTGCAGACGGCACCGGGCCAGCATAAAGGGTATGAATACGCCCGCACCCAAAACCCAACCCGCGATGCGTTGCAGACGAGTCTCGCTGCACTGGAAGGCGGTAAATATGGAATCTGCTATAGCAGCGGGCTTGCTGCTATGGATGCCGTTATTAAACTGTTGCAGTCCGGTGATGAAATGCTTTGCACCCATGATCTGTATGGCGGCTCTTATCGCCAGCTTGTTCGGGTCTATGGTCCATTGGGTATTCGGAGCAGGTTTATCGATATGTCGGATCTTGGACTGCTGCGCAATTCCATTCAGCCTGAAACCAAACTTATCTGGATTGAAACCCCGACCAACCCGACCCTCCAGGTGTTGGACATCCGGGCCATTTGTGAAATAGCTGCCGGACATGGTATCCCGGTATGTGTGGATAACACATTTGCATCACCCTATCTTCAGAATCCGCTCGAGCTCGGGGCTACGATCGTACACCACTCCATCACCAAATATATAGCCGGTCATAGCGATGTCATCATGGGCGGGTTGGTCACCAGCGATGATGAACTGGCCGACCGTTTGAAATTTTTACAAAATGCCAGCGGTGCTGTGCCGGGACCTCAGGACTGCTTTTTGACGTTACGAGGTATCAAGACACTACATCTTCGCATGGATCGTGCTTGCGAAAACGCCATGCGGCTGGCCCATTTCCTCAAGAGTCATCCCCAAGTTGGTCGCGTCCTCTTTCCGGGACTGGAGGACCATCCTCAGCATCAACTGGCCCGATCTCAGATGCGGAACTTTGGTGGTATGATCTCTTTTGACCTGAAAACCGACAGCCTGGAACAAGCAAACAAGGTGCTCAGCAGTACACATCTCTTCTCTCTTGCGGAATCATTGGGTGGTGTAGAATCGCTTATAGGACATCCGGCCTCCATGACTCATGCGTCGATCCCCAGAGAACAACGACTCGCGTCAGGACTGACGGACTCTCTCATCCGACTGAGTGTAGGAATTGAAACCTATGAAGACCTGGAGTCAGATCTGCGAGCGGCGCTGGAGACCTTGTAGATAAAAAAGAAAAATCAGCTTTCGTTCCGTTCCGCTGTGGTGGAGAACCCCTAACTTCGTCATGAAACTTCACCGTTTATGCACCAGTCGATCAAACACTGGTCGTCCGCCGACCAGCCGCGGGAGAAACTGTTACAACAGGGTTCCCGTTCCCTCTCTGAGGCCGAATTACTTGCCATCCTGATGCGCGTGGGTACCCGCAACCGAACCGCCGTCGACATCGCTAAAGAACTCATGTCGAAATATGATCACAGCCTGGCATCCGTGGCTAAACTGTCCGTCCATGATCTGATGAAGATCAAAGGTATCGGAGAAGCAAAGGCCGTGTCCATTGCTGCAGCGCTCGAACTCGGACGTCGTCGTGTGACGGAAATCGTGATGCAAAAAGGACAAATCACCTCCAGCCTTGACGCGTATGAGATCCTGCATCCCCGGATGCGCGATCTGGTGCAAGAGGCATTCTGGATCATTCTGCTGGACCGGCGCTCCCAGGTCATCTCCGTCGAAGAAGTCCATGTAGGCGGGATGTCCGCCATGGTGGTCGATGCCAAAGTCGTCTTCCAGAAAGCATTGGAACGGAGAGCCAGCTCGGTCATACTGTCGCACAATCACCCTTCAGGTCTCCCCTCGCCTTCAAATGAGGACATCCGGCTGACGGAAAAACTCAAAGCCGCCGGCGGCTATATCGACATTAAGGTCCTGGATCACATCATCATCGGTGAAGGATCCTATTACAGTTTTGCAGATGAGGGAAAATTATGAACGAGACAGGCAACAAATACCAAGATTAATCGATTTACTGTAGGTTAGCGTCAAATTATACCACATCCTTGAGCCAGGAACCCACCAAAGAAAAACAGCGTGTTGATTGGCAACTGCTGTTGCGATTGTTCAAACTGGCTCTCCCCTACAGACGACTTCTATGGTTCAGTGCCTTACTGGCTATTATTCTGGCCCCTCTCAATACGCTGCAACCTTACCTGATCAACGTCATCGTCGATGAATATATCATCATCCCCAGACCTGATGATCTGGTGGGTATGTGTCTTTTGTTTGCCGGCGTGCTGATACTGACAGGCCTACTGCAGTACACATTCATCTTCCTGACCAATCTTCTCGGTCATACCGTCATCAAAGATCTCCGGGTAAAGGTGTTCAACAAGATCACGCACCTGCGGCTGTCCTATTTTGACAAGACGCCCATTGGAAACCTGACGACCCGGACGATCAATGATATCGAGACCATCAAAACTGTTTTCTCGGAAGGGGTCATCACGATTATTGCCGATTTACTAAGTATTGTGGTGGTCGTAGCCGTCATGTTTTATACGAGCCCACTCCTCACCCTCATCACCTTGCTGACGATTCCGCTCATTGCGATCGCCACGCGGATATTTCAGCAAAAAGTCAAAATATCCTATCAGAAAGTCAGGGCTCAGATTGCCAGACTCAATGCCTTTCTTCAGGAACGCATCAGTGGCATGTCAGTGGTCCAGATTTTCAACGCGGAAAAGCAGGAACGCGAGAAATTCAGAACCATCAACCGGGAATACACCAAGGCCAATCTGGATGCAATCTTATACTATGCCATCTTTTTTCCGGTCGTGGAGATCATCGCCGCTATTGCGTTGGGGCTGATGGTATGGTGGGGTGCCCGCAATGTAGTCGGAGGTTCCGTATCCATGGGGGCCCTGATTGCGTTTCCGGTGTATGTCAATATGTTGTTCCGGCCTATGCGCTGGTTGGCGGACAAATTTAATACGCTCCAAATGGCGATGGTGGCCGGCGAACGGGTTTTTAATATCATCGACAGTGATGAGACCATGGTCGAAAGTGTCACGCCCAGTGTCCGTGATATACCATTCAAAGGGGAAGTTGAATTTGATCATGTTTCGTTTACGTATGACGGTGAGCACGATGTATTGCATGATGTATCCTTTAGTATCCCTGCCGGAGCAACCCTGGCGATCGTGGGCAGCACCGGTTCCGGCAAATCAACGATCATCAATCTGCTCAACCGGTTTTATGATATACGGGAAGGTCAGATCCGGATCGATGGTGTAGATATACGTGAATACAAACTGGAAGATCTTCGTAATCGTTTGGCGATTGTACTTCAGGATGTGTATTTGTTTTCGGGAAGTGTATGGGATAATATTTCCCTCCGAAATCCCAATATCTCACAGGAACGTATGCTGGAAGCTTCAAAAGTCATTGGGGCGCATCCGTTTATTGAGGCATTACCGGGTGGGTATGCCTATATCATTGCTGAGCGGGGGGGAAATCTCTCGATGGGTCAGCGCCAGCTCATCTCATTTGTTCGGGCACTGGTCTATGATCCGGAAATTCTGATCCTGGATGAGGCGACATCCTCCATTGATACTGAAACAGAAAGCATCATCCAATACGCCATTGAACGTCTTATCGAAAAAAGGACATCCGTCATTATTGCACACCGATTGTCTACCATTCGTCATGCAGATCGTATTTTAGTCCTGGATAAAGGACGTGTGGTGGAAACCGGAACCCATGAGCAACTGTTGAAAAAAGAAAACGGCGCATACAGACGACTGCATGATATGCAGTTTAATTTAGGCGCAACTGTATAAATGGCATCAATCTGATATGGAAATGAGCCAAGACCGGTAGGATGACATTCATCTGATCTGTTGTATGACAATGATCTTACCCCATCAGTAAATATATGCTAAAATGAAAGCACAGGGATTTAGTATTCGGGCAAACGGGATTGCTGGGTTTGTGTTGATGGTGTTGGTGTTTGTCGCCTTGTTTTTTCTCGCAAAAGGTGTATTTACCGTGCTGTCCTGGATAGCACCGGTATTGCTGTTGGCGGCGCTACTGATCCACTACAGGACGATCACCAACTATTTGAAATTTATACTTTCACTGTTGCGGCGAAACCCGCTGGGTGGTATTATCGCCGTCGTGCTGAGTGTCATTGGATTTCCCATCCTGAGTGGTGTACTTTTTGGCAAAGCCATACTCGACCGGAAAGTGAAAAAACTCCAGCAACAGTATCAGGCGCGGGAGCAGTCCGAATATGTGGAGTTTGAGGAAATCACCCGCAAGCCGGAGCAGGACAAAAGGATTGAATTGCCTCCATTGGAATCACAGCCGCGTCAGAAAGATAACAAGGACAATCGCTACGAAGATCTCTTTTAATACCCATTGGCCATACCGGGGATGTTGATACTTGCACTTGCATTGGGATGGGCCGGGATGTATATAGGCCTCCAGTCCTTTTACTACTATCATTGGGTACGCACCTCCTCGATTTCGCACCAAACCAGTCATCAACCTTCCAGGGGGGCAAGTATCGTGATGGTGGTACACAATGAAGCGGAATCCATCGCTGCTACCTTAACGGGATTGCTCCACCAGCAGTATCCAACCTCTTTGTTTGAGATCATCCTTGTCGATGATCACTCGGATGATCAAACCGCGGCTATAGTGCAAACGCCAATATTTGATCGTGTACGGTATTTTTCCCTGAGTGATCATCCTGCGTTTATTCATCCGCCAGCGTATAAGAAATCGGGTATCAACCTTGGAGTAACGAAGGCCCTGTTTGACACTATCATCGTCACGGATGCAGATTGTACACATCACCCTGTATGGCTGGCCAGCGTGATGCAGCAATTCGACAATACCGGAGTTGTCTTTCAGGCCTCACCCGTGATTCTATCTCCAAGCACCTCCATGATAGGTAAGATGCAGGAAGTGGAACAGTTGATATTGATGCTCGTTACGGGTGCGGGGATTCGTTCCGGACTGCATGATCTGGCCAATGGTGCCAATATGGCTTTTGATAAAAAAGCATTCGAACGGGTAGGCGGATATGAAGGAAACCTGGAATATGCCTCCGGCGATGATCTGTTTCTAATTGAAAAAATGCGAGCCGCATATCCGGACCGTATAGACTTTTTTGGATCACTACAGGGCGTAGTGTATACAGGTGCAAAAAAGAATTGGCGTGACCTTCTTCGTCAACGTCTCCGATGGGCTGGTAAAAACAAAGGATTACAGCGGAAGACGATCCTCAATATCTGGAGAGGTATTGGCTTGTATCATGTCATCATGTTGGGATTGCTCTTGAGCGCGATCTGCTCCCTGATCACCTGGTGGCCTCTGATGATCATGTTGATCGCCAAGTGGATAGCCGACTATCTGCTGATTCGCTCTGCCGCTTCATTTTTCGGCAGATCCTCTCTGCTTCGCTTTTTTATTCCACTGCAGGTGATGTACACAGGATATATTCTGCTGCTGGGATGGTCGTTGACGACGGGAAGGCAGGCGGATTGGCAGCGCAAATAAACTGCACAATAGGCCATTTGGATGAAGCTCATTCACACTGATATCCCACACGAGCCTGATTCTGGTTTATTACCTTTGCCCCCTTTACAAATAGCGTGATATGAGTTTATTGGTGATCGGTACTGTGGCCTTTGATGATATTGAAACCCCCTTTGGCCGTGCCGAAAAAATCGTCGGCGGAGCCGGGACCTATATCGCATGGTCAGCCTCCTATTTTATCCGGGACATTCGGATGGTCTCGATCATTGGGGATGATTTTCCGACATCGGAATTAAATGAATTGAGGGCCCGGGGCGTAGATACGGCAGGGATTCAGCAGATCGAGGGTGGTAAATCCTTTTTCTGGGCCGGCCGATATCATCACAATCTCAATGCACGGGATACCTTAATCACGGACCTGAATGTCCTGGCTGATTTTGACCCAGTCTTACCAGAACACTACCGTGATAGTGAATATGTCATGTTGGGCAATCTCACCCCAGGTGTACAGATGCGGGTAATCGATCAAATGGCCCGGAGACCTAAAGTGCTGGCCCTGGATACGATGAACTACTGGATGGACAGTGCCATGACGGAACTGTTAAAAGTCCTGATGCATATCGATCTGCTGATTATCAACGATGAAGAAGCCCGTCAACTTTCCGGTCAGTATTCCCTACTCAAAGCCAGTGAGATCATTCGGGAGATGGGGCCCCGGTATCTGGTGATTAAGAAAGGGGAACATGGTGCGCTATTGTTTGGAGAAGGTCAGGTCTTTTTTGCCCCTGCCCTGCCGTTGACAGAAGTCCAGGACCCAACCGGTGCGGGAGATACGTTTGCCGGAGGATTGATGGGCTTTCTGGCGAGCCGGGATATGATCAATTTTGAAGTTTTAAAGCAGGCTATAGTGTGTGGCTCGGCCATGGCCTCCTTCTGTGTTGAAAAATTTGGTACAGCAGGGTTGAAAGGATTGAGCCCAGTCGTGTTGCAGGACAGGTTAGACAAGTTTACCCAACTGGTCCATTTCGAATCTCCCGTGTTGTAGAAATTTGGAGTCCCGTCAGAAGGTCAGATTAAAATTTTTATAATACACCCAGATCAGGAGTATGGCAAAGAGCAGGAAGAAGATGATAAATTTGAGAAAACAGCTCCCTTTACGACCGTAGTTTTGGCTTTCCATCGCGAATTTTATATAAGTCGCGGCTAAGATATGGAATTGAAATAAAAGAAGAAGGGCCCGATATCCCGGGCCCTTTTTTTAGTCCTGGACCACTTTGGAAAAGTCGGGAGTGATCCCCATATTTGCCCAGGTAAACGCATACATATCTCTCTGTAATTCAATTTGTTGGGTAGTGGATACAGATCCATGGCCAGCTTTGGTCTGAATCCGGATCATCACCGGGTTATCCCCTTCATGGCATTCCTGCAGGGTCGCCGCAAACTTGAAGGAATGAGCTGGCACTACCCGGTCATCATGATCGGCTGTGGTGATGAGCGTGGCGGGATAGGCCGTGCCTTTTTTCAACGCATGTACGGGGCTGTAGTTTTTTAAATATTCAAACATTTCCTGAGAGTCATCTACGGTACCATAGTCGGCTGCCCAGCCGGCTCCTGCGGTAAAGGTGTGATACCGGAGCATATCCATAACGCCCACAGCGGGTATGGCCACCTTGCAGAGATCCGGACGCTGGGTCATGGTCGCCCCCACCAATAAACCGCCATTTGAGCCCCCCATAATGGCCAGGTAATCACTGGATGTATACTTTTCCTGCATCAGGTATTCCGCGGCAGCGATAAAATCATCAAAGACATTCTGCTTCTTCAATTTCGTACCCGCTTCATGCCAGGTTTCGCCATATTCACCACCTCCACGGAGATTGGGTTGAGCATAAATACCTCCCTGTTCAAGCCAGGCCACACGCATGGCTGAAAAAGAGGGTGTCAGACTGATGTTAAATCCGCCGTAGGCGTAGAGCCAGGTTGGGTTTTTACCATTTAATGTGATTCCTTTTTTATGGACGATAAACATGGGCACCTTGGTCCCATCCTTACTGGAATAGAATATTTGTTTGGTTTCATACGCGTCCGGATCAAAGTCGACCTGGGGCTGGCGATACAAAGTGGATTTGCCGCTGGCTATATCATAGTGGTAGATGGTGGAAGGACTGGTAAAGGAAGTAAACGAATAATAGAGATCGGGGTCTGTCTTATGGGCACCAAGTCTGGAGATAGATCCAATGCCCGGAAGTGCTATCTCGCGTTCCAGCTTTCCGGTGAGGTCAAATTGTTTTGCGGCGGATTTGGCATCGATGAGGTACTCCGCGAAGAGTTTGCCTCCGCCTGATCCGGCCTGGAGGACATGTTTGGTTTCTGGTATGATATCTATCCAATCGGAACGTCCGGGTTTGTCAAGATCTACGGCGATGACGCGGTAATTGGGTGCATGGATATTGGTATTGAAGAAGAAGCGGCTGCCTTCATTTTCCACATAATTGATATCCGCAAAATAATCATCATTGATCTGTACCAGGGGACTGGTGGGTCGGCTGAGGTCTTTGATATAGATCCGGTTTCCTGAGGTGTTTTGTGCAGCGGAGATGACGAGCCATTTTTGATCTTCAGTTACATGGCCCCAGATATAACGGTTGGGTTGCTGCTCCCCACCAAAGATCAATATATCGGAAGACTGGGGTGTGCCGAGTTTGTGATAGTAGAGTTTGTGGTGTTGTGTTTTTCCGGAAAGCTGGCTTCCATCTTTGGGATTGTCATAGCTGCTATAATAGAAACCTTCGTTATTGTACCACGAGGTTCCGCTAAACTTGACGTTGATGAGCGTGTCTTCGAGGATCGATTTGGTGATGGCATTCATCACGATGACTTTGCGCCAGTCAGAGCCTCCTTCGGTCACCTGATGTGCGGAAAGGGAGCCATCATGAGAGAAAGAAACACCGGCCAGACCGACAGTGGCATCTTCAGAAAAAGTATTGGGATCCAGAAAAACTTCGGGTTCGGCTTCGGGTTGCCCCTTAGGCCTGCGATACAGTACGCTATGGTTTTGAAGGCCGGTATTGCGATAAAAGTATTCAAACGAACCTTCCTTAAACGGGGCCGAAATGCGTTCATAATCGACCAGAGATTCGAGTCGCTTTTGCAGATCTTCCCGCCAACTGATCTGGTCCAAATAACCAAAAGTGACTTTGTTCTGTGCTTCCACCCATTGACTGGTAGCACGGGAAGTGTCATTTTCCAACCAGCGGTAAGGATCTGGGACCTCCATACCATGATAGACATCGATGTGATCCGATTTTTCGGTGACGGGATAAGTCAGTTTCCGGGAGGCTGGGTCAGTCTGGTTACAACTCATACAAGCCGTTAGGATGAAAGGGGGGTATTAGATGAAAAGAAATCTTCATGGT
Source organism: Saprospiraceae bacterium (assembly GCA_041746735.1). Taxonomy (GTDB): domain Bacteria; phylum Bacteroidota; class Bacteroidia; order Chitinophagales; family Saprospiraceae; genus Opimibacter. The sequence continues at coordinate 26,782 of JBGTGP010000023.1, forward strand.
GCGGGTGTGAATAAGAGGTGGCTTAAATCAGGGCTGTAAAATAGGAAGTACTGAGAGGTCCGGTGTGGCAAACCGACCGTAAGGACTCTACTGAATGGCCCCTCTTTCCGGCCAATGCAGTTAACGGGGAGGTCTGTTGGAGAATCCAAAAAAACTTCCGCAGACACCTCCGATGATGTGTGCAAACTGAGATATCTGGTCTGTGGCCAGACTCTGAAGAACTTCCTTCCCGATGAAGAGTAAGGCGACCAGGATAAAGGTCAGCGGGATTTCTCCGCTTTTGGTGTTGGTAAAACTAACCAACAGGATGAGCATGAAAACGATACCACTAGCCCCGAGTAGTCCGGTATGGAAGAAAACGACATTCAGTAATCCGGTCACCAGGGCTGTAATCAGGATCATCAATAGTGTTCTTGCATCCCCATATTTTTCTTCTACAATGGGGCCCAGCAAGAGCACGAATGTGAGGTTGCCCATGAGATGTTCAATACTGACATGACCGACGACATGAGTGAAGAGGGTGATCAGAGAGAGGGGTTGAGCGATACTGACATGACCCAGTGTAAACCAGGGCATGAGGCTTCCGGCCAGAACCCGATCCAGGAAAAAAACGGCTACGCAGATCAGGGAATAGCCCAGGATCACGGGCGAGTTGAACTTCAGTTTCATAGTGGATATATTTTCGAATCCGGAGTGAAAATAGGGGAATTATGAGAGGTGAGAGGTTGAGAGGTTGAGAGGTTGAGGAGTTGAGAGGTTGAGGCGTTGAGAGGTTGAGGAGTTTAGTGTGTAAGGATGACTATGCGTTGGTGATGATGTTGACAGGAGATTTGGCTAATGGATACGGCTGGTGTTCCTGGAGCGAGATCTTGGGCGACTCCTTCTGGGTTGGAGATGGGGGTGTGCTTCGGACCCCGGGTTGCAACCCGGGGTTATAGATGGGTAAGCCCTTCGGGCTTATGTGGGATAAGTGGTGACTTTGCAGGAGCGGGTCGCGACCCGCCCCTACAAAGTCAAGGACAATCCATTCAGGCTTATGGGGGATATAGCTTTAGACGGGCAGCGGAATATCCGATTGCGAGGCGGAATGTGGAAATCAGGGAAAGAGAATTATGTCAGGGGGGCATAAAATATTTTGTTATTCCGAAATATTGATTAACTTTAATTCTACAAACACCCAAGCCAATTCTACTTCGAATGAACCAGGCTCTGAGTATCCACCATCTCAGCGCATCAGCGCATTAAATGGAATCAGACCGTATGCCATGATCCTTCCTAAGAAACATCCGGCCCACTCTTTCGTATTCTCCCTTCGACAAGGCCTTTACCTTTTACCCTTCACCTTTTACCCCACTTGCGCGCAATACGCGCAAGACAGAGCATCAACGCTATCTGACTGTGTTCGAATCACTATTGGATGTTGGCTTGCAGCAGCAATTTTTATCTGCGAATTCTCCTCTTCAATATACAGAATATCAGTTTATTATGCCGCCAGGTGCATCAGGCTGTATGCCTATTGGTGCATTGATGCCTGGAAGTGCATTTGGTGGTTGATTTTGGATTTCTTACATTCGACAACAAAGTGGAGACGGCGCTATGTGCCGGTGAGGGTGCGAGACAAGGTCCGCCTCTCCCGGAGCCCCGTAGCGTTTTCAGCATAAGGAAATGCAGTCAGGGATGGGAGAGGCTCTGCAAGAATGCCGGGGATTCCGGCAAGGCGAGCGTACACCAAAGCAAAAGAGAACTTGTGATTATCTCTTAACAGTTTTAATTCAATTACATTGAATAATATATTATTTAGCATTCTGATGCTTGCATCTTTCATGATGATATCCTGTGACAGACAGGATAGTTCACTACAGTCCATGTCGTCCGGACCACAAGTGCAATTAGCGAATCGGACAATTGATGATTGCGATCAATGCCCGGTAAGCGATCCTCCACATTGTTGTTGCGCAGTGGAGCTGGTAGATGGGGGGCCTGCTGACCTGCTCATCTGTGGCACGTATAACAGTTCTCCATCTCTGTTATGTGGCACATACACTTTGCCAGGTTCATGTTCTACAGTTGCAAGTTACAATTCATATCTCGCGCTAGATCTAATGAGCATCACTAGAGGGTTAGTCTGTCTTCCGGTTGGGGGTACGTTCAGAATAGTGAATATTGGAAGCAATACGGTTTATCTGAAAATAACCTGCCGAATCAATGAAACTGACCCACCATATGTCATGATAGAACTTGAACCGAATGAGGAAGTCTTCTATGTCAGCAATGGCAGTTGTTTTCTTGCTCCGTGCGAATAATATTATGTACAAATGATGTTGCATTCATGGGCATTCCTCTTTACGGGAATGCCCCCATTAATGTTTAATTCAATGTATTTTAGTACTAACTCCCTGGGTTTTCTCAATTGTGTGGTAAACCTTAGCATTAGATTAGGCTTTTTACTAGTGTGTCTGGTTGTGATGATTTCAGGAATCCATTCCCAATCCTATTTTGGCCTTACAACTGAGTTTCATAGAATTACTTTTGATTCATCAGGGTGTGGAAGCTGTTCAAGCACCTTCCTGAATAACCCGACAGTTCCAGAGAATGGAGCCACAATGACTCCCCAAAGAAAGTTTTATGCAAGTGGGCAGTCCTTGCAAAACCTTTATACTATACATGAGATGGATACGATTTCAGGAACAGGAATCGTTTTGATTTCATTTAATATACCTCTCTCTGGAATCGGCCTTGGCGCTATTGCAACTTTTGATGGGAATGTAGTTTATGTCATGAGTCCACACGACTTCTACAGGTTTCATCTGAGTGATAGCACAATAACTTTACTAGGTAGCCCCGGAATAGAACGTATTGGAGAGCTTACGGCATTCAATGGGGATTTGTATTATACCACTTGGGGGGGTATTGTGAAAGTAGATACACTTAACCTCACGAATAGTAGTATCGTGGCATTTTATCCTGTATCCGAACCCATTTATGCCCCTTCAGCCTCTCATATATGTAATACAATGATTGGAAACAGAATAGTGAATTTTCATAGTGAAATTGTTGCTATCAATCTTTCGGACGGGGCCGTTACTGCCCTTTGCAGTCCTTCCATCGGTTTAGCTGGCCCACATGGCATCACCTCCATGCTGGAGTTCAGCACCGTGCCTGAATGTGACAATCTACTTGACCTCGACTGCGACGACAGCTCCGGCACCACCGGATCTGATTATTTAAGTGAGCCATATACCTGCATGAGCGATGGTGTCGGGATCGCCGACGATGACACCCGTATGTACTACGACGATTGGATCACAACACTCACCGCCCGCATCAGTGGCTTTGTGCCAGATGGATCACTGGAGTATCTGGTGAGTATAGGGGGTGTAGCAGGTATCAGCGTGGCAGGCAGCGGGACCGATATGATCACCCTATCCAATGCAGGCGGTGCCCGATCCACAGAGTTTATCGATGCACTACGACTGATTCAATACAGAAATGATGCACTGTATCCCACAGGCGGCCAGCGCACGGTGGAGGTGCAGTTTACCACTGCATCCGGATCTATGAGCAATGTGGCGACTGCCTTTATTGAGGTTATTGAGCTGCCCCAGCTCCAGGTCGATCTCGGCCCGGATATCGAAGCTTGCGAGGGCGAGTCATATATCCTGGATGCAGGCCACCCTGGAGCTACCTACCAATGGTCTTCTGGGCAGACCACGCGGATGATCACCCCGGCAGATCCCGGCACCTATATCGTCATCGTCTCCAACGGACTCCAATGCCCCGGCTCAGACACCATCCTGTATGATGTCCTGCCAGTCATCGAAGTTGCACTCACTGGGCCATCCATGATCTGTGACAATCAGGCGGTGATGCTAACGCTCACAACAGACGCACCATTTCCGGTCACGGTGGAGATTCAGTCTACTCAAAGTGGTTCAATACTACTTCAGGACGTAACAGGTACAGTACAGTTTCAGGATATCATTGCGTTTGCCTCTACGTATACCATTTCGGCTGTCACTCCATCTTCTCCTGCCTGTATAGAGCTCGCACAAGATCAGGTGACAGTGGAGGTATTCCCCACCTATGTTCATCAAGTAGAGGTGTCGATTTGTGAGGGCGACAGCGTCTGGTTAGGTTTTTACTGGGAGAAATTTGACGGGACGTATGAAAATTTCTTTTCTTCCATTCATGGATGTGACAGCACGGTCACCACGACGATCTATCTGCTGCCTGCCGAACTGATCTTCCTTCAGGGCGAAACCTGTGATCCCACTCAGGCCGGAGTGTTCTTCCAGCATCTGGAAAATCCAAATGGATGTGATACCGTGATCCGGACGACGGTGACGCTCCTGCCCTCCGATACCACAACTTTTATTGCGTTGACGTGTAGCTCTTCTCAAGTAGGGAGTACGATTGATACATTGATCAATGCGCTCGGCTGCGACAGTCTAATCCTACACGCCACGGTTCTTGATCCACCCGCCGATACTACGATGGTCTTCATGAACTCCTGTGACTCGTTGCTGCTGGGGACAGTATACAATACGCTGATTGGCGCTGATGGTTGTGATAGTATTGTCGCTGTGGTTACATCGTTTGCAGAGGTAGATACCACCTACATCTCAGGCACTTCGTGTATTCCGCAGAATATCGGTGTGTTTGAGGATCTCTATGCAAGTTCGGAAGGATGTGACAGTCTGGTGATCACTACAATCACGCCCGGACTACCCGACACCACGTATCTGAATCTGACTTCCTGTGATTCGTCAAGTCTCGGTGTATTTGAGACTTTACTGACGGCGGTCAATGGTTGTGACAGCCTGATCATCACGACTGTAACGTATTCGGAATCGGATTCGACGTTTCTGGATGCAGTCACCTGTGATCCGGCAGAAGCAGGGATATTTATAGTCCTGTATCTCAATCAATTTGGGTGCGACAGTATAGTCACAAGAACAATCACACTGGCACCGACACACGACATTCAATTCGTCAGTGCTTCATGCCAACCGCAGGATACCGGTACGTTCGTTCAGTATCTGACCAATCAATCCGGATGTGATAGCATTGTTACGACAATTGTTTCGCTGCTTCCGGCACATGACGTGCTCTTTACTTCCTCATCATGTCATGAGGCAGATACGGGAGTATTCATACAACAACTCATCAATCAGCATGGATGTGACAGTGTCGTCACAAGTATCGTTTCCCTCACCGATGTGATCACTACGATACTGGAAGACTTCACCTGTGATGAAAACTCGACCGGATCTATGGAGACGTTGTACACCTCTACAGCCGGCTGTGATAGTCTAGTCATTGAGCTTACGTCATTGTTCCCTCTGCCGGAGCTGGAGTTACAATCTACCATGGACTACAATGGATATGATGTGAGTTGTGAAGGTGCGGATGATGGTGGGATAGAAGCGATCGCCGATGGTATCGGGCCCTTTGCGTATCTGTGGAGTACAGGAGATATGGATTCATCGATTCAGGGCATACAAGCAGGGAACTATAGTGTAGGTGTGACAGATGGAAACGGATGTATAATCACGGGCGTCATCACACTTCATGAGCCGGAGGAGTTCATGCTGGGTTTTGGTATCAGCTCACCAGGATGTTTTGAACAAGAGAAAGGCAGCATCACGGTGATAGCATCGGGTGGTGTACCTCCATATCGGTATGCCATGAATGGAAGTGCCTACACCACAGAACCGACATTCGACGGGCTGGATGGTGGCCTATATCACCTGACGGCTCTGGATGCCAATGAATGTGAGGCTGGAGAGTTGATCTGGATTAAGGCACCCGTACAAGTACAGGTGGATCTTGGTGGTGATCAACATATTGCATCGGGCGATACGGTGCGATTGGAGGCGATGGTCAATGTGCCGTTGGATTCGCTTAGTCTGGTGACTTGGAATGGAGCAGGAACTGCGCCTTGTGTGAATTGTATCACTCAAACTGTAGTACCCGTAATCACCACTTCCTATTCCGTGGAAGTGATCTCAGTGGATGGTTGTTCGGACAGGGATGACATGACGGTCTTTGTGGATCGTGATGATGAGATCTATGTTCCGAATATTTTTTCTCCGAATGGAGATGGTATCAATGACAGGTTGATTATTGGGGCTGGCCGGGATATAGAGATGATTCATTCGTTGGTGATTTTCGATCGATGGGGGACGATGGTGTACGCTGCCAATGAGTTTGCGCCGAACGATGCATCTGTAGCGTGGGATGGCACCAGCAGAGGACAGACGCTTAATCCTGGGGTGTTTACATACAGGGTGGAGGTTAGGTTGTCAGGTGGAGGGGGATTTGTGAGGTATGGGGATGTGACTTTGGTCAGGTGAGTGGGGTGCTTCGACCTGCTTGACACATCCTCGTGCTACAGCTCAGCAACCGTGGGTGAGAGGTTGAGAGGTTGAGAAGTTGAGAAGTTGAGAGGTTGATGAGTTTAGTGTTTAGGAGTTTAGTGTTTAGTGTTGATTGTGCCCTCATGATATAGGTTGACAGGAGATTTGAGCTATTGGATACGGTTGGCGTTCCGGGAACTAGATCTTGGGCGATCCTTTCAGGGTCGGAGATGGGGGGTGTGCTTCGGACCCCGGGTTGCAACCCGGGGTTAAAGATGGGTAAGCCCTTCGGGCTTATGTATGATCTTAATTTCTTTCATAGATCGTGCTTTAACTCTTGATGTCTCTCGATGTCTCTCGTTTTAGTCGCCGAAGCTTTAGCGAGGGAGATCCTTTGGTCGCCGAAGCTTTAGCGAAGGAGATCTTTTAGTCGCCGAAGCCCTTACTAAGGAGTAAAACTTTAACATTTGAAAGCGGTAAAAAATACACTTCATTCAAAAAAAACCGTATATTTGAAAAGCAAACACCCCTCTCGCTTAAAACCATTAAATTGAAAAAGTTTCTGGATATACACTTTTTCAGCGCATCAGCGCTATCTGACGGTGTTCGAATCACTATTGGATATTGGCTTGCAGCCGCACTATTTCTCAGCATATTCTCTTCTTCAATTTACAGATTACCAGTTTATTATGCCGCCAGGTGCATCAGGCAGCGTGCCTATGTGTGCATTGATGCCTGGAAGTGCATTTGGTTGATTTTGGATTTCTTACATTCGACAACAAAGTGGAGACGGCGCTATGTGCCGGTGAGGGTGAGAGACAAGGTCCGCCTCTCCCGGGGCCCCGTAGCGTTTTCAACATAAGGAAATGCAGTCAGGGATGGGAGAGGCTCTGCAAGAATGACCGAAGATTCGGACGCATTTACACCAGAGCAAAAAAGGAGCTAATGTTTTCTATTCACTTAGGCGATTTCGTATAACTTGATTCATGTTTTCTTTCCTTTCAATAGGATTGTGGAAATCAGAGTCATACGAAGAGCCTAACAAATCTCTGGAAATGAAAAATTCATTAATAAGCCCTGTTTTGGGATGTATAGCAATTCTGTTTACACATACATCTTGCAATCAAGCAGTTGATGAGCAAAGTTTGATAAAGACCCTTAATGAAACTGCTGCATTATCCAACCGTAGCGATTGCGATTTGTGCCCGGAAGATGAGGAATGTTGTTGTGGGGCTTGGCTTCAACCGGGATCTTCAGGTGCTTTTCTCCAAATCTGCGGCACCACAAACGGCATGTCTGCTTGCATGGGAGCTGCTACTGGCAATTGTCCATCTTTTTCTGGTGGAGGTCTTATCATCGAGCTTACCTTGACTGAGCCTAGACAACCATTTTGTGTAGGAGAGAATTCGCCTTTTTATATTCGAAATCTTTCTGGCACATCTACAGCACTCATTATTATAACTTGTCAGGCAGATCTTATATCATCTGATACTATGTGGTTACAGATTCCTCCAAATGAGTTCAGATATATTGGGACAAACAATGCTTGTGCAATGGGGCCTTGTGAATGAACACTTTACCCCAGAAAAATAAAGAGAGACAGGATTTTTTCCCTCTTTCAATTCCCTCTTTGTTTATACAATTTCGAATGTATAAGATCAGCACCTGGCAAGTGCTGATCTTATATATATTTTTTTTGCCAAGTAACAATGTTAGTTTGCAAACATATTATGCCTTTGGAAATCTTCAATATTGGAGAATTGATTTTGACAATGCACTTTGTGATGGTTGCTCAATAGAACCGCAGGGCTATACAACTGAATATGGCAGCGGACTATCCTTTTGTCCTGACGGATCATTTTATGTTATGAATGGGCCCTTTCTATTGGAATTTGATTTGAACACAGGTAGCTCCGCTCTGGTTGCCGAATGGCCGCTTAGTTCAAATCCCCAAATGGCTGGAATCGTTTGTATTTCGGATAGTGTTTTTTATACAATCCAGTATTTTTCAGGTAATTTATTTATTTGGAATATTAATTCAGGAATCGTGACAGACTTGGGTTCAACGGGCATCAATCCATTTGATGATATGTCAATAGTAGAAGGTAAGTATTATGGGGCATCAGAATTTGGCATAGTACATATTGACATAACTAATCCTTCGAATAGCAGTCTTGTTGTCGCAAATAGCATACCTCCATACAGATTTACGAATCCTACAGCCAGCCCATTCTGTAATACATTGATTGCGACAGGGCGCAATGTATCAGGCGACCCAGAACTTTTAGTTTCTATTAATTTAGTTGATGGTGCCATCACGCCCCTTTGTTACTCAGTAGGTGATATACCTAATTTTTGTACTTTTCTCGAACATATTCCACCAGAACATTGTGACAATAGCCTTGACCTGGATTGCGACAATAGTTCTGGGGCAAGCGGATCTGACTTTAGTTCGAATATAGTGTCTTGCCTCAGCCAACATGCTTACATTGCGGATGAAGATGTGCGCATGTATTATAATGATATCATTTCGGAGGTGATTATTCGGGTGACTGGGTTTGTCCCGGATGGAATTCAGGAGTATCTTATGATCTCCGGCGGTGTAGCCGGTATCAGCGTGGCAGGCAGCGGGACCGATATGATCACCCTATCCAATGCAGGCGGTGCCCGATCCACAGAGTTTATCGATGCACTACGACTGATTCAATATAGAAATGATGCACTGTATCCCACAGGCGGCCAGCGCACGGTGGAGGTGCAGTTTACCACTGCATCCGGATCTATGAGTAATGTAGCGACTGCGTTCATTGAGGTCATAGAGCTGCCACAACTTCAAGTGGATCTAGGCCCTGATATCGATGCTTGCGAGGGCGAATCATATATCCTGGATGCAGGCCACCCTGGCGCTACCTACCAATGGTCTTCAGGGCAGACCACGCGGATGATCACCCCGGCAGATCCCGGCACCTATATCGTCATCGTCTCCAACGGACTCCAATGCCCCGGCTCAGACACCATCCTGTATGATGTCCTGCCAGTCATCGAAATGGCACTCACAGGCCCATCTATGATCTGTGACAATCAAGCGGTGATGCTAACGCTCACAACAGACGCACCATTTCCGGTCACGGTGGAGATTCAGTCTACTCAAAGTGGTTCAATACTACTTCAGGATGTGATGGGTACAGTGCAATTTCAGGATATTATATCATTTGCCTCAACGTATACCATTTCGGCTGTCACTCCATCTTCTCCTGCCTGTATAGAGCTCGCAGAAGATCAGGTGACGGTGGAGGTATTCCCCACCTATGTTCATCAAGTAGAGGTGTCAATGTGTGAGGGTGACAGCGTCTGGTTAGGTTTTCACTGGGAGAAATTTGACGGGACGTATGAAAATTTCTTTTCCTCCATTCATGGATGTGACAGCACAGTCACCACGACGATCTATCTGCTGCCTGCCGAACTGATCTTCCTCCAGGATGAGACCTGTGATCCCACTCAAGCCGGAGTGTTCTTCCAGCATCTGGATAATCCCAATGGCTGTGATACCGTCATTCGCACTACTGTGACGCTACTGCCCTCTGATACCACAACTTTTATTGCGTTGACGTGTAGCTCTTCTCAAGTAGGGAGTACGATTGATACATTGATCAATGCGCTCGGCTGCGACAGTCTCATCCTACACGCCATGGTTCTTGATCCACCCGCCGATACTACGATGGTCATCATGAACTCCTGTGACTCGTTGCTGCTGGGGACAGTATACAATACGCTGATGGGCGCTGATGGTTGTGATAGTATTGTCGCTGTGGTTACATCGTTTGCAGAGGTAGATACCACCTACATCTCAGGCACTTCGTGTATTCCGCAGAATATCGGTGTGTTTGAGGATTTATATGCAAGTTCACAAGGATGTGACAGTCTGGTGATCACTACAATCACGCCCGGACTACCCGACACCACCTATTTGAATCTGACCTCCTGTGATTCATCCACGCTCGGTGTGACAGAAGAGATATTTGTCGGAGTGAATGGGTGTGATAGTCTGATCATCACGACAGTAACGTATTCGGAATCAGATTCGACATTTCTGGATACAGTAACCTGTGATCCGGCAGAGGCGGGGATATATATAGTCCTGTATCTCAATCAATTTGGGTGCGACAGTATTGTCACAAGTACAATCACGCTGGCACCTACACACGACATTCAATTCGTCAGCACTTCATGCCAACCGCAGGATACCGGTACGTTTGTGCAATATCTGACCAATCAGTCTGGCTGTGACAGTATCGTCACGACCGTCATTTCACTGCTTCCCGCACATGACGTGTTCTTTATGTCCTCATCATGTCATGAGGCAGATACGGGTGTATTCATACAACAACTCATTAATCAGCATGGGTGTGACAGCATCGTCACAAGTATCGTTTCCCTCACCGATGTGATCACTACGATTCTGGAAGACTTCACCTGTGATGAAAACTCCACCGGTTCCGTGGAGACGTTGTACACCTCTACAACCGGTTGTGACAGTCTGGTGATTGAGCTTACGTCATTGTTCCCGCTAACGGAGTTGGAGTTACAATCTACCATGGACTACAACGGGTATGATGTGAGTTGTGCGGGTGCGGATGATGGTGGGATAGAAGCGATCGCAGATGGTAACGGGCCCTTTGCGTATCTGTGGAGTACAGGAGATATGAATTCATCGATTCAAGGTGTACAGACTGGAAGCTATAGTGTAGGTGTGACGGATGGCAATGGGTGTATAATCACGGGCGTCATCACACTCCACGAGCCGGAGGAGTTCATGCTTGGTTTTGGCATTAGCTCACCAGGATGTTTCGAACAAGAGAAAGGCAGCATCACGGTGATGGCATCAGGTGGTGTGCCTCCATATCGGTATGCTATGAATGGAAGTGCCTACACCACAGACCCGACATTCGACGGGCTGGATGGTGGACTCTATCACCTGACGGCTCTGGATGCCAATGAATGTGAGGCCGGTGAGTTGATCTGGATCAAGCCCCCCGTACAAGTACAGGTGGATCTTGGTGGTGATCAGCATATAGCATCGGGCGATACAGTGCGATTGGAGGCGATGGTCAATGTGCCGCTGGATTCGCTTAGTCTGGTGACTTGGAATGGAGCAGGAACTGCGCCTTGCGTGAATTGTATCACCCAGACTGTAGTACCCGTGATCACCACTTCCTATTCCGTGGAAGTGATTTCTGTAGATGGTTGTTCGGACCGGGATGATATGACGGTCTATGTGGATCGTGATGATGAGATCTATGTTCCGAATATTTTTTCTCCGAATGGAGATGGTATCAATGACAGGTTGGTAATCGGGGCTGGCCGCGATATAGAGATGATTCATTCGCTGGTGATTTTTGATCGGTGGGGAACGATGGTGTACTCGGCCAATGAGTTTGCACCGAATGATGCATCAGTGGCTTGGGATGGCACCAGCAGAGGACAGATGCTTAATCCTGGGGTGTTTACGTACAGGGTGGAGGTTAGGTCGGCAGGTGGAGGGGGATTTGTCAGGTATGGGGATGTCACTTTGGTAAGGTGAGTGGGGTGCTTCGACCTGCTTGACACATCCTCGTGCTACAGCTCAGCAACCGTGGTGAGAGGTTGAGAGGTTGAGAGGTTGAGGAGTTGAGAGGTTGAGGAGTTTAGTGTTTAGGAGTTTAGTGTGTAAGGTTGACTACGCGTTGGTGATGATGTTGACAGCAGTTTTGAGCTAATGGATACAGTTGGTGTTCCCGGAACAAGATCATGGTCGATCCTTTCAGGGTTGGAGGTGGGGGTGTGGCCCGGACCCCGGGTTGCAACCCGGGGTTGAAGATGGGTAAGCCCTTCAGGCTTATGTATGATTTCTTCGACTTTGTCTTTACCCTTATACCCCTGATACGCCAAATTTGGCGTATCTACCCTTTTACCCATTACCCCACTTGCGCGCAAGTACCACGGGTGCGACCCGGGGTTCCGCCCCTACACATTCACCACGACCTGACACCCTGTAAACTTTTCACCCCCCAGAATGCGTTATACCATCTTACCGCTTCCATGTAATTTTACCGGTAGAAATCAAGCGCATGAAGAGAACGATTTTATATACCACCGTGATACTGGTGGCTGCATTTGTTGGCATTGCTGCCACCTTACAGCAAAAAGGCCGTTATTTTGATATCATCAAGAATCTGGAGATCTTTAGTAATATGTATAAAGAGATCAATTCCAGCTATGTCGATGAAATCGATCCCAACCAGATCATGAAAGTGGGTATTGATGCCATGCTGGCAACTCTGGATCCCTTCACGAATTACTTCTCTGAGTCCCAGATCGAAGGATTCCGTTTTCGAAATGAGGAAGGTGAGGCATCGTCCGGGCTCAAAATCAAAAAAATCGGAGCCGATCTGGTGATCACCGGTATCATCGAAGACTCACCGGCTCATGCCGCCGGATTGAAGGTCGGGGACCGGATCGTCACTGTCAATGGTGAAAATACGGGCAAACGTTCAGCCCAGGATGTCATGGATATCATCAGTGGAGTACCCGGCAGTGAAATGAATCTGGACATCCTCCGGCCAGGCACCACAAACGAAATGAACATCCGCATCACCCGCGGAGGCATGGATGGAAAAAATGTACCCTATTCCGGGATGATTGCTGACGATGTGGGTTATATCTCCCTGACCACTTTCTCACGGGATGCCGGACGCAATGTCGCCAATGCACTCCGGGATTTGAAAACCACCTCGCCCACCCTCAGGGGTGTAGTCCTGGATCTTAGGGGCAATGGGGGCGGATTACTTCGTGAGGCTATCAACGTTTGCAACATATTTATTCCGGCCAATGAAACAGTGGTTACGACAAGAAGCAAAGTCATCGAAGCTGACCAGGAGTTTAAGACCCGCAATGAACCTGTCGACAAAGACATCGAATTGGTCGTGCTGATCGATGAGCAATCGGCCTCTGCGTCTGAGATTGTCTCGGGTGTCATACAAGACCTCGATCGGGGTATTGTCATCGGGCAGCTTTCCTTCGGAAAAGGATTGGTCCAAAACACCTTTGATATAGGTTACAATGCCAAAGTCAAACTGACCACCTCCAAATACTATATCCCTAGCGGCCGCTGTATCCAGTCCGTAGAATATAAAAACGGTGAAAGGGTGCATATCCCGGATGAAAAACGAGGCAAATTCAAAACCCGAGGTGGCCGCACCGTCCTGGATGGAGGAGGTGTGCAGCCGGATATACCCCTGCCCAATGAGCAACAACCCCTGATTGTGAAAAAACTACTGGAACAGGACATCATTTTCAACTTTGTGACCCAGTATTGCATCGGTCGTGATAGCATCGAAGCGCTTGAGCGTTTCAGGTACACGGATTTTCAAGCATTTTCAACGTATCTCCAAAAGAGTGATTTCAAGTTTGAAACCGAAACCGATAAACTGATCCGGAAAATCAAAGAGACCTCCTCCAAGGAAGCGTATTCTGCTGAAGTAACGACCCATCTCGAACAACTCAAGACCCTCGTTGAAAAGGAAAAAGCTGCTCAGGTTCGTCAGCATGAAAAGGAAATCCTCCGGGCTATCGAGCGGGAAATGCTTAGCCGCTATTATTTCGAGACGGGCATGGTGAGGCATCAACTAAAAAATGATCCTGACCTAACAGAAGCTATCAACGTGATCCAATCTCCTCAACGATATGCTTCAATATTGCATGGGAAGTAAGGTCAGGATGATTTCAGCTCCTTGATGGCACGAACGAAAGGGTTATTCGAAAGAAAACCATTCTGTTAAAAAGTGGTTATGATACCATATCATACAGATAACCACTGTGCATAATATGTATATTCTTCACATAGAGACCTCCACGCGCGATGGATCAGTAGCGCTGAGTGCGGGTGAGCGGGTCATACAGGAGGTGAATATTCCTGAAACCAGCAGTCAAGCCTCTATGCTGACGCCTGCCATTCAGGCATTGCTTAGCGCAGGCAGCATACGTCCAAAGGATTTGAGTGCGATTTGTGTGAGTTCGGGCCCGGGATCCTATACCGGATTGCGGGTTGGAAGTTCGACGGCCAAGGCCATGTCTTATAGTTTGGGCATTCCGCTGTTGTCTGTCCCTGCATTGGCGGGTCTGGCGGTGTCCATCTTTGATCATTATCCGGATGCTGACTATGCCCTTCCCATGTTGGATGCCCGCCGAAGGGAGGTGTATGCCGCTATCTATGACCGGGAGATGAAGGAAATATGGCCGGTTCAATCGGTTATTTTGGACGAGGTCTTCTTTACCGACCACTTACCTGTCCGTGACAAGATCGTGGCTGGTGGGGATGGCGCGGTTAAAATTGGTTCAGAAGCTAACTACTGTCCGGGACTGACTATTGACCGGGAATTGCGGTGCCGTGCTGGTGCATTAGCGGGGCTAGCTCTGGCTCGCTACCAGGCCGGGGTGGTCGAGGATCCCATACATTTTGTGCCCTTTTACATCAAACCACCTCATATCACCACACCCAAAAAAGGGAGATTGGATGGAGTCAGGACTGAGGAAAATGGCCTTTAATAGGCACTTAGATATGTATATGTGTTTGTATATAAATCAAATCTTTAACATATAATATTGATTGTCAATCGTTTAAGCATTGTTAATAATGATATGGTATGGTTTGTGTTAAAGCTATCATGAATCCGAATAATCTCGCTCATGATGAAAAAGAAGACTGAAATTGTAAGTTTAAGAAAAGGGACCAGCGAAATAGAACTCAATTACGCTGATCTGCGGAAGGCTGTCCTGGTGCTCCGGGCTGTAAATCACAAATTGCGTCAGCGTGTGATTGATCTGCTGGAAGAGCATGCCACGATGACGGTAACTGATATTTATATTAAGCTGCGCCTTGAGCAGTCTGTGGCCTCCCAGCATCTGGCGATACTTCGCCGGGCAGGTGTCGTGCTGACAGAGCGTCAGGGAAAATTTATTTATTATTCGCTGGATAAAGACCGTCTCAACCAGATCTCCAAGCTGGTGGAAGAGCTTGCCGGCTAAATCTTTGCTTTAGGTAGCCCATTTAAGGCTTTGATACTGTGAAGATTAAAAAATATTTTCACCCCCCACTTCTTTTACATTTCCTTGTCAATCAAGAGGTTACGCACACCTTGGTGGAGGTCACCTGATTACAAATGCATTTTTTTTGTAATATCATTTGGTTGAGTCAAATCTTCTCTGCAAATTTGTTGCTAAGGTTTAACTCAAAATAAGGAAATGTATGAAGAGGACTAAGGTCACCTTTCAGCAGGAGAAGCTAACGGTGTCTACGGAACTTATGCGGGCTCTGGCTCACCCACTCCGTCTGAAAATCCTGGAGTTTTTGGATCAAAACAAAAACATACAGGTAAATCACATTTACAATACCCTCAAGATTGAGCAATCCATTGCGTCGCAGCATCTTCGAATTCTGAAGAATGCCGGGGTATTGGTCGCCGATAAGGATGGTAAGTACATGCATTATACGATCGACTACATGAAGGTCAGTAATGCGGTAAAAGCGATAAACCGTTTTATGGGTAAATAATACAAAACGGAAGTATCAGCCTAACTTTTGCCCCCCTAATCCCATCCCAAATTTTTTCTCTTCAGGGCCTTCCTGCGGCTAAAACGTCAGCCCGAATCCTCAAGATCATTCAACGTTTTTTTCATTTACACCTGGCTTGCCGTTAACCGGCGAGGCAGCAGTATATTGCCTTCAGGTGCATTCCCGGGTGTCACCGTCAAATGGCGTCGTGGTGAATAGGATGATCTATCTTTAATTTTGATCAGCAGGTGTTCTTGTTCTGTCTGTCGGGAGATCTCCCCGTCCTTCTCCTTCTTGTGGGTGCCTGGATTTGAAGATCCTGCGATGAAACAGGAGTAGGGTAATAACACCGGTGGAGATCGCTGCGTCCGAAATATTGAAGACCGGTCTGAAAAACTGAAACTGCTGACTGCCCCAGATCGGAAAACTATCCGGCAATCGCGTATCGATCAGTGGGAAATAGAGCATATCTACGACCTTGCCAAACAGGAAAGGTGCGTATCCGCCTTCTGCCGGAAACATAGACGCTACACCTCCATGATAAGGGGTGTGTGAAAATATAAGACCATAAAATGCACTATCTATAATATTACCGAGTGCTCCGGCCAAAATCAGGGAAAAAGACAAAATCACACCCAGCGTTTCTTTTGCCTTGATCAGACCGTGGATAATATAAATCAGAAAACCTACGGCAATAAGTCGAAAAATACTCAGCGCCAACTTTCCCCAGGTTCCACCGAGCGACAGGCCAAATGCCATACCTTCATTCTCGACAAAATGGATTCGAGCCCAACTTAATCCCAGGATGCTGAACTCCTCACCATACTCCATATGCGTTTTCACCCAGATCTTTAGTGTCTGGTCTACCAACAACACTACAAAGACAATCAAGACTACAGCGAAGGAACGCTTTGACATAGAATAGAGTTAACGGCATTTGACTTCGTAAATACAGGGGGAATACAGCAACATACAGAGTACATCCCTTTCCGGTTCAGCGCATCATCCGGCTCACCGGATGACCTTGGCTGCATTAATTTTGTGCTTGTTTCGCTTCGATCGACAATGTCGCATGAGGCACCGCGCGTAAACGCTCCTTGGAGATCAGTTTGCCCGTCTCCCTGCAAATGCCGTAGACTTTGTTTTTGATACGGATCTTGGCATTCTCGAGGTGCTGGATGAGCTTTTGCTGACGGGCTGCCATTGAACTGACTCTTTCGCTTTCCAGTGTACTCAGACCGTCATCCAGTCCTTTGATTTTGTTGTCCGGATTTTCGGCCATATCCTCGAGTTGCTTCAAATAAAACTCCAGTTGCTCCCGGGCAATGATCAGTTTTTCATCTATAAGCTGATCAAACTCCGTCAATTCCTGGTCACTGTAACGGGATTTCTGTGGCTCCTCGGGTGTAATGATGGTCGTGGATACAGGTTTGCTTTCTTTCTTTACAGACATTTTTACAGTCGATTTGACTTTATGTTGAGCGATAGGATCAGATACGGTTTTTGGTGCTGATTTTGACTTGGTCAATGGGACAGCGCCGCTGACGCTTGGGACTTTGGTCACATCGGTATGTTTGGATCCGGTGGCGGGTGGTCTGGGGGTCACTTTGGTTTTGCCGACCGGAGATGTGGATAATACTTTAGGCACCGGCTTTGCGACAGGCGAGACCGTAGTTTTAGATTTAGGCGTAACGGCAACAGGTGTTTTAGTTTGGACCAGACTTTTCTTTGGCGCTTTTGTCTCAGCCGTCTTCTTGGGTGATGCTCCCTTGGCCTGGGCAATAGGTTTCAAAGTTGGTTTCCCTTTTCCTGAAGAAGTTACTTTAGGAGGTACTGATTTTTTGACCGGGGGAGCAGCCTTGGTTACAGCACCTGATTTTGGTGCTTTACCGGCTTTAACCGGTGTTATCTTCTTCGCCGTGACTTTCCTAATCGGCTTGGCCGGAACTGCTTTCTTTGGTGATGCGGCCGGTTTTATGGTCTTTGTAACAGCTTTCTTCGGAGGTGATTTTACCCCGGCCTTAGCCGGTAATTTGGCTTTAGCCGGAGATGATTTTGCCGGAGATGTTGCCTTAACGGCTTTGCCGACACTTCCCTTCGGTCCTTTTACGGATTGTGTTGTTG
This sequence comes from Saprospiraceae bacterium, assembly GCA_041746735.1. Lineage (GTDB taxonomy): Bacteria > Bacteroidota > Bacteroidia > Chitinophagales > Saprospiraceae > Opimibacter. The sequence goes on from JBGTGP010000023.1 coordinate 44,854, forward strand.
TTGATTTCCTTGAAACCGGGGTTGCTTTTTTAACAAGCGTGGTAACCTTTTTCAAGGGAGGCGAGGCTTTCTTGGCAGGAGCAGACGCCTTTTTCACGGGAGGCGAGGCTTTCTTCGCAGGAGCAGACGCCTTTTTCACGGGGGGTACGGCTTTCTTCTTAGGGGCAACAACCTTCTTGGCTGCCGTAGCACCCTTTTTTACGGTAGATCCTGCTTTTACCGGGGATTTGGACTTTGAGACAGAGGCAGGCTTGGCGACGGATTTGCCTTTAGCGGCGGTTTTCATAGCAGTTTTCTTCGTAACGGCACTTCCTGAAGCTTTAGGCCTCGATGTTGCTTTGCTTGTTGATTTGTTGTTTTTCTGAGTGGCCATAACCTCTCTGTTTTAGTATTATTGAAGTGGTATTTCGGTGTTTACACCATCCCGGACCTCTTAACAAGTACCCTGGTGTTAAAATCGCCGCAAATTTACATGAATGCGGCTAATCCTCACCATCCCTGATATAATTAGCCCCTTTTTGCCCTTTAAAAATGATATTTGGTCATAAATAGTTGTAAAACCCAATTTTTATTGGCCAAATCCTGATTTTTATAAAATTATTCATTTGTCTTTTAGGCTTTTATATATGACAATCATTCATATATTTAAATGCCTCATTATTAATATCTAACAATATTTTAGAATTCCCTTCCATCTCCACCCTGCACTCGACCGAAAAAAGTCTGAGTATATTTAATAACCAACTATAATACAGTATATTACGAATATACGTTTTAAATAAAATTAATATAGCCTCACTGTCACTCACTTCATAACGGCAATACATCACTTTGACCGGCATACTGACCTTCTGCTGTGCGGGTTTCAGCAAATTGAAGGCAAACTTCGCGTGTCCACCTTTCAGAGTCCTTATCTTTGCCGACCAAACCGTTTGATCCAATGGCCAAAGTCCTGCATAATAAAGTCAACCGGGATATCCTGCGTGAACGTGTCCGTCTCGAGCCGGAGAGCCGCACTACCCTTTCCTTTTATGCCTATACCCGGCTGGAGGATCCCCGGGAATTTCGGGATCTTTTTTATGCCCATCTGGATGCCCTTGGAGTCTTTGGACGGATTTATGTGGCGGGGGAAGGAATCAATGCCCAGGTTTCGGTACCGACCCGAAAGCTCGATCTCTTCCGCGACTATCTGGATTCCATACCCTTTCTAAACGGGATACGGCTCAACTATGCCGTTGAAGATGACTCTACCTCCTTTTTTACGCTGTCCATCAAGGTTCGTGACAAGATTGTGGCTGATGGCTTACATGATGATGAATTTGATGTTACTGATCGTGGCACTCATCTTTCGGCCGAGGCGTTTAACCGGCTTGCCGATGATCCGGATTCGATCGTCGTGGATATGCGGAACCATTATGAAAGCGAGGTCGGCCATTTTGAAAATGCCATTTGCCCACCGATGGAAACCTTTCGCGAAGGGCTGTCCATGGTAGCTGATATGCTACAGCAGGATCGGGACAAGCACATCATCATGTATTGTACCGGAGGTATTCGATGCGAAAAAGCATCTGCGTATATGAAATACAAGGGTTACAAAAAAGTATATCAATTGGATGGCGGCATTATTGAATATGCACGTCAGGCGGAAAGGTTGGGTTTGCCCAATAAGTTTAAAGGCAAAAACTTTGTCTTTGATGACCGATTGGGTGAACGGATCTCGGACGAGGTGATCGCATCCTGTCATCAGTGTGGTATACCTGCCGATACGCATACCAACTGTGCCAACGAAGCCTGCCATTTACTTTTTGTGCAATGTGATTCGTGCCGGGAAGAATATGATGGTTGTTGTTCGCCCGAATGCAGGGAATTTAGCCATCTCCCAAAGGAGGAGCAAAAGCGTCTTCGTAAGGAAAGGGTTTTTAACGGCACTACGTCGGCAAAAAGCCGGCCCGGGATGCTTCATTTTGCACCGGAGGAATAGCCCTGCGCGGTCCTTACCTGGCCGACACCCTACACCAGACTGAAAATCATTCTGCGGTGTGAAGGCAATATTAACTTTTCTCGGCCTGAAACTTCAGATCCTTCAATCCCTGATCGAATTGCTTTTTGAGCTCGCCGCGCATCATCAGTCCGAAATATTTATTCCAGGGGAGCCAGCCGACCTTATTCTCCATGCTCCAGGCGACTTCGATACCTTCTCCTTTGTGGGCAAATGTAAACCGGGCGCTGGCTTTGCCCCAGTCCTCGGATTCCAGGGCGGTGACGATCTCTTCATTTTGTACGACACGTGATAGCGTCATGGTTCCTTTGCCAAGGCGGGAATTGTTGGATTCCCATTTATAAAATGCGCCTTGTCCCTCGGACGGATTACTAAAGGACATCACCATTGCAGGATCCATGCGTTTCCAGGGTGACCACATTTCCCAATGGAAGAGGTTATTGACCTGACTGAAGACCCGATCCATGGGTGCATTGACGATGACAGTTCGTCGGACTTTCACATCGGAGGGCAGCAAGAACGAAATGAGGATCAACCCCAGAACAAACAAGCCTATCCAAAGACCGATCTTTTTCAGCAGCTTTTTCATACAAGTATATTTCCCTCAAATATCGCTAAAATGAGGGTCATGAAAAAGATTTCAGTACAGCTTTACATTTACAGCAATCCTTCGATGACCTTTTCCTCATTGATGCCTTCGGCTTCGGCTTTATAATTGCGTACGATCCTGTGACGGAGTACGTATGTGGCCACGGCCCTGACATCGGCTATATCCGGCGAATATTTACCCTGGATCGCGGCATGGCATTTGGCACCGAGCACGAGGTACTGCGAAGCGCGAGGTCCTGCACCCCAGGTTATGTACTGGTTGACCTGATCTGTAGCCCGTGGTGTGCCCGGTCTTGTTTTAGTGGCCAGGGAGACGGCGTACTCAAGAACATTGTCGGCGACTGGAATCTTGCGAACCAATTGCTGGAAATGGAGTATCTCCGTGGCTGAAAGGATGTGAGAAAGCGATGTGTTTTGCAGCGCTGTAGTGGTTTTGACCACTTGAATTTCCTCTTCGTAGGAAGGGTAGTCCAGTGGAATATTAAACATAAACCGGTCAAGTTGCGCTTCCGGTAGGGGGTATGTACCTTCTTGTTCGATGGGATTTTGTGTCGCCAGTACAAAAAATGGTGAAGGAAGCAGATGCCGGTCTCCGCTTACCGTCACGGAGCGCTCCTGCATGGCTTCCAGGAGGGCGGCTTGCGTTTTGGGCGGTGTACGATTGATTTCATCGGCCAAAATGATATTGGCAAATATGGGTCCGCGGTTGAAACGAAAATGGCGGTCTTCGTCCAGAATCTCTGTCCCGGTAATATCGGACGGCATGAGGTCGGGTGTAAACTGGATGCGTTTAAACTCCAGATCCAGTACTTCGGAAATGGTACTGACCAGCAGGGTTTTGGCCAGCCCGGGTACGCCGACCAGCAGACTGTGACCGTTGGAAAACAAGGATATCAATACAGCCTTGACCACTTCATCCTGCCCGACTATCACTTTACCGATCTCCTGCCGTAAGGCCTGATATTTTGCTGCCAGGGCATCAATAGCCTGGACATCAGATGCATATTGTGTGTTCATCAATTCAATTTGATTTCAACTCCAGTGTACACGGGTACACCTCTGTAAGAACGCCAAAAGTAGGGAAAAAGTGGGAAGTCAGAATTTGGAACCCGGACATGGCCATTCCCAATCCGACAACGGGTACGATCCTTTGGCAAAGGAATAGTGCCACCACTCCGTACGGATGGACTGAAACCCGTGTGCCTCCATGAGGGTTTTTAATTTTTTCCGTTGCGCCAGTATGGAGGGTGACAAGTCCATATAATCGTGATGTGCTTTTTCGCCAAAGAAATCATATGGTGTACCCATATCCATATCCCAGCCATTGAGATTCGTGATGGTCAGGTCTACAGCCACGCCCCGGTTGTGCATCGAACCTTCTTTGGGAGAAGCGACATAGTCCGGGTTGGGCACTTTATCCCACAATTTTTGTTGGGCCGGACGGGGGCGGTAACCGTCATACAATTTGAGCATATACCCTTGCGCCCGGAGTTGGCGGTTAGCTTTCAGGAGGGCTACGGCTACCTCGGGGCGAAGGAAAAACCGGCCGCAGGGATAGATGACAGCACCAGTAAAATTGTCGGCTGTAGCATATTTGATCTCCAGCGCAAACCCGTCTGCCGCTGTGATCTCCGTCCATTGAGTCGTATCATAGTCAGGTGGTACATACGGTCTTTCAGCAGTCAGGGCTGCCAGCGTATCCATGACTTCCTGATCGTAGACAATCTCCTGCTTTGTTTCATTCCGGCAGGATATCAGCCATATTAAGGTCATCAGGAACAGGAACAAACCTGTACCGGGAGGGCGGGATATACGCATCATGGGACGAAGATACAGGCTGAGTTGAACATATGAAGAGCTTCAGGGGCAATAGGTTTGGAGCGAATGGTCTGATTTTTTGTACAAGTCGTCTAAAGGCGTGGAGTACCAGGCAGGGAATAAAATATCTTGGCTATGTAATTCTAATCCTACTTCGTATGACCAGTTTCAGATTCTCACGCCCTATGTGGCTTGTCGGTATTTTGGCATGCTGCTACATGCAGGACACTTTTTGTCAGAATACCTCCAACCATGGCAACAAATTCGAACAGCTTGGCACCCTGTTGCCAACGGCTAACACCTATCGGAACATGGATGGCAGCCCGGGGCCGGATTACTGGCAACAACGTGTAGATTATGACATCGAATGCAACCTGGATGAATCCCTTCAGCAACTACGCGGCACGGAGAAGATCACCTATTACAATCAATCTCCTTCGACGCTTGCTTATCTGTGGTTGCAACTCGATGAGAATGAGCATTCCCCTGAATCGGATAAACATCGGATGGATCCGAAGAGCATCCAGCCGATTATGAGCGAGCAATCCCTTCGGCATCTGGAGCCCTGGAGAGAGTTGGAGCCGTATGGCCATAACATACTTTCTGTTCGGGATGAAAACGGGCATGATCTGCGTTATATAATCCACCAGACCATGATGCGTCTTGAGCTTCCGAAGCCACTCAAGCCGGGGGAATCCTTTGCGTTTCATGTCGATTGGTATTACAATCTGATCAACCGGATCAATACCACGAGTTGGGGCCGGGGTGGGTATGAATACTTTGAAAAAGACGGCAATCACCTCTTTACTATCGTCCAGTGGTATCCGCGTCTGTGTGTCTACAATGATGCTGAAGGATGGCAGAATAAGCAGTTTGTCGGCCGTGGGGAGTTTGCGCTCCAGTTTGGCAACTTCATCGTGAAGATCACCGTACCGGAAGATCACATCGTGGGGGCCACAGGAGAATGTCTAAACTATGCTCAGGTCTTGTCTCCGGAGCAGCAACGGCGATGGCAACAGGCTCAGAAGGCGAAGGAACCGTTGGAGATCGTCACGTTGGAGGAGGCTAAAAAGGCGGAGAAGAATAAAAAGCCGACAACGACCAAAACCTGGATTTACAAAGCGGATCAGGTACGAGATTTTGCCTGGACATCGAGTCGGAAATTCGTGTGGGATGCCATGCCGCATATCAATGAAGATGGTAAGCGGGCGATGTGTATGAGTTATTACGCCAAAGAGGCCTATCCTATTTATAGTCGATATTCCACGAAGGCTGTGTCCCACACGCTGAAAGTATACTCAAAGCATTCTATCCCCTACTCTTATCCGAGTGCCATCAGCGTAGAAGCTGCCAATGGTATGGAATATCCGATGATCTGCTTCAATCCGGGACGGGCGGAGGAGGATGGCACGTACACCGCCGCTTCGAAACATGCCGCGATATCGACGATCATTCATGAAGTAGGACACTTTTATTTTCCGATGATCATCAACAGTGATGAGCGGCAATGGGCCTGGTTTGATGAGGGTCTCAATACGTTTGTACAGTTTCTGGCTGAGACGGAATGGGACCCGGACTATCCCCATTGGGCCGGGCCTACTGAAACCATCACGGCCTATATGGCACAGCCAAAAAACAATCTGGAACCCATCATGACCAATAGTGAAAATCTGGTCAACTATTTTGCCAATGCCTATATCAAACCAGCCTGCGGGTTGAACATTCTGAGGGAAACGATCATGGGACGAGAGGCTTTTGATTATGCCTTTAAAGTCTTTTGTCAGCGATGGGCTTTTAAACATCCGACACCTGCTGATTTTTTCAGGACGATGGAAGATGCCAGTGGAATTGACCTGGACTGGTTCTGGCGAGGCTGGTTTTATAGTATAGATGCCGTCGACATATCGCTGGACAGTATCAAATGGTACAAGGTAGATTTGGAACAAAATCCTGAGCGCCAAGAGCACACGGACATTCAGCGGCCGCTACCTCCTGCTACGCACATTTCATCTCAGCGCAATCGGGAAGCGGGTGTGGTCTTTGCCATTGATGAAGATCCTTCATTGCGGGACTTCTACAACAGCTACCGTCCGTGGGAGGGAAAGGACAGTGTGACGACGAAACGGACCTGGCTCTATGATGAGGTTCTGACAGAACAAGAAAAGCGGGAAAAATTTGGGGACAAGAACTATTACGAACTCTTTTTCAGCAATAAAGGTGGCCTTATAATGCCCGTCATCATTGAATGGACTTTTACAGACGGCACCCGGGAGGTAGAGCGCATCCCGGTGGAGATCTGGCGTAAAAATGAGGTTCAGTTCAGAAAAGTTTTTGTCAAAGACAAGGACGTTGCGGCGATTGTTATCGATCCATATAAGGAGACTGCGGACATCGATGTCAGTAATAATATCTGGCCGGTGAAGGAACTACCCTCACGGTTTCAGCTCTTCAAGAAACACAGGTATGAGGATGTGCCAAATGCCATGCAGCGACATGGTATGGGACGAAGTTAATGACCTGCATCCACATGGACGCATGGCCATGTCATGCCTTTGGCCATTCTAGAATTTGAGATTAATTTTCAATCTTAATAACAACTGCCTCTATCCTTCCGCCAGTGTATTATGGATATCTGTTCTGGCGCCTTGTATAGCTGGTATCACGGCGGCCAACAGGCCGACAAGGAGGGCGCCGATGATGATCCAGATTTCTTGCGGGAGCCAGGTCAATCCGGTAAACTGATACTTATATCCTTTCTCCAGAATATTTCCTGCCAGATGCATGCCGGTATGCCCGAGAATCAATCCAAGGCCGAGGCCCATCACCGCGATCCAGAGACCTTCAGCGGTGATCATGGCAAACAGCGTGCCTGGACCTGCACCACTGACCCGCATAAGTGCCATTTCATATCGCCTTTCCTTCAGGGATGAATAGAGCGATATAAAAATACTGACGGCTGCCACTATCGCGATGAGAATGGCTATATATCGCAAGGCTTCGGTACCGCTGCCCATCATCGAATACAGCCGGTTGATCTCCAGCGCCGGAGAAGCTGCCATGAGCCCTGTGTTGACATTGATATTGCGGAGCATGTTGAGCGACTGGATATTAGTACGGCTCTTGAAGCTGACCAGTAAACTGGTGATCTCCTTGTCAGGTGTTGTTCTTAATTCGGCAACAATACTATCTGTCAGTGTCCGGATTTCATTGGTGTCGATTTCCACAACCGGCATCGTCGTATGCACATGTTTCCCCCCGCCATGATCATGGCCTGCGTGATCATGATCGCCATGGTCGTGATCTCCGTGATCATGATCATCGTGCTCTTCCGCCATCACATCATGATCATGCACTTTCCACACCGTCTGCGGCGTGCAGAGAATCAACTGATCCAGGACAGTGCCAGTCGGTTGGAGGATGCCCCGGACCCCAAATGGTGCTCCATGGTCGTGCACCAGGTCTTCATTTTCTTCCAGGCCATGTGTGGAATAAAATCTATCGCCCACATGGATATGCAGTTTGCGTGCCACTACGGACCCAACCACCACTTCGAAATCCTGTCGATAGATATCCCCTTCCACCCGGGTAGCGCCATACAATTCCAGAATCGACGGTGGTGCACCGACGATCCGATAGGCTCCATAGCTGTCGCCTAGCGACAACGGTACTGACCGGGACAGGAGGGGATGTTTTGGATTTAAAAAAGGTGCTGCCTCCTCCAGCGAAATATTGCCGGTTGGCGCATCAATATGGTACATGCTGTTGAGAATGAGCTGTAGCGGACTGCCTTTTGCCCCTATGACCAGATCTATGCCTGCGAGATTATTATCAAGTCCTTGCTTAAACTGATGATTGAAAAGGGTCAGCAAGGTGATGAGTCCGACACTCAGGGCAAAAAGGATTACACTCATCAGGGTGTTGAGAGGTTTGGCGAGAATATTTTTACGACTGAGGGTGAGTATATTCATGAGATGGAGGGTCTGGTATCAAAGATTAAAGGAAAATGGTATAGGTGACATGTGCTGTATCAGTTTTTCCGAAGAATGTAAAGCCAGAAACGCAGAAAAGAATGACAGGCCGATAAGGGTAGAAGACCGTCATGTTAATTCAGATAGATTTTTTTTACGATATCCTCTTTGATCCGGCTGTCGTGGGTGACGACGATGAGGTTGGCATGATGCTCCGAGGCGACCTGGAGCAGGAGGTCGATCATCTTCCTGCAGTTTAGATCATCCAGAGCAGAGGAAGGTTCATCCGCCAGGATGAGGCCAGGTTGATGCACCAGTGCCCGGGCGATCGCAAGCCGCTGTTGCTCGCCGACGCTCATGGTGTGTGTTTTCTTGTTCTTCTTTGCTCCGATACCCAGTCGATCCAGCAGATGAAGGGCCTTGTTCCTGTCTGGTGGGATGCCGGACAGATTTTGTGTCAGCATCAGGTTTTCAAATCCGGTGAGCGATCGGATAAAGTGGGGTTTTTGAAAAATAATTCCAATCGATTTGCCCCTGAACCGGTCCAGGGCATGGCCCCTCAGGGTATGCATAGCTGTGTCTGCTACAAAGATCTCCCCAGACACAGGCGATAAAATACCACCTAAAAGATGGAGCAAGGTGGTCTTGCCAGTTCCGGAAGGGCCCAGGATAAGTGCATGTTCCCCGGAAGAACATTCAACATCCGGAAATGTCATAGCCGGTTGACCTGTATATTGATACTGAAGCTGATGGGTACGAATATTCATAGTTGGGTAAAATACATCGGTCCGAACAAACAACAAGGGTTTTTACGGGATGTTTGAATGGAAGTTGTTTTTTGATACCAAAGCTGCTCCAAAGACGCCGGCACTGTCACCCAGCTCAGGCGGCACGACTGGTGTCGAAAAGTCCGGATGAAATACGTGCGCAGCAATAATCTTGCGCCCTTCGGTATACAGCCATGGTATACGGCTCAGTCCTCCTCCCAGCACAATGACGTCCGGATCAAGCAGATTGATCACCTGCGCCAGACTTTTTCCAAAAAAATGCAACAGGCGTTGCTTTACTTGTGCAGCCGCGGGATCCTTACGCTCCAAAATCGTTTCAAGCGGTAAATCCATCCCGGTTAATCTTGTATAATATCTGCTGAGGGCCGGGCCTGACAGGATCGTTTCTACGCATCCATGCCGTCCGCAATAACAATCCTCACCTTCATCGTCCAGCCACATATGACCCCATTCACCCGCAATGCCATGATGCCCATGCAGACCCTTTCCATTCACGACTATACCACCTCCTACGCCGGTTCCCATGATGACTCCAAAGACCACACGGGCCTCCGGATACTGATGTGCGACCACTCCCATTTGGGTTTCGGCCAGGGCAAAACAATTGGCATCATTTGCGATCATTACAGGTATGCCCAGGATATCTTCCAGGTCTTTGACTAAAGGCTTACCGTTGAGACAAAGGGTGTTGCTGTTTTTGAGGGTGCCTGTGGCCGGATCTAACGTACCTGGTGTGCCTATACCAACAACTGACGCCTGATGTCCGGCATCAACCTCCAGGTGGCGTATCAGGTTGGCAATCCGGGTCAGGATATGCTGATATCCTCCACTGGCTTCTGTTGGAATGCGCTGTCTTACGACGATTGTCTCCGGCGAGAGGGAATGTAGGACTACTCCTTCAATTTTGGTGCCGCCGAGGTCGATGCCGTAATACATTTTAAAAAGGTAAAGGGTGAAGGGTAAAGGGTAAAGGCAATAATTGGAAGAATTTACCCAATAACATCCTGCTTCAGATCAGTCTGTGAAACCGAGTTCGAGGAGGGCGGCATTTAGGCTGCGGGTGATGCCATCCCCTGACCACTCTGGCGCGCCTGGAATGGTGGTAGCCGTCAGGATCTGTTCGCGTGAGCGGCCGAGGGTTATTTCACCGGCGACAAACTCGAGCAAGGCCGACAAATAGTCACCAAATGCAGCGAGATCATCTTTGGTGCCGGACGTAGGAAACCCATCCCGGGCATGGCCAAAGATGAAGATCGTATCATTATCAAAAGCGGCTTGCATTTGTCGCAATATTTCTATCCAGTTTTCAATTGATGCGCCTGTACTTTTATCAATAAAAGGGAAGCGGCGGTTGAAGACCAGATCACCGCAGTGCACTACATTGGCGTGCTGAAAGTGGATGATACTATCTCCATTGGTATGGGCCGGGCCCCAGAATTGTATATCGATGATCTCATCTCCCACGGATTGTTGCCAGCGGTCGCTGTAGGTGAGATCCGCAAAAAGCTGATCGGCTTCGGTATTGGCTATACGCGCGGCGGTCTGATGATTGTGAAGGCAGTTTTCATGCGCGAGTACGTGTTGGGCGATACCTTTAAACGCAATATTGCCGGACGTATGATCGCCGTGGTGATGGGTATTGATCAGATAATGTACGGGAGTGGACTCCGTTTTTCGGAGCTCCCGGAGCAGATTGCCAGATTGTTCCTTCCATTGAGAATCAATCACGACCATACCCTCCGGCTGCACGAGCCAGCCAATGGTACCACCTCTTTCATTAAAGATACCAACATTGCGTCGCAGTAATTTTATCTGATAGTCTGACGAAAACATAGTTTTGAACCATGACGGTATGCCAGACAGGGTCAGGGCAAGGCTTCCGGTTTGAATAAAAAATCTTCTCTGCATAGACGTATTGGGCTTTGTCAGGGGTGCATCACATACCAAACTTACATAATCCAAAAGAAAGGTCAGGATCTGAGATGGTTTGCTCTCACTTCTCCAGATGAAGCTTTCTCAGGGGCGGGCCACCTGCTTTCAGCAAGATTTGATTAAAATTTCGAGCCCGCCAGATTCAGTTCTTTCGAAAAGGAATATCTTTGTCGTTCATAATTTAATTGCAACTAGCTTACTATGTGGGTTTTAGCGTTTTTAGGGGCACATTGGTACCTCTCCTTATTCACTCAGTCCTTCTTTCATCACCGGTATGCTGCACACCGGATGTTTACGATGAAAAAAGGTTGGGAAAAATTTTTCTACGTGCTCTCCTTTTTGTTCCAGGGCTCTTCATACCTGAGTCCAAGGGCTTATGGCATCATGCACCGTATGCATCACGCGTATGCCGATACCGAGCTGGACCCACATTCTCCCAAATATGATGACAATCTTTTTAAAATGATGTGGCGTACGCGGAACAACTACTTGCATATCTTCGAACAATCAGTGGTGGTTGAACCTCGTTTTGTCAAAGATCTTCCGGAATGGAACTGGTTTGACCGCTTTGCATCGACGCCAATGATCCGGTTGGTATGGGTCGCCATCTATGTTGTCGTGTATATGGCTCTGGATGCACCTTGGTGGTTATTTCCGTTGATCTTAATACATGCCGTGATGGGACCTTTTCATGGTGTCATCATCAACTGGTTTGCGCACAGTATCGGGTATATCAATTTCAAAATGAAAGACACATCCCGCAACCTGTTTCCGGTGGATCTGCTCATGCTGGGTGAGGGATTACATAACAATCACCACAAACATTCCGGACGTGCTAATTTTGGAATCAAGAAATATGAATTTGATCCGCTCTATCCAGTGATTCGATTTCTGGATTGGATCAAAGTCATTCGGCTCAAAAAGGCTGTAGCAGAGGAGTGAGTCTCTGGTCTGCGTGATTATTCCTGCGTAAAGGAAGGTGGTGCTTTTCCCCGGGTGATCCAGCCGGGAATGGCGGAAAGCAGACTGGCCATGACAAGAATGATGACCAGCAGTTTGAGATTTCCAAGGGATTGAAAGGCGACCACGAAAAAGATGAAGGCCAGATTGACCAAAAGGAGCACCGAGGTGGCCTGCATGTGGCTCAGTCCGGCATGGAGCAACAGGTGATGGATATGGCTTCGGTCCGGATGTAAGGGTGATTGTTTTTTAAAGATCCTCAGCACAAATACGCGTAGGGTATCAAATAACGGAAGAATCAGAATACCTACTGCGACAGCAGGTACAGCCGTAAACGCATAAGGAGACCCTTGTATTTCTGCATGAACTTCAATAAACTCAATAACGAGAATAGCGGAGATAAGGCCGATCAGCATGGAGCCTGTATCTCCCATAAAGATTCGGGCCGGTGTGATATTATACTTTAGAAATGCAATTGTCGCTCCGGCAAGAGAAAAGGCAATGATCGCCAGGTCCGTCCGGTCAATGAGAAAAAACCATGTTCCCAGCGTGATCGATATAAGGGTAGCCAGACTCCCCGTCAGTCCATTAATACCATCGATCAGATTGAATGCGTTGATGATGACCAGGATGGTAAACATCGACAACAGGATTGACAGGATCTCCGGTATTTCATACACACCAAAAATCCCATACATGCTGGTCAGTCTGACTTGTGCCTTAAACACCAGGATGAAGCATGCAAACACCTGGCCCATGAGCTTGCGATATGGTGAGATGGGCAAAATATCATCTTTGGCACCAATGAGGAAAATGATGATAAAAGAACAAAGGATATACTGAAGATCCCCGAACACATCGAAGGGAGTCCACAGGATGATGCTGAAAATTACCCCGGCAAAAATGGCTACACCTCCCAGTGTGGGCACCGCTTCAGCATGTGACTTGCGATGGTCCGGCTCATCATACAGATGCTTTACCCGTGCGATGTTGATGATGCTCGGAATGGCCATAAATACCAGCAAAAAGGCGGTGATAAAACTCAATATGATGTCGTACATATCAGCATAAAGGTAAAGTTTAATTTTGCCAACTGATCACGGCTTCCTTTTCGCATATTCATATACGTGTTCAACTGACATTTTGGATAATGCATACCAAAAAAGAAGCCCCGGAACCGACTCCGGGGCTTCAGCAAAATGAAGTTTTTACCAAATTCTTTTATTATTCCAGCCGGATCATTTTCTTGGTCGCGCTGTACGGACCGCTTTCGAGGCGATAGTAGAGTACGCCGTGAACCGGTGCATCTTTCTGGTGTAACTGTATCGATTGATGGCCTGCACTGAATTCCTCTTCGATGATCCGGATCGTTTTTCCCGTCAGATCAAAGAGTGTCAGCTTGACCATTCCGGCCTCCGGCAAGTTGAAACCAATGGCAGTTGTACCCGTCCATGGATTAGGTTCATTCTGGTACAGGGCAAAGTCGGTGACAAGCGTCTGTTTTGGCATACGCAGATGCAGATCGAGGATCTCATCTTCATACGTATATGCTTCAGGATTGATGATGAGATCTGACCACCGGATCATATCCAGTATTCGACCCGACGTCGTGGAGGCAAATCTGAGTGTAAAACTCAACTTTCCCTTGTGCTCCATACCCTGATAATTCTCATCATGCCAACTCAGTGCAATCATACCCTGCTGTGTCGCACCGATATGTTGACTGCCGATAGAGAGTTCATCGCTCAGAACCTCCTGATAGAGCAGGCCATGCGTTTCAAGTGTTCCCTGGAATCCAGCTACTTTGTGCGGGAAAGTCAGGATAATCTCTACCGTTTTGCCGGCTTCGACCCATTCTGGTGCATCGACATCGACGGTAATGATTCTTCTACCATCCCTCGGCAATAGTTGGGTGGCGTTGGCCTGAACAGAATGATTGACATCACCGATCTTCACTCCGACAAAATCCAGACCTGAAACCGACGTTCCGTTGTATTGAATATCGATGGCTTCCTGCATGGGCCAGGGATGGTGCGAGTTGGCAAAATTGTAGTTCTTATCCACGAATCTCCAACTGTCATTATGCGGATAGTGGCTATAAATCCCCAGGATCAGTTTACGGATCTCTACCAGGTCAATGGCGCTTACCTGCTGACTATTGTTGGCATCGGCGGCAATGTACTGGTAGGGTGATGTAAAGGGCTCAATGCCCAGCAAATGCTTTTGAATACGTACCAGGTCAAGTGTGCTCACACCATTCCGGGGTTGATCCAGACGTTTGGGCTCAATCGTATAGCGCTGATCATCGACCGGAGGCACGACGAGCAGATACTTACCATTGTCCGCTGTGGTCATGGCATACTTCGGCTCATTGTCCTTGTAGAGAGTTACCTTGACCAGCTCGACCGGATGATCTTTTTCGGTCAGGACTGTACCTTCATACACGACGCTGCCGGAATGATCACAGTTGCCTGTATTGTCTGTAAATACGATTGTAGTCGTACAGAAATCTTTATTACGTTCGCCCCAACTGATCACACTGTTACAGTTGTCATCTGTGCCACCATCTGCTACCCAGATCAGGATACTCACTTCCACACCGAATGCGGGTATGTTGGTGGAATTAAAGGTCCGGCTGGGCTCGTAAGCATCACCACTGAAGCTGTACAATAGCTGTGAAGCCGGTGTACAATCGTCAAAGCTCGAGGCGTTAAAATCTTTTGCCCAAAGGGTGACCTCACATCCGATCGGCATGACCACGGTGCTGAGCCCTTGGATACAAACCGGGCTGGGTTGTTTGCAGTCTTCCAGACGGAAGAGGTACTCACAATACGCCCAATTGCCACAGCCATCTTCCACACTCCAGAGGATCCGGTGATAATCACCGCACCAGGGACTGTTGTAGGGAAGACCATTTCTTCGTATGTCCTGTATGGCACTTTCTTCTGTATCAAAGATGAGTTCCACTTCATTATTGGCATTCACATTGGCCAGCGTTCTGGGTTTGACCTGAATAAAAGCAGATCCGTTGAACGGATAGATTTTTACATCATAGGCTACCTGTTTGTTGCAGGTCTCCCGCAGACGTTGTTTGAGCGTTACATGTACACTGCAACTGCTGGCGTTTGGATCGTTTTCACCCAGGAAGGCTTGATTGGTGGCCGGCAGTCTGACACCTTCATCAGCTACGCATAAGACTACAGGGCTCTGAGGGCAGGCGAGGAATACAGGAGCTTGCTGATCGTTTACTTTGATTACCTGCGTATAGCTCCAAAGACCGTAACCGGTTGATGGATTGTATTGACACCAGTCGATGATCTTCCAGTCCCGAAGGATTTTGTAGCATGCACCTTCCGCGAATTCAAATCGGGTATCTTCATAGGTAACCCCGATCAGACTGCAGGCATCTGAAAAGATTTGTGGCTCGCCGGTATTGTTGAGATCATCCGGGCAGGTGGTGATATGCACATCACATGGCCAGCGGACTCCATCGTTCGGATCTGAGTTATTGCAGGAATTGTCTGAGATATAGAAGGGTGTAAAGTCGACCACCCAGATGCGTTGGATACATACGCCTGGACTCACGCCGGATTGGTTGTCTCTGGCGGTAAACCGGCGTTCGATCAGTTTGATTGCTCCTGGTGGGGGATTGCCTGGCAGATGATCACCTGAGCAATCATCATAGATCGTGACGCGAACTTCGAGATCGACAAAACAATTATCATCGGCCCAGCCGTCATACCCCCACAAACGTGGCTGCTGATAATGGGTATTGCCGGGGTCGTTGATAATGACCGGCTGACGCACGGATTCATCGTCATTGTAATATAAAGCGTCAAACATATTGCCGAAATACGCGCTGAGCGGATCTTCGTCCAGATTACCGTTGCGATTACCAGTAATATCCCTGTAGACCCCTTCGATCGCCGGAAACCAGTAATTGCAACTCACCTGGATATCTGGCGGGCATATAATAAAGGCGCCGATTTTATCTTGAACTTCCACTTCGACCATGCAGTAATTCTTATTGCCTGCAGCATCCGTGATTTCCAGCTCGACCATAATGGGTGCTGAACGCGAACCTGATCGTGGTACATCGCAGCAGGCAAAAGGAACACAGGGCTTTAAAGAAGTCCCGAGATCACTTGCATCTACAAAGCCGTTAGGATGGTCATCGATACAGCCTCCGTTGGTCGTCCAGTCGAAATCAATACAACTGGTCATCCGGCGAGCCCGGAAAGTCACAGGACCACAATTGTCATAGCTGCCGTCATCAAACACATAGGCGGGTACGAGCGTGACACCTTGAGGACCGTCATTGGTCAGGGATACAATGGTATGGTGATCACAATTGCCAACAGGTGCCACATCATCCACTACCGTAATGGTAAAGGAGCAGGTGCTACTATTGCCGCACAGATCCGTTACCGTCCAGGTCAGATAATGCGTACCCAGTTCAAGTCCGTTGATCGTGTAGTTATTTCCAAACTGTACAATCGTACCTGAGCTGGAGCTCAATACATAGCTCACGATAGGACTGCAGGCATCATAGGCCTGTGGATGAGGTACGCTTACATTCGCATGACAGTACCAGAAGTCCGTTCCGACATTGATATTGGATGGACATACCAGAACAGGTCCCTGATCATCGGTAAGCTTGATGACCTGGTGGCCTTCAATCAACTCTTGCGTACACCAATCCAGCACGGTCCAGGTGCGCAGGATCTTGGAGCCTCCTCCGCAGTCATCCAGCGGTTTGTCCCAATATCCCAGAAACAAATTGCAGAGACCAGCCTGATCTGTCAGATCATAACTGTAAATGGTAGGCCATCCTGTTACACTCGGATGGCTGCTCGAACCGCATTCCCCCACATAATTATCAGGGAATATTAAATCTTCAATGGTCAGGGGCAGAATCTCAAACTGCTGCTCACATGATGCGGTCAGACCGCTGAGATCCGTAGCAATCCAGGTGACAATGACGGTACCTTCTCCGCAGCCCAGATCATTGACTTCGATATTGGCCACTTCGAGCGTATATCCGCAATTTTCAATCACCTCCGGATACAAGTGGGCGGGGATATTTCCGCTCGCCAGCAAGTCGACTTCCAAACAGGATATCTGACATGTATCAGCACCGGGTGTACCGGGTGTACAGGCACATACAATTTGAGGTGGAATTTTATCTTCAATACCGATCACGCCCCAGCATGAAATACCGGTGACGGGGTCTGTAATGGTTACATGGTAATAGCCTCCAAGTAGGTCTGCCACCGGAAATACGATCCAGCCTGTATCTGTTCCAACAGTTTCGACTGTGATAATATACCCGTCATAACACCTGTACTGATTTCCTTCCAGGATCATATCGGCAAACAGGTGTACCTCGCAGTTCTGGTCCGCCCCGATATTGATAGTGTCGTTGCAGGCCATGGTGACAGGACCGCTATATTCAATGATGGTCACCGTAAAAGAACAGGTGGCTGTATCAGAATCATTGGTAGCGATCCAGGTCTGGATGGTCGTCCCGATCGGGAAAGCATCGCCGGATGTATAGCCTGTTCCATCGACTTGTGTAAGTTCGGGAACACCACCACAGATCGCACTAGCTGTGACCGTATAATTTATAAAAGCAGAGCATTCACCAGGACCCAGATAGATGATAAAGTTGGAGGGGCAATTGATTTCAAGGAGTCCCCCGATGCCACTCACAAGAGCTTCGCAAGTAGAGACATTCCCGCACTCATCTGTTACCGTCAATATGACAGGAATGGAAGATGAGCCAATAAACTGATCACAGGTGAATACAGTCTGTGAAAGTTCGAGCGTAACGTCACCGCAATTATCAAAACTGCCATTGTCAATTTGCTCTGGTGTAATGGTCACCTCATTACCTGACGCAAAATCAATCACGATATTCTGACACAATGCTACAGGGGGTGTGACATCCACGATCGTAATGACCTGGGTCATCGTAGCCGCATTGTCACATTCATCATCGATAAGCCAGGTCCGGAGGATTATTCCGGTACCATTACAACCGGTTAGACCCGTATTGTCGTCCGTAAACATCGCACCGAACATCATGCTGCAGTTGTCCATAAAGATGATCATACCTCCTGTGATAGTTGTATCCAGTGGATTCTGATCACAATTGATCGTGATATCGGCAGGAATCGTAATATTCGGTGGTAACGTATCCTGAATCGTAATGATCTGAATACCGGTACCCACATTGTTGCAGAAGTCGGATACGGACCAGGTCCGGAAGATGACGGCAGTGCCATCGCATCCATCAATACCAATCGCATCCATGTAGGTAGTATCCTGGATAGAACTGCAATCGGTTACCTCTGAAATATTGCCTGTGAGAGTCAGGTCATTGATATCAAGTTCGCAGTCGATAGTAATATCAGCTGGCAATGAAAAAGAAGGTGCGGTGGTATCCTGTACCATTATGATCTGTACGGCACTTGTAGCATTATCACACTGGTCTATGGCGATCCATGTTCGGGTGATGACTGTGAGGACCGGACATACTCCGTCAATCGTCACATCACTATAGGACACTGTGACGTCCGAGCAATTGTCGGTGGCATCCAATACATCTCCTGTTACATCAGGGAGTGTACTGGTACCACAATCGATAAGCGTATCTGCTGGCACGGTAAACGTAGGCGCTTCCTGATCCAATCTCAATATGTATTGAATCGCCGTACTGGAATTGCCACAACGGTCTGTTACAATCCAGGTCCGTTCGATGGTATCTTGCGTCGGACATCCATCTGGCAGTACCAGGTCGACAAAATCGACCATCATAAAGGAACAGTTGTCCAGCGTATCGGTCACCATACCGGTGATATCCGGTGTACTCGCTCCGTCACAAGAAATGGTGGTTTGAGGTGGGACCGTAAATGTTGGCGCTTCGATATCTACCCTGTAGATGATCTGAACCCCTGAGGTCGAATTGCCACAGAAGTCCGTGACCACCCACGTCCGGAAGACGGTATCCGCAAACGGGGAACAATCTCCTTCAATCACAAGATCAGTAAAGGTGACCTCCGGGATAGAACAATTGTCATCCACCTCAGAGGGCACACCGGCTACGGCTGGTGAATTGTCTTCATCACAAGATAGCGTGATGTCGGGTGGTAGGTTAAAGGTTGGGGCCTCCAGGTCCTGAACCAGAATCAATTGAATACAGGTGCTGGAGTTTCCACAATCATCTGTGGCAATCCACAAGCGCTGTATTGGGGTATCATTTGTGCAGCCGGCTCCGGGAGGTGTATCCACAAATGTTATATCTACCTCAACATCACAATTGTCAGAGGCCAGAGCGGCACCCAGACTTTGAGGATCGGTAGCATCATCGCAACTCACCGTCACGTTGGGTGGGCAGAAATTTATAACAGGCGGCATCGTATCTATTCTGATAATCGTCTGCACACCGGTGGAAGAGTTGAAACAATTGTCCATGACTGTCCAGGTTCGGAAAGTCGTATCGATCCCCGGACACATACCTGGAATGACTTCATCGCTATAGGAAATGGTCACATCTGAACAATTGTCTGTAGCATCTGTAATAGATCCTGTAAATAATGTATCGGTGCTCGACCCGCAGTCGATGATCGTATCTGCCGGAGTAGTAAATGTTGGTGGTGTCGTGTCGAGTCGTAGAATTACCTGGACGCCGCTGGTGCTGTTGCCACAACGGTCTTCGACCACCCATGTCCGGAAGACGGTATCATTGACAGGACATCCGTCCAGCGCGATGAGATCTGTATAGGAGATCGTCACATCTGAACAGTTGTCTGAAGCGTCTGTGATTTGACCGGTAAAGGCTGGGTCTATATTCGCACCGCAGTCCAATGTGACGGTATCAGGGACGGTAAATGTCGGAGGTACAGTATCCAATAAAATCAGAATCTGAAGGGCTGAGGCACTGTTTCCACAGGCATCTGTTACTCTCCAGGTCCGGAATATTGTATCCGATACCGGACAAATACCCTGCACTACCAAATCCGTAAATGTTACGATCATGGGGCTCTGGCAATTGTCAAGTGTATCCAGAATTTCACCGGTGTTGACCGGACTGATATCTGCAGCACAGTCGATGGTGACATCGGCCGGAGCTGTAAAAGTTGGTGCCACCAGATCACGAACTGTAATCGTCTGCACAACAGATGAGTCTATATTGCCACAATCATCCTCGCCAAAGAATTTACGCAGGATGAGGCCGATCACATTATTTGTACAGGTTCCGTCAAAACCTACAGAGTCATCTCTGAATGTAACTGTAGTCGAGGAACAATTATCCAAATAGGACGGTGAGCCCAGGGCCATAAGTGTCAGCGGATCTGTACAGGCGACCGATACATCCGCTACCCCTGAAACCACCGATGGGGCTACATCATCCACGACCTGGATCGTCTGTGTGCATGTCAGTATGTTGCCGGCCTGATCTTCGACCGTATAGATCCTGGTGATGATCAGAGGATCACCCGGGCAACCCGTTGCACCATTATCACTTTCATTTATGGAAATCGTGACATCATCGCAAAACTGGACTACCACAACATCATCCACATCCGCCAGCGGCACATCATCAGGGCAGCTATAGGTACCGCCATCTGCCGGAGGGCATGTGATGGTCAGGTCACAGCATCCTTCCACCACAATCGTATCAAATGCCATGCATCCATTCGCATCGGTCACGATTACACTATAGGTGCCCGGAGGAACATTGAAGAGATCCTCGGTCATGGCGCCATTGGACCATAAAAAGGTAAATGGACCCTGTCCGCCAAATACGTCCAGCAGGACATTTGCATTTTGTTGGTTATTGCCGAGGCAATTAAAATCAATCAGGGTGGTAGGATTATCATGTACAATGAGTAAGGCTGAATCGACAGCCGTGCACATCGCAACCGTATCTGTAATTGTGACATAATACATACCGGGTACACTTATATATCCGGTATTGGGGGTTGAGGCCATAAATCCACCGGGTCCGGACCATTCGTAAACAAAATCGATGGTATCCGGAAATACGTCTGCAAAAAATATGGTGCTGTCGCCCAGACAAATAGCACTGTCGCCCACAATACTCACCTGTGCAAAAGGCAGGTTTATCCCACTGATAATCGTTGTACTGGCAAACCACCAAGTATTGAGTGTGTTGTTTTCACCATAACCAAAAGGGGTCCCGGTACAGTTGCCCGTTGGGGGATCACCGATCTGAAAATTATCCCATGTCCGGCAACCGTTTACACCACAGGTGCATCCGTTGAGCTGGACTTTTGGTTGTCCTGTTCCTGGATCTCCTTCATCGATTGTTTGGGTGTTGACATCATCCGTGATCTGGCTATCATCCCAGAAAAGTAAGTCTGTTGCTACCCCTGGACAAATCGGGCGAATGGTCTGCACGCAAAATCCATTTTTCAAAAACTCTACATCAAAAGCAGCATAATGCTGCACACCCTGAGAATAACGCAAGACTGTCGGAACCGGCTCACCAAAAGCGAGTGGTGATCCATCCCCTTTCAGTCCGTTCCAGTAAATGCAGACGGTATCCGCTGTTTCAAACAAATAGGCCAGGATGACATCGGTGGTATCCTCATCATATATTCCGTTATTGACAAAATCGAGAATAATCTCCACCAACCCTGGTTGGGTTACACCGACCAGGATGCAGAAACTATCTGCGCTTTCACAAGTGACGGTAAACAATTCGACATCGCCGCATTGGGCATTGGAGGAAGGAAATTCATTTGGATCCGGGTCATTGATAAAGACCATATGCTCGGCATTGTTGGCTGTAGCATTCATATTCTTAATCGATCGACGGTCAATTATAACATTGCCGGTGGTGCCCGGACCACGATCTCCAAAAGCCACATTAAATGACAACCCCTGAAATCCGGATCCATTAAAGTCGATCAGGGATACAAAGCCGTCCATCGTGTAGGAATAAAATACACCATTGAACGGGCGGTCAAACTGGCAATCCGGAAGATCATTGGGTTTGATTGGGGGTGTACGAAGTGACCAGTTGTTTGACCAAAGGCGACCTGGTTGTACCACGCCTCCATTCCGGACGGTAAAGTCAAAAAACAAGACATTGACAATATTATTGGGTGCTCCATCATCAAACTGAAGGACGTAATCTCCCGTCATATTGGGTTTAAATCTGGAATAAGGAAAAAGGGTCGTATTCGTGCTGTACCCTCCCATACCATTGACATCCGGTCCATTGGCCGCAAGGGCCCATGTAAACGCATTGTCATTGGCAAGACCTACCGTAAAAGGTCCGAAAGCTACAGCTCCTGTAGGGTCAAGGATACGGAAGGAAAAACTGCTGTTGAGATTGCCAAAATCATCGGCTTCTGCTGACAGTCCGATATACACGGAGTCATTGACCGCATCCGTAATCCGCAGCTTGAGGGCTGACGTAGTACCAAAACTGGTAAACGAGGCAAAGTTGCCAAATCCTGCTGCATTGGTATGGAGCATTGCAGAATCTGCCGCTGTGGGGGACAACTCCTTGGTCCCTTCTGCATGGATATTCCCGGAGGAAATCACCAGCAAAAGAAAAAGTCCTGAGATGATGTTCAGTCGGTTCTTGATGTTCATGAGTGGTAAAAACTTTACAAATTGTTTGTTTTGTATTGAATATCAACACAATAGCTTTTTATCATCATTCTCAAAAGGGTTGGACTCCGGACACAGGAACTCACCAGAAAGTGGTGGACCTATTGACCAATGAGGTTAAAGGCAAAATCTGTACCAGAAAATGAGAAATAGAGGAAGGAGGATGTCCTGGTGTATCACGAGGGAAATAACATATTCAGGATCAGGGGTATGAACCTGTGATCCTGAATATGTTAAAAAAGAGACTTACCGAATGAGGGTTATATCGCCTTTACGGGACACCTGCTGACCATTGATCAGTTCTACTTTGGCGATGTAGGCGAATACTGCCGGGTTCATTTTTTTACCCCGGAAAGAACCGTCCCAACCTATGAGTGGATCATTGGGCAGGAAGTCTTCTCCGACAAAGACCTGATTACCCCAGCGGTCGAAAATTTCCAGATACACTACCCTTCTGACCCGGTGATCCGTAAAGACCGTCACATGGTCATTGATTCCATCGTCATTAGGAGAGAAGACATTGGGGATATATATATCCGCATCCACGTCTACCCGCACCGAGATCACATCCTGATCGAGACAGCCACTGGTATAGACAGTGGCGGTGACAACAGCATTATGAAGACCGTAGAGAACGGGATTGAGACAATGCGTACAGGAGAGTATGTCGGCAGGAGACCATACAATGGAGTCAATTTGAGACCATGGCAGACTGACATCTGCCCAGAGGGTGATGCTATCACCAAGCTCAAGTTCGATATCCAGTCCGATATCAATAGTCAGTATTATGCCATCTGTGATGGTAAAGGTCTCTTCGTACGAGCATCCGTTTTGATCGATCACCGAGACGATATAATCGCCGGCCGTCAGATCTTCAAACACCGGAGAGTTTTGAGGTGTGCCGCCATCCAGCGAATACATAAATGGTGGGGTGCCGCCAATCACTTCGGTAACTGTTATGCTCCCGGATGGATCACCTGCACAAACCGGGATCGTAATGACGGCCCTGATGTCTCCCGGGATATCCGGCACTGTCAATTGAACCGTATCCATGGCCTCACATCCGGTGGCCTGATTCAAAACAGTCAGGATATAGGTGCCAGCAGAAATGGGTTCGATCAGATCGGCAACTACATTGTTAATCCCCGGACCAGACCAGGTATATTGGACGCCAGGGCCGGGGCTGGAACCTATAGCATTGAGTAGCGCCGTACTATCGAAACACGTAATCGTTTCCAGCACATTGATATTGGCTAATGGCGGTGTGGTCATATCCGCTACAAAAACAGAATCGGTATTGGCACAACCGGTGACGGTGTCCATGGCCGTGATATAATAGTATTGGCCCGGAACACCTACTAATACCGAGAGCAATGTATCCGGTGATAAGATACCCCCTACAGGTCCGTTCCATTGGAAAATAATATTCGGCAGATTACTCGTTGCTCCTTCATTTAGAAGCGTTGTTGGATTGTTGCAATCTATTTGTGCCGGAGGCCCTGCATCTACCGGTGGATAGGCTGTCAGATCCTCGACCATGATCGTATCACTAGCAAAGCATCCGCTCAGGGTATCCCGTACGACAAACGTAAACATACCGCCTTGTGAAATTTCAATCACAGGCGTATTACCCACAATATTTCCTTCGGTATCAAACCATATATACACAATATTGATCCCTTGTGAAGAGCCTGCTGCATTGAGATCAATAAAGGTGCTGTAACAATCCAGACTATTGGGATCCTGAATAATCGCGACGATCTGGGTCACCAGATTATCTATAAATACCTGGTCCGGCGCTGAAACACAACCGGTCAGTGTATTGGTGACAACCAGTGTATATGTACCAGGAACCGTAATCACCGGATTGGGGAGGTTCTCGTTTGTGGCATTGATTCCGGGACCGGTCCATTGATAGGTAAACTCAGGTCCAACCGGTCCGGCCTGTAGCGTGACCGTATCTATATCACAACTGATAAACGCATCCGGCCCCGCATCAGCAATGACGGTGGAAGGATCGATTGTCACCATAACGGTATCCGTATCCACACAGCCTTCAGGAGAAGTTACCGTCAGTACATACGTACCGGGCAATGAAACCTCTGGCATGAGATCTGTTTCGTTTCCAGCATTGATTCCCGGACCCGACCAGAGCGGAGCACCACCGGTGGCACTTCCATTAAGCGTTACGGAGAGTACATTACATTCCAATTCCTGATCATTCCCCGCATTGGCGATTGGCAACGGATTGACAATAAGGTGTAGGGTGCGTACCGTATCGCAGCCACCGGGACCCGGCAGTGTATCCAGGATAAAGTAACCTGGTGTATCATAGTCTATGCCATTGTGGGTAAAGACTTCTCCCTGACAGATCGAAACGCCAAGCGTATCCTCATTGAAATCATTAACTATAAGCCGGAGTATCTGTACGGAGTCACAACCTATAGCAGCAGAGACGGTATCAATCACATAATCGCCAGTTGTGCTGTAATCTATCCCATTGATCGTCACGACCCCACCCGTACAAATGACTGTATCAAGATATGTAACCAGAAGTGGATTGACGATCAGTTGAAGCGAAAGCGCGGTATCGCATCCCGTCACCGCCTGCAGTGTATCGACCAGATAAGTACCCGGCATCGAATACGGCGTACCGTTGTAAATGTAGACCTCGCCTTCACAAATGAATTCCTGGAAGGTGAATGGCACCAGTGGAAGCCCACTGAGTGTCAGCGTGATCACACTATCACATCCATTTGAAGCACCCCCCACCAGCGTTATAGAATACACACCACCGGAGGTGTATGTTTCACCATGGAAGGTATATGTATCGCCGATACAGAACTCATCCTGGAATGCGCCAGACTGAGCACCGATGGAGGTGATGACAACTTCTACTTCGTTCTCACATCCATTGGCATCTCTGATATGGGCAGTGTAAGTTCCGGCTGGCAGGTTGGTAAACACATTGTTTGGACCAAACATACCTGTATTCAGCGCATAGGTATAAGGTCCTAGGCCACCTGATCCGTTGATCGTAATGCTACCATTGCTGAGACCGCAGTCACTGTTTACTTGTGTGGTCGAAATATTTGGGTTGGGCTTCGGGTTAATCGTCACCTGTTCGGAATCCGTACAGCCAAAGAAGTCCCGGATGGTGATAGTATAGGTTCCGGGAGGTACCGGATCAAATACATTGCTCATCTGGAATGTGGGGAGTTGTCGCGAATACATTAATTGGAACCCTGTGCCACTGACTTCGATACGGCCATTGGTTTGTCCGCAATCCGGATCTGTGGTGATGATACCGGTAATCATCGGCGGGAGTTCTTCCCAGAGGTATACATTCAGTTCAAACTCACAACCGTTGGCATCCCGCATGCGGATGATATAATCACCTTCAGGCCGGTTGGGGAAAATAAAGACAGGAGTGAACGGACCATTATTGATTGAATAGGTAAAGGGGGGCTGTCCTTCCAGCGCATCTACATCGAGAATGCCATCGGATTGACCGCAATGGGCCGGAGTGATAATGACCCGGAACTCCGCTCCTTCTGAGGGATTGATAGTGACTTGCCCGGTAGCGGAGCATCCGTTAATATCCACCACTTCTATATTGTATAAGCCGGCAGGCAATCCGGTGATCATATTATTGCTGCCGTAGGATGTCCCGTTTAGCAGATAGGTCAATGTACCTGTGCCACCGGTAGCCGTGATCGTGATGCTACCGTCATCTTCACCGCACGTGGTGTGCGTGACTTGAATATTGGTTATCTGCGGTCCATCTGTCGTATTAACGGTTACGATCTGCGTTGTCACACAACCGTTACCATCGCGTACCGTCACTGTATAGGTACCCGCTGCTACGTTTAAGAAAACATTTGAGGACTGGAAGGCTCCGCCAATGGAGTAGGTCAGTGGATTGATTCCAGTCGCATTGATGGTGATCGTTCCATCATTGGCACCACAGGAGGTGGGTGTTGGAATGATGCTACTGATTGTCGGGCCTCCGAGATCCTGTATGGTGGCTGTGCCATTGACCGGGCATCCAGTCGCATCCTGTACGACGATGTTGTAGGTCCCGGCCGGCAGATTGTTGAATACATTGGATGATTGGAAACTCAAACCCCCATTGATGGAATACATCAGCGGCGCTGCTCCTCCGGTGGCTGTTATGGTAATGGATCCATCAGACTGCCCGCATGATGCATTGACTATACTGATATTGGTAATCATTGGGGCATTCGTAGAATTTACTGTGACAGGAAGTGTATCCGTACAGCCGGCTGCATCAATCAGGTAGACCAGGTAGTTTCCTGCTCCTAGTCCGGGGAAAATGGGTGTCACACCGTAGTTGGTACCGTCTATGGAATACATAACCGGCGGAGCGCCTCCGGTGGAGGTAGCTGTTACGGAACCATTGTCGACACCACATGATGCATCTTCAACACTGACGATCATCAGTTCAGGTCCCTGTCCAACGTCTACCACAATATTTTGGGTAGCTGTACACCCCGCAGCATCGCGCACAGTGATGGTATACCCCCCCGGTGCCAGCATCGTAAATACATTGCTAAGCTGAAAGTCTATTCCATTAATGGAATATTCGATTGGGGGCATGGTGCTGTTCGCACTCACAGTAATAACCCCATTATTGATACCTGAACAGGTAGCGGGGTCTGCAATGATGTTATCTATCGTTAGATCACATGGAAGTGCGCCTTCGATGGTAAATGAGCACACCGCTACACAGCCTTCGGCATCTTCTACCTCTATGTTGTAAACCCCTCCGGGGAGACCGGTGATAATAAAGCTGCCATCCGAATTTAGTCCTATGGACCCTGACGTGGGCCCGGTCCACGAAATCGTATATGGCCCTACTCCACCCGACACCGATACTTGACCTTGACCATCATTAGCTCCGGGCGCTGTCTCATTCTGGATCGTCAGACAACTGATCGTCAACTCGTATACTGTAACCATTATCGTATCTGCATCAGAGCATCCTCCTTGTGTCACGGTATAGATGACTTCAAACACACCGGTACCCATCGTAGCGGGATTAAACTGATCGTTGGTGACATCACCACTCCAAACACCACCTGCTGGGGTGCCCTGTAGGGTAAAAACACCTGAACTGGTACAACGTGGCCCAGGATCCGTTATCGAGACGTTGGGTGGTCCGATCTCATTCAATTGAAGATTGACAATAGAATCACATCCACCTTGTGACGTATACATATAAGGGCCGAAAGCCCCGCCTGTAGTTGTCGTACTGCCATCTGGCAATACATACACATCGCCAGTGCAGAACTCATCTGTCAGATTGTTGATAATCTGAAGAATTTCTTCCAGCTCGACGAACACGAGTGAATCACATCCGCTGCCAGTCGGGAACGGATACGGACCGAATGAGCCTCCGACAGTTGTGGTACTCCCATCCGGCAAAATGTACGTTGAGCCTTCACAGAAAGAGTCATCGAGATTCGTCACAATCGTATTGATCAGCGTAAGGTTAACGAACACGGTGGAGTCACATCCTTCGTTAGTGATGAACAGATACGGTCCGAACATCCCTCCAACTGTGGTGGTGCTGCCATCGGGGAGTATATACGTTTGGCCTTCGCAGAAATTATCCACGATATTGTTTTGGACGGGATCAAAGCCAGTCAGGTTCAACGTGACGATTGAGTCACAACCATTTGCTGCCGGGAATGTATAAGGTCCAAAGATGCCACCTGTCATAGTGGTACTCCCATCCGGTAACATATAAATATCTCCATTGCAGAATGAATCTGTCAGATTGGTTATGGAGTTATTATTTTCTGTAAGATTCACCCATACTGTAGAATCACAGCCATCCGCATTGACAAAGTCAAACGGTCCAAACATTCCACCCATATTCGTGGTGGTGCCATCTGGAAGGACATAATCTTCGCCGGAGCAAATCGCATCTGTGATCTGAACCAGATCTGCATCAAAGCGGGTCAAATCTACATTGACCAGAGAGTCACAACCTGATCCGCTGGTAAACATATAGGGGCCGAATGATCCCCCAACCAATGTGGTGCTGCCATCCGGCAAGACATAGGTATCACCTTCGCAAAATGTGTCGACCAGGTCAGTAATGACTTGTGATATCTCTGTGAGCTCCAGATTGACAATGGAATCACAACCATTCTGGCCGGTGAACATGAAAGGTCCGTATGAGCCTCCCATACTGGTGGTGCTGCCATCCGGTAATACATATATACCACCCTCGCAGAATTGATCTATAAGATCTGTAGTTACGGGACTTAATTCTGTCAGATCGACTACGACCATAGAGTCACAGCCATTGGATCCGGTAAAGCTGTATGGTCCATACATACCTCCGACCATAGTGGTACTGCCATCTGGCAAGATATAACTATCACCCGTGCAGAAGGATTCTGTGAGTGTCGTTGTATTTGAACTTTCCAGAATAATGATCGTCTGGGAGACTGTAGCTACGTTACCACAATCGTCTGTGATGGTCCAGGTCCGAATGATGGTCAACGGATCTCCTGAAGGTCCTGTTTCAGTGCCGGCGACTGTCCCTGACATACTGCAATTGTCTGTATAATCCAGATCCGTCATCGGGGGTACCTGAACAATACAATCCACCATCAGATCTGAAGGAGGATTGGTAAATACAGGGGGAGTCATGTCAACGGTTCGGGTGATGATCTGGGTCACAACGATGCTGTTGTTGCAGGCATCCGTTACACTATATGTACGCGTTGTGGTCTCTGTGCAACCCACCAGATTAGTTGCATCGTTGAGGAAGGCTACGACGACTGTACCACAATCATCCGCAGCATCTGTGACGACTGCAATATCCGGAGCCGGTATGGGTGCATTACACAGAGCCAAATCAATAGGTGCCGGATCGGATGCCGTTGGTAGGGTCGTATCATTGATCGTAAAGGTCTGTATTACAGTAGCCTCATTTCCGCATGCATCCGTCACGGTCCAGGTACGGGTCATGATCGCAGGACATGTACCTCCAATGGAAGAGTCGGTTCCTATCACGGATCCTCCCGGGCTACATGTATTGGTATACGACAATGATATCATCGGTGGTAGATCCTGCACACAGGACACTATCATGTCTGCAGGTGGATTGTCGAACACTGGACCTGTATCCCCTAAAACCGTATAGGTATAGGTCCAGTCTACAGATCCGCCAGAGCAATCAAGGTAGGTCCAGGTATACGTTTTGATGCCTGCACATACCGGATCTGTACTTACGGAAGGACCTGTTGGTATCACAGGGTCTCCACAGGAATCATTGACCACCGGTGGTACTGGTTCGACCTGGGCATCAGAAGCACAGTCTACCGTAGAACCGTCATTGGGTGGAAGATTAATAGTGGGGGCATTTATCGTATAGGTATACACCCAGTCGGTCGTACCACCAGCACAATCCGTGTAGGTCCAGGTATAGGTTTTAATGCCATCACATATCGGATCTGCACTAACTGCAGGTCCTGTAGGAATGACAGGGTCACCACAGGAGTTCATGACGGTTGGTGGAACAGGTTCGACTTGAGCATCTCCGATACAGGCCACCGTAGTGCCATCGTCAGGAGGCAGGTTGATGGTGGGTGCCGTAATGGTATACGTATATACCCAGTCAAATGGGGTGCCATCACAGGCGGTATAGGTAAAGGTCCAGGTTTTAATACCATCGCATACCGGATCTGCACTGGGCACTCCGGCAGAAGGTGATACAGTGGTGCCACAATTGTCCGTCACAACAGGTGGGACAGGGGCTACAGCATCGCCTACACAAGCCACCGTAGAAGACCCCGGAGCAGGTACCATGATCGTGGGAACAGATATGGTATAGGTATACACCCAGTCAAACGCAGTAGCATCACAACCAATGTAGGTGAAGGTCCAGGTCTTGGTTCCTCCGCAGTTCGGATCGGCTCCAGGAACACCCGGAGTAGGTGTGATCGTATTGCCACAGTTATCCGTCACAACCGGAGGAGCAGGCGCAACTGCATCGGCTACACAGTCCACTGTAGAAGAACCCCCTGGCGGAACTGAGAAAGTAGGGATGTTAATCGTATAGGTAAAAATCCAATCATGCGTACCTCCGTCACAGGTCGTGTACGTAAACGTCCAGGTCTTTGTGCCACCACAAGGTGGATCAGTGCCAGGTACACCAGCTGATGGTGATAGAGGATCACCGCAGTTATCAGTGACTACCGGAGGAGTAGGAGCTATAGCCTCAGCCACACAATCTACATTTCCGGATCCTGGTGGAGGGAATGTCACTGTAGGGGCATTGATCGTATAGGTGTATATCCAGTCGTATGTTTGTCCGTCGCAAGTTGTATAAGTAAACGTCCAGGTCTTATCACCGTCGCAGATCGGATCAGGGCCAGGTACGCCAGCGGATGCGGTCACCATATTACCACAGTTATCTACAACTGGAGGTGGGGTTGGAGCAACTGCATCACCTATGCAATCCACTGTAGAAGCACCAGGTGCAGGTAACGTGATGGTTGGCGCATTGACGGTATAGGTATACACCCAGTCATACGTGGCTCCATCACAGGCCGTATAGGTAAAGGTCCAGGTTTTATCGCCAGCACATGAAGGATCGATACTCGGTACACCAGCAGATGGAGTTATGGGTCGGTTGCAATTATCCATGACGACAGGAGGTGTCGGCTCTATGGCATCTGCAATGCAATCCACTGTAGAAGAACCACCAGGTGGAAGACTTACGGTAGGTGGATTGATGGTGTAGGTATAGACCCAGTCAAAGGTAGTACCATCACATGCGGTGTACGTAAACGTCCAGGTCTTATCGCCGGCACATGCAGGA